>NZ_JACVPD010000008.1 GCF_018882095.1 Polynucleobacter sp. CS-Odin-A6
AGGCAATTGCTTCGTCGTAGCGCTTTAAATCTGAGAATACCGTCCCTTGATTAGACCAAGCCTCTGCGTAATCAGGCTTAATGCTCAAAGCTTTTTTGTACGAGGCAATTGCTTCGTCGTAGCGCTTTAAATCTGAGAATACCGTCCCTTGATTAGACCAAGCCTCTGCGTAATCAGGCTTAATGCTCAAAGCTTTTTTGTACGAGGCAATTGCTTCGTCGTAG
>NZ_JACVPD010000001.1 GCF_018882095.1 Polynucleobacter sp. CS-Odin-A6
ACTACAACCATGATCGAATCAAAGAAAAGCTAAAGGGATTAAGCCCGGTGCAATACCGAACTCAATCCCTCGTGCTAACCTAACTAAACTGTCCAACTACTGGGGGTCAGTTCATGAGGGTGGCTTTTTCATTTGGGCTGGCAGATGAGATTCTTTAGGTCGGGATGATTTAGATACACTAATACTATCTTCTTCAACTCAACAGGCAGCAGATGATCAAAGTGCTTAAATTATTCATTGTTTGCCTTGCGGCTCTCTTGAGCTCTTGCGTTAATCCACCTCCTGCTGAGCAAAGCAATACTGGCATTCAGGGCGACAAGTTTTGGACTTTAGATTTCTTTCATTTTTACAAGGGCAAGCAAGCCCATACAGAAAGCCTAAAGTTTGCTAATAGAAGAGATTGTTTTGATGCCTTGTATCAAATGCAGGTCGACTCTAAAAAACAAAGCGGCCATAGTGGAGCAGGAATTTGCACTAAGCGCTTCGTGGAGGGGCAAAAGCGAACCCAGGACGACTTATTAGGCTATCGCTAAATCAGTCTTGTCCAGAGTAAGTCATCATAGGCCCTGGTCGATTTCGCCCCGGGCTACCAAGAAACAATAAAACCACCCTAGGGTGGTTTTTCATGTGCTTGGGTTGATAAGTCTATTTGACAACTACATCAATCGATTTAGATAGTTGGGAACCATATGACTGATGAGCACCATTTGCAAACTGCATAGTTAACTTATATTTACCAGGCGGAAGATTTACTACAGTTTCAGTTTGGCCTTTACCGAAATGAATATGTTTTTCATCCGCTGGGATCACAGCCCCACTTGGAATATTCTCAGCATTAATGAGTAAGTGATGGTGACCCGTATTGGCGGTCATATCACCTGCAGGCTGAACCGTCATTCCTGTTACAGCAAAAACTACTTTGAATGGGCTGGTAACAGTTGCGCCATTCTTGGGCTCAACAAAATCAACTGACTGTGCAAAGGCTGAATGGCTCGAAAGAATTAAGAGTGCGCCCGTAAATAATAAAGAGTGAAGTTTCATTAAAAGTCCTTAAGAATATTTTTGAATTAATGGATAATTTACATAGTACTGTTTTTTAGAAAAGTACGTTAGCGCTTACACAAAAGCCTTTTTAGTGATTAGAAATCCTCGTTCCTAGTCGATTCTGTCCAAATAAACATTGTGGCGTAGTATGGCTATAGCGTGACAACCATCCCAGGGAACGAATATGACATTACGAATTAACGATCTTTCGCCAAACTTTACGGCAGATTCTACGGCTGGTAATTTGACCTTACATGATTGGATCGGCGATAGCTACGCGATTTTGTTTTCTCATCCAAAAGACTTTACGCCTGTGTGTACAACAGAGTTTGGCGCGGTGGCAAAACTTGCCCCAGAGTTTGCCAAGCGAAATACCAAGGTAATGGGCGTTTCCGTAGACAGCGTGGACGATCATCAGAAGTGGAAAAAAGATATTGCTACCTTTGCTGGGGTGCCTGCAGATTTCCCAATTATTGATGACACTTCATTAAAGGTAGCCAAGCTCTACGACATGCTGCCGGCTGATGCCTATTTACCCGATGGCCGTACTCCTGCCCATAGTGCAACTGTGCGCACTGTGTTTATCATTGGGCCGGATAAAAAGTTACGCTTAACAATGGCCTACCCAATGTCGGTTGGCCGTAATTTTGCTGAAATTCTAAGGGTGCTTGATGCCATTCAGATTACTGATGGCGTTCCATTGGCAACTCCAGCAAACTGGGTTCCCGGCCAAGATGTAATAGTGGGCTTAGCTTTAAATGATGCGGAAGCCAGCGCTCGATTTGGCTCATTAGATATGAAGTTACCCTACTTACGTTACGCCAAAAATCCAAAAAAGTAAGTTACTTTAAAGCCCCCTCTAACAGGGGCTTCTCGCAAAAGCAGAGCCATGTTGAGCTAGCAAGACTTATTGATTGACTAGTAATTCATATCCCGATAAAGCGGGTGACACCACTGATATAAAGATCAGCGGCTCGGTTCCGGTGTTCAGGACGCCATGGGTTTCGCCTGCATGGGCGACTACAACATCACCGGCTTTAATGGCCTTTGTCGAACCAGCATTGTCTGTCTGATACTCGCCAATACCCGATTGAATAATCCAAGTGTCTTGTCCGTGAGGATGAAAATGGGCGCTAATTCGTTGCCCGGGATTAACGTGCCAAGCAATAACAGCAGAATCCCCTGATTCAGTGATAACTGAGCGAATAGGTTCGCCGATATTGGACTCTAGAAAGTTGCTACTTTTAAAAACCCGCTCCTTCATTGATCTCCCCCAATGTGATGAGTGAAAACTAAGACTTTGACGACTTTTTAGCTATTCGCTTATTAATATCTTTGAGCATGGCTTCGTCTGGCTCTCTCCAATTAGCCCCAACTTGATTTGCCATATAAACGACTGCGGATGCAAATTCAGTCACAGTGAGATCTGGCTTCCCGCCTTTTGCTGGCATCGCCCCTACACCGTGATAGCCATCAGAAGTAATGTGCGCTTGACCTTCTTTAATCAGCTTGCCCCACTGTTTTTTATCGCCCACCATGGGGGCCTTGTTCAGGCCAGTAGCATGACAGTTAGAACAAACCGCTTTATAGGTCTCTTCGCCGCCGGCAATGGAGCTTAGACTAAAAAAAGATAGGCAGAAGAATAGTAGATATTTCATAGTTGCTTGAGGTAAAAGTAAGTTATGTCGAGTTTATATTTGAATCATTATTTTTGCTGAGCCTAGCTAAGGCCTCAGCTTGATTCAGTGTCTCGTAGATCAAAAGCTATTTAAAACGACATTTCACTCTTATTTGACTGAAATCAAGCAATCAGCAACTTATTATTTTTAAAACAGCATTATCCATTGTATTGGGCGCATACTGAATTGATAAGTAAGCGAGGTGCATCGTCATGATGAAAAGACAGTTCTTAGTTTCAGCGCTATTCAGTTTTGCAGAGTTAGCATTTTCTGCAACCCCCGCGGATTACTAAGGGGCCATGAAGCCTATATGAGGACGCTCGTAAAATGAATACTTCCAATCCAAAAAAACCAGTCCTAGTTTGGGACTTTCCGGTCAGAGTTTTTCATTGGCTATTAGTGATTTCTTTTGCGGGAGCATGGTTCACTTCAGAAGGCGAGTCACAACAAATGGTTCACTATGCTTTTGGCTATTCAGCCTGCGCATTAGTTCTCTTTAGAGTCATTTGGGGGATGGTGGGCACAAGGTATGCTCGCTTTACCGAGTTTATTAAAGGTCCCACAGAAACTCTGCATCATCTCAAGTCGTTATTCACAGGCAATCAACATCTTGGACTTGGGCACAATCCTGTAGGTGCATTAGTAATGATTTCACTAATGATCTTGATCTTGCTAATCGGTTTAACCGGCTATTGGAGTGTTAAAGAATACCTCGGGGAATATATGACTGGGGCACATGAAGCTATTTCTAGCCTAGCTTTGGGGTTTGTTGCTATTCACGTGGCCGCCGCAATCATTATGAGCTTTTTACAAAAAGAAAATTTAGTTAAATCAATGATAACGGGTACAAAACAGGGCGCCCCAGAACAGGCTATTCGTTATCCAATGTATTTGGTTGGCCTAAGCCTTGTGATCGCGTGGGCCTATTCTTTTTATTTAGTAGTTAACGGATCTTTGCAGGGCTTGACGCAATAGATGGCCAACATCTAGCGATCTGAACATTTCATGTGAGTTTGATAATATCTTCGGATGAATGAAAATCTAGTAGATCACGAATCACAAACGCCAGAAAAGCAGGGGGCCGCTAAACGTAGCACTTTAGTGAGCGTGGTTGTAAATATCGGCTTAACAGTTTCACAAGTGTTCGCCGGTATTGTGTCTGGCTCCCAAGGCTTGATTGCCGATGGCATTCATTCTGCAACAGATTTAGTGGCTGATTTTGTTGTGCTTTTTGCTAATCACCATAGCGCTAAAGATGCAGATGAAGACCATCAATAGGGGCATCAACGATATGAAACTGCAGCCTCTCTATTTTTAGGAATTTCTTTATTGGCTGTTGGTGCAGGGATGCTGTTCAAGGCCGGAGAAAAAATTATCGACCCTGTGCCTGCCGGGCAAATTCAAATTCTCGCTTTGTATGTGGCCTTGGCCTCCTTGGTAGCGAAAGAGTTACTGTTTAGATACATGTTGGCCGTAGCCAAGCAAGTTCGATCGTCTATGCTGGTAGCGAATGCCTGGCACGCAAGATCTGATGCTGCCTCTTCATTGGTTGTTTCCATTGGTATTGTTGGCGCCTTATTAGGGCACCCCATCTTTGATGCTATTGGTGCTTTAGTGGTTGGCTTGATGGTCGCTAAAATGGGTTGGAAATTCGGTTGGGATGCCTTACATGATTTGATGGATAGAGCTATATCGGAAGAAGAGCATATGCAAATAGTGAAAATCATTCAATCTACGGATGGCGTTCGAGGCTTTCATGATCTCAGAACACGCAAGATGGGCGATATGATTCTGGTTGACGTGCATATTGATGTCGATGCAAATGCCTCTGTCCAGGTTGGACATGACATTGCTCTTAGGGCTGGAAATCAAATCAAGAAAGAGTTGCCAGTTCTCAATGTCATGACTCATATTGACCCCGTATAGAAAATATCTAAAACAGCAAAATAGATTTGCGATTGTTGCGTCATTCGACACCTGACAGTCAAGCTATCGCGTCCCGGATTCAGGGGTAATCCCTAGGCTGACGATTTTTAAGCTCGTGTTAGATTCTTATCCAGAGCAAAAATTTCAATCATCAGCATTCAATCTGGAGAGACTATGAGCAATCAGCGACGTGAATTTCTAAAGGTATCTGCCCTCGCTGGCGGAGCGGCTTTGACAACTCCTTTTATTGCAAATCAGGCTGAGGCTGCTGGCCCGGGGGCAGGCGCTGTGAGGATTGCTAATCCAGAGATGGCTAAGAATCTGACGGTGCTTAACTATAAAGCCAATAATCAATATGTTTTAGGCGTAAAGACTGGGAGAGGAATCTTAGATGTTGCTAAAGCAGCTAAACAATTTAAGGTAAAGGCGCCAACTACGACTGATGATTTGATTCAGAATGGTGATCAGGGCTTAGGCAAGTTAGTTAGCTTGGCATTGAGTAAAGGCGGACCAAATTTGTTTTTAGATGAAAGCAAAATTGAATTTGCGCCTGCGGTTACGAATCCAGAGAAGATCATCTGCGTGGGATTGAACTATGCCAAACACGCTAAGGAAACGAACAATCCCATACCAACGTTACCCATTTTGTTTAATAAATTTAATAACACCCTCAATAGCCATAATGGCGTTGTAAGGGCATCATTAGTCAATGCAGAAAAGTTTGACTACGAGGCAGAGCTAGTGATTGTGATGGGCAAGCGTGCATACAATGTTAGTGAGGCCGACGCTTTGTCCTATGTTTTTGGTTATGCTACCGGGCAAGACTTCACCGCAAGAGAACTACAACAACGCAGTAGCCAGTGGATGATTGGTAAAACCAATGATGGTTTTGCACCCATAGGCCCGTACATTTTGACCTCAGACCTAGTCGGCAATCCAAATCAACTCAAGATTGAACAATACGTTAATGGCGAAGTGCGTCAGTCATCGAATACGAACGACATGGTCTTTAATTGTGCTCAGATTGTGAGTTACACATCGAAGATCTTTACGCTAGAACCAGGTGACATTATTTTCACGGGCACCCCAGAAGGCGTAATTACAGGCTATCCCAAAGATAAGCAGGTTTGGTTAAAGCCCGGCGATAAACTTGAAACGCGTATTGAGAAGTTAGGTAACCTCAAATTTACTGTAGCTTAAGCCAGCAGAAAGAGATGTGGCTGCTGGCTAGGCCTAACCTTACTTCTCGCTCCAGGTAGGCTCAATCCCTCAATCAAGATTGAGCCTAGCTCTGGTACCTCATCACGCCAGGCTGAGATTTTCTTTATAAAGCGGAAAGTTTCTAACAGGTCTGCCAATCGCAGCAGAAATAGCATTTGCTACGGCCGGACCAACAACACAAATGGTGGGCTCGCCGACCCCGCCCCAGAAGTCATAGGTAGGAACAAGGACTACTTCAACACGAGGCGTTGAGGACAGCTTGAGCAGCGGATAAGAATCTAAATTCTGTTGTTTGATGCGCCCATTTTCTACCGTGATCTCTGGACTGAAAATGGCTCCTAGTGCCATTACCACCGATCCTTCGATCTGTTCACGAGTCAAATAGGGATTCACAACATGTCCCGAATTCAAAGCAAATACCAATCGATTGATGGTGACGATGTTGCCCTTCATGGATACTTCAGCAACTGCGGCAGAATAACTTGCATAACCCATAAACTGAGCAATACCACGGTGAACTCCGGGCGCCGTAGGTTTACCCCAATTACCCATCTTGGCGGCTGCATTTAGGACTCCAAGATGTTTCGGATGGTTTTGCATTAGGGCTTGGCGGAACTGCAAGGGATCTTTATTGGCTGCTTTGGCGCACTCATCCATAAAGCATTCCATAAAGATGCCATTTTGATTTGTATTGACGCCACGCCATGGACCAACTGGCACGTGCGAGTTTTTCATTACATACTCAGTCAATAGGGTTGGGAATTGATAGCCCAACTGCGCATCGGGACCCTTCTCATAAAGGCCTTGTAATTGACGCTCATCTTTACCATTTTTAATTGCTGATGGTGTAGCCCTGGCATTGATGGATGGACCGGCAACTTTAATATGCATGCCGGTCAAGTTACCAGCGACATCAAAGCCAGCCGTCATCTTAGCCATGGCAGTCGGGTGATAGAAGTCGTGCGTCATATCCTCTTCCCGACTCCAGATCACCTTCACCGGCACGCCAGGATATTGTTGTGCAACCTTAGCTGCGTAGCTCACAAAATCTTGAGTTGAGCCACGACGACCCAGTCCAGTACCTGAGTCTAATTTATATACTTCACACTTCTCTAAAGGGATGCCGGTAGCTTCGGATAGGGCGGCAAGAGAGCCTTCGCCATTTTGTGTTGGTACCCAAGCCTCTACTCGATCGCCAGTGATTTTGACGGTGGTATTCATGGGCTCCATATTGACGTGAGCACAATAGGGTGTGAAATAAATCGCCTCAACCTTTTTAGCGGAGGATGCAATTGCACCTACAGCATCACCTTCCTTGCGTTGCCAAAAATCCCCTTGTTCATCTAGTCCATCACGCATGGTCTTATTAATATTGGACGAGGAGATATTTGCACCTGCACCTTCATCCCATACGATTGGTAAAGCATTCAGTGCGGTATTGGCACGCCACCAAGTATCAGCGACTACTGCGACTATGCTGTCGTTAATTTTGACAACGCCTTTGACGCCACGCAAATTCTTTACTTTTGCTTCGTCATAGCTCACTAACTTACCGCCAAATACCGGACAAGCTTTGATGGAGGCGCAGAGCATTCCTGGAAACTGCAAATCCAGTCCATACACTTTAGTGCCATTAACCTTATTTGCTGTGTCAATGCGAGCATAGGGTTGTCCGGCAACCTTCCAAGTTCTTGGATCCTTTAAGGTAATCGACTTTGGGTCGGGAGGCGTCAGGGTTGAAGCACGCTCAGCCACTTTTCCATAAGTTGTTTTACGACCTGTTGGTACGTGAGTAATTACTCCCTTATTGACTGTTAATTCTCCAATAGGAACGTTCCAATTGTCTGCTGCTGCTTGTACCAGCATGATGCGTGCAGCTGCAGCGCCGCGACGTACATAATCCTCGGAGATCCGAATGCCTCGGCTACCACCAGTGCCATGCTCTCCCCAAACCCGCTTACGCGCCAAACTTTGTCCTGGTGTAGGAGATTCTGTAGTGACTTTCTTCCAGTTGCACTCTAATTCTTCCGCAACTAATTGTGCCAAACCGGTACGGGTACCTTGACCCATTTCTGAGCGGGCAATTCTGATCACCACAGTATCATCGGGCTTAATAGATACCCAGGCATTTACCTCGGGCTCGCCCGTTTTCATGGGGGTGTTTTGGTCGTATGTACTATTGGCTTGCGCCAGCGCAAGATCTGGCCAAGCCCCAAGCCCCAGCATCAAGCCGCCACCTACAAGGGACCCCTTGATGATGAAATCACGACGAGAAGCACTTGCCAACAGGCTGGTATTTTCTGTATTAGTTGTCATCTCAGGCCCCCTTATCCACGTGTCTTAGTTGAGGCATCATATTGCGCGAGAACTTCTTCAAGCTTCTTCTGCCCAGATGCCACATGAATACCATCGCGTACTTTTTGATAAGTGCCGCAACGACAGACATTAGTCATTGCATTATCAATATCGGCATCAGTAGGCTTAGGAATTTTTTTGAGTAAAGCTGCGGCTGCCATTACTTGACCAGACTGACAGTAGCCACACTGAGGTACATCCAAAGCAATCCATGCTTTTTGTACCGGATGAGAATTATCTTTTGAGAGTGCTTCGATTGTGACGATTTTCATACCACCTACCGCTGAAACGGGAATGGAGCAAGAGCGCACAGGTTCACCATTCATATAGACGGTGCAGGAACCACACTGTGCAATCCCGCAACCATATTTAGTGCCCGTAAGTCCAACGACTTCACGAATCGCCCACAACAAAGGCATATTAGGCTCCACATCGATATTGTGGATTTCCCCATTAATGGTTAATTGCATTGCTGTCTCCTTGAGTGCCTTAAGATGCTTTTTAGTTATTAATTGCCTTATTTATTTCAAATGACTATAAATCATTCCTTGAATAAATTCAGTAGTTGATTGGCGCTGCAGTAAAAACCCTCAGTAAGCGCTAGGATCGCTTTAAACGGCGAATTCCATCTGACTCTAAAATGAAGGATGAAATGGCTTTTCTCCCTAATGCTGGTTTTGTTTGTCACCCTGAGTCATGCTGAAGAAAATGCAAACCCGTTTGATATTCAGGTGAGCATAACTCCAATAAATGGCCGATTTCAAATTAATGCCAGTTACGTTGTTCCTATCAATATCTGTAGTGCTTACAGTTTTATTACAGACTATGAGGGCTCAAAAAATATTCCGGGAATTATCGAGGCGACCGTGATTTCAAGGGCTGGTAATAAGGTACGCGTCCGCAGGGTAATTGAGGAGGAGGTGCTTTTTTTCCACATCTCGATGAAGTCCCTTGTCGAATATACCGAGACTCCAAATGAATTGGTCAGCTTTGAGCAGCTGAGTGGTGATGCTAAGTTTTATAAGGGTGCTTGGAAATTGGTGCCAAATGGCAACAAAACAACCTTTAAGTACAACAGCTTGCTGGAGCTGGACTCCATCATTCCATCAGTCATAGTCGAATACTTTATGAAAAATAATATGCGCGGGCGATTGGGCTCGATGGCTCTCAGAGCCTCTCAACAAAGACCTGCTGAAGTGGGAGCTTGTAAATAGCCCTCCTAGTTCACTTGAACCTGGTTTTATTTAGCGCGGTGGATTGGGCTTGTTCGCCAGAAAAAATTTCTCTGGTAATAGGGTTTTAAACGACAATAGAAATTAACTATAAAAATAAGGGGACAGTATGTACAAGCTAATCGCTTTTGATGCCTATGGAACATTGTTTGATGTGTATTCCATGGGGCAATTAGCAGAAGAGCTGTTTCCAGGGCATGGTCAGGCCTTTGCTTTGATGTGGCGTGATCGTCAAATCGAATACACCCGCTTGGTGACAATGAGCGACCCCAATCCGAAAGGCAGCAAACACTACCTTCCATTTTGGGAGCTGACGATTCGTTCTTTGCGGTACGTCTGTAAGCGAATGAGTTTAAATCTCACGCCAGAATATGAACAGCGACTGATGGATCAGTATGCCAAGCTCACTGGTTTTGAAGATAGCATCACTGTTCTCAAGGCAATTAAAGAAAAGGGTATTGCTACGGCTATTTTATCTAACGGCAGTAGAGAGATGTTGGCGACCGTGGTTGAGAGTAATGGCCTGAAACCCTATTTAGATCAAGTCGTCACGATTGAGGATATACGGTTATTTAAAACGGACCCACAAGCTTACGCGCTTTTACTAAAAGCATTCCCCGTCAAAAAAGAAGAAATTCTGTTTGTCTCTAGCAACGCTTGGGACGCTTTAGCGGCCAAGTGGTTTGGCTTTGATGTGTTTTGGGTCAACCGGCTCGGACATCCTTTTGAAGAGATTGGGGAGAAGCCCAATTACGAAGGAAATTCTTTATCTGCAGTATTAAAAGTAGTTTAATTTGTCATGGGAAAAATTCATGTACTGCGTCTATTGTGGGTGCTGACTGGCTCTACAGTAGCCATCTCATTGGCACTCTATTGCACTCATGCATCCTCCCCGCTACTGCTCGCATCTCTTGGTGGAACCACTTTATTTTTATTTGTCCTCTCCACGATTCCAGCTGCTCAGCCTAGGGCTGTATTTGGAGCCCACTTGTTCAGCAGTCTCATTGGGGTTATTGCATTTCAATTATTTGGCGATGGACTTTGGGTAATGGTGGTGGCAGTAGTGATTACGATTGGTGTTTTATTATTGACGAGAACTGTTCATCCTCCAGCAGGCGCTAACCCACTCATTATGATTCAGGCGCACGCTAATTTTTCGCATATCGGATTTACCGTTTTATTCGGAGTTCTCATTATTTCAGCAGTCGCTTTTATTTGGAGTCGCCTGGGAGTTGGTAAAAAGAAGTATCCCGTCTCATGGACTCAGCCCTCGCCACCCTCTCTGAATTGGAGTATTTGGGGAGATTAACAAAGTATGTTTTTGTATCAAGGCCCCAGGACCATGCAATGACTCTTTTTGTGCGTGATGTTTTCTTTGTGACAGCAAGATGATGAGCCATGGATTACTATGAGAACTCCTAAAAGCACTAATAAAAGTATATTAATGAGTTGGTTCAGCCGAATAATCGCCCTGATTGTTTTTATGATGAGCAGCCTCTTTTCTGTAGAGCAGGCAATGGCGTCTTTGGCTGGTGACTTACAAGATGGCCAACATGTTCTGCTAATGCGCCATGCTGATGCTCCGGGATATGGTGATCCTGCAGGATATGTACTTAGCCAGTGCTCAACCCAGCGCAATTTGGATGATTACGGTAAAAAGCAATCAAGGGTTATTGGAAATTGGTTAAGTAATCAGGGTCTCCAGAATGCCCAGGTCTTTAGTAGTCCATGGTGCAGATGTCTAGATACGGCAACCCTTCTCAATAAAGGCCCAGTCAAGATTGAGCCCGCATTAGGATCGTTTTTCGATAACATGAGTCTTGAAAAGAAACAAACCAAAGAGTTAGAAGCGCTCATCAAAAATATATTAAGTCAGCAATCAAAGAAGCCCACTATTTTTGTAACTCATCATGTGAATATTCAGGCTTTCACTGGTAAGGTCGTAGGGGTGGGCGATATGGTTTTAGTAAAAGTGAATAAAAATGGGGAATATCTTTCACACGTGATGTATCCAAGCCCTACGCCCTAGGGTATCAATTAATTAATTTAAAAAGGCTTTTTTATGAAACATTTTTTATTGATCTTTTTATTGGCCCTCTCCTTAATTGGGTCGTCTCAAGCGGCAGATTCAACGCCAGCCAAATCCGACCCAACTTGGTTAACGGAATCACGCGCAAGCATTAAAGCTGAAAAATACGATCAGGCCATTAAGCAATTGCAGAGCGCTAACGACACAAGCTCCGCAGACTGGAATAATTTGATGGGCTACAGTCTGCGTAAGAAGCAGCCACCTGATTTGGTTGGGGCAGAAAAGTACTATCAAGCCGCATTAAAAATAGATCCGAATCATCGGGGTGCTCTTGAATATTATGGAAAGCTAAAGTTAATCAACAATGATCTACCTGGAGCTGAGGCTCTATTGGCTAGGCTAGACAAGGTCTGTACTTTTGGGTGCGAGGAATACTCCGACCTGAAGGCGGCCGTACAAAAATATAAGTCCAGCAAGTAGAGTCATGCAGATTGGGCTCTAGCATTGGATTTGCGGAGCATATTGATCTACATTGTTGAGATCAATGTGCTCCCGTTGTGTTTTATTAAGCGCGATGGGAGCTCAATTTAAAATTCATTCAGTAGCCCGCGCCTGAAATAAAACGATGAATTACCCTTGTTATGAGCGTAAAGTATCTATATAAAGCGAGGGACTATGACTGCACTGACACCCACCACTAAAGAATTACAAGTACTAGAGGCGCTGCGGGCTCATAGAAGAAGGCATCGCCAAGATTTTCCTAGCAAGATTTCTAGTCATGTTTCAGATGAGGTTTTAGGGCTTACGACGGGCCAGAAAATTTCTGATGTCGTTGCTAAGATGGTGGGCTCATGGAAATTTATCATTATTCAGAGCATCTGTATTCTTGCTTGGATTAGCTACAACTCTATCAATAATGGAAATACATGGGATCCATACCCCTTTATTTTGTTGAACCTGATGCTATCTTTTCAGGCAGCATACACCGCCCCAGCAATTATGATGAGCCAAAATCGACTGTCAGAAATTGATCGTCAGCAGGCTAGTAATGACTTTGAGATCAATGTGAAAGCGGAGTTAGAAATTGAGCTACTGCATCAAAAAATTGATTTGATGAAAGAAAAAGAGCTATTTGCATTAACGCAAGCAGTAGAAATCTTAAGTCAGAAGCTCGATAATATGAGAGGCCGCACCAATAGTTAAGATAAAAAATAAGATAAAGTGACGACTATGACCAATCTCAATCAATTGCCCACAGACTTACCTATTCCCCAAGATGACGGGGCTGCCAATCACTTGGTTGGTATGCGATTACCCAACATGCTGCTAGCTTCAACCACTGGTAAACAGTTGAACTTGGGCGAGATCTCCGGTCGGCTAGTCATCTACTGCTATCCAATGACAGGTCAGCCCAATGTTGCCTTGCCAGATGGGTGGGATCAGATTCCTGGTGCAAGGGGATGCACGCCGCAAAGCTGTTCATTTCGGGATCATTACCAAGAACTTCAGGCGCTTGGTGCAGAAGTCGTCGGGCTGAGTGTGCAATCTACCGAATATCAACAAGAGATGGCGGATCGTTTGCATTTACCATTTCCGATAGTCAGCGACCTTGATTATCAATTTCAGCGGGCACTGCAATTGCCTACGTTTGTTGCTGCCGGCATGACTTTATTAAAACGCATTACCTTAATCGCGAATGATGGCGTGATCGAGGCTGTTCATTACCCAATATTTCCAAGTGACAGTGATCCAGCATGGGTAATCAAGCATTTAAAAAATATCCCCGCTTGATATTTTGAATCTGTAATAGCTTTGGCAGGTAATCCAATTTGGACTACATCATGAGACTTGTTCGCCTAATCATCTCCTCGCTAGCGATTCTATTGATTCTTGGAGCCTGCTCCAAAGAGGAGCAATCCAATGTAATCAAAGTGGCCGTATCTCCCGCGATTCCACCAATGCTGTTTGAGAAAGATGGCAAATACACTGGGATGGACCTGGAGATATTTGAGGGATATTGCAAGTCGCGGGGCTGTACATTTAAAATGACCGCTTACGATTGGCTCGGCATGTTAGGTGCAGTCACTAGCGGACAAGCAGATGTTGCCTTCTCGGGAATCTCAATTACTGACAAGCGCAAAGAGGTCATGGATTTTTCTAATCCCTATTTCACCAGCACTTGGCAGCTCATTGGATTAAAAAATCGCAATATCAAAATCACTGATTTATCACAGCTCAAGAAATACTCTATTGCCTATCCAAGAGGTAGTGTGTTTGATGATTACGTAAAAACCATATTGCAGCCTAAGGGCTATTACTCAGTCGACCAAGTCAAGTTATATCCGTCTCCGGCAGAAGCCTTAATTGCATTACAAAACGGGAACGTGGATTTAGTATTTGTTGACAGTGTCATGCTGGTTAATTATCAGAAAGCATTAGATCTGCCAGTGAGTAGCAGCTACCAAGTGGTGGGATTCGACAACCTCGGTTTTGCTTTTAAGAAGGGCTCAAATTTGCGAAATGACTTTAATCTTTATCTCAAAGAGCTGGGGCCAGAAAAGCTGAATATGATGATGAATCGTTGGGCACAATAAATACAGTCGATGACATATTAATAGGTTAAAGTGCAACTTAAGCTAATTAATTCAATAATTTATAAGGAGATGTATGTCCCATCATGACAAATTAATTGCCGCTTTTGAGGCCTATCAATCAGAGAATGAAAAGTTTCAGGGAAAAGGAGTTAAAGCTTCTGCAGCCCGGGCTCGTAAGGCTTTGCAAGAAATTGCTGGTTCTTGCAAAGAGCGCCGTAAAGAAATTACTGCTGAAAAAGAAGCGCTCGAGGGTAAGCCAAAGGGCGAGGGAATGTCACAAGATGCTGCGCGTCACGCGCACATCAGAAAGTAAGCTTCTTTCTGAAAAGCCAAAAATCACCTTCACGAAGGTGATTTTTTATTAGAGGTCCACATTTTCTAAGGCGGGACCCTCGAGGTGTCGGGTGTCACCCCATTGCTCTACTGACCAGCCACTATCTTGCTGATAGGTAATCCAATTGAATGAGGCGTTTGGGACTGAGGCCACACGTTCAGTATTTAAAGCTTGATTGCTGGCAATGCGAAACATCATATCGATCGTGCCGCCATGACTCACAATCACAACGGTTTTACCAGCATGTTGTTCCTGAATCCAATCTAAGATCTGTTGGACTCGTGTGGCAAGTTGCTGAATACTTTCACCACCCTCGAGTTCATGGTCTAGGTCGCGAGTAATGTGCGCCTGCCAAAGATCTGGCCTGAGTGCGGGCGCCTCACTAATCGATAGCCCCTGAAGTGCTCCAAAATGACGCTCTCTTAAAGAGCTATCAACCTGAGCCTTTACGGCAAATAATTCAACAACTGCATTAGCGGTGTCAGCTGCTCTTTTAAGATCGCTGGTATAAAGTGCATCAAATGTGACTTCTGCATCTTTTAGTGCTTGGGCCATTTGACGTGCCTGTCTTTCCCCTTTTACATTCAGAGGGATATCAGTATGCCCTTGGAGGCGCTGCTCAGAATTCCATGCGGTCTCTCCATGGCGGATAAGGCAAAGTCTTGTTGTGGTCATTTTTTCATCATCCATGCCCTTGGGTTGTGCTCGAAGCCAAGATGTTCATAGTAGGCATTTGCTTTCGGAGCGGCGAGAAGCACAATCATGCAACTGAGCCCCAAGCGCGCCTTAGTTTCTTCAATCAAACGCTTTCCTATTCCTTGTCGCTGATACTGTTCATCCACAGCAAGGTCAGCTAAATAAGCAACATAGGCAAAGTCTGTCAGACTGCGGCTAATTCCTACCAATTGCTCCCCATCCCATGCTGAAATGATGAGGTTAGCATTGGCCAGCATGGCTGCAAAGGTATCTACATTGTCGATTGGACGACGCTCCCCAAGAGTCGATCGAGTGTAAAGGTCGATTGCTTGCTCGGGGCTGATGCTTGCATGCTCGGTATAGGTGATCATTTGTTTCCAGCAGTGGGAAGAGTAAGAAGATCTTTGGCAGTAATAGATCCAGACTCCAGCGCTTCGGCCCTAATTCCGCCACGAGCTTTAAAGGCGTTTATGAAATCAGGTCTAGCTAATAATTTAGCAGGTCTTTGGCAGGGTTCGCATAGCTCAGTACCTTTGAATGCGAGCCCACCTAAATAAAAAATCTTTCCAACTAGGCTATTGAGCTCATCAGAAGAAAGATGGTCGATCACAATATTTCTACGTGTATCGCCTACACTAAAGAGAGTATGTTGATTAGCCAGTAATTGGAGATTCGCATCTGCTATGCCTGAGAGGGCGATGAGAGAGACATGACGTATTTTTGGTTTAGAGATGGAGAATGCTCCAATACCTGCCGCATAGCGATCTCCAACGATTCCCTGACCAGTAACGATGTCGGCCCGTTCTATCTTCATCATCGGTTGACCGGCTAGACTGGCAATATAGAGTGAGTGGATGTGTGGAGATGCTTTCATTATGAGAGCATATTACATAAGAAAAAGCCCCGGTAATTTCGGGGCTTAATGCTTAGTGCTTACGCGGCGACTGGGGCTGGAGTTGGACCAGCTTTATTGAGGGCCCTTTGAATCTTCGCCTTCTCTTTGGGCTTAGTGCTTGAGTCAAGAAGCTTGGTTAATTGAGCAACATTGAGCGGCCCTAATCTGGCTTTGCCAGTTTTGGTGACCATGGAGTCATTTTTTCTATTTCTTTGGTTTTGGCCAGCAGCCATATAGATTCCTAGAGTATTGGAATGATGAATCTTTGAGCATGCTCGGCAGATTCCCCTATCTAGGGCGCAGAATAGTGATCACAAATCAGAATAACAGTTAAGTGGTCTAGGCGCTATGATTGCAGTACGTCGAACATCCTTATTTTCCTAGCCCCAATTTGTTGAATGTTGAAATCATGATTAATATCCCCAATCTTATTTTTGCTGTGATCATGGGCGGCCTGATGTCCTTGAGCATCACATTAGCAACAACCTTAGTTCGAGTAGGGGCAGCCCACGATTTCTTTTGGGTATGGCTTGAGGTTTGGTCCATAGCCTATCCTGTCGCAATTATTTGTATTCTGATTTATCGCCCTTTTGTCAGCAAGGCCACTACTGTTCTAGTGAATAAATTAAAGCGATAAGACCATGCAATCGATGTATCAAACAAGAAGATTTTTAATGAAACACCTAAAATGGATTGCCTTACTAAGCATTCTCAGTTTGAGTGCTTGCGCTGCCGTTTATACCGATGCTTCAGATGCAAATCAGGTGACTTTTCTCAATAGTGATGGTGAATCCATAGCATCACTAACGCAAAAAGCAAATGCGTATTGTGCGCAATATGGCAAGACCGCATCCTTTAGAAAGAGTGCTACCCAGCTCGTGGCTGTATTTGATTGCAATTGGCCGCAAGCCAGCCCGCGTTAATTTAACCAGCTAGGTCTGATTGATAGATTAGGCCGGCGTGCTCTCTTAAAGCATGGAATTGAATCGATTCCCAGCGTTGTTGGGCAACATCTAACTCAGATTTATGACTGGCTAAAAATACCGATGCACCCACAACGTCTTCGGCCATACGGTGAATATTTTCTTGAATGAATTTTTTTAGTGCTACCGGATCTTCTGAGCTTACCCAGCGTGCCAGGTTGTAGCGCGCAGGAAGCAAGCGAACCTCAGCGCCGTATTCAGTTTGCAAGCGATGGCTAACTACCTCAAACTGTAGCTGACCAAATGCGCCCAGCAACATCGTGCCACCCATCATGGGGCGAAATACCTGAATCGCCCCCTCTTCGCCGAGCTGCATTAAGCCAGTCCGTAACTGTTTAGAGCGTAATGGATCTGCCGACTCTACCATGCGGAAAATTTCTGGTGCAAAAAATGGTAAGCCGGTGAATTGCAGCTGCTCACCTTCAGTGAGCGTATCACCGAGCCTCAGGAGACCATGGTTTGGTAGGCCAATGATATCGCCGGGAAAGGCCTCATCCAAGATGTCGCGTCGTTGCGATAGAAAAGACAAGGCATTATTGGTCCGCACCTCTTTGCCGTTACGACAAATCTTAAGTTTCATGCCACGCTGAAAATGCCCAGAGCAAATACGTAAGAAGGCAACACGATCTCGATGGGCTGGATCCATATTCGCCTGAATCTTAAAGACAACTGCAGAGAATTTATTTTCAGCCGGGCTAACTTCCCTTTGTAAAGCCTTGCGCGATCCCGGTGATGGTGCAAGCTCAACTAAAGTATTGAGAATTTCTCGTACACCGAAATTATTAATAGCTGAGCCAAAGAAAACGGGTGACTGACGCCCGGCTAAAAATGCCTCACGATCAAACGCAGGCATCGCATTTTTAATTAAGTCTACTTCCGCAAGTGCATTTTCAAGATCAGTCCCTAAACGCTCTTTTAATGCAGGGTCGTTGATATCAACGATCGCATGCGAGTCTTCCGTTACGCGATCTTCACCCGCTTTAAACATGCGCATTTGGGAGTTAGCAATATCGATTACGCCGGCAAATGATTTACCCATACCCACAGGCCAAGTAAACGGCACCACCTCAATACCGAGCGCAGTTTCAATCTCGTCCATTAACTCCATGGGCGGCTTTACCTCGCGGTCCATTTTGTTGATGAAGGTGACGATTGGAGTGTTGCGTGCACGGCAGACTTCAAGTAGGCGCAGGGTTTGTGATTCAACGCCATTGGCGGCATCAATCACCATGAGCGCTGAATCCACTGCAGTAAGCACACGATAAGTATCTTCCGAGAAATCTTGGTGCCCTGGCGTATCTAGAAGATTAATAATGCAATCGCGATATTCCATTTGCATTACAGAGCTTGCTACTGAAATACCCCGTTGCTTTTCAATCTCCATCCAGTCTGAAGTTGCGTGCCGACTGGCCTTACGAGCCTTCACACTGCCAGCGATTTGAATGGCGCCTGCGTAGAGCAAGAGTTTCTCTGTGAGGGTAGTTTTGCCCGCATCTGGGTGAGAGATGATAGCAAAGCTACGGCGCCTTAAAACTTCTGCGCCAGGAGTGCTGGGGGTAATAGTGTCGATGGGAATTCTGCGCCTAATCTAGTAAACAGAATTATAAGCGGGCAGCGCCTTTTAGAATTGCTCTTCAGGCCTGACAAAGCGCCATTTGCCGGGAGGCAGGGCGCCAAGAGAAAGTTTACCCATGCGTACCCGTTTCAGCCCCAGCACTTTGAGGCCTACCATCTCGCACATTCGACGAATTTGACGCTTACGCCCCTCACGCAAAACAAAGCGGAGTTGATCTTCATTTTGCCAACTTACTTGAGCTGGCTTTAGTACGACACCATCCAATTCCAGACCATGTTTTAACCGGTCTAGATCTGCAAAAGAGAGTGCACCTTCAACGCGGACCAAATATTCCTTCTCGATGGGGCTATTTTCTCCAATGAGGAGTTTTGCAATCCGCCCATCTTGTGTCAAGACCAACATTCCAGTGGAGTCAATATCAAGACGACCAGCAGGCGCGAGACCGCGAGTATTAAATCGAGGATTTCGACCTTTATCCAGCGGACTGGCAAAGTAGTTTTCTGGGGTGATCAATGAGGCAGCGGGTTGGTACTCTTGCTCATCATCAAAGTGGGAGATAAAGCCCACCGGCTTATTCAGAATGACGGTAATCCGGGATGCTTGTTGTGCTTTAGCACCAGACTGCAACTCAATCTTCTGATGACGAAATGCCCGAGAGCCCAACTCATTAACTACTTCGCCGTCAACTGTAACCAAGCCTTGTTCAATGTAAGAGTCTGCTTCCCGACGGGAGCAGAGACCTAGCTCAGAAAGTAGCTTAGAGACGCGTATTTTTTCTTCCATCACCACATTATCGGGCAATTGCCCGAGTAAAGACTAGGTTCTGATGATAGGAGCGCTACAAGTAACCGCTTCTGAGGCTCTAATAAGGACTAGCCTCGTTGAAAGGCCTATTCTTAAAACGCTTATGTACCCAATAGTATTCGGCAGGCCGAAGCCGTATTTCTTGTTCAAAAATCTGGTTTAGCCTTGCAGTATCCTCTTCAGGGTTGTCGGTGGGGAAGTTCTCTAGGGGCTTGCTAATCTTACAGAGATATCCAGCTTCATTTTCTTTCAAGGTTGTAATCATCATGCAGACTTGTGCGCCCGTGATTTTTGCAAGGCGTGATACCGCCGTGATGGTATTGGTTTGAATATTAAAGAAGGGGGCGAATGTAGAGTCCTTGATGCCCAAATCAATATCGGGCGCGATGATGATGAAGCTGCCTCTCCGGATTTCTCGAATGAGCTCAAGAGAGTGCCCTTGTCGATCAATAGAGTTGCCACCAAAACGATTACGCCACTCAATAATTTTCTGGTTGAAAAATGGACTTTTCATTCTCTGGAAAAAACCAGAGGTGCGTGGCCAACCTTTGTCTTTTGCTAGAGCGCTCAAAATAATACTGCCCTCAATGCCGATGAAGTGCATATTTACTAAGATGCGGGGTTGTCTATCGCTGAGGTTTACCTCCGATTGAATTTCGATCATATCTGCTAACTGCTGTTTGCTACCAAGCCAAATAATGCTTTTTTCTACAAGGCTACGACCCAGTAGTCGCCAATGTTGTTTTCTGAGTTGATTGATCTCTAGTGCCCCGAGTTCCGGGAAGCAGAGTTCTAGATTTTTTTGAACTACGCGATTGCGACTATTGGGAATATGTGCTGCTAGGTATCCTAATCCATAGCCTAGTGAGACTAGGGTCTTGTAAGGAAGAGATGCCAAAAATCTGAGTAAAGCGACTCCAGACCAGTTTGAAAAGTTTTTAAGCAAGGCTAAATTTATTCGGCGTCAAAGCGGGATAAAGATTTGGTGTAGCGCAGATTCATTTCTTCGGTGGAGCTAATCGACATCCCCAAATCATTTACCAGACCAGTTTCAAGGCGATAGGCCCAACCATGAATCGTTAGCTCCTGGCCCCTCGCCCAGGCATCTTGCACGATAGTAGTCTCACAAACATTGACAACTTGCTCAATGACATTGAGTTCGCATAAGCGATCTTGACGTTTCGGAGTAGAAAGAAGATCTCCGAGGTAACGCTCATGTTTTTGATGAACATCTTTTACGTGGCGCAACCAGTTATCAGCAAGACCAATGCGTCTATCAGTGAGGGCGGCATGAACACCAGAGCAACCATAGTGACCCACTACTAAAATATGCTTCACCTTAAGCAGGTCAATTGCGAACTGAATGACTGATAAGCAATTGAGGTCAGTGTGTACCACTACGTTAGCAACGTTGCGGTGAACAAAGAGCTCGCCTGGAAGTAGGTTCACAATCTCATTTGCCGGAACTCGACTATCGGAGCAACCAATCCAAAGATATTCTGGCGCTTGCTGAGAAACTAGGCGCTTAAAAAAATCGGGATCTTTGGCAATCTTGGCCTCAGCCCATTCGCGATTATTTGCAAATAACTGGTTTAAGGCGCTGGAGTTCTTCATAATCATGCTTTGAGTTTAAAGGACTTTAATGGCGCCAATCTGGTTAAAACAAACCCCAACTGGTATTGCCCTTAATTTGCATTGCCAGCCAGGCGCAAAGCTGACGAGGGTGGTTGGTTTGCATGATGGTTGTCTCAAGATATCGCTTCAAGCTCCCGCCCAAGACAATAAGGCGAATGAGATGCTTTTGGCCTGGCTTTCCCAGCAGTTGCGGGTGCCTCAAAAACAGATTCAGTTGTTATCCGGACAAAGTAGCCGTGTTAAGCGAGTCGAAATCTGGGGTTCAATCACCCCGGAGCAAATTATTGAAGCACTAAGCCCCTAATGCTCACCAAAATACGGCCCACAAAATGCCTAAAATTAAAACCCATTTACCGACGTAGTAAATGCTCCGATGCCTTGCTTTGAGCTTTTTTGCTTGCGCCCGTAAGTGATAAAAATACTTAAACAGAATATTGACCAGCCCAAGCTTTTCTCCTGCCACATTCTGAGAGGCGGCGGCGCTCATGATGTAGCGCCCAAACCAGCGATTTAATAATTGCATCAATTTGGTGTGGACTGGGCGTTCCACATCGCAAAATAAGACGATACGTTGATGATCAGTTTCATTTGCGGCATAGTGAATATAGGTTTCATCGAACATGACCGGCTCACCATCCTTCCAGTAATAACGCTCACCATCTACGTCAATAAAGCATTTAGGGTCATTGGGAGTAACTAAGCCAATGTGATAGCGGAGCGAGCCTGCATAAGGGTCTCGATGACGTACCAAGGTTGCTCCCGGCGGCAAGGATGCGAACATCGCGGCCTTGATGGAGGGGATGGATTTCAGTAATGCTACCGTTTTAGGGCAACTCGCTTGTGCTGAAGACATTTCCTTACCGTACCAATAGAGATGAAAACGCTTCCAGCCTGTCCGAAAAAAGGAGTTAAATCCAATATCGTTATATCCCGTTGCCACCGCAATAGCGCCATCTGCGTTCAAGGCAAGCGCCTCATCACGAATGACTTGCCAATGATCTTGTAGAGACTTTAGTTCGGGAAAGTCCCTGGCTGGAATAAATGCTCCAGCCTTAGTTTTTGAGAATAAGTAGAGTAAACAATTGATTGGCGCTAGAAGCACTTGATAGTCTGTTAGTGAGCGCACCAAGCCAAATCGTACCTTGCCTCTAAAGTAGACATAAAGAGCGGAGACAACAAAAACGAGAAAGATGGCGTGACGAATTTCCATAAGATTGACCAATTAGCATTAACACCGCTATTTTAATTTGGATGGAGTGCTATTTCTCGCCTATTTCTATCATGATTATGCTCAAATAGAAGTTAAGGTCAGAGCAGACCACAGAGAATGCACCGAATGAGTGCTGTCGGGACAAATTGTTAAGGAAAAACACATGAACAGATTCGTAAAATGGCTTTTAAGCCTGGTATTCATTGGTTTGGCTGGTCTGGCGGCCTACACTTGGATTATGTTTAGCTGGAGCTACGGCAGTGGTGAGCGAGCTGGTTATGTACAGAAATTTTCCAACCGAGGGTATATTTGTAAAACTTGGGAGGGTGAGCTGGCGATGGTCTCTATGCCCGGAACCATGTCCGAAAAGTTCTTTTTTACAGTGCGTGATGATGCAGTAGCACAAAAAATTAATGACAATTTAGGCAAAAAAGTTGCTCTTAAATATGAACAGCACATTGGATTGCCTACAAGCTGTTTAGGAGATACCGAGTATTTTGTATCTGGCATTGTAGTTTTAGAAGAGAAAACAATGGGTAATTAAAAAAATTACTTCAACGTAGCTTTATTTTTATAATTTTTTGTGGTTAAAATCACATAAGCGCGATGTGCGCTTACATCAATATCTATAAGGAGCTTCACTTGAACAAAGCAGAACTAATCGCAGCTATTGCTGACGACGCTGAGATCTCAAAAGCCAAAGCTGAATTTGCATTGAATTCTGCTATTGACACAATCATCAAGGCTGTTACTAAAGGCGATTCAGTACAGCTGATCGGTTTCGGTACATTCTCATCTGGCAAGCGTGCTGCACGTATGGGCCGTAACCCAAAAACTGGCGAGCCACTCAAAATTGCTGCTGCTAAAACTGTCAAGTTTTCTGCTGGTAAAGCATTTAAAGATTCAGTTAACAAGCGTAAGAAGTAATTTTTGCTTTGTTAATGAAAAAGCCCGGCATGCCGGGCTTTTTTAATTTCCTGGCCTTGCCCAAGAATGTTGGGTAGCTTTGCAGGCTTATTTATTAGCTCTGTACTAGGCGTCGATGGCGATGAATGCTCATCAAAATACCAGCGCCAAATCCTAGTGTAACTAATGCGGTACCTCCGTAGCTAATGAAGGGCAGGGGAACGCCTACAACTGGTAGCATGCCAGTCACCATTCCAACATTGACGAAAGCATAGGTGAAGAAAATCAGGGTTACCGACACCCCTAATAGGCGAGTAAATAGATTGGGCGCACTGGCCGAAATAGCTAAGCCTCTTTTAATGAGCGCGAAGAAAAGTGCTAACAACACCAAATTACCTAGAAAACCAAACTCTTCAGAAAACACAGCGAAGACAAAGTCAGTATGTTTTTCTGGAATAAATTCTAAATGTGCTTGAGTCCCCTGAAACCAGCCTTTGCCAAAGAAACCACCAGAGCCGATGGCAATCATGGATTGAATCGTGTGAAAACCTTTTCCAAGCGGATCACTACTGGGATCGAGCAATGTGCACACTCGATTTTTCTGGTAGTTATGCACAAATGGCCAAGCAACGTCCTGGGCGCAAATAGTGTTGCCAAAAATAATAATGAGAATAATTCCAAATGCGCCAATACCTATAAATGGCAAAATCCATTTCCAAGGAAGTCCTGCGAGAATGATCACATACATGCCCGCAGCAAAAACAAGAAGGGCAGTGCCCAAGTCAGGTTGACGTGCGATTAGCAATACTGGAATGCCGAGAATGATCGCTGCTACTCCATAGTCCCAGGATTTTTGAAGGCCCTCTCGCTTCTGGAAGTACCAAGCCAGCATCAGTGGCATAGCAATCTTCATTAGCTCTGATGGCTGAATTACAAATCCAATATTGAGCCACCGTCTCGCACCTTTTTTAATCAAACCAAATACAGCTACTGCAATGAGTAGTGCAACTCCTATTCCATAAATCCAAACGGCTGCCATTTCTAACCACTTTGGTGGGATACGAGAAACCAGCCACATTACAATAAAGGAGAGTGCTAGATTGCGAAATTCATCTTCAAATCGGACGGGTGTGTTTTGACTGGCAGATAAAAAGGTAATCAATCCAACCGTTGCTAGACCAAGCAAAATAAGGCCTAGCTGGCGATCAAGTCCGCTGAAAATACTAAGGAATATTTGCCTTACCTTGATTAAGGCGCTCTTTTCCATTCAGGAACCTCCTTAGGCCATTTGCCTTCAAGATAAAAATCAAGCGCTTTTCTAGCGATGGGTGCTGCGTACTGCGCACCAAACCCCGCATTTTCAACCACCATCGCGATGACGATAGTAGGCTTTTCTGCGGGAGCAAAAGCTATATATAAAGCGTGGTCACGTAAAAATTCTGCAGTAGCACCGTGTTTATATTCTTTGGAATTCAAGCTAAATACTTGTGCTGTTCCAGTTTTACCCCCTACTTGATAGCCCGTACCTTTAAAAACAGTAGCTGAAGTTCCTGAGTTATTTACCTCGATCATCGCCTTTTTAATGATTTCAATATTCTCAGGAACAAGGTCAATCCGATAGCTTTCTTTGGGTGTCGTGAGAGTTCGATTTCTTGTAAAGGGATCTTCAATGGCTTTTACTAAGTGCGGCTTCATCACAATGCCATTGTTTGCCATATTGGCCATAGCATGTGCCAGTTGTAAAATAGTGAAGGCGTTGTAGCCTTGACCAATCCCTAGAGAGATTGTTTCGCCCTCGTACCATTTTTGCTGCTCTGGTTTCTTGAAGGTATTTTTCTTCCATTCTGTAGAAGGCAGAACACCTTTTGATTCACCCTGTAAATCAATCCCCGTAATTTGACCAAAACCAAATGGCTTCATAAAATCGTACATCATGTTGACGCCCATATCCCGCGCCAACAGATAGTAGTAGGTGTCGCATGACTCTACGATAGACTTTTGCATGTCGACAATCCCATGCCCGCCTTTTTTATCATCACGAAAAGTATGATTACCAAAATCAAAATATCCAGGATCGGAAATCGTTTGAGACGGGGTACGTTTTTTTGTCTCTAAAGCAGCAAGGGCCATAAATGGTTTATAGGTCGACCCTGGTGGATAGATTCCCTTGAGCGGACGGTTGTAGAGCGGCTTTTGTGGAGAGTCATTTAATTCTTTCCACGTCACCGAATCAATTCCTTCAACAAAGTCATTGGGGTTAAAGTTTGGCTTAGAGACGAACGCTAAAATATCACCGGTTTCCGGCTCGATTGCAACAAATGCCCCACGAAAGTTTCCGTAGAGTTGCTCAACTAAATATTGCAGCTTAATATCGATAGAAAGAACGATATTTTTTCCTGGCACGGAGGGCGAACTAGAAAGTGTGCGGACGGGTTTACCGCCAGCCGTAATTTCTACTTGATCATATCCCGGTATGCCGCGAAGAATCGTTTCATAGCTTTGCTCTAAGCCAATCTTTCCTACATATTGAATTCCCGGTAAAAAAGAGGTCTGTAATGCATCAGGATCATCTGCTTTAGAGTTCTCTATCTCAGCCTGCATGAGCTCTTTATCGCGCTGGGAAACGCGCCCAATATAGCCAATTAAATGTGAGGCAAGTTCGTTGTAGGGATACTCGCGAAAGCTCCTAGCGCGGATTTCCACCCCTGGGAAGCGGTGACGATTAGCCATAAATCGAGCTGTTTCCGCCTCAGTGAGCATCGACCTGAGTGGAAAAGTACCCATTTTTCTGGAATCTTCAAGTGATCTTTTGAAATTGCGGCGATCTCTTGGTGAAATCAGCACTACCTGAGAGAGCTCATCGATCAGATCGTCAACATTGCCGTTGACTTCTTCAGCATTCACATCCAAGGTGAGTGCAGAGTAGTTTCTACCGATCACAATCCCGTTACGATCTATTAATAGACCACGATTGGCTGGTGCAGGCACAAGTGCAATACGATTGTTTTCAGCGAGGAGTGCGTACTTACCATGACTTACTAGTTGAAGCCATACTAGACGCGTCACTAGCAATAGGAAACAGAATGTGACAAACAAAGTCGCAATATAAATGCGCTCTTGAAATGAGTCGAGATCGGGTTTTTTAAATGAAACCATATCGCTGTTTAAATGGGGCGATTATGGTCTACGTCAATCGGGCGACGTTGGGGCGAAAGCAAGATGTAAGTTGCCATGGGCCACAATAATGCTTCAATTACTGCTTGAATGGCGCCGGTCAACGCCCACCAATAAATTTCCCCACTCAACAACCAATGCGCCAAAACTGGGAACAGCGTAACCAATAAGAAGATAGGCAAAAGATGAAGAGCCTGAGTCAGAACAGATAAAGCAATAATTCTTCGATGCCAAGAGATCGCAAGATAAGCAACCAATGAATAGGTAAAGGCGTGTAGACCCAATATGTCGGAGTTGTGAACATCCATTAACAAACCGAGGATAAATGCGATGATCACACCTACATAGCGATGCTGGTGGATATTCCAAAAAACGATACAAATAATGAGCCAGTCTGGTACCCAGCCGTAGTTGCCAATTGGCAAGAAATTGAATAGCAGCGCACAAAACAAGCTGAGGTAAATAAAAACGG
The DNA here is from genome assembly GCF_018882095.1 of Polynucleobacter sp. CS-Odin-A6. GTDB lineage: Bacteria > Pseudomonadota > Gammaproteobacteria > Burkholderiales > Burkholderiaceae > Polynucleobacter. Next base: position 26,766 of record NZ_JACVPD010000001.1, read on the forward strand.
GATTGACTGGGCGCAATATATAGCCGCTTTGAAAATCAATCATTGCATTCCTCGCGCACGAGTTTGGCGACGACCTGGAGTATTTGTCAGTGGCGCATCAGATTTACTGATTGCAGTAGATGCTTTAGCATCCCACTGCGGATCGTAAAGCAGGGCTAAGGCCTGGCGATAGCGATTTACCGGAGCGACCGGGACGCAGAATACGTTTGAAGAGTTTTTATCTGCATTGCGTTCAATTCGACTAATAACCGCTACCGCAAAGCCTGGGGGATAAACACCGTCAATTCCAGAGGTGATGAGTACATCACCTACCTCGAGGTCACTAGCCACCGGAAGATATCGAAGTTCCAGAGGATTGCCCCGCCCCGTTCCAAATACAGCAGCTCTCAAACCATTGCGAGCTACTTGCACAGGGACAGCAAAGTCACGATCTTCTAGCAATGAAACTTCTGCTGAGCGATCGTAGATGCGAACCACTTGACCCAAGATACCTGAGTCGTTTGCGATAGGATTACCAAGCTTGAGGCCGTCATTGCTTCCACGATTAACCACAATACGCTGAGAAATCGGATTGGGTGGATTAAATAAAATTTCAACCGGCAATGTTTTGAATGGAGTTTGTTTTTGCAAATCCATGAGCTGGCGTAAATTCTGATTTTCTACGAGTAGTAGTTCCGATTGATTCGCAAGCAAAGAGAGTTCTGCTTGACGCACTTTCATTACTTGATTTTCTTTGTCGAGTGAGCCGCGTGTTGTGAAGTATTCCGAAGTCGCTTCATACACATTTCGCGGCATCATCATCACATACTCTAGTGGACGTAATAACCAGTTGATATTATTGCGAATTGGATCGAGCGTTTTAAATCGAAAATCGACCAACATCAATGCGATGCTGATCGATAAACAGACAATGAGTTTTACTAAAGCTGGAACGCCTTGTCTGAAAAGAGGAGGAGCGCTATGTTGCAATACCCTAATCGACGCTTAAGTCAATTACTCTTGTGAGAACACGCCGCCCAGCTTGTCGATGCGCTCTAAAGCAATGCCGCAACCACGAGCGACGCAAGTGAGAGGATCTTCAGCAACATGAATTGGGAGGCCAGTTTCTTCCAGTAGCAAACGATCGAGATCACGTAATAGTGCTCCACCGCCGGTCAGCATCATTCCACGCTCGGCGATATCTGATGCAAGTTCGGGAGGAATTTGTTCCAAAGCTGCTTTTACAGCAGTCACAATTTGATTTAATGGATCCGTCAAAGCTTCTAAAACTTCATTGCTTGTCACAGTGAAGCTGCGTGGAATGCCTTCAGAGAGATTGCGACCTTTTACTTCCATCTCGCGCAACTCTTGGCCAGGGAATGCAGAGCCAATGGTCTTTTTAATTAATTCGGCTGTTTGTTCGCCAATCAACATGCCGTAGTTACGACGAATGTAATTGGTAATCGCCTCATCAAACTTATCACCACCAACACGAATAGAGCCCTTGTAAACCATACCGCCCAATGACATCACGCCAACTTCAGTAGTGCCGCCGCCGATATCAACAACCATAGAGCCTGCAGCTTCAGAAACGGGAAGGCCTGAGCCAATTGCTGCAGCCATTGGCTCTTCAATGAGGAACACTTGAGATGCACCTGCACCTAACGCGGATTCGCGAATAGCGCGACGCTCAACTTGGGTGGAACCACAAGGAACACAAATAATGATGCGTGGACTAGGCTTTAGCAACTTGCTTTCATGCACGAGCTTGATGAATTGCTTAAGCATTTGCTCGGTAATCGTGAAATCGGCAATCACACCGTCTTTCATCGGGCGAATCGCTTCAATATTTCCAGGAACGCGACCCAACATCGCTTTTGCTTCTTTTCCAACCGCTAGAATGGTTTTTTTGCCATTTGGGCCGCCTTCAGTGCGAATAGCCACTACCGAGGGTTCATCAAGCACAATGCCCCGCTCGCGCATGTAAATTAAGGTGTTGGCGGTACCTAGGTCGATTGCTAGGTCATTAGAAAAGTAGCTGCGGAAAAAACCAAACATGATGTAGTGAGAAAATAAGTAAGTGTTAAAAAATATATATTTGAATGATACTCTAGCGACCCATGAAACTTGATGATGTTCAGCGCATTGCGCACCTTTCCTGTCTTGAGTTGAGTCAGACAGAAGCCGAGGCAGTTTTGCCACAACTACAGGCTGTTTTTGCCTTGGTTGAGGAGATGCAGGCTGTTGATACCAGCGGCCTTGCCCCTCTGGCTCACCCCATTCTGTTTTTGAGAGATTTGGCTCAGCCCTTGCGATCAGATGCGGTAACGGAGTCTGACCAGCGAAGCCAAAATATGCAATCTGCCCCTGCAGAGCAAGAGGGCTATTTCTTAGTGCCGCGGGTGATTGAATGAGTTGGCACCAAACCTCGGTCGCATTAATGGCAAAAGCCTTGGCAGCAAAAGAGGTCTCGAGCACCGAGCTGACCCAATACTTTTTAGACCGTATTGAGTCAGAAAGGCAATGGAATGCCTATCTTGATGTAAGTGCTCACTTAAGTTTAGAGCAATCACATAAAGCGGATAAAATAATAGCCGCAGGTAATGGCGGCAAATTAACAGGCATCCCAGTGGCCCACAAAGATGTCTTTGTCACACGCGGCTGGAAGTCCACTGCAGCCTCCAAAATGCTGGAGGGATATCTCAGCCCATTTGATGCCACAGTAGTCGCCAATCTAGGCATTCCAGATGAAATCAACCCCAATGGTGCTGGCATGGTTTGCCTTGGTAAGACCAATATGGATGAATTTGCGATGGGCTCTTCGAATGAAAATTCAGCTTATGGCCCTGTCCTGAATCCTTGGAATTCAGCGTACGTTTCTGGCGGCTCATCTGGAGGGTCTGCCGCCGCAGTGGCAGCAGGCTTGGCACCGATTGCAACAGGATCAGATACCGGCGGCTCAATTCGTCAACCAGCTGCTTTTTGTGGTTTGACTGGGATTAAGCCAAGCTATGGGCGCGTTTCCAGATATGGAATGATTGCTTATGCCTCATCCTTGGATCAGGCCGGTCCAATGGGCAAAACTGCGGAAGATTGCGCTTTGCTCCTGACGGCAATGTCTTCCCACGATCCACGTGATTCCACTTCTTTGGCGGATTCTGGTGAGGACTACGGTCGTTACCTTGCGCAAAACTGGCAAGAAGGAAATTCCAATGCATCAAAACCATTGCAAGGATTGCGGGTTGGTTTACCAAAAGAATTCTTTGCAGATGGTTTAGCAGAAGAAGTGGCTAACGCAGTCAACAACGCAGCAAAAGCACTTCAAGATTTAGGTGCTGAGCTAGTTGAAGTCAGTTTGCCCAAAACCAAGCTATCCATACCGGTGTATTACGTGCTGGCACCTGCCGAAGCCTCCAGTAATTTGAGTCGTTTTGATGGCGTGCGGTACGGCCATCGCGCCAATGAATATCGTGATTTATCAGATATGTATAAGAAGTCGAGAACCGAAGGGTTTGGTGCAGAAGTGAAGCGCCGTATTTTGATCGGCACCTATGTTCTATGCCATGGTTATTACGATGCCTATTATCTGCAGGCTCAAAAAATTCGTCGCATTATTGCGGCAGACTTTCAAGCCGCATTTGAACAGTGTGATGTCATCTTAGGACCTGTTGCCCCTGACGTTGCTTGGCGCTTAGGAGAGAAATCGAAAGATCCTGTCCAGATGTATTTAGAAGATATTTATACGCTTTCAACAAACTTGGCTGGTCTACCGGCGATGAGCGCTCCTTGCGGATTTAATTCCAATCAATTACCTATTGGGATGCAGCTCATTGGCAATTATTTTTCTGAAGCGCGCTTACTTCAAGTGGCGCATCAATATCAGCAACATAGCGACTGGCATTTGCGTCAAGCAAGCGAGGTGGCATGATGCAATGGGAAATCGTGATTGGTCTAGAGACCCATGCGCAATTACAAACGCAATCAAAAATTTTTAGTGGGGCAAGCACTCGCTTTGGAGCCGGTCCTAATACGCAAGCTTGCGCGGTAGACCTGGCACTACCTGGAGCCTTACCAGTATTAAATCGTCAAGCAGTTGAGCATGCCATTCGTTTTGGGTTAGCAGTAGGTGCGAAGATTTCACCGGCGAGCATTTTTGCGCGTAAGAATTACTTCTATCCTGACTTACCGAAGGGGTATCAAATCAGTCAGATGGAGCTGCCTGTGGTTGTTGGTGGCCAAGTTGAAATTTTGGTTGGTGACGAAATAAAAGTAGTTGAGCTCACCCGCGCCCACATGGAAGAGGATGCTGGCAAATCAGTTCATGAAGAAGGCTTTCTAGGCCCGCACGGTGAGGCATCTAGTGGCATCGACTTAAATCGCGCGGGTACACCTTTGTTAGAAATTGTGACTGAGCCAGTCATGCGCAGCGCTGCTGAAGCGGTAGCTTATGCAAAAGCGCTACATAGACTAGTGGTCTGGCTTGGGGTATGCGACGGAAATATGCAAGAAGGCTCCTTCCGCTGTGATGCGAACGTTTCTGTTCGTCCATTGGGTCAAAAAGAATTTGGTACGCGTTGTGAGATTAAGAACTTAAATTCTTTTCGGTTTCTAGAAGAGGCAATTCAGTATGAAGTGCGTCGGCAAATTGAATTAATCGAGGATGGCGGCAAAGTCATTCAGGAAACCCGTTTGTATGATCCTGATCGTCAAGAAACTCGTAGCATGCGTAGTAAGGAAGACGCAAACGACTATCGCTATTTCCCTGATCCTGATTTATTACCAGTCGTGATTGACGACGCTTGGATTGGAGAGGTGCGTAGCAAAATGCCGGCACTTCCTACACAGCTTCGAGAACAATGGCAAAGCGAGTTTGGCTTAAGTGCTTACGATGCAGAATTACTTACCCAAGATCGCGATATCGCAACCATATTTGAAGGGTTACTCGCAATTGTTGATAAGTCATTAGCAAAGGCAGCGGCTAATCTTATTGCCGGAGAATTTGCCTCAGCACTGAATCGTGCAGGTATTGCCCCGGCAAACGCTCCCTTAAAAGCAAAGCATTTAGCCCCATTGCTGACGCGTGTTTCTGATGGCACTATATCTAACAAAATCGCAAAAGATATCTTCGCGATTCTGTGGGAGGAGGCCATCACAGGAGAAGAGATTAGCACCGTTGATCAAGTGATTGATGCTAGAGGGTTAAAGCAAATTAGTGATAGCGGTGAGCTAGAAGCCATGATCGACAAGGTATTGGCTGCCAATCAGAAATCAGTTGAAGAGTTCCGCTCGGGTAAAGAAAAGGCATTTAATGCTTTGGTGGGCCAGATCATGAAGGCATCTCAGGGCAAGGCGAATCCGGGCCAGGTAAATGATCTACTTCGCAAAAAGCTAGGCTAATCAACCATTAAACAAGAAAGAAATACATGAGTGCAATTGATCCCAAGCAGGCTGAACAAGAAGAGTTGGTTGCGGAATGGTTACGAGCTACTCCAGGCTTTTTTGAGCGTTACGCCAATCTCTTAAACGAAGTTCGCTTAAAGCATCCACATGAAGATCGTGCAATTTCATTGCAAGAGCGTCAGATGACTTTGCTGCGCACACAGAATCAAGAACTCAATCGCCGTTTAAGTGAGATGCTGCACTTTGGTAGCCGCAATGATAAAACTCAGCAAAGCTTAGTCGCTTGGCTACTATGTTTGATGCGAGCCAACAGTAAGACAGATGTGGAGTCTGCAGTCACGACTGGTTTGGCTGAAGTCTTTGAGGTAGAAGCTTCAAAGCTCTTAGCACCCAACGCGGCATTTGGTCCATGGATAGATACGCCTTTGTGCGGCTCGGCTAAGGAGTTGGCCTCTGCCAGTGTTGATCTGTTGGCAACTCAAGTCAAGATTGATTCTGAATGGCAAAGCATGGTGGCTATTGGCTTGCCATTGGGCAAAAGCATTGGTGTAGCTCAATCCCCGGCAGTACTGCTCTTGGCCAGTAAAGATGAAACCCGTTTTACAGCAGACATGGGGGCATTCTATTTACGTCAGATTGCTGAGTTAACCGCTGCAGCTTTGGATCGCATCCAGGCTTATGAGCCAAACGCCAGCTGAACTTCATCCTCTCATGCAAGAGTATTTGCAGGAGCTGCATGTATTAAGGCAACTCTCGCCGCATACGCTTAAGGCGTATCGCCTTGATCTAAATGAGCTACAGATATTTGCCGCTGACGATGCTGTTGAATTGCTCAGAGTGAGTAATGCTCATGTGCGTCGTTGGGCCGGCCGTTTGCATGCAAAAGGAAAATCATCTCGTACCATTGCAAGAGCACTTTCAGCATGGCGAGGTTGGTATGACTGGCTTACCGAGAAAGATGCGCGGCGTGATGCACAGGCTGGGCGAGCTACCGCGAATCTAGTTGCTAACCCAGTCGACGATGTGAAGGCGCCAAAGCGTTTGAAGTCTTTGCCTAAAGCACTTTCGGTTGAGCAAGCCATTGCTTTAGTTAGTCAAGCAGTGAAAGAGGCTAAAGAAAGGAAAGATCTGGAGGCGGTTCGTGATGCAGCCATTATTGACTTACTCTATTCCTCCGGCCTGCGTTTATCAGAACTCTTGGGTATTGATGTGATGCAGAGCAAAGACCGTCAGCACGAGTCGGCCGGCTGGTTAGATTGGGATGCTGCAGAAGTTACCGTTTTAGGTAAAGGCGGAAAACGCCGCTCCGTCCCTATTGGAGTACCTGCTATGGAATCGCTTAAAGCTTGGCGAGAGATGCGAGATCAGGCTGAGCTAGCGATAGACTCGATTGCTTTGTTTATTTCAGCAACGGGTGCCCGTTTATCCCCTCGCACCGTTCAGGCACGCCTACGTACCCTCGCTATGCGTGCAGGTCTTCCTACCCATGTTCACCCGCATATGATGCGTCATAGCTTCGCCAGCCATGTTTTGCAGTCTTCTCAGGATTTACGTGCCGTTCAAGAGATGCTGGGGCATGCCAGTATTGCCAGCACTCAGATTTACACTTCTTTAGATTTTCAGCACCTAGCACAAGCATACGATAAAGCCCATCCTCGAGCAAAGGCTGGTAAAGACTCAGGAACTCGGTAAGATGTCAGGTTTCCCATTTGGGAAAAGTGGGACTAGATTTTGATAGGATCGATGATGGCGTTAATTCCAGTAACAATTCTCACGGGCTTTTTGGGTAGTGGCAAAACCACCTTGCTCAAACATATCCTGACCGAAAACCATGGCAAAAAAATTGCTGTGATTGAGAACGAGTTTGGCGAAGAGAATATCGATAACGATATCTTGGTTCAAGACAGCCAAGAAAACATTGTGCAAATGAGCAATGGCTGTATTTGCTGCACCATTCGTGGTGATTTAGTCGAAGCGCTGAATACGCTTTGGGAGCAACGAAAAGATAAAAAGATTCACTTTGAGCGTGTGGTGATTGAGACTACTGGCGTCGCTAATCCAGGCCCCGTAGCCCAAACCTTTTTTATGGACGACGATGTTGCAGATCACTATGTCTTAGACGCTGTGGTGACCTTAGTCGATGCCAAGCATGGGCCGCAGCAACTGACAGAGCATGAAGAAGCGCAGCGCCAAGTTGGCTTTGCGGATCAAATCTTCATCACCAAGACGGATTTGGTGACGCCTGCTGAGGTAGATGCTCTCCACAACCGCTTGATGCACATGAATCCCCGCGCGCCGATTCAGGGTATATCTAAGGGGATCGTACCTTTGGATGCGGTATTAGATCTCAAGGGGTTCAATTTAAACGCCAAGCTCGATATTGACCCTCACTTTTTAGAACAGGATGACCATGGTCACGATCATCATGATCACAGTGACTGCGGTCACGACCACAGCCATGATCACCATGGTCACGCCGGCCATACAGACCGCATTCAATCCTTCGTTTTTCGTAGTGATAAACCCTTTGATCATAAAAAATTAGAGGACTTCTTAGCGGGTATTTTGGAGGTCTTTGGAGAGAAGATGTTGCGTTACAAAGGCGTCCTCTATGTGAAGGGTAGTAACCGAAAAGTCGTGTTCCAGGGCGTCCATCAGATGATGGGGAGCGATTTAGCAGGTTTATGGGGCGCTGAACCCAAGCAAACGCGGATGGTCTTTATTGGCATCGATTTGCCCAAGGACACACTGCTGGCTGGGCTTGAGGGATGTTTGGTTTAAGAAATTTAAAGTAAAATCCGACGCCGCAGCTAGTATTGATCAATATTGGTTAAAGCGTAACAAAACTTTGGCAGAATGAAGCAATAATGGCTAAATCCATGGAAAGAATGAAATGACGGTAAAAACACCAGCAAAATCTTCGGCTACGACAAAAGCAAGTACTAAGGTTCCAAAAGGCGCGCCTTTAACAGAATCTGAATTGCTTAAGATGTCCGAAAAAGATTATATGAGCGCTGCTCAGTTAGATTTTTTCCGTCAGAAGCTCACGACCTTAAAGAATGACATTCTGAAAAATGCTTCTCAGACGACAGAGCATCTTCGCGAAAATATTTTAGTTCCCGATCCAGCGGATCGGGCAACGATTGAAGAAGAGCATGCTCTTGAACTGCGTACTCGTGATCGTGAGCGTAAGCTGTTGAAAAAAGTAGAGCAGGCCCTAGCCCGCATTGAGTCTGGCGATTACGGCTGGTGCGAGGAAACTGGCGAACCTATTGGCCTAAACCGTCTGATTGCCCGTCCCACAGCCAACTTATCTCTTGAGGCCCAAGAGCGTAGAGAACTTCGTCAAAAGTTATTTGGTGATTAATTTACTAGGCAGAACATAAAAGTAGTGATGACTAAGCAATTAACTAAGCAATCCCCATCGATTAGCGAAATCCCTCCTTTATTAAAGGCGGAAATTTTGGCCGAGGCTTTGCCTTATATCCGCGCGTATCACGGTAAAACAATTGTGATCAAGTACGGCGGAAACGCCATGGTTGAAGAGCGCTTGAAAGAAAGCTTTGCTCGCGACGTTATTTTGCTCAAATTGGTGGGCATGAATCCTGTGGTTGTCCACGGTGGCGGTCCTCAAATCGATGAAGCATTAAAGAAAATTGGCAAAGCGGGTACCTTTATTCAGGGGATGCGCGTAACCGATGAAGAAACCATGGAAGTAGTGGAGTGGGTTCTGGGTGGAGAGGTTCAGCAAGACATCGTGATGTTGATTAACCACTTTGGGGGTCAGGCTGTTGGCCTGACTGGCAAAGACGGTGGTTTGATTCGCGCCAAGAAAATGTTGGTTGCGGACCAAAATAAGACTGGCGCCACGATTGATTTGGGCTTTGTTGGCGAGATCGATGCAATCAATCCCGCGGTGGTAAAAGCCTTGCAAGATGACGCATTCATTCCGGTAATTTCCCCTATTGGATTTAGCGAAGAAGGTCAGGCATACAACATTAATGCTGACTTGGTTGCTGGAAAAATGGCAGAAATTTTACATGCAGAGAAATTGGTCATGATGACGAATATCCCCGGGGTAATGGACAAGAGCGGGACCTTATTAACTGATCTGACAGCGCGTGAGATTGAGGGTTTGTTTGCTGATGGCACAATTTCTGGTGGCATGTTGCCCAAGATTTCTTCAGCATTAGATGCGGCAAAAAGTGGTGTGAATTCAGTTCATATTATTGACGGACGAATTGAGCACTCTTTATTGTTAGAGATTCTGACTGAGCAGGCATTTGGAACGATGATCCGCTCGCGTTAAGAGTTGAACAAAAGAGATAACTATGCGTGATTCTTTAGACCCCAAGCCATCAGAAATCGAAGCTAGTGTTGCCGAAGAGGGTAGGCCACGTAAACGCCCGCGTCCAGGCGAGCGTCGCCTCCAGATTTTGCAAGTACTGGCAGAGATGTTGCAAAATCCTAAGGGTGAGCGCGTCACCACCGCAGCCTTAGCGGCAAAAATTCAAGTCTCAGAAGCGGCGCTTTATAGACACTTCGCCAGTAAGGCGCAGATGTTTGAGGGTTTGATTTCATTTATTGAGCAAACTATTTTTGGCCTGATTAATCAGATCAACCAAAAAGAAGAGTCTGGAATTGCCCAAGCACGCGGTATTTTGCAGATGTTGCTATTCTTCGCTGAAAAGAATCCTGGTATGACACGTGTGCTTTTAGGTGATGCTTTGCTGCAAGAAGACGAGCGCTTGCAAGGGCGCATTACTCAAGTGTTAGATCGCGTCGAGGCATCCTTAAAGCAGGCTTTACGTATTGCTCAAACTCAGGGTGGTGCTTTGGCAAATGCAAGTCAAGATGAGGTGAGTATTCGGGCGGCAATGTTGATGAGTTATGTCTTAGGGCGCTGGTATCGTTTTGCTCGTAGCGGCTTTAAAAAGCTACCTACTGAAGCATCTGATATTAGCCTTCGTATTCTTCTTTCAGAATGACTGAGCTTCACCTCTCTAGAAACACGATCCATTTTGTCGAGCCCTTGCCTTTGCAAAGTGGCGCCATCTTATCTGGCTACGATTTAGTCATTGAGACTTACGGCAAACTGAATGCCGATAAAAGTAATGCCGTATTGGTTTGCCACGCCTTAAACGCATCACACCATGTAGCAGGTCCTAATCCTGATGATTCCAAAGATATTGGTTGGTGGGATAACATGATTGGCCCTGGCAAGCCAGTAGATACAGATCACTTCTTTGTGATTGGCGTTAATAATTTGGGCTCTTGTTTTGGATCCACTGGACCAAAGAGCATTAATCCAGCTAGCGGCAAGCAGTATGGCGCAGATTTCCCCGTTATTACAGTTGAGGATTGGGTAAATACCCAAGCACGTTTAGCTGACAAGCTAGGCATTCGTCGCTTTGCTGCAGTGATGGGTGGCAGTTTGGGTGGCATGCAGGCATTAGCTTGGTCAATCCAATTCCCAAAACGTTTAGTGCATTGCCTAGTAATTGCCTCTACGCCAAAGCTGAGTGCTCAGAATATTGCCTTCAATGAGGTAGCTCGCAATGCTATTTTGTCAGACCCCGACTTTCATGGCGGTAACTATTACGAGCATGGCGTAGTTCCTAAGCGCGGTCTAAGGTTGGCGCGCATGGTGGGTCATATCACCTATCTGTCTGATGATGACATGGCAGAAAAATTCGGACGCGAGTTACAAAGACCTCATGGGGAATCCCACGATTACCGTTTCAGCTTTGATGTGGAATTCGAGGTTGAAAGTTATTTGCGTCATCAAGGGGATAAGTTCTCCAATTATTTTGATGCCAACACATATTTGCTCATTACGAGAGCGCTAGATTATTTTGACCCTTCCCGCCGTTATGGGGGTAGTCTGAACCGCGCCTTGGCCGAAGTGCAAGCCAAGTTTTTAGTTGTGAGCTTTTCTACAGATTGGCGCTTCCCGCCAAATCGTAGTCGTGAGATTGTGGAATCTTTACTCAGCAATAAGAGCGAAGTGAGCTATGCGGAAATCGATGCGCCTCATGGCCATGATGCTTTCTTATTAGATGATCCTCGTTATCACAACCTGATCCGTGCTTACTTCGAACAAATGCTAGAGGGCAAATCATGATGCGCGCAGATTTTGCTGCGATCGCGAATTGGATTACACCCAATAGCGAAGTGCTTGACCTCGGTTGTGGCGATGGCAGTTTTCTGGAGTATTTGAAAAAACAAAAACCAGTACAAGCTTATGGTGTTGAAATTGATGATGCCCGCGTGCTTTCCTGTGTGCGAAAAGGCTTGAATGTTATTCAGCAAAACTTAGAGGGCGGTTTAGCGCTATTTGAGAACAATAGCTTCGATACCGTGGTGCTTTCACAAACCTTGCAAACAATCCACGAAACTGAAAAGATTTTGCGTGAAGTCGCTCGAGTAGGTAAGGAGTCGGTTGTCTCCTTCCCAAATTTTGGCCATTGGTCACATCGCTTGGCCGTGGGTCTGGGCCGGATGCCCGTGTCTAAAAGCTTGCCATACCAGTGGTACAACACGCCTAATGTTCGTGTTCTTACTGTTGCCGACTTTGAGAAGTTAGCCTCGAGCTTGGGGCTGCAGATTCTGGATCAGTGCATATTGCACGAGGGTCGGCAGGTGACTTTGATGCCCAATCTTTTTGGAAGCCTAGCGCTGTTCCGCGTTCGACGTGCTTAGTACAATTGCGTCCTGGCTGAAAGATTTTCGGGTGTATCTCGAATGGCCTTGTCTGCGCATGCTCTTCTTGGGCTTTTCTGCAGGCCTCCCTTTGCTACTGATTCTAGGAACCCTGAGCTTTTGGTTGAGAGAGGCAGGCATTGATCGTAGTACCATTGGCTATCTGACTTGGATTGGTTTGATCTATGCCTTTAAGTGGGTGTGGGCGCCCTTGATCGATCGCCTGCCTATCCCTTTACTGTCGAAATTATTTGGCAGAAGACGGAGTTGGCTTCTATTTGCACAATTACTGATTGTTCTTGGTCTAGTAGGCATGGCCAGTATTGATCCTCGAGTTCAGCTTACTCCGATGATATGGTGCGCACTTCTTGTCGCTTTTGGTTCTGCAACACAAGATATCGCTTTAGATGCCTTTCGTATTGAGTCGGCTGATAGTGATCATCAAGCCGCTTTGGCTGCGACCTACCAAACCGGTTATCGGCTCGCTTTAATTTGGTCGGGTGCGGGTGTTCTGTGGCTAGCAGCTCGAGCCGAGGCTGGTGTTGTTGGATACGATGCCAGTGCTTGGCAATTTGCCTACCTCTGTATGGCGTTGTCGATCGGGGTTGGCGTGATCACTACCGTATTTAGCAAAGAGCCGGTACCTATTGAATTTCCAAAGGCGCGCAATGCTAAAGACTGGCTAGATCAAACCTTGATCCAGCCATTTGCGGATTTCATTAAACGCTATGGCTGGCATGCTATTTTGATTTTGTCGCTGATCGCAATTTATCGCATTAGCGACATTGTGATGGGCATCATGGCAAATCCTTTTTACGTTGATATGGGATATACCAAGGACGAGGTCGCCGCAGTGAGCAAAGTATTTGGTGTGATTATGACTTTGGTGGGAGCCTTTTTAGGTGGGGTGCTCACTTTACGCTTTGGAGTGATGCGCATCTTATTTTTAGGTGCGTTTCTTTCGGCTATCAGCAACCTATTGTTCGCTTGGTTGACCACGCAGGGCCATGATTTACAGGGCTTAATATGGGTGATCTCGGCAGACAATCTGAGTTCTGGCATTGCTACGGCGGCTTTCATTGCATTTCTATCAGCCCTAACTAATATCCAGTATTCCGCAACACAGTACGCTTTGTTTAGTTCGATGATGCTTTTATTGCCAAAGTGGTTGGCTGGTTTTTCGGGCGTCTTTGTAGATTCTTTTGGCTACCAAAGTTTCTTTATTGGTACAGCTATTATTGGCGCGCCAGTGTTGATTCTGATTTGGCTCGCCATCCACTTTAAAGTCGTTGAATTTAAAAGGCACGACTCAGAAGTCGTTAAATAGACCAGTCGTAATCTACTGTGAGTGGCGCATGATCTGAGAACCGCTCCTCTTTGAAGACCGAAGTACTCATAGCGCTACTAGCAATTCCTGGGGTGGCGATGTGATAATCGATTCGCCAACCCACATTCTTAGCATATGCTTGTCCACGATTGCTCCACCACGTGTAACAGGCGTCGCTAGCATTGGGCTCTAGTTTGCGATAGACGTCCACATAACCTTCTTTTCCAAAGAGGTTAGTAAGCCAGGCACGCTCCTCAGGTAAAAATCCAGAGTTCTTCAGGTTGCCCTTCCAATTCTTCAAATCAATTTCGTGATGAGCAATATTGACGTCGCCACACAGCACAATTTCGCGCCCTGATTTTTTGAGCTCAACTAAGTGTGGCAAGAAAGAATCCAAATAGCGATATTTTGCTTCCTGTCTTTCTGGTGAGCTTGAGCCCGAGGGCATATATACCGAAATCACTGAAAGCGTTTTATATCGAGCCTCAACATACCGACCCTCAGCATCAAACTCTGCATTGCCATAGCCGTAAAGCACCTCGTCTGGTTGATGGGGCGTATAGATGCCACTGCCGCTGTAGCCCTTTTTTTCAGCATGATGAAAGAAGCCGTGTAAGCTATTAGGATTAAGAATCGCATCCTCAAGATCATCTTGTTGGGCTTTTAGCTCTTGCATGCAAACGAAGTCTGCTTTTTGCTTAATAACCCACGGTAAAAACCCTTTTTTGACTGCAGAACGGATACCGTTGAGGTTGGCAGAAATGATGCGTAACATATAGGCCTATGAGCTCAAAAAATTCTAATCAAGATAACTTTATTCAATTTGCCTTAGAGGCAAATGTTTTGTCATTTGGTGAGTTTAAAACCAAAGCAGGACGGCTTTCTCCTTATTTCTTCAATGCGGGCAAATTTAATGATGGCGCTCGTTTAAGTGCTTTGGGCCGTTATTACGCCAAAGCCTTGCAGGATTCCGGCATGGATTACGACATGCTTTATGGACCCGCCTACAAGGGGATTGCCTTGGCTGCAGCAACCGCAATTGCACTGACTGATACTGGACATAATGTGCCCTTTGCCTATAACCGCAAAGAAGCTAAAGACCATGGCGAGGGCGGCTCCTTAGTGGGCGCTCCAGTCAAGGGTAAGGTGGTCATTATTGATGATGTGATCTCTGCCGGAACTTCAGTAAGGGAGTCTGTGAAACTTATTCGAGATGCAGGTGCAGAGCCTGCAGCAGTATTAATTGCACTTGATCGGATGGAGAAGTCTGGCACTGCAACGGAGATTGGTGAAAAGTCAGCAGTCCAGGCAGTTGAAGAAGAGTTTGGGTTGCCTGTAGTTGCGATTGCTAACTTAGCTGATGTGATGGCTTTCTTAAGCGCTTCGAGCAATAGCGAGCTAACAAATTATTTGCCTGCAGTCAAAGCCTATCGTCAGAAGTATGGGATTTAAATGCTGGTTTCACCCTCAAACACGGTAATAGCCGGACCGGTCATGATCACGGGATGAGCAACTTCATTGGTGATGCCACCCCAGGCGATTTGTAAGTCACCACCAAGGGTACTTACTGTAACGGGCGAGTCGAGCATGCCACGACGAATGCCAGACACTACTGCAGCACAGGCACCAGTACCGCAAGCCAGCGTTTCGCCAGCACCCCGTTCAAAGACGCGTAACTTGATTGCATTTCGATTCAGAACTTGCATATAGCCCGCATTCACTCTGTTCGGAAATACAGGATTTTTCTCGATCGACTTACCTTCCTCTTGAACCATCGCGCTCTCAATATCGCCTACTACTTGAACAGCATGAGGATTTCCCATTGAGACCACACCAATCCAGCTGTCATGGGTCGCAGGAGTTTCAATGGGAAGGGCATA
Organism: Polynucleobacter sp. CS-Odin-A6; assembly: GCF_018882095.1. Lineage (GTDB taxonomy): Bacteria > Pseudomonadota > Gammaproteobacteria > Burkholderiales > Burkholderiaceae > Polynucleobacter. Next base: position 42,054 of record NZ_JACVPD010000001.1, read on the forward strand.
AAGTACTTCATGAAACTCTTGCTTACTCGCTAAGCCATCTGCAATAAAGGGAATTTTGCTGTGCTCAAAAATAGGTGCGCCCATGTCCACTTCAACTTGCCCGTCCTCATGAGATTTGAGGGTCAGTACCGTATGCGCTACTTCTACACGCAATGGATTCTTAGTCGATAAGCCCTGATCAAGCACAAAGCGCACAAAGCAGCGTGATCCGTTGCCACATTGCTCGACTTCACCACCATCCGCATTGAAAATACGATACCGGAAATCAGCGTCAGGGCGTGTTGCTTTTTCAACTAATAGGATTTGGTCAGCACCGATACCCAATTGGCGATGGGCTAGTTTTTGCCATTGCTCACGCGTCACACCGCTGAGATCTTGGTCAATGCCATTAAGCACAATAAAGTCATTACCCGCACCATGCATTTTGGTAAAGCGGAGTTTACGAGTGGACTGAACTGAATTCATGCTCAAAAGATTTCCAATTAACTATAGAGGTTGGGCTCACCAGGTGGTCTGTGTTTAAAGCGTTTGTGTACCCAATAGTACTCCGCCGGTCTTTTACGAACAAGCGCTTCGATATATTCGTTGAGGCGCGCAGTATCTGCCTCAACGTTATCGGTAGGGAAGTTTGGAAGGGGCTCGCTGATATTGCAGGTATAGCCCCTGCGATCCGAATTCAAGGTGGTAGTCATTAAGCAAACCTCGGCACCACTGAGTCTGGCTAGGCGCGAGACCGAGGTGATCGTATTGGTTTGAATTCCGAAGAAAGGGACAAAAACAGAATCACGCGGCCCAAGGTCGATGTCGGGCGCAATAAAAATAAAATTTCCTGTTTGAATCTCACGCAGTAAATCGCGCAGGCGACTTTGCCTTTCAATGGATTTTCCGCCAAACCGATTTCTCCATTCAATCATCTTTTGATTGAAAAAAGGATTCTTCATGTTTTGATACAAGCCCGCGCCTCGAGGCCAATCATGTTGATTTGCCAAAACGGAAAGTGCCATGAAGCCCCCTTCAAGCCCTACAAAGTGGGGGTTAATTAAGAGGCGTGGCTTGCGGTCACCTAGAGTAATGGCAGAGTTGATCGTGACGATATCAGTAATTTGATTGCCGCTGCCAAGCCAAATCCGGCTTCTCTCAATGACACTACGTCCAAATAGCTTCCAGTGCTCTAACGCTAGGTCATCAACCTGACTTGTACTCAGATTGGGGAAGCAGAGGCGCAAGTTGGTTTTGACAACCCTGGCACGATCATTGGGGATATGCGCTGCCAGCCATCCTAAACCATAGCCGACATGGATGGTGAGGGAGTAAGGTAAAAAAGCAAAAAGACGCAATAGGTTGAGCGCCAGAAAATTGAATGCGTTTTGTACCCAAGTCATGTTAAATAAATTATAAATTTATTAACTAATTGCCCGGTGGTAATTCTGCTCCTGCAGGATGCTTATATCGGTTGTATGACCAGATAAATTGTTCCGGGGCAAGCAGGATTGCATCTTCAATTGCAGTATTTAATTCCTTGGCTGCACTATTTGCATCACTCGAAAACGAATTCAATCGTTTAGCGTCGATGATCCAACCTTTACCAAGAGCCCGCCTTTTCGCTGTAAACATCACTGCAGGTGTATCGTGACGATTCGCAAGGCGAATGGGTAGAGTGGTGGTGTAAGCAGGTCGGCCAAAAAAATCTGCCCAAATGCCATCACCCCCACTAGGAACTTGATCAGGAAGAATGGCAATTGCCTCACCTTTTGAAAGGGCTCTCGTCATTTGGCGTACGCCATTGAGATTGGTTGGCACAAAGTGCATATTTGGGTAGGCGCGCCCCGCTTCTACTAACTCATTCAGCCATGCTTGGCGAGAGGGGCGATACATGATCGTTGCAGGGAAGTGACCCGCAAGAAAGCGGGGAATGATTTCAAAGCCGCCTAAATGTGGGCAGAGGATAATCATTCCCTTACCTTCGGACATCGCATCCTGCACTACTTTCCAGTTATGAACGATGGTTGTGGCTAAAGCCTTTTTAGAGTTACGCCAGATCCATAAGCTGTCTGAAAATAGCATTCCAGAGGCTGTAATAGCGGTCCAAAGTCTGGATTGAAGGCGGTAATGGTGAATCACTGCGCCATATTGGGATTTAAATAGTTGGCGATATTGTTTTGATCCAACATAAGCCAAACCCCCCAAAAAACCCCCAAGAACCTGAACTACTCCAAGGGGAAGGGAGGCAATGGTTTTGAGGCTTAGCTTAAGAAATAGTTTTCGCACGCTCTAATGATATTCAATGCGGACAGAAGGGCCAAATTTCTCAGAAGGATTGATAAATAAGGCGATTTTCGGATAGAATGGCTTTATCGCTGAGTTAAGGCAACTTGCAGGGCGATTCATAAATTCTGCTAAAGCGTCGCCGTTGTAATTCCTGGCACGTCGAGTTGTCCTATAGATCGTGTTAATTTTTTAAAGGAATATGCAATGGCAAATGATTACTTCTTTACCTCAGAATCCGTTTCTGAAGGCCATCCCGATAAAGTAGCAGACCAAATTTCTGATGCAATCTTGGACTCCATTCTGGCCCAAGATCCTACTGCACGGGTTGCTGCAGAAACGTTATGTAATACTGGCCTAGTAGTTTTGGCCGGTGAAATTACTACTAACGCAAATGTGGATTTCATCCAGGTGGCCCGTAATACCTTGCGTGAGATTGGTTACGACAATACCGACTACGGCATTGACTACAAAGGCTGCGCGGTATTGGTGGCCTATGACAAACAGAGTCCCGACATCGCTCAGGGTGTTGATAAGGCGCATGACGATGGACTAGATCAAGGTGCCGGCGACCAAGGCCTGATGTTTGGTTACGCTTGTGATGAAACGTCCGAGCTCATGCCCTTGCCAATCCATTTATCACACCGCTTAGTAGAGCGCCAATCGCAATTGCGCCGTGATGGTCGCTTAAACTGGTTACGTCCTGATGCAAAGTCCCAGGTGACATTGCGTTATGTTGATGGCAAGCCCGATTCGATTGATACGGTTGTACTTTCCACTCAGCATGACGAGGAAATTTCTCTTGAGAAATTACGTGAAGCAGTGATTGAAGAGATCATCAAACCCGTATTACCTAAGCACTTAATTAAGGGCGCGATCAACTTCTTAGTCAACCCAACTGGTCGATTTGTTATCGGCGGCCCGCAAGGCGATTGTGGTCTGACTGGCCGTAAGATCATTGTAGATACCTATGGCGGTGCAGCCCCTCATGGCGGTGGCGCCTTTTCTGGTAAGGACCCTTCTAAAGTCGATCGTTCAGCCGCTTACGCAGGCCGATACGTTGCTAAGAATGTGGTTGCAGCCGGTTTAGCGAGCAAGTGTTTAATTCAGATCTCTTATGCTATTGGTGTAGCTAAGCCCACGTCAGTGATGGTGAGTACTTACGGCACAGGAAAGATCTCTGATGAAAAGATTGCCCAATTGGTATCAGAGCACTTTGACTTACGTCCAAAAGGAATTGTCAAGATGTTGAATCTCTTGCGTCCGATTTATCGCAAGACTGCTGCTTATGGTCATTTTGGTCGTGAAGAGCCAGAATTCACTTGGGAGCAGTGCGATAAGGCACCTGCATTGCGTGCCGCTGCTGGCTTGTAACCTGCTTTTAGGTATTAAATACGCAGTATGAAGTTGTATTGAAGCCAAATATGGAGAAATTGATTACAATTTCTCCATACCTTCAAGGAGCGTTGCAAGGAATACTGAGAACCAGTGTTTCCCAGGCTTGAAGGGAGTGGACTCTGAGGTAACCCTGGGGTTTGCTAATTGCAACTGCGCTCGCTAACCCATGATTCAATGGCTAGCGAGTTTCTACTCCAGCATTGGATCGTATTTAGCTGGAGCATTCATGAATACCGTTTCCGATTTAAATAACTTTGTTGCAACCCGTTGCGCTATTGCTGATATTTCTTTGGCCGATTTCGGTCGTAAGGAAATTGCAATTGCCGAAACTGAAATGCCAGGCCTGATCGCTATTCGTGACGAGTTCGCAGCGCAACAGCCCTTGCGTGGCGCACGCATTACGGGTTCTTTACATATGACCATTCAAACAGCAGTATTGATTGAGACTTTGGAGGCTCTCGGTGCTGAAGTGCAGTGGGCATCTTGCAATATCTTCTCTACCCAAGATCACGCTGCTGCTGCGATTGCCGCTAATGGCACACCCGTGTTTGCGATTAAAGGTGAAACCCTTGAGCAGTACTGGGATTACACCCATCGTATTTTTGAGTGGGCTGATGGTGGCTTTACTAACATGATTTTAGATGACGGTGGCGATGCTACTTTGTTATTACACCTTGGTGCACGCGCTGAGATAGATCAGGCTTGCTTAAATAATCCAACAAGCGAAGAAGAGACGATTTTGTTTTCGGCTATTAAGAAGAAATTAGCCCAAGATCCAACTTGGTATTCCACCCGCTTAGAAAAAGTGAAGGGCGTTACCGAAGAAACGACTACAGGCGTTCACCGCCTATATCAAATGTTTGCTAAAGGCGACTTGAAGTTCCCGGCTATTAATGTGAATGACTCTGTCACTAAGAGTAAGTTTGACAACCTCTATGGTTGCCGTGAATCCTTGGTAGATGCGATTAAGCGCGCTACCGATGTGATGGTTGCCGGTAAGGTTGCAGTGGTTTGTGGTTATGGCGATGTGGGTAAAGGTTCTGCACAAGCACTGCGCGCTTTATCTGCTCAAGTTTGGGTGACTGAAGTGGATCCAATTTGCGCATTGCAAGCCGCTATGGAAGGTTATCGTGTTGTTACGATGGATTACGCTGCTGATAAGGCGGACATCTTTGTTTCAGCAACAGGTAACTACCATGTGATTACTCATGACCATATGATTAAGATGAAGAATCAAGCCATCGTTTGTAACATTGGTCACTTTGATAACGAGATTGATGTTGCTGGCATCGAAAAGTACAAGTGGGAAGAGATCAAGCCACAAGTGGACCATGTGATTTTCCCGGCAGCGAATGGTCATCCAGAGAAGCGCATCATCCTATTGGCTAAGGGTCGCTTAGTTAACCTCGGTTGCGGTACCGGTCATCCTTCCTATGTCATGAGTTCTTCATTTGCAAACCAAGTGATTGCGCAGATTGAATTATGGAATGCAGTGGGTACGGACAAATACCCTGTAGGCGTTTACACCTTGCCTAAGCATTTAGATGAGAAGGTAGCCCGTTTGCAGCTGAAGACTTTGAATGCGCAGTTAACAGTGCTGTCTGATCAGCAAGCGTCTTACATTGGTGTGACGAGGGAAGGCCCATACAAGGCTGACCACTACCGTTATTAATTTGCATCGTTGCTAGACATTGTTCAATAGAGATACAGGCCCGAAATCATGGAATTAAGCGTTGAATTCTTTCCTCCAAAAACACCTGAAGGTGAGAGTAAGTTACATCTCGTGCGCGAGCGTTTTAGTGAAAGGCTCAAGCCCGCTTTTTATTCCGTGACTTTTGGTGCTGGTGGCTCTACTCAATCTGGCACATTAAAAGTGGTGAGCGATATTCATGCTGCTGGTGCAGCAGTTGCTCCACACTTATCTTGCGTGGGCAGTTCGCGTGAGAGCGTGCGTGAAATGTTGAAGCAGTACCAAGCATTAGGTATTAAACGGATAGTGGCCTTGCGTGGCGACTTACCATCTGGCATGGGTCAGTATGGTGAGTTCCAGAATGCGAATCAATTAGTGGAATTTATTCGTACAGAAACAGGTGATTGGTTTCATATTGATGTGGCTGCCTATCCAGAAACCCATCCCCAGGCTAAATCACCTGCAAGTGATGTCGGTTTCTTCGCACAGAAAATGCAAGCAGGCGCCAATTCAGCAATCACTCAATATTTCTACAATACCGATGCGTATTTCCGCTTTGTAGATGAGGCATACAAGTTGGGCGCTACTCAGCCTATCGTTGCTGGAATCATGCCTATAACCAACAGTAGTCAGCTAATCCGTTTTTCAGATGCTTGTGGAGCGGAGATCCCGCGCTGGATTCGTTTACGTCTGCAGTCTTACGGAGATGATAGTGCGTCGATTCGCGCTTTCGGTGAAGAGGTTGTTACCGATCTTTGCGACCAGCTTCTAGTGGCTGGTGCACCTGGTCTACATTTTTATTCACTCAATCAGGCGAATGCTGTGCTGGCGATTACTGATAATTTAAGTCTGAATAAGTAAGCAATCCATCAGTAAGCAACCAGCTTACCTCTGAGTTAACGCAGTAATCCCGTTTCAGTCAAAATGGCATCTAAAGGCTCATCATGCGTTTGAGCCTGCCATTGAGAATCATCTAATTTTTGCCAATTAAACCCAATGCCTACGCAAAGCAAATTTGGTTTGGTAGTGCGTAATTGGGCCAGCGTGCGGTCAAAATACCCGCCGCCATAGCCAAGCCGCCAATAGTGCTTTTTACCTCCCTCTGACGACTCTGACCAACCTACACAGGGCATCAAAATACAGTCTGGTATCACTTGAGATCTGCGAGGGTTGTTTGGATCCGGTTCCAGCACTCCATGGCGACTGGGGATCAGTAGGTCAGTCTCTTGCCAAGCATAAAAATCGAGATGTTTGTCAGGGCGCGCAAAGGGGAGTGCAAGGGTTTTTTCGCTGTTATTTGCAACCCATTTCAGTAGAGGTGGCCGCAGATCAAGTTCATTTTGAATCGGACAATACAAGGCAACAGATTGAATCTGACCATCGTAATCCGCAAGAAAGCGACTTAGGCCAGCCGATATCACTTCTTGGCTAGTGAGATAGCCTGAGCTGGTCACAAACTGTTTCCTTTGGGCCAGTAAGTCCTGTCGAAGAGTTTTTAGAGATTTGCCGTGCATATCGAGCATTATCAGGCGAAAATTAGGGGATATAGTAAATCGACAAGGTAAACGGTGAAAAAGAGGTTTGATCATTTAGTCAGGCGGAAAAAAATGGTGGGCGGAATGTTATTTCTGGCCCTCGCCATTTCTGCGCCGAGCATTGCAGCTGATAAGACCAAGAAAGCAATCCCCGTTGCAGAAAGCAGAATTGCTGCTTTTGAGATTACAGACGGTGACCGCACTTTTATTGAACTACGTGAGGCAGCCAAGAAAAATGATGTTGCTCGAACACAGACCTTAGCAGCAAGCCTCTCTAATTATCCCTACGATGATTATGTAGCGTATTTCCGCATTAAACCTCAGCTCTTTGACAGCGCTGGCGGTGCTCGAGCAGACACCAATGCAGACTCCCAGGTGCTTGCTTTTCTGAATCAATATCAAGGAACTGCTCTAGCAGATCGGATGCGCAATGATTGGCTTTTGGTATTGGGAAAGCGTAAGGATTGGTCCCGTTTTGATATTGAATATCCTAAATTCGTTTTGGATGACGACACGCAAGTAAAGTGCTACTCGCTGCAATCGAAGTTGGCACAAGGTGAGAATCCAACCAAGGTTGGGATCGATGCGCGCGCCATCTTATTGGATCCGCGCTATTTCGGGCAGGCCTGTCAAGAATTGGTCTCCGCCTTAGTGAATTCCGGAGGCATGACGCCGAGTGAAGCGAGGGCTGTAGGCCGAGCTGCTGGTGAAATGGGCTTGGATACCATGGCGCGTCGCTTAGGAGGGGAAGATCCCACTGCGGATATTGTAAAGGCTGCCAAAGCCGATCCTGCAAAGGCGTTTAAAGATTTTTCACAAAACGCATCACGCTATAGCAAAGAGAACCAAGCTGTCGCTTGGGGTGTGATTGGGCAGTTCCTGGCCAAGAAACTGGACCCCAATGCGGATGATGCCTATCGTCTTCAGCAAGATTTAGGCTACAACGAGCTGCTTTCCACTGAAGGTCAAGAATGGAAGGTACGCGCAGGCTTGCGCGCCAAAGATTGGACCTTGGTAAAAAATGCGATTGAGGGCATGAACCCAGCAGTGCGAAGTAAAGATCCTGCTTGGACCTATTGGTATGCACGCGCACTAAAAGTGGGGGGTCAAAATGACAGGGCACGCGAGAGTCTTGAGCTGATAGCCGATCAATACAACTTCTATGGTCAATTGGCCCGTGAAGATTTAGGAAAATCCAATCATGCACCCGCCCGCACCAAGGTGAGCGATGCAGAAATCGAGACCATGGCAAATCGTAAAGGATTTATTCGGGGCGAACGTTTGTATGCCATGAATTTACGCTTTGAGGGCAATCGCGAGTGGAACTGGGAGTTGCGTAATATGAGCGACAAGCAGCTCCTAGCTTCCGCTGAATATGCCAAACGCATTGGCTTGTACGACCGTGTCGTGAACACAGCAGATCGTACTAAGCAGGAGCATGACTTTAGCTTGCGCTACCCAACCCCTTATCGTGATGAACTCTCTCCGATAGCAAAGCAAATTGATTTGAACTTGGCTTGGACTTACGGATTGATTCGCCAAGAATCTCGTTTCATTATGAATGCCTCTTCTTCAGTGGGCGCCTCTGGTTTGATGCAAGTCATGCCTAACACCGCTAAATATGTGGCAAAGAAAATTGGTATGACTTCTTACACCAATGACAAATTGAACGATACCAACACCAATCTCACCTTGGGCAGCAATTATTTGAATATGGTCTTAGTGGATCTTGATGGCTCATGGGTGCTGGCATCAGCAGCATATAACGCGGGCCCTTCGCGTTCAAAGTCTTGGCGTGAAAAACTCACCAGCCCTACTGAGGGTGCTATTTTTGCAGAAACAATCCCATTTAATGAGACGCGAACCTATGTGAAGAATGTGCTCGCGAATGCAACGTACTATTCATCAGTGATCAACGGTCAACCGCAATCTTTAAAGCAGCGTTTAGGGGTCATTGCGCCTAAAGCAGCAAGCGCATCTGAGCTACCTTAGCATTTCAACTACATTGGAGTCTTATGAAGTATGACATTTTACTGATCGGCGGTAATGGTTTCGTAGGGAGAGTCTTAGCTGCGCAATTGCAAGCCGAGGGATATTCTGTTTTGTTGCCCACGCGTCACTTAGCGGCTGCTCGTGAATTACGAATGTTGCCCAAGGTGCATCTAGAGGATGCGGATGTGCATGAGTTTGATGCACTACAAGAGCTCTGTGCGCGTATCAAGCCGCAGGGTGCCATTATTAATTTAGTAGGCGTATTGCATGACAAACCCGCAGAGCCGTATGGAAAAGTATTCCAAGCGGCGCATGTTGAGCTTCCTAAAAATATTATGACGGCTATGCAAATGCATGGCTTAAGGCGTTATTTACATATGAGCGCTCTGGGTGCAGATTCAAATGGCCCATCTATGTATCAGCGCAGCAAGGGTGATGGTGAGGCAGCTGTTAAGGCTAGCAATGTAGATTGGACTATTTTTAGACCGTCCGTCATTTTTGGTGAGCAAGATCAATTCATTAATTTGTTTGCCAAGCTCACCAAACTGTTTCCGGCGATGCCTTTAGCAAATTCAGATGCGCAGTTTCAGCCAGTGAGCGTGGATGATGTAGCAAGCGCATTTACAAAAGCTCTAAAAATGCCTGCGACGATTCATCAATCTTATGATTTGGTAGGCCCGACTGTTTATTCCATGAAAGAGATTGTGGAGTTTGCGGCCCGTAAGTCGCATACTCATTGCGCTATTATTCCCGTGCCCGAATTTGTAGGATATCTGCAAGCATTAGCATTTGAGTTTTTGCCCGTCCCAACCTTAATGTCACGTGACAATATTGCCTCCATGAAAGTTCCAAATATTTTGCCGCTGAATGGACTTGATGGATTGCCTTCTGTATTTGGCATCAGTCGCCGCACACTAGAAGGCATGAAATAAGCGCATGAAGATCTATGCAGTCGGTGGCGCCATTCGCGATACCCTCATGGGTCTGCCAGTCCACGACATTGATTATGTGGTTGTTGGCTCTAGCGTTGAAGAAATGATTGCCCGGGGCTTTCGTCCCGTTGGCAAAGATTTTCCAGTCTTCCTGCATCCAGAGACTCAAGCTGAATACGCACTTGCACGGACAGAGCGTAAAACAGGGAAGGGCTATAAAGGCTTTCTGTTTTATGCTGACCCTACTATTACTCTGGAGCAAGATTTAGAGCGTCGTGATCTGACGATCAATGCGATGGCGCAGGAAATCGATAGCGATGGAAAATGGATCGGACCTATTCTCGATCCATACAATGGCCAACAAGATTTGGCGCGCAAAATATTCCGGCATGTTTCAGATGCTTTTGCAGAAGATCCATTACGCTTATTGCGCATCGCCCGTTTTGCTGCGCGCTTCCCTGAGTTCACGGTAGCGCCAGAAACTATGGATGCCTTAAAAGCCATTGTGGAGTCGAATGAGTTATCGGCGCTATCTGCTGAGCGAATTTGGCAGGAACTTGCTAGAGGTTTAACTGCTCATCAGCCAATGCACCTGTTTCAGGTGTTATTGGATACTGGGGCAGCCAAAGCGCTGCTGCCATCAACTCTCACAGCCAATTTGGCTGAAGAGGCATATCGCGAGCAATTGATCGCTCACTTGCGTGCGGCGGATGACCGTATAGAAGACCGCTGTGCATTAGTGCTGATGCATTTGCCTGCTCATGACATTCGTTCATGGGCAGAGTGTGTGCGCATGCCAAATGAGGTACGCGATTTCAGTGAGCTATTTAGTGAGCTCAATCTCCTGATTGAAAAATCTACCAACACATCAGATGCTAAATACCAATCCGCTGATGTGTTGGCTTGGTTTAATCGTGCTGATGTTTGGCGCAAACCTGAGCGTGGAAACGCATTGTTGTCGCTTGCTCAGCAGATTGGTTTAAATGTGGCTGTATTGAACGAGGCGCTGCAAAAGACCCAATCCTTAAATATGGCAGAAATTATTGCGAGCGTTCCTGCTGAGGATCGATCGAATGGTGAAAGAATTCGTAGCGCTGTAGATACGGCTAGATTATCAGCCGTTGCTGTAGCACTAAAAAACTAGCCCTAGAATCGGTTCCTGCCCCTCAGTCCAGGTAAGTCTTCAAGTGTGTGACCTGGTAACACAGCATTCAAATTCTTTGTAAAAGCAAAGACCTTAAATAACTCTCCCATTTCTGCTTCTGATAAAAGCTTTTGTAGTGCATTAGAAATGGGCAAGAATGTTTCTGGATTGCTGGGGTCGCCAATCTCGAGAGCAAGATCGCTAATTCCTGCATCCAGCAAGTAGCTTGCTTGATTGCTTAGATAGACATCATCGGTTTGCTCTACAAGTGCGCTGCGTCCAATCTGGGACCACTCCACATGAGTGGTTACATCAGATAGACCAGGAAGATGGAATGGATCTTGAATAGCATGATGTCGATGGTGTGCCATGAGGGTGCCCTCCAGTCTTTGGGGATGGTAGTACTCGTTCTCAGGAAAGCCATAGTCAAAAGTGAGAAATAAACCGATATCCAAACACTGGGCTACTTGCCTCATCCAAGAATTTGCAGATGGATGCAATTCAGTAACGTAGCCTTCTGAAAAATGACCTGTTAGCAGGACTTCAGGAAGCAAAGATTGCTCTACTAGTTTGCCTGTTGCCCAGGTGAGTTTTCCCTCAATGACAGCAACGCCCCGCTGGTACCAAAATCCATTTTGATAAATGATGACATCACAAGGCATGGCATCAAGGACTTCATTAGCCAGAATGATGCCCTTAAAGTGATTGGGTAAAGAGCCCAGCCATTGATATTGGGTAGAGAGTTGCAGTCTTTCAGAGAGCATCGTTAAGCGCGCTTCTTGCCTTTGTGCCAGATCAGGCGAGATCTCAAGAATGTCGTAGCGATCCAAAGAGAATCCTAGGTCATGCAATCGGGTCAAAATAGATTCAGCCAACTTACCGGTGCCGGCACCAAATTCCAAAATATGGGTAGGAAGTCCCTGGGCTTTAAGGCCCTCAAGAATAGGTAGCAGAGTAGAAACCATGGCAGCACCAAATAAAGGGGATAGCTCTGGGGCGGTCGTAAAATCCCCGCCAGCACCTAATTTGTGGGCGCCAGCACTGTAATAACCCATACCCGGCTCATATAAAGCCATTTCCATATACCTTGAAAAGGGCATCCAGCCCGCTTCAGAGGCAATTTCTGCCAATATTTTTCGAGTAAGAAGCTCAGTATGAGCCGTTTCAGGGCTGGTCAAGGTAATATCCATAGCTCCCTAGTCTAAGAGAATTTAAGTGAACGTGAGTTCAAATACTTCCACCCAGAAAAATAAAGCGGTTTTAGTGACCGGCGCTGCAAAGCGTCTTGGTCGCGACATTGCCTTGGAGTTTGCCCGTCAGGGCTGGGATGTAGCGATCCATTATGGGCAATCAGAAGCCGATGCTCAGGCTACCGTGGCAGAAATCCAGGGTTTAGGGAGTAAGGCCGTGGCATTCAAGGCGGACCTAGCTAACGAAGCAGCAATAAAGCACTTTTTTGCCGGTGTCGCCAGTGAGTTTCCAAGCCTCTCCTGTTTAGTCAATAGCGCCTCGATATTTGAATATGATCGGGCTAATTCCGATACGCCGCTAAGTGCTAGCAGTTTGCAAGACCATATGATGGTCAATTTAACCGCACCAATCTTGTTATCCCAATTGATGTTTGAATATCAAAAACATCATGCAAGAAAATTAGTCGATACCGATGCATCTATTCCCTCGGTGATTCAATTGCTCGATCAAAAGTTAATTAACCTTAATCCGGATTACCTGTCCTACACCTTATCAAAAGCAGCGCTCCTTACTTCGGTTGAAGTGTTGGCAGTCGATTTTGCTCCCCATCTGCGAGTAGTTGGATTAGCTCCTGGCATCACCCTGACTTCAGGTGATCAAACTGATGAAGGATTTTCTAAAGCTCATCAAATGACACCGCTAGGCAAGTCATCCACTTCGAGTGATATTGCTAAAGCCGCTGTATTTTTAGCCAGTGCGAGTGCAATTACTGGCACCACGTTATATGTAGATGGCGGACAACATCTACTTCCATCGACACGTGATGTCATGTTTAAAACACACTAAGTATTGCAATACAAAATACATCATTCAAAAAGAAAGAGTTAATACCTTACTTATGCACAATGTTCTTTCTCATCCTGCTCTAGTGAATTGCCGTCGCTTATTCTTATCCAACTATGAAATCTATATCAATATTGGTGTTCATGATTTTGAGAAAAAGGGTGAGCAGCGTGTCATTCTGAATGTAGACCTATACATTCCTTTGGATATGAGTACCCCTTCCCAAGATTTGTTAGAAGAGGTGGTGGATTATGACTTCATGCGTGAAACCATTAAGGGGCTGTCCTCTCAGGGCCATATCCATTTGCAAGAAACCTTTTGTGATGACATTGTCGCAGCCATGTTGCGACATCCCAAGGTCGTTGCTGCGTGTGTAAGCACGGCTAAGCCAGATGTCTATCCAGATTGCCACTCCGTTGGTGTTGAAGTGTTCCGCATGAAGCAAGCCTAAGAGCAGTAAGGTGAAAAGAATTTAACCGCTATGAGTGATATTCGTAAAGTTGTTTTTGAAGAAAACAAGCTGGAGAAAAAATTATGTCGCTTGGTTGGTCAAGCGATTGGTGACTTTGGCATGATTGAAGATGGCGATAAAGTCATGGTGTGTCTGTCGGGTGGCAAGGATAGTTACGCCATGCTCGATATTCTTTTGAAGTTACGTGAACGTGCCCCCATCAATTTTGAGATTGTTGCTGTCAATCTCGATCAAAAGCAGCCCGGATTTCCGGCAGAGACTTTGCCAAATTATTTAACTGCGCTAGGCGTGAAGTTTCATATTGAAAATCAAGACACCTATAGCATTGTGAAGCGCGTTATTCCTGAAGGCAAAACTACCTGTGGACTGTGTTCGCGTTTACGTCGCGGAATTTTATATCGCGTAGCCGATGAGTTAGGTGCTACTAAGATTGCTTTAGGCCATCATCGCGATGATATTTTAGAAACTTTAATGCTAAATATGTTCTTTGCTGGCAAGCTCAAGGGAATGCCGCCAAAACTGCGTTCAGACGATGGTAAGCACATCGTGATTCGCCCTCTCGCATATGTTCCAGAAAAGTTGCTCGAACGGTATGCCGTGGATATGAACTTCCCGATTATTCCGTGCAATCTTTGTGGCAGTCAGCCCAATTTACAGCGAGGCGCCATGAAAGAGATGTTGCGTGAATGGGAAAAAAAGCATCCCGGCCGAGTTGAGAATCTATTTCGATCAATGCACCATATCGTTCCCTCCCATTTAATGGATGGCGAAGCTTTTGATTTCAAAAACCTGGAGATCTCGACGGAGTTATCTGGTATTGCCGCGAGATCCGCTGGCGATAAGGCAATTGATGAAACAGAAATCGATGAATTAGCCTGCGGAACCCTGATTCAGGGGACTTATAATCCCTCCTTATGAACATCGTTATTTTGGCTGCTGGGCAGGGAAAGCGGATGAAATCCGCATTACCCAAGGTTCTTCAAACCTTGGCCGGGAAGCCGCTTCTCCATTACGTTCTCAATACGGCCCTGGTCTTACAGGGTAAAAATACCAAAATTGGCCCTATCGTAGTGGTAGGTCATGGTGCTGCTGATGTGAAGCAATTCCTGCAGGTCGCCAGTGAGCAGGATTCAAACTTGACTAGGGTGAGTACGGTATTGCAGGCCGAGCAAAAAGGTACAGGCCACGCCTTATTGCAGGCTCTGCCGAAATTGGATGTGAACGAGCCCACTTTAGTTCTGTACGGGGATGTTCCGCTCACAGGCAAAAAGACGCTGACTAAATTAGCCAAATTGGCCGACGGTGTGCGTGGCCAAGATGCTGCTGTAGCGCTACTCACTCAACACCTTCAAAATCCAACTGGCTATGGTCGCATCGTGCGCGATATTGAAGGCTCAGTAAAAGCCATCGTTGAAGAAAAAGATGCGACTGCTGAGCAAAAGCGCATTCAAGAAATCAACACCGGCATCATGGTATTGCCAACGAATTCATTGAAGAAGTGGTTGAAGGCTTTGCGCGCCAGTAATGCCCAGGGTGAATACTATTTAACGGATGTCATCGCGATGGCTGTTAAAGATGGTGTACCCATTCGTACATCCCAAGCTGATGCTGAATACGAGACTGTGGGTGTGAACAGCCGCGATCAGTTGGCTGCGTTGGAGCGTGTACATCAAATGAATCAAGCAAATGCAATAATGGACGCGGGTGTTTCTTTAGCAGACCCAGCGCGCATCGATATCCGTGGCACATTAGAGTGTGGCACCGATGTATTTATTGATGTTGGTTGTGTATTCGAAGGTTGTGTGACTTTAGCTGCTGGAACAACAATTGGCCCTTACTGCGTGATTCGCAATAGCGTGATTGGTAAGAGCGTCACGATTCATCCCTATAGCCATATTGATGGTGCTAAGGTTGGTGCCAATTCATTGATTGGGCCTTATGCTCGTTTACGTCCGGGAGCTGATTTAGCAAACGATGTGCATATCGGTAATTTTGTTGAAGTTAAGAACAGTAAGATCGCTGCTAATAGCAAAGCCAATCACTTGGCTTACGTGGGTGATGCCATTGTGGGCTCTAGAGTCAATATCGGTGCCGGCACAATTACTTGCAACTATGATGGTGTGAATAAGCATCAAACGATTATTGAGGACGATGTCTTTATCGGTTCTGATACTCAGCTGGTTGCCCCGGTCCGCGTAGGGCGCGGGGCTACTTTGGGTGCAGGAACTACTCTAACTAAAGATGCGCCACCGAATCAGTTAACGGTATCTCGTGCAAAGCAAATTTCTTTACAGTGGCAGCGACCAGTCAAGAAGACAACCCCAAAAGCGGCGGCAAAAAAAGCCAGCATTAAAAAATCCGTTAAGGCTAAAAAATAATGTGTGGCATTGTTGGCGCAGCATCGCGCAAGAATATTGTTGATGTGTTGATTGAAGGCCTACGTCGTCTTGAATACCGTGGTTATGATTCCTGTGGCTTTGCAGTGATTAATGGGGATGATGCTAAGCACCCGATTGAGCGCGCCCGCACTACTGCACGGGTTTCTGAACTAGCAGAGCAGGGTAAAGATTTTCACGGCACCCTCGGGATTGCCCATACCCGTTGGGCAACGCATGGCAAGCCAGACACCCAAAACGCGCATCCCCATATCTCTGGTGGACTCATTGCTGTCGTGCATAACGGCATTATTGAAAACTACGAATCCCTGCGTACTGAACTCAAGGCTGCAGGATATCTCTTTACTTCAGAAACAGATACTGAAGTGATCGCCCATCTGGTTCATCAGGCTTATACATCTAGCAAACAAGTGGACTTAGTAGCTTCAGTGCGCTCTGTATTGCCAAGATTGCATGGTGCCTATGCAATTGGCGTCATTGCGCAAGATCACCCTGATATGTTGGTAGGTGCGCGTGTTGGCTCTCCATTGGTTGTAGCACTTGGTGAACATGAAAATTTCCTCGCCTCCGATGCCTTAGCTCTGGCTGGCCGCGCGCATTCGATGATGTATCTGGAAGAAGGTGATGTTGCCATCCTGAAAGCGGATGGTGTAGAGATCGTTGATCAAGCTGGTAAGAGTATGCAAAGGGAGCATAAGGCAATGCCCGCACAAGCTGACTCTGTAGATCTAGGCCCTTATCAGCATTACATGCAAAAAGAGATCTTTGAGCAACCAAGAGCCATTGCCGATACGTTGGCTAATATTGCCCATTTTGGTCCAGAGCTTTTTCATGCCGATCCAAAGCAATGGGAGCAGTTTGATCAAATATTAATTTTGGCTTGTGGTACCAGCTATTACTCTGCCTGTGTTGCTAAGTACTGGTTAGAAGATCTTGCGGGAATTCCGACCCAAGTGGAGATCGCGAGTGAATATCGTTATCGCACCTCTGTACCGAATCCTAAGACATTAATCGTAGTGGTGTCTCAGTCTGGTGAGACTGCAGATACTTTAGCCGCCTTGCGTCATGCGCAAGCCTTGGGCCATCAGTACACCTTAGCCATTTGTAACGTAGCAAGCAGCGCGATGGTTCGTGAAACGAACTGGAATTTTTTGACGAAGGCCGGCACCGAGATTGGTGTGGCTTCTACTAAAGCATTTACAACTCAGCTCGTTGCACTTTATCTGTTGGCAGTGTCATTGGCTAAGCGTGCGGGTAAGGTGAGCCCCGAGCAAGAAAAGGCGCTGCTTAGAGAATTACGTCATCTCCCTAAGGCCTTACATGCCGTCTTAGCGCTAGAGCCGCAGATCATGGCATGGAGCACGGCATTTGCTAAATGTGAAAACGCTCTGTTTTTAGGTCGTGGCATGCACTATCCTATTGCACTTGAAGGCGCACTAAAGCTCAAAGAGATTTCTTATATTCATGCTGAGGCTTATCCAGCAGGAGAGTTAAAGCATGGACCTCTCGCACTTGTGACGGAAAAGATGCCAGTAGTTACTGTGGCTCCAAAAGATGACTTGCTGGAGAAGCTCAAGTCCAATATGCAAGAAGTCAAAGCTCGTGGTGGTAAGTTGTATGTCTTTGCTGACCACGATACCGATATCACTAGTAGTGAGGGCATTAACGTCATCCGTCTGCCGGAACACTACGGCAATCTTTCCCCAATCTTGCATGTTGTTCCCTTGCAGCTCCTGGCGTATCATACTGCTTGTGCCCTAGGTACTGATGTGGATAAACCGCGTAATTTAGCGAAGTCGGTTACGGTCGAGTAGTTATTTGTAGCAATACGACAATTGCGTAGCTGTAACAATTCGGCTGAATTAAAACGTTTACAACTTTGCTTAAAGACCAAGATGGTTAACTATTTCTAAATCATCCCTATTTTTTGATTGAGTACGACCAACCAATGTGGGTCAGCTTTGCCTGTCCCGGCGAAGATTACTTCGGGGTGTAATTTAAGTATTTGCTGTAAAGCCAATTCCTGACTGGGGTATAGGTCTATATAAAAGACATGTAAACCATCTTTTAAAACCTGCTTAAACTTTCCAAAAAGTGTGTTTTTCCTTTGGATGCCAATAAAACCACCCTCCCAAACACAAAACCAGAACAAGATTAGCGCAAGAAATATAAATGGTACCCAACCAGCACCAGATTTATACCAACCTAAATATTGTGTAAGCATTAGTACAGCTGAAAAAATACAGGCACCAACTGCAGCACCTATGAAGCCAGAACGAACTATGTCTAGTTTCATGAATGATCCAACTCCATAAAGGTGAGGGTGCTCTAGAACTCCTTCAACGTCATTGCTCAGTACGTGAATTTGTATGGGGGAAATAGCTTCTTTCCCAAGCTGTTTTTCGAATAGATCTAGATCGTCTAAGTTATTACTAATAAAGTAATGTCTTAATAATTTCATGATGCACTCCAAGTTGAATTAACCTGATCTCATCTTTAAGTCTTGATGTGGCCTTGCAAAAGTTAATGAAAAAATAAAAAGGAATGGAGATTTGGCGATTACAAGCTGTAAGTTGGAAAGCAGAAAAACTTCTTACTTATCGTTTCCTCTGATGTCTGCTTGACCACCCCTGAATTGACTTTATAGGTTTTGTTTGAAAACAAGGGTTCTACAGCACACATAGCCAATCTTTTATATTTTTCTCCAGGCTGTGAAAAAACAGCAAAATCACCTTCGGGCGGCGTTTACTATTTTTGTAGAGGTCCGTATAACTAGCTTACCTGTACGTTGAATTAATTTAAGCTGATAAATCAGGGCGTTAGAAGGCTGTGAATTGAAATCTGTGTTCAAATAACTCTTGTAAAAGAGGATATTTTTTGCAATTCATGTTTCTTTCAAAGGTAGCCCCATTCTCACGTTTGCATTTACTTGCGTTGATTTGCGTAGGTACGCTATCAGCATGCGCAGTGGGCCCAGACTTTAAGCAACCCGATCCGCCCAACACCTCTACCTATACAGAAACTACCCTTTCTCAAAAATTAGCTACTGCACCTGGCGTACCCGGAGGAACGGATCAAGAATTTGTCGTGGGCGCGGATATTGAGGCTCAGTGGTGGGAATTATTTAAGTCTCCCGAGTTAGATGCTCTGATCAAAAAAGCACTACAGCAAAATCCGAACTTGGGTGCTGCTGATGCAGCCTTGCGCGCAAGCCAAGAGAATGTGAGTGCACAAATTGGCGGGCGATACCTCCCGGCAATTGGTTTAAATGGGGGTGTTACGCGACAGTTGCAGCCTGCGGCTATTTACGGCCTACCTTTTGGCTCCGATACCTACAACCTTTATAACGCTTCAGTCAATGTTACTTACAAGCTAGACGTCTTTGGTGGCGCTCGCCGCGCGGTGGAAGGGGCAAGAGCCCAGGCAGAAATTGCCCAATTTCAATTGGAGGGCGCTTATCTTTCTTTAACGGCCAATATTGTTACTGGCGCTGTTCGTGAGGCAGCCTTACGCGCTCAGATGCAGGCTACGGAAGAAATCCTTAGTGCGCAAACTAATCTGGCTGAAGTCACCGAAAAACAATTAATCATTGGAACAGTTTCTAGAGTGGACGTGACATCACAAAGAACACTGGTATCGAATTCTCAAGTAGATTTATTTACCTACGAGCGTAATCTCGCATTTGCTCGTAATCAGCTGGCAGTCTTGGTTGGAGAGCTTCCAAGTAACGCCAATATTACCAAGTTTGATTTAAAGTCATTACAGTTGCCGGAGAAGTTGCCGCTGTCAGTTCCTTCCAGTTTGGTTCTTCAACGCCCCGATGTGCGCGCAGCCGAAGCGCAACTGAAAGCAACGAATGCTTTGGTAGGGGTTGCCACTGCGAACTTGTTGCCACAATTTAATATCACAGGAGCCATTGGCTCTGCAGCCTTAACCAGCTCAGCCTTGTTTGGGCCAAATGCCGCCTTATGGTCAATTGCTGGTGGTATCTTTCAGCCACTTTTTCAGGGTGGTCAGTTATTGGCGCAACGCCGTGGTGCTGTAGCCAATTACGAACAAGCTGTCTATCAATATCAAGCCACAGTACTCAAAGCATTTCAAGAGGTTGCTGATGCATTACGTGCTTTAGAGACCGGTGCGCAAGCCTTGAAGTCCGCATCTGATGCAGAGCGTTATGCATACGAAACTCTCGATTTAGTTCAGCAACAATATAAGTTAGGTACTGCCAGCTATCTGGCTGTTCTTTATTATCAGAATCAGTATCAAATTGCTAAAGTCAAATCCGTGTCTGCGCAAGCAACCCGTTTCTCTGATACGGCAGCATTATTTGCAGCATTGGGTGGTGGTTGGTGGAATCGCACCGGCCCAGCCTTTCAACCAAAAGCCATAGCGAACAAAGATCAAAATGAAACTTCTGGAAACAATTAAAACAAAAGTAACTGCTGTCGCAGTTGCTTCCTGGGCTTGGGTTCTTGCCAAAGAAGAAGAGTGGAAGCTACGCGAGAGGTTGGGCGGGCTATGGACACGGATTGGACAAAAATTGCGTCCACGCGAACGCTTTATAAAAACGAAGGCCTACGCGAAGTTGCAGGCCATGACTCCCCTACGTCGCCGCATGACCATCATGTTATGTGGGGTATTTTTATTGCTTGGATTGATCTTTGGTTTTAATCAACTGAAGACTTTTATGATTAAGTACTTTATTTCTGGGATGGGATTGCCTCCTGCAACTGTATCGACAATGGTGGTTGCTACTTCTGAATGGCAACCTCAGCTTTCTAGTGTTGGCAATGTTCGCGCTTACAGAGGGGTTGAGCTGAGTACTGAAATCGGTGGCCTTGTGCAAACGGTGCCTATTAAGTCCGGTATGGATGTGAAAGAGGGCGAGCTGCTGATTAAGTTAAATGATGCTTCTGATGTTGCGCAATTGAATTCATTAAAAGCCTTAGCAGATTTAGCTAAAGTAATTAATGAGCGCGATAGACAGCAATTAGAAATTCAGGCGATTAGTAAAAATGTCTTTGATACTAGTAAAGCGGATGCTAAATCTAAGCAAGCTCAGGTCGAGCAACAAACCGCGCTAGTGGCGAAGAAGAATTTAAAGGCCCCCTTCAGTGGACGCGTGGGCATTGTCATGATTAATCCTGGGCAGTATGTCAATTCAGGGGATAAATTACTCACTCTACAAACCTTAGATCCTATTTTTGTCGACTTCAATTTGCCACAAAGCAATGCCTCACAGATTCAGGTTGGGCAAGAAATCGTGGTCACCACAGATGCATTTAAGGACGCCAGTTTTGTTGGTAAGGTCACTGCAGTCAGCCCAAAGATTGATACTAATTCGCGCAATATTCAGATTGAAGCGCAGTTGGCTAACCCCGATAAAAAGATCCTGCCGGGTATGTTTGCTAATGTGAATATCAAACTGGGTGGTGAAGTAAAGCTTCTGACCTTGCCGCAGACAGCGGTGACGTATAACCCCTATGGATCTACAGTATTTATTGCGAAGACCACAGGTAAGAAAGACAAGCAAGGTAAGCCTGTCCTAGAGGCGCAGCAGGTCTTTGTTACTACAGGATCAACCCGTGGCGATCAAGTAGCTATTTTGAAGGGCATTGAAGAAGGTGCAACCGTAGTGACGAGTGGGCAGCTCAAGCTGAAGAATGGCACACCACTAATTGTGAACAATAAAGTGCAGCCTGCGAATTCTCCTAACCCACAGCCACAGGAATAAGTCCTAGATGAATTGGACTGATATCTTTATTCGCAGGCCAGTGCTATCGCTGGTAGTTAGTGCGGTTGTCTTGGTATTTGGCTTGAAGGCAGTGGGCTCTTTGCCGGTTAATCAATATCCTCAAACGCAAAATGCCATCGTTACGATTACGACGGCGTATTACGGTGCCGATCCAGAAACGATTGCCGGATTCATTACGCAGCCACTGGAGACTGCAATTGCCCAGTCTCAAGGCATTGATTACTTATCTTCAACGAGTGTCAGTGGAGTGTCCACCATCATCGCTACCTTGAAGTTGAACTATGACTCCAATGCAGCGTTGACGCAGATCCAGACGCAAATTAGCTCGGTGAAGAATCAATTACCGCCCCAAGCCCAGCAACCAGTATTGACAGTGCAAATTGGCCAATCCACTGCGGCGATGTACTTGGGTTTTTACAGTGATGAAATCCCCAATAATGCGATTACCGATTACCTATTACGCGTCGTCAAGCCAAAGTTAGATTCTATTGACGGTGTGCAGAATGCCGAGATTACTGGCGGTAGAAAATTTGCCTTACGAGCTTGGCTAGATCGCGAAAAGATGGCTGGTTTAGGCGTAGGTGCTGATGACGTGTATAGCGCAATGAGCGCTAATAATTACCTTTCAGCAGTAGGTAGTACCAAGGGCGATATGGTTGCCGTGGATTTGGTGGCAGGTACTGATTTACATACGTTGGATGAATTCCGTAAATTAGTTATCAAAAAAGACGGCATCAATATTGTCTATTTAGATCAGGTAGCCAGCGTGACCATGGGCTCCGAGGACTACAACACGAATGTGGCCTTTAGCGGTAAGCGGTCTGTGTTTATTGCGATTAAGGTGGCACCACAAGCGAACTTATTGGATGTTGCTGCTCGGATCCGTGCTGCAGTTCCCAATATTCAACAGCAATTGCCAACAGGCGTGTCTGGCAAGATAGTTTATGACTCTACTAAGTTCATTACGACCTCTATTGATGAGGTGGTGGCAACTCTAATAGAGGCATTATTGATCGTGACGGTAGTGATCTATCTCTTTTTAGGAAGTGCGCGTGCAGTGGTAGTTCCTGTGATTGCAATGCCACTCTCCTTGATAGGCACTTTCTTCTTAATGCAAATTTTGGGTTATTCCATTAATTTGCTAACCCTACTGGCCTTAGTGCTGGCAATTGGTTTGGTTGTAGACGACGCCATCATTGTGGTTGAAAACGTTGACCGCCATATGAAAGAGGGGAAGTCTCCGTTAGAGGCATCCCTCATTGCTGCTCGTGAATTGGGTAGCCCTATTTTGGCGATGACGGTTGTATTAATCGCAGTTTACATACCGATTGGTTTCCAAGGGGGCTTAACCGGAGCGCTGTTTACCGAGTTTGCATTTACCTTGGCTAGTGCTGTGGCGGTATCAGGATTAATTGCGTTGACGCTTTCTCCGATGATGTGTTCACGGATCTTTACTGAGGAGCAAGAGGTATCGCCTTTTGTACAAAAGATCGATCGCATTTTTGATAAGGTTCACCACGGCTATCAAACGACTTTGCGTGAGCTCTTAAGTACATGGCAAGTCATCATTGTGATGGGTGTCATTTTATTGGGCGGCGTTGCCTATCTGTACGCTACCGCCAGAGCTGAATTAGCTCCAACTGAAGACCAGGGCATTGTCTTGATGTCAGCTTCAGGACCGCCCAATAGTACGGTCAATCAGATGCAGACCTATGCTGACCAGATTTACCAAATATCAGCTGCAGAGCCTGAGTATGAGCAAATGTTCCAAATTACTAGCCCCACTAGTAGTTTTGGCGGCGTATTACTCAAGGATTGGGATCAGCGCAATCGCAATGCTACTAAGTTCCAGCAGGATATGCAGACTAAGTGGAATACGATTGCGGGAGCTCGAGTGGCTGCTTTTCAGTTCCCAGCTTTACCAGGTGCTCAGGGTTTCCCGGTGCAGGTAGTGATTAATACCACTGAGTCTTATGAATTACTCAACGAAGTATCTCAGGCTGTACTGGATAAAGCCCGTCGTAGCGGCAACTTCTTTTACGTGGACTCTGATTTAAAAATTGATAAGCCACAAGATGTTCTGGTCATTGATCGTGAAAAAGTTGCTGCACTTGGCATGACTCAACAACAAGTGGGTAGCGCTTTATCAGCGGCTTTAGGTGGCGGCTACGTGAACTACTTCTCTGTGGCTGGACGTTCTTATCGCGTCATTCCGCAAGTCAAGCAGGTAGACCGTTTAAACCCTGATCAGATCTTGGATTACTACATTCGTACTCCTAGTGGACAGATGATTCAGGCGCGGACGATTGCAAGCATTAAACAAAAAGTAGTTCCGCAATCGATTAATCACTTTCAGCAGCTGAACTCTGCAACGATCGCTGGCGTGAGTACTCCATTTATTTCTCAAGCTGATGTCTTGGAGTTTATGCGTCAGAGCTTAAAAGAGGTTGCGCCTAGTGGGTACTCCATGGATTATGCTGGCCCATCACGTCAATTTATGGCGGAGTCAGGTGGCTTCTTGGGCACCATGTTTTTTGCGATCTTGATTGTGTTCTTAGTGTTGGCTGCGCAGTTTGAAAGTTTCCGCGATCCTATTGTGATTTTGGTTTCAGTGCCACTGGCTTTATTTGGCGCACTCATTTTTATTAACCTCGGATTTACTACGCTCAATGTGTATACGCAGGTCGGACTAGTCACGCTGATGGGTTTAATTAGTAAGCATGGTATTTTGATTGTGGAGTTTGCAAATGAACTGCAAGAAGCAGGGCGTAGTAAGTTAGATGCCATCGTTGAGGCGAGTAGTGTTCGTCTGCGTCCGATCTTGATGACAACCGCTGCAATGGTATTGGGTGTGGTTCCACTGGTCATTGCCTCTGGCGCAGGTGCTGCAGGTCGTCAGTCAATGGGAATTGTGATCTTTACTGGCCTGTCGATTGGCACACTGTTTACGCTCTTCGTAGTCCCGGCGATGTATTTATTTATTGGCGCCGACCATCATCAGAAGAAATTTAAACAACAGTAATTCCTGATCAAGCCTCTAAGAAAAAGGGTGAACTTGATTCACCCTTTTTTGTATTTCAGGCCTATTAGACCTATCTGAATCACTACTTCGCAATATTAAATTCTTTTTCAGCTACCACGTGATACTGGGTGCCCTCTTCAATGCGCTTCATCCAAGCATCGATGTTATGTAGCTGGGGGCGTGGGCCTGTTTTATCTGGAAAGGTTTGATTCAGTAGAATCCATCGGCTCACGCAGAGTGCCAGCGTAATATCGCCAATCTGAAAAGTATTTCCTGAGCAGTACGCTTGAGTTGCTAACTGTTGGTCTAGCAAAGCAAGTAGTGTATTGGTATCTTGATAGGCTTTTTGAATGGCTACGTAGTTTCGTTCATTTTCAGGGACGCGAGTCAGGCCGAGAAAGGCAGGTCGTAAAGCGGGCCACATCGTTCCTAGCTGCCAATCCATCCACTTCTCAGATTGATACTGGGTTGTAATGTCGGCGGTGAAGCGTTTCGATTGATCGTGCTGACGAGCAAGATAGCGCAAGATGGTATTCGATTCCCAAAGCACAAGCTCACCATCTTCAAGCGTTGGCACTAGGCCATTAGGATTCAGCGCTAGAAATTCAGGTGTGCGATTTTTACCAAAATGGAGGCCCGCATCAATTTGCTCAAAATCTTTGCCTTCTTCAAATCCTAGCTCTGCAAGGCACCATAAAACCTTTTGAACATTGATAGAGCTTTTTCTTCCCCATAAACGTATCATATGAATTCCTATTATTGAGTATTTTTTAAAGCGGTAAATCTAGGCCAACAAATTGGCTATGAGCAAAAATGAGTGGTTGGCTTTCTGGGCTGTGTTTGAGGTGAAGCACTTTGGCAACAATAATATTGTGATCACCGCCGAGATGAACAGAAATCGTTTCGCACTCAAAGTAGGCGGCACATCCCTCGATTTGGGTAAGTCCACTGACTGCAATTTTATGTGGGATATCAATGAACTGATTTTCTTTTACCGTAGCGAAATGCATCGCCATGGCTTCTTGTGAGCGTGCCAGCACATGAATCAGTTGTTTGTGACCCACTTCAAAGTTAGGCATTAAGCGGGAGTGCTTCTTCAGACTCCAGAGAATGAGCGGCGGCTCCAACGAAACGGTATTAAAAGAACTGATCGTGATGCCATGAGCTTGTTGATTAGAATCTAAGCAGGTAATAACGGTAACCCCTGTTGCAAAACTAGAAAATCCTTTGCGTAACTCTTGAGAGGTAAATGGGGACATATTGTCTTATTGACCCGCTTACTTCGCTGCCGACGGGACAGGCACTTCAGCGGGAATGGTTGTGCCAGGAATAGGTGTCAGAATTTCATTCTCTTCAGCTTTTACGCATTTAAAGCGATATTCCTTACCAGCCTTGGAAAGAAAGCTAGCGCCTTGGTAGAAATCATTCTTACAGGTAGTATTGGCAAAATCCATGACATCTTGTGGCGCAGCGCTAGAGGTGATGAGGCGCATATTACCCATAGACATATTAATTTGGCTGGATGAACAACCAAGTAGCCCTAAGCCAGCCATGCCAGCAGTCGTAGTTAATAATAGAATTTTTTTCATGGAAACCTCCATAATTAGCAATGCTCGTTAGGATAAACCTATTACGTATTTGCTGTGGAAAATGCAGCGCTTTTAAAAGGAAGAAACATGTTTAAAGCGATTTTGGTAAATAAAGATGATCAAGGCTATCGGGCCGAACTTTCTCAGGTTGATGAGGCTAGCCTGCCAGAGGGCGATGTCAAAGTAAAAGTGCTTTATTCGACCCTGAACTACAAGGATGGCTTAGCCATTACGGGCAAAGGCCCGGTGGTGCGTAGCTTCCCTATGGTTCCGGGGATTGATTTTGCGGGCGAGGTCCTGGAGAGTGCGAGTCCAGACTTCAAAGTGGGCGATATGGTGCTTCTCAATGGCTGGGGTGTTGGCGAGGGCCATTGGGGTGGATTAGCCCAGCAGGCCCGTGTGAAATCGGAGTGGTTGATTCCTCTGCCGAAGGGTTTTACCCCAAAGCAGGCATTGGCCATTGGTACCGCAGGCTATACCGCCATGCTCTGTGTCATGGCCCTTCAAAAGCATGGTCTCAAGCCCAGCGATGGTGAGGTATTGGTCACGGGTGCGGCTGGTGGCGTTGGTAGTTTCGCAATTACGCTTCTGAGTAAATTGGGCTTTACTGTTGTGGCGAGCACTGGACGTATGGCTGAGGCTGATTATCTGAAGAGGTTGGGCGCAGCGGAGGTGATCGATCGCGCCACCTTATCCGCCCCTGGAAAGCCTTTGGCCAAAGAGCGCTGGGCTGCGGTGTTGGATAGTGTTGGAAGTCATACATTAGCTAATGCCTGTGCACAAACCAAGAGTGATGGTGCTGTTGCTGCCTGTGGACTTGCTCAGGGCATGGATTTTCCATCTAGCGTAGCGCCGTTTATTTTACGTGGCGTCACTCTGTATGGCATTAATAGCGTGCCTGTGCCAAAAGCAAAACGGATCGCAGCCTATGAGCAACTGAGTCAGTTAGTCGATCTGAAGACTTTAGAAGAGATCTCACATGAAATTAGCCTGGAAGATTCTTTGAAGTACGCTACAGAACTCATGGCTGGAAATGTTCGTGGTCGTTTAGTTGTGGATGTGAATAAATAACATCATTGAGAAATGCTTACTGAGTTGTTTGAGGTTTGCGGACGTTCAGTTTTGCTAATACTTCAAGCTTGTCAGAATGAGATAGTTCAGACCAGTCCGCAATCTCAGTCAGTGTGCGATAACAACCACGGCAAAAGCCGCTATCTGGATTGATATCGCACCAATTGATGCAGGGTGATGGCACTGTTGTCAAAGCAAACCTAGAATGGAAATAAATGAATACCAAAACCCAGCCCAGCGATCTTAGCGCTATTCATTATCCCCTAGTGGATGCTTTGCCAGAAATCGGTAGCTCGATAGAGCTGGCGCCTGGAGTACGTTGGCTCCGCATGCGCCTGCCCTTTGCTTTGGATCATATTAATTTGTGGCTTTTGCGAGATGAATTTGAAGAAGCCCAAGGATGGACGATTGTCGATTGCGGTATTGCTAACGACGAAACCAAAGCGGCATGGGAGCAGATCTTTGCTACCCAGCTAGAAGGCTTGCCTGTAATCAGAGTGATCGTTACTCATATGCATCCTGACCATATTGGACTCTCTCAGTGGTTATGCGAGAAGTGGAATGTGCCAATGTGGATTTCTATGACAGATTATTTGACTGCGCAATGGCTCAGCCACAAAGAGGGTGGCGCCGCAGTTGGTGCGCGTGCCGGTGGCGGCGGTTCTGCTGACCACTTTCAGAAACATGGATTAAGTGCCCCGGAAGATTTAGAGAAAATTCGGGCGCGCTCCAATTACTACAGCAATATGGTTCCAGGTGTACCTCGTCAATATCGTCGCATCATTGAGGGTGAAATGATTTTGATTGGTGGACATGAGTGGCAAGTCATGATGGGTTTCGGTCATGCGCCTGAGCATGCTTCACTATTCTGCCAAGATCTTGGTGTCTTGATTTCGGGGGACATGTTGTTGCCACGCATTTCAACGAATGTCAGTGTCTATGACGCCGATCCAGATGCTGATCCATTGGGCTTATATCTGAGCTCCTTAGATCGATATCTCCCTTTACCTGATGACACGCTCGTGTTGCCATCCCATGGCAAACCATTTACCGGCATGAAGCCACGAATTGACCAACTAAAATCCCATCATGATGCGCGTTTGGCTGAGACGATCGAGGCCTGTAAAAAACCGGCTACTGCTCGTGAGATAGTGCCGGTTTTATTTAAACGTGAATTAGATATTCATCAAATGACATTTGCTATGGGTGAGGCTATTGCTCATCTGAATTACCTACTTCGTCGAGGTAAGTTGAGTCGCCAGCTTTGCGACGACGGGGTGTTGCGGTTTTGCGTGGTTTAGCAGCTTTGGTAGTTTTATTAGCTTTTGTGCCGGAGTCAGCTGTTGATCCCCCGCTAGCAGCGGCAGCAGTTGCTGAAACAGCATCCCCAAAGGATTTGAGCGCCATCATGGTGGCATGTTGCACTTCTAAGCCTTGAATAGTTGACTTTAAGATATTGAGGTTGAGATTGAGCCAGTTTTCAACGCTTTTCAGGTCTTTGATGCGTTTCTCTAGTTCATCTGTATCGAGCCCAGGAAATGCGGCTCCAAAGCCTCCAGCAGCCTTGGAGGCATCCGTAGTGAAGGGAAATTGACCCGGCATCTGCCCAGCCGCTCCTTGACCCCACATGGTTTTCATCATTTCAAGGCTTTGATTGAATTCTGGGATAGTTCCAAACATATGAGGGCTCCGGGTCAGATAAAAGTGGCGTAATGCCAATACAATAGGAGATTCTAGAGATTAATTCCGGTTAAGCAATGCAATTTAATGGTTTATCGCAGACTTACACGCGTGGTCAGGCGCTTCCTGAGCTACTAAAGCAACGTATTCTGATTTTAGATGGTGCCATGGGCACCATGATTCAGCAATATAAGCTGACTGAGGCTGATTATCGCGGCCTACCTAGCAATAGCCGTTTTGCGGATCATCCGGGTGATATCAAGGGCAATAACGAGCTCTTAGTGCTGACCCAAGCTCACATTATCAGCAAGATTCATGAGCAGTATTTGGACGCCGGTGCTGACATTATTGAAACCAATACCTTTGGTGCTACTTCCGTAGCGCAAGAAGATTACAAGATGGCTAGCCTAGCGCGTGAGATGAATGTAGTCTCCGCCCAATTAGCCCGCGCCGCTTGTGAAAAATACAGTACCCCAGATAAACCCCGTTTTGCTGCGGGCGCGATCGGACCCACTCCAAAGACGGCTAGCATTTCTCCCGATGTGAATGATCCTGGTGCGCGTAATGTGAGCTTCGATACCTTGCGTGCTTCTTATCGAGAGCAGATTGAAGGCCTGTTTGAAGGCGGCGTTGATTTATTTTTAGTTGAAACGATTTTCGATACGCTCAACGCTAAAGCGGCATTGTTTGCCCTTGACGAATTTTTTGAAGAAACTGGCGAGCGTTTGCCGGTGATGATTTCAGGAACGGTGACGGATGCTTCCGGTCGAATCTTGTCGGGACAAACGGTTGAAGCTTTTTGGAATAGCTTACGTCATATTAAGCCCCTTACCTTTGGTTTGAACTGTGCTTTAGGTGCAGCGCTCATGCGTCCCTATATCGCTGAGCTCGCTCGTATCTGTAATACGGCTGTATCTTGTTATCCCAATGCTGGCTTACCTAATCCCATGAGCGATACCGGTTTCGACGAGACCCCAGATATTACTTCTAGCTTGGTAGATGGCTTTGCAAAAGATGGCTTGGTTAATCTGGTAGGTGGTTGCTGTGGAACCACTCCAGATCACATCCGCGCGATTGCTAATGCAGTGGCAAAGCGTAAGCCACGTGTTTTCTATCGCGAGAGCGCGGAGGAAGCAACATGAGCGCCAAAGACAGTCAGTTAGCAAACAAACCCGCTATGTCAGCAATGAAGTTGTCTGGTTTAGAGCCCTTCAATGTCACAAGCGATATCCGCTTTGTGAACATTGGGGAACGCACTAACGTCACAGGCTCTAAAGCATTCTCACGCATGATTCTGAATAATCAGTTTGATGAAGCATTAGTAGTGGCAAGGCAGCAAGTGGAGAATGGCGCCCAAATTATCGATATCAATATGGATGAGGCAATGTTGGATTCTGAAGCTGCGATGACCCGCTTCTTGAATCTGATTGCTTCTGAACCCGACATCGCGCGGGTTCCGATCATGGTGGACTCCTCTAAGTGGAGCGTGATTGAGGCCGGCCTCAAATGTATTCAGGGTAAGCCGATTGTGAACTCGATCTCTCTCAAAGAGGGTGAGGAGCCTTTTAGGAAACAGGCCCGTTTAATTCGCCGTTATGGTGCTGCGACTGTGGTGATGGCATTTGATGAAGCAGGCCAAGCGGATACCTTTCAGCGTAAAACAGAAATCTGTCAGCGTTGCTACGAGATCCTAGTCAATGAGATTGACTTCCCTGCTGAAGACATTATTTTTGATCCCAATATTTTTGCTATTGCTACTGGTATTGAAGAGCATGATAACTATGCGGTCGATTTCATCAACGCCACACGCTGGATTAAAGAAAATTTACCTGGCGCCAAAGTAAGTGGCGGGGTATCTAATGTCAGTTTCTCATTCCGCGGTAATGACCGTGTACGTGAGGCAATTCATACCGTATTTTTATATCATGCTATTCAGGCGGGTATGGATATGGGCATTGTCAACGCGGGGCAGCTTGGCGTCTATGCAGACTTAGACCCTGAATTGCGAGAGCGGGTTGAAGATGTCGTACTGAACCGATTTAAAGAAAAAGAAGGCAAAACTCCAACCGAGCGTTTGCTTGATATCGCCGATCAATTTAAAGGCGGTGGTGCAAAGCAGGTTGAGAATTTAGTTTGGCGTGACTCACTAGTTCGTGAGCGTTTAACGCATGCTTTAGTCCATGGCATCACGACCTTCATTGAAGAAGATACGGAAGAGCTACGTGCCCAAATCATGGGTGATGGCGGTAGGCCGATTGAGGTGATTGAAGGTCCGCTGATGGATGGTATGAACGTCGTCGGTGACTTATTCGGTGAAGGCAAAATGTTCTTACCTCAGGTAGTCAAGAGTGCGCGTGTGATGAAGCAAGCCGTGGCTATTTTGATTCCTTATATTGAAGAAGAGAAACGTCTCCATATTGCTTCTGGTGGCGAAGCAAAAGCCAAGGGCAAAATTGTCATGGCTACTGTGAAGGGTGACGTTCACGATATCGGTAAAAATATTGTCACTGTAGTGTTGCAATGTAATAACTTCGAAGTTGCCAATATGGGTGTGATGGTTCCTTGCGCAGAAATTCTGAAGCGTGCAAAGGAAGAGAAAGCCGATATTGTTGGTCTTTCTGGTTTGATTACGCCATCCTTGGAAGAGATGACTTATGTTGCCCAAGAAATGCAACGTGACGACTACTTCCGTGAACGTCAGATTCCACTCATGATTGGTGGTGCAACAACTTCGCGTGTACATACTGCCGTCAAGATTGCGCCACACTATGATGGTCCAGTAGTCTATGTCCCCGATGCCTCTCGCTCAGTCTCAGTAGCATCTAGCTTACTTTCAGATGAGAGCGCTAAGAAATTTATTCAAGACTTGCGGGATGACTATGTCCGCATTCGTGAACAGCACGCGAATAAAAAGGCAGCCCCAACTATTTCATTAGAAGCTGCGCGTAAGAATCGTGAGCTCATTGATTGGGCGCATTATGTGCCGCAGAAGCCCAAGTTTATTGGGCGCCGCCTCTTTAAGAATTTTGCTTTAAGTGATATCGCCAAATACATTGATTGGACGCCATTCTTCCAGACTTGGGATTTGGCCGGTAAGTTTCCCGCAATACTCGATGATGAGGTTGTTGGTGTGGAGGCTCGTAAAGTTTTTGAAGATGCTCAGGCGCTGTTAGATAAGCTCATCAAAGGCCAATGGCTTCAAGCGGATGCAGTGGTCGCTTTCTACCCCGCTAATACAGTTGGTGATGACATCATTTTGTACAGTGATGAAACGCGCGAGCATCCTTTGTTTGTTTGGCATAACTTACGCCAACAAGCTGAGCGTCCGATAGTCGATGGTGTGCGTCGACCCAATCGTTGTTTAGCGGATTATGTTGCCCCCAAAGATTTGCATGTGGCTGATTATCTAGGTTGCTTTGCAGTCACTACGGGGCATGGCGTTGAGAAGAAGGTTGCCGAGTTTCATGCTAAGCATGACGACTACAGCGCAATCATGTTGCAATCTTTAGCCGATCGTTTGGCTGAGGCATTTGCCGAGCTCATGCACCACCGTGTGCGAACGGATCTTTGGGGATATGCAACGGATGAGATTCTGACAAACGATCAAATGATTAATGAAGAGTACCGTGGTATTCGCCCAGCTCCTGGATACCCCGCTTGTCCTGCGCATGAGGTTAAGAAGGATTTATTGCGTGTGATTGGCTCTGAAGATATTGGCATGACCTTGACTGAATCGATGGCTATGAATCCCGCCTCAAGTGTCAGTGGTTTTTATTTAGCCCATCCAGATGCACAGTATTTCAACGTCGGTAAAGTTTCTGCGGATCAGCTAGAAGATCTCGCTAAGCGCCGTGATGAGTCTATTGAGGATGTGCGTCGCCAATTGGCTAGTTCAATCGATTAAATATTGATTGGGTGGGTGCGTAGCGTCAAACGCCCCACATTACTGGCTCATCTTGCTCCCTGGCCTGCTTCATAAGCTCTAAGAAGGGGTAGGCGCGCTGCCCTAGTCTATCCGCCAGCCTTGGCTTTTCACCTCCATCTTGTGCCTCTGGATTGCTATTAGCTCGATCTCCTAAATCTTTCAAAATGGCAGTTTCTAGGGCGGTTATCAAGAGTGGTAATTGCTCAACTGTCAAAATCCCTCTGGGCTCCAAGGGACGAGCCAAAATATCAAATATCCGCTGGGTCAGATCAGCCAACATAATGACATCTGGTCCTGCTTTCGAGCGAAATTGATAGATCATTTCAATAGCTTACCACCTGATAAACTCACTTATCTATGCTGTTAACTAATAAAAATCGTTTAATCGAAATGCTCAGCGTCGTATTGCAGAGCTTGGCTCAGGAGCGTGGTTTAGGCGAGGCCCCGCAGCCCCGTTTGGAGCGCCCTAAGTCCGTAGATCACGGAGATGTGGCGTGTAATATTGCACTCCAGCTCTCTAAGGCCTGGAAGCTCAATCCACGGGAATTGGCGCAAATACTTGTTGAGCGCTTAGAGAAGCAACCCGGTTATGGCGATCTAATTGCTGCTTGCGAAATTGCAGGCCCTGGATTTATTAACTTCCGACTGAGTAATGCTGCCAAAACTACAGTGGTTCAAGAGGTATTGACGGCAGGTTCCCAGTTTGGTCAATTGGCACCAGAGAATGCTCTAGTCCCAAGTGCCATGATTGAGTTTGTCTCCGCTAATCCTACCGGTCCATTGCACGTTGGTCATGGCCGACAAGCTGCGCTAGGTGATGCATTGGCAAACTTATTGGCAACCCAGGGAATCAAAGTACACCGTGAGTTTTATTACAACGATGCTGGTGTACAAATTGCCAATTTGGCGCTTTCTGTTCAGGCCCGATTAAATGGTCTCAAGCCTGGTGATGCTGCTTGGCCAGAAAATGCCTATAACGGTGAATACATTGCCGAGATTGCAGCCGCCTTTAAGGCGGCCCCAAGCCATCAAGAGGATTTATCTGATGCAGAAAAGCTTGAGACTATTCGTCAATTTGCTGTTGCTTACTTGCGTAATGAGCAGGACATTGATTTAAAAATCTTTGGTGTGAAGTTTGATTGCTATTACCTAGAGTCTTCCTTGTATACCGATGGTAGTGTTGCAAAAATTGTCGAAGAGTTGGAGAGTATTGGGAAGACCTATGAGTCTGAGGGTGCGCTTTGGCTTAAAACTACCGATGATGGTGATGACAAAGATCGCGTCATGCGCAAGTCTGATGGTAGCTTTACTTATTTTGTACCGGATGTTGCGTATCACACCAGCAAGTGGGGGCGTGGCTTTGAGAAGGTAATTAACGTTCAAGGTAGCGATCATCATGGCACGATTGCCCGCGTCCGCTCTGGCTTACAGGGCGTAGCACAGAAGCGTGGCTGGAATATTCCTAAAACCTACCCTGACTATGTACTTCACAAGATGGTCACGGTCATGCGCAATGGCGAGGAAGTCAAAATTTCTAAGCGCGCAGGATCTTATGTGACTGTGCGTGACTTAGTTGAGTGGTCTGGTGGGATTACGTCAGAGATGAGCTCTGAAGAGCGCGAGATCGCATTACAGCGTGGTAGAGATGCTGTGCGATTTTTCTTAATTTCACGTAAGGCCGATACTGAATTTGTCTTTGATATTGATTTGGCATTGCAGCAAAATGATGAGAACCCGGTATTCTATGTGCAATATGCGCATGCACGCATTTGTTCCATCTTGGCTCACTGGGGCGGGCAGGCATCTGACCTGAAGAAAGTCGATCTTTCTTTGCTGCAAAGTAAGGCCTCCGATCATCTACTTCGTCGCTTAGCTGAATATCCAGAGGTTTTGACTGACGCAGCCGCAGATTTAGCACCGCATGCCTTAGCGTTTTATTTACGGGATTTAGCGGGAGATTTCCATACCTTCTACAACGCAGATCGTGTCTTGGTGGATGATGCTGCCTTAAAGCTGGCTCGCTTGGCTTTGCTTTCTGCAACTCGCCAAGTGCTTGAAAATGGTTTAAAAGTATTGGGTGTTTCAGCGCCCGCTAAGATGTAAGCTATGAGTGTTTAGTAGCGCTAAAGAAGTAAAAAAGAAGCTTGGAGACGAAATGAAAAAAACGAATCAACAGAGTGACTACACTTCAAAATCGGATGCTTTAGGCTCAGAGTATGGAGGCACTATCTTGGGCTTTATCCTGGGCTTAGGAGTTGGCTTGGGTGTGGCATTTGTGATTGCGTTTTATCTCTCAAAAAACACTCCACAGGAACGTCCTGGAGTAAGGGCACCCAATCTTCCATTGACGATTAAATCTGGCTCGGCTGAAGGTGAGGCATCGGCGCCAGCAGGACCCTTAGATCTGAATAAACCTTTGCAAGGAAAACCTTCTGTACCTGCTGCCAATGGCCCAGATCCAATTGGCGACTTGGCTTCCGGTAAAAAGCCTACAGAGACGGCTCCAGCCCCGGCCGCAAAATCTGACGCGATCTATTTCTTACAAGTAGGCGCCTTTAATAAACAGGCAGACGCTGATGCACAAAAGGCCAATTTGGCTATTCAAGGGATTCAGTCGCAACTGAGTGAGATTACTAGCGAAGGTAATACCTTGTGGCGTGTTCGCGTAGGTCCATATAATAGTGTTGAAGAAAGCAATCCCGTGCGAGATAAGCTCAATGGCATGGGCATTAAACCTAGCGTTATTAAATCGAGCAAATCATGATGACCATATCTCAGTCGAAGCGAGCCCTTTTATCTATCACCATCCTCGGTTTTATTCTTTGCTTCTCCAGTCTTTCAGGAGCGCAAACTTCCAAGATTGAAGAGGGCTTTGACTACCGCATTCTGCCCATAGCTCAACCTGTTGAGTCCAAGGGTAAGGTTGAGGTGATCGAGTTTTTTTGGTATGGCTGCCCGCATTGCTATGACTTTGAGCCTGAGTTAAGCGCATGGGTTAAGCGCCAGCCTAAGGATGTGGTATTTCGTAGGGTGCCGGTTGCTTTCCGGGATGACTTTATGCCCCATAGCCAGTTGTTCTATGCCTTAGAGGCAATGGGTAAAGGCGATGCCATGAATGAAAAAGTCATGTATGCCATGCATAAAGACAATAAGCGTTTGATGACCGAAAATGAGATTGCAGATTGGGTAGCTTCTCAGGGAATTGATCGTAATACTTTCTTGGCGACCTACCGCTCATTTGCAGTGGTATCTAAGGCGCGTGCTGCAAGACAGTTAGCAGATACCTATCGGATAGATGGTGTGCCGACCATTGTGATGCAAGGCCGTTATGTCACTTCACCTTCAATTGCTGGAACAAAGGCCAAGACAATCACAGTGATGGATTATTTAGAGCAAAAAATCCGTAAGGATAAGTTCAAATAATTGCTAAGCTTTAGATTTTGACGAAGCGTCGGATAATCCAAAAGTAGAGTGGGTATGGCAGTATTCTAAGAAATTTCAAGAATCCTGAAAACCGCTTGGGGAAATGAATATCAAACTTTCCAGCCTGAATTCCTTCTAGAATTTCTTTAGCCGCTTCATCTGCAGTGATGAGTGCTGGCATTTCAAAATCATTTTGCGCAGTAGCTTCAGTAGCGACAAATCCTGGAGAAATCATGTGGACACTGACACCTTCCGGCAGCAAGTCGTAAAAGAGGTTTTCACAAAAATTAATAATTCCTGCTTTACTGGGTCCATAGGCCAAAGCTTTGGGGAGCCCACTATATCCGGCTACGCTACCTACAATTGCAATATGACCAGCATGGCTTTTGAGCATTTCAGGCAAGACAACGGCAACTGCTCGCATAGGCCCAAGCAGATTTGCATCAATTGTTTTCTGTGCAATCTCGAAGTCAAAATTATCAGCACGCAGTGGGGTATATACACCAGAGACAAACAACATTAAATCTAGGCCACCCCAGTTTTCGAGGATAGTTTGATAAGCCGATACTAGTTGATCTGTATGGGTAACATCGAGCGGAAGAACCAAGGTTTGCGCTTGATCTACTGATTGTGCAATGGAGTTTAGTCGCTCGGTACGACGACTTGAGAGCGCTATTTTTGCACCGGCCTTGAGAAAGGCTCTTGCACAGGCTTCGCCAATACCGCTAGAGGCACCAATCACCCAGATGCGTTTATTGGCAAAACTATCGATTCCCTTTTGTTTCATGATGCTAGTTCGGCTCTAGAGTGAATATTCTGATGTTTCAAGGTGTACTGCATGACATCAATATTCTTTTCAGCGAAACCAGCAGCGCAATACATGAGGTAAAAATTCCAGAGACGCACAAAAGCCTCATCGAAACCGAGATGATAAATTTCTTCTATTTTTTGATTAAAACTATCGCGCCAAAGGCATAAGGTTTTTGCGTAGTCAGCACCAAAGGCAAACTCGGATTCCACTATTAGGCCCGCCTTAGCAGCAGCTGCCTTGAATTTAGAGGGAGAAGGAAGCATGCCCCCGGGGAAAACATATTGCTGAATAAAGTCAGTGCTGTGGCGATATCGTTCAAATAGCTCTTCTGCGATCACAATGGTTTGTATGCACGCTCTACCACCTGCTTTGAGTCGTTTGGCAATCGTCTCGAAATATTCACCCCAATGGTTTTCTCCAACGGCCTCAAACATTTCAATAGAGGCGATACCGTCAAACTGCTCCTTGCAATCCCGGTAGTCTTGTAGGCGAACCTCAAATTTTTGCGAGCCACCTACTTCCGCCACAACTTTTTCTAGTCGAGACTCTGCAAAGACTTTTTGTTCTGTGGATAAAGTCAGGCCGGTGATCTGATTACCATTTCTTAAGGCTTCTTCCATGAAACCACCCCAACCACAACCGATCTCCAGTATTTGATCGCCTGCTTTGGTATGGATTGATTTAAGAATGCGCGTGATCTTGGCGCGCTGGGCATCCATCAGCGATTGTTTGTCGCCTTCCGAGAACCACGCACTGGAATAGCTCATAGTGGGGTCTAGCCAAAGCGTATAAAAGGTATTACCTAAATCATAGTGCGCATGAATATTTTTACGGCTACCCGATTTCGAGTTATCTCGAAACCAATGCTTCACGCGATAAGCAATAGAGCCTAACCAACTTCCATAGATGGCTTTTTCTAAGATGGCGCGGTTTCGAACGGTGAGCTCCAGAACAGCCTGGAGATTCGGTGTATTCCATTCGCCACGAATGTAGCTCTCAGCAAAGCCAATATCGCCATGCGACAACACTTGCTTAAATACGGACCAATCTAATACTTGGATTTCTGCATGAAGTTCATCGGACCTATTGCCAAACTCTTTTACTTCCTGGTTGGGCAAAGTCAGCTTAAGATGCCCACTGCGTAATTTGGATAGTAAGCCCAATAAGACTTCAGTGCTTGCACGATGTTGCTCTAGTTTAGATTGATGCTTCTCTGGACGAGAAAATATCAGACGGGATAGCAGAGATTGACCGGGGCGATTCATCGAGTAATTTCAGTTTCAGGGGGTTGGGGTTTTGAGTAAAAAGGAACGCCTTTAAGCCATAACTTCAAGGCTTGCCAATGGATTCTACCAATGACTCCTAAACTCATCAGCGGGTAACGCAGAAAGGCCAAATAGAGCGCACTTTTTTCCAAGGGTTGAGTGAGTCCACTAATGCTAGTGTTAATCAGCGGGGCCCCATCTTCATGGAGCTCAATACGGCAGACGAGGTTTCTTTTGGAACTACTGTCTTGGGGGAATAAAAAGCGAAAGTGATAGTTCCCACTGACATCGCAGAAAGGGGAAACATGAAACACTTTTTTGCTAACGAGCGACTCTCCAGACTTTAGGGGTTCGCCAGAATCATGGTACAGAAGGTAGCCGTGCCGCTCACCAAAGGTATTGTTGACTTCCGCCAGTACTGCTTGAACCTGACCATCTGATCTGGTGCAAATCCAAAAGCTCACGGGATTGAAAACGTAGCCCAGCACTCTTGGGAATGTTTGCAGCCAAATCTCCCCATCAATATGAGGAATACGACTCTCTTGAAGAATCTGCTCAACCCAGACGAGGCTATTCCCGCTACCCCTTCCATGATCTTGATCGTAGAATGAAAAAAGTCCGAATTGGTTATCTCTCAAGCCATGTTTGCTCAGCAGCGCCTTATCTGCTTTGCGCGCACGCATTGGAATGGATAAAGTAAATACACCATAACCAAATGCATTTTGGGCAGGACGAAAGCGCCGATGCTGCACCGCTCCAAAATTAATCGTGGGTAAATTCATCTACTCAGCATCTTGAGTCGAGTTTGATTGAACGCGATGGGAGATGCTTTCTATCAGATCCTTTGCTACTAGCTCGCCAGAGCGCAAGCCATCCTCATGAAAGCCGAAGCCCGTCCATGCACCGCAATACCAAATAGAGGCGTTGCCCTGAATCAGGGGCAGTTCTTTTTGCGCCTGCACAGCACGCATATCAAATACAGGGTGCGAATAATGAATTTCTTCGTGCACCAACTGTGGATTCGGGTCCGTTAGTGGATTTAAGCTCACAATAATTTGCGTGCC
Organism: Polynucleobacter sp. CS-Odin-A6; assembly: GCF_018882095.1. Lineage (GTDB taxonomy): Bacteria > Pseudomonadota > Gammaproteobacteria > Burkholderiales > Burkholderiaceae > Polynucleobacter. The sequence continues at coordinate 81,517 of NZ_JACVPD010000001.1, forward strand.
TTGAAGGGCCTTAGGCAAGGGCTGTAAGCGATTTATTAAATAATTTACGCTGACGTGTTGTTGTGCAGTAGGGGTGGCACCAGACTTTGCAGTGTAGTTCCAGGCCGCCCAGCAACGCTCATTGGCAGGCAAGAAGTCCGTATCGGTGTGCAAAATAGCCCGATTCTTCTGGTAAGGGATTGATGCCAGAATATTGCGGGTGTCTTGCGCAATGCCATGAACTAAATCTAAGGTCTGATCGCTATGGGAAGCCATTACTACTTCATCAAACCAATGTGAACCGGTGGATGTAATTACTTCTGCTTGGACCTGTTCATTTTGACTTGCATTAACACGGGTAACCGACTCGCGCAAAACCTTCACTTGGTGTTTTTCCAAGGCTGCTAGTAACAGCTTGACATACTCACGTGACCCCCCTTGAACAGTGAGCCACTGAGGGCGATTCTGAATTTGTAATAGACCATGGTTGTGACAGAAGCGCACCATCGTCTGAATCGGAAATTCCAGCATTTGCTCAACGGAACATGACCAGATTGCGCCAATCATTGGTAGGAAATAATTTTCTTTAAAGCTGGTGCTAAAGCGATTGCGATCTAAAAAATCTTTAATGCACTCATCCGGTTCAGAGTATTCCAGTTTGGCGCTAATTTGTTCTTCGGCTAGTTGAGTAGCTAGACGATTGAAGCGCAAGATATCGTAGGCCATCCTCCAAAATGATGGCGAGAACAGATTAGACCGTTGCCCAAAAAAAGAATTGAGATCATTTCCAGCCCATTCAATTTTTTTGGAGCGCCCCGTTTTTCCACTAGCATCAATCGATACCGAGAACGACATCTCAGATGGCGCAATCGGAACCTTGATCTCTTCAAAGAGGCGTACTAGGCGCGGATAGGTTTTGCGATTAAATACTAAGAACCCCGTATCTACTCCATGCGTCATCTTGCCTTGAGGGGTTTCTAGCGAGATGTCTACAGTATTACTGTGACCACCAATATGATTCCCGCCTTCAAATAGAGTGATGTCTAAATCAGGATGCTGTCTTAATGCATAGGCACAACCTAAACCAGAAATACCAGCGCCAACAATGGCAACTTTTCTCTTAACCACTAAATTTTTTCTCCAAGAAGTTTTTCAATCTCACCAGTAAGGCTGGCGCTAGTTGGTTTGGTCATACTGCCATACGCATCTATTACATTGCCGTTGCGGTCGATGAGATATTTGTAAAAATTCCATTTAGGTGTCGTACCGGTTTTGGCAATCAGCATCTTAAATAAGGAGTTAGGATTACTTCCGCTAACTGAGCTCTTGGCAAACATAGGGAACTTGACGTCATAGGTGTTCTTGCAGAAGTCCGCAATTTCTTTATTGCTGCCAGGTTCTTGTTGCCCAAAATCATTCGATGGGAATCCCAGAACAACAAGGCCACGATCTTTGTATTTGGCATATAAGCTCTCTAGACCTTCATATTGGCTTGTGAATCCACAAAAACTCGCAGTATTCACTACCAAGATCACCTTGCCTTGGTATTGGCAAAGGTTTTGGGGTGCCTCATCCTGTAGTCTTGGGAAGGTTTTTGATAGCAGGGGACTGCAACTTGTGGGTAGTGAAGGGGCGGCCTGTGTAAACTGGGTTGCTGAAATGAGCAACAGCAGTGCCAATAAATGCCTAGTTATATTGCAAATCATCTTGAGCCTTTTGCTTGGAATTTTATCTCCAAGTCTAAGACATTCTGGTAAATATCGTTGAACTCAGCTCAATGCCATTAATATGGCGCTATGACCACCATTCCGTTGCCCTCCTTTGAGCTCAAAGTCTGCCCCCCAAAAGAATTGGATGCCCGTATTGCCAAGCTTCCAAGACCAGTTGTGTTTACTAATGGCGTCTTTGATATTCTGCATCGTGGACATGCCAGTTACTTAGCTCAAGCTAGAGAATTGGGAGCTAGTCTGGTGGTGGGAGTGAACTCAGATGCTTCAGTAAAGATGCTTGGAAAAGGAGATGATCGACCCATCAATATCGAGGCTGATCGCCAGGCTTTATTGGCAGCTCTAGAGAGCGTAGATTTGGTGGTGTTATTCGCTGAGCAGACGCCAGTGAATCTCATTACCCAAATTCGTCCGGATATTTATATCAAGGGCGGTGATTATGAAATCGATACTTTAGAGGAAGCCCGCTTGGTCAAATCCTGGGGCGGTAAAGCGATCTCTATTCCATTTTTGTATGAGCGCTCTACAACGACCCTTTTAGGGAAAATCCGCACCAGAGACTAATTAGGGTGTGGAATGAAGACGGGCTCAGGAAGCTTAGATCTTGCTAAGTAGCCAAGCCCAAAGACCGCGTAAAACCAGACCTTCTATAGGTTCAATCGGCAGCGCTGCTAACTCTGGAAATTGCTTGATTTCATTTGCCAAAATTTTGGCATTACCACCATCAATCCAAATGCGCGCTACTGGATGATTTATTTCTTTAGCTAAATTAGCCGCGCGTAAGATTGCCCCGATTTGGGCTGCATCACAACCGCCCGTAATTGCCGCATTCGTTGTTGTGCCAAAACTGGCTTGAGTTGTGATGGTGCTGGAGCGAACTGCTAATGGGAGTTGCGCAGTATTGCTTTGCAGACTTTCTTGCATCAAACTTAGCCCCGGCAAAATCCAGCCGCCGTAGTGAACACCATTGCTACCTAGTAAATCAATGGTGGTTGCTGTTCCTGCATTAATTACCAGTGTGTTGGTGCTAGAGAGTGCTCTTGCGCCGATCAGCGCTGCCCAACGATCTGCACCCAACTTCATGGGTTCTTGATAGAGCGTACGCATTCCCTCATAGGGGCTATTGCCTTGAAGCTGTTGCCAATTGAGATCCTGCCATTGCGGAAAAAGACTACGCAGATTTTCCATTGCAGAATCGCCCGCCACACAGCAAAAGCCAATGGCATCGGGTCTTGGCAAGGTTTTAGAAATATATTCCGATAACTCTGCGCGAAGCTCGGCTGATTGGAAGGACTTGCTACTAATAGATCCAGAGTAGGCCCACAATTTTTTGTTGCGATCGGCAATGTTTTGCGTTGACTCAACGGCAGCCCATTTGAGGCGAGTATTACCAATATCAAATACCAAATAAAGACTCATGTTTGCACTCGCAAAGAAACATCACCCGCATGAATACTCATGGTTTTGTCATGTTGTTTTAGAAGAAGAGCGCCGCTGTCATCTACTCCGGTAGCAATGCCGATAATGGATTCATTGCTAGCACTAGAAATGCAAACGGTTTGTTCTGCGAAGGCATCCCACTGCGCCCAACTATTTTTAAAGTATCCAAAGCCATGGAGATCGAATTCGGTAATATGCTTTTCAAATGATTCAATCAATTTGAGCCAAATAAACTCGGTATCTGGAATCGGCATCTGATTCGGTACCAACTGATCTAAGGAAGCCGCACCGAGGGATGGCTGCGCCTCCAAACGATGCGAAATTCTGTCTGCGTTGCGCAAGTTTAGGCCAAGGCCGATCACCATCCAGGTGAGTGAGTTTGGATTGGTTTGACCGCCTTCAATCAGGATGCCGCCCAGCTTGGCATTATTTATTAGGAGATCATTGGGCCACTTCAGTCGCAAACCTTGTTGATATAAAGCGGCTTCACTGATTCCTAATGCCGCAGCAATACCAGCAATAACTGCTAAGCCTATTGCTAGACTGAGGCCGCTTACTTCATTTGGGCGCTTGTGGAAAGGGTGGGCTAAGGAGAAGCAGAGGGAATCTTCAGGATTGGATAACCACACTCTTCCAGCCCTCCCTTTTCCGGCAGTCTGCTCATGTGCTATCCGGGCAACGGGATCGATCAATTCTCCGGCACGCCAACGGGCCATTAAATCATCATTAGTAGATTGGCTTGTAGCGACGCGTTCTAGGATGCAATTCGGACTCATTTGCCTATTGTAGAAAGATCTGACCTGGCTGACCTAGAATAAGGGGATGCATCAAGAAGATCAGCGTCCTCGCAAGTTCATTTGGCCTCTCCAGGCAATGCCTTTGGCCAGAGCTATTAGCTTGAGTTATGCGCTATTAATCATTTACGTCAGCCTCAATCCCTTTGATTTCAACTTTCAGAATGGGATTGCAGCTTGGGCATGGCTAGATGCTCCTTTGCCACGGTTTATCACGCTTTTTGATGTCTCAGCAAATTTATTGGCTTACATCCCCCTAGGATTTTTGCTGGTCTTTGCCTGCTATCCCCGCTGGCGCAATTTTGTTGCCTTAGGCATTGGTTTGAGTTTCAGTGCCATCTTGGCTTTTAGCGTGGAATCCTTACAAACTTGGTTGCCCACTCGGATTCCAAGTCAGATGGATTGGTGGGCTAATGTTTTAGGTGGCTTGTTGGGTGGCTTATTGGCTATCCCTTTGGGTCCCCAGTGGCTATCTGGTAGTGCGGTTCGCCGACGATTTGATCAGTGGTTTGGTTTGAACTGGGCTGCCTGCGCATTATTTCTACTCTTCCCTTGGGCTCAGATTTATCCCCAGAGCTCTTGGTTGGGTACTGGGGTATGGGGGCATGCTATTTTTGCCTCCGTTGACTGGGGAACGATCGTGGTAAACCATGTCATCCAGGAGTCCATCATTACTGCAATGTGTTGGCTAGGTACAGGACTATTGCTGTCCTTAGGGATGCGAGCTAAGGCACCTCAGTGGGGCATCTTAAATGGCTTACTTTGTTTTACTGTATTAGTAAAAGTTATCTTCACGGCTTTGCAATTCGGGGCAGAATTCAGTTTGCTCTGGCTTACAGCTGGAGCTATCTGGGGAATGGTTTTAGGAAGTCTGTTGCTGAGATGGGCCTTACATTTTTCTGGTCTCAGTAAAGCTTGGCTTGCAGTCGTTTGTTTGGTCAGCGCCACCATCGCAATTAATCTTTTGCCGGACAATCCTTACTTTATTCTTGTCTTACGGCACTGGTACCAAGGGCGACTGTTGCACTTTAATGAATTAATGCGGTGGGTTTCAGTGGTATGGTTGCCATTAGCTTTACTTTGGGTGATTCGAAATAAATCTACCTTTAATCTAAAACCTTGAACAAGGCTGTGTATGAGTTTTAAACACCATGTATTTTTCTGCCTAAACCAGCGCAGTAATGGCGAAGACTGTTGTGATCGCCATAATGCATTCGCCTTATTTGATTACGCAAAAAAACGCGTAAAAGAATTGGGTCTATCTGGTTCGGGCAATATCCGCATTAATAAAGCGGGATGTTTAGATCGTTGCTCTGATGGCCCCGTCATGGTGGTATATCCCGAGGGCATTTGGTATACCTTTATTGATACAGAAGATGTTGAGGAAATTATTCAGTCTCATTTAATCCAAGGGCGTCCAGTAGGGCGTCTGCAGTTAGCTTAAAAAGATTTCAGAAAGCGCACTTCATGAATGGCCGTACAAAAATAATTCATATTGATGGTGTTGTAGGTAAGATTGAAATGTCGATTGATCTACCTGATGAATTAAAAAATAACCCAGACTTCTCAGTGAGGGGTTTAGCCTTGGTAGCGCATCCGCATCCCCTGATGGGTGGAACGATGGATAACAAGGTTGCGCAAACGGTCGCACGTACATTCAATCAGCTGGGTTACGTCAGCATACGTCCGAATTTTCGCGGAGTAGGCACTTCAGCAGGCGTGCATGACGACGGTATTGGTGAGATGGAGGATTTGCTGCATGTAGCTAATTGGATGCGTAACCCTGTAGGTTGGGGTCAAGTTGAGGCAGACTTACATCAAGCATGGATTCAGACTGTGAATACCTTACCTTTAGTAGTTGCAGGGTTTTCATTTGGCAGCTTTGTTGGCACTCATTTAGTCCAAAGGTTAGCAGATTTGGGTCGGCCAGCCGAGCGACTGGTCATGGTAGGTAGCGCAGCGGGCAAGTGGGTATTGGCTCCCGTACCTCCCGATACAATCCTGATCCATGGTGAATTAGATGAAACTATTCCGTTGATTGATGTGCTTGATTGGGCGCGACCTCAAGAATTAACGGTTCAAGTGGTGCCAGGTGCAGATCATTTTTTCCATCGGCGCTTGCATTGCATTAGAAACATCATTAGCAGTGCTTGGTTAGGCATGCCCAATCACCGCAATCCATAAAGTAAAAATGAAGAAAGAAAAAATGCATGACTGAAGAACAGAAATCTCTCATTGAATACCCATCGGAGTTTCCAATTAAGGTGATGGGTAAAGCCAATCCAGACTATCTTCCTGCGATCATTCATATTGCTCGTCAATTTGATCCGACATTTGATGAGAGCAAAGTTGAGCAAAGACCCTCGAAAGATGGAAATTATCTGGGTATTACTTTACCCATCACTGCAACAAGCCGTGAGCAGTTAGATGAGCTGTACCGCACTTTATCGACACATCCTTTAGTTAGTGTTGTGCTCTAAGCTAGCTCATGTCTTTCATAGTAAAACGTCTGGGAGTAGCTGATTACGAATGGACTTATCAAGCGATGCGGGATTTTACGCAACAGCGTAACGGCGATACGCTTGATGAAATTTGGATCCTAGAACATCCCCCGGTTTTTACTTTGGGCCTGGCAGGTGATCCAAGCAATCTGCATTCTCCCAGCAATGACATTCCTATGGTTCAAGTAGACCGAGGTGGTGAGATCACCTATCACGGCCCCGGACAAATCGTGGTCTATCTCCTATTAGATCTCAGGCGTTTGGGGATTTTTGTAAAAGAGCTGGTTTCTCGTATTGAACAGGCTTTGATCGACACCCTAGCGGATTTTGGTATTTCAGCAGAAAGACAGCTTGGCGCCCCTGGCATCTATGTGGCGCAGGGCCCCTCCTCTTCGTTGGAGCATCAGGGCGCGAAGATTGCCGCCCTGGGCCTGAAAGTCTCCAAAGGCTGCTCCTATCATGGCCTTGCCTTAAATGTGGCAACGGATTTGGCGGCATTCTCCCGTATCCACCCTTGCGGTTATGAGGGTTTAAAAACAGTTGATATGCAAACCTTGGGGATCAAGGACAATACGGACATGATTAGCCAAACCCTCTTAGGGCATTTGCAGAAGCAACTGATTTCATCATGACCACAAATAAGCTGGATCTCGATCCCATTACCGATACTAGTAATCCTCGGCAAGACTTAGACTACGATGCTTCACGCAAGCAGAAGTCGAGCGAGAAGACAGCGCGCATTCCAATCAAGATTGTGCCCCTGGAGCAAGTTCTCAAGAAGCCTGATTGGATTCGGGTAAAGGCAGCCTCCGGAAATTCACGCTTTTCAGAAATCAAACAGATTCTCCGTGAAAATGAATTAGTCACTGTTTGTGAGGAAGCGAGCTGCCCGAATATTGGAGAGTGCTTTGGCAAAGGCACGGCTACCTTCATGATCATGGGTGATAAATGTACGCGTCGTTGCCCATTTTGTGATGTGGGACATGGCAGACCAGATCCGCTGGATACAAAAGAGCCTGGTAATTTAGCGCGCACGATTGCTGCCCTCAAATTAAATTATGTGGTGATTACTAGCGTAGACCGTGATGATTTGCGTGATGGCGGCGCCATGCATTTTGTAGACTGCATTTCTCAAACAAGAAGTTTGTCACCGAATACACGCATTGAAGTGTTGGTTCCAGATTTTCGCGGACGCTTAGACAAGGCTTTGGATATTTTTTCTGAGCATGCACTAAACGGTTTACCCAATGTTATGAATCACAATTTAGAAACTGTACCGCGTTTGTATAAGCAAGCAAGACCCGGCGCAGACTATGCCCACTCTCTCAAGTTATTAAAAGACTTTAAGGAGCGCTTTCCTCACATTCCAACGAAGAGTGGCTTGATGGTCGGCTTAGGTGAAACCGATGAAGAAATTTTGGAAGTGATGCGCGATATGCGTGAGCACAATATCGACATGCTCACTATTGGCCAGTACTTAGCACCGTCTGGTCATCACCTGCCAGTGCAGCGCTACGTTCATCCTGATGTGTTTAAGCATTTCGAAGAAGAGGCATATGCCATGGGCTTCTCCCATGCTGCAGTAGGCGCTATGGTTCGGTCTAGCTATCATGCAGATCAGCAGGCACATGAAGCTGGGGTTGTCTAAACCCATGCTCCAAAAACTTGGAGTATTCCTAGTATTTTCATTTCTGTTGATCGCCTGTAGTCCCAAGTTGGATTGGCGCACTATACAGTCTCCCCAAGAAGGCTACAGCGCATTATTTCCAGGTAAGTCTGAGAAAATTGAGCGACGCCTTCCCTATCAAAATCAAGAGATACCACAGACGTTAGAAGCGGTAAAAATTGATGATGATATTTATTCAGTGAGTACTATTCGTCTGACTAAAGATCAAGTAACGCTTGTGCCAAAATTATTAGAGCAGTTGCAAGGCAATTTACTCAATAGAGCTAAAGTGAGTTTAGAAAGTGAAGTAAGTGTTGAAGCGTTTTATCAAACTACAAATCGCCAGCGGATTTCTACAAAAGATTATTTTTTAGAGTTGCAGTCTACAGGTGCCGTAGAGCAATCAATGCGAGTGCGTTGGATTACAAAAATTACCCCAGATAACGGCGCAAGGATCTATCAACTCTCCGTTTTGCATACTGCCCCAGCACGAGTCAATGCAAAACAGTTTTTTTCTGAAGAAGCCTACTCAAACTTCTTTGATGAGTTTCATCCGGAATAATTTCCGATGAAGTTGAAGTGCAGATTATGACTTTTCTAGAGCAGCAACTTTAGCCTCAAGGGCTTCTAACTTCTCTCTAGTCTTTGCCAAGACTTTCGATTGCAGCTCAAACTCATCGCGTGTTACTAGATCCATCTTCTGAAAGCCTTGGTTCATCATCGCGCGTACATTCTTTTCAATTTCTTGTGCAGGTGAATTACGAATGGCATCACCAACCTTGTTTTGCATATCGCTCGCAATGCGCTGAATTTGTTCTAGGATTTCGCCTGGTTTTTGCATGGTGTTGCCCGCCGTTCTGTAGAGAGTTGCTTAAAAGACACAATAACCATTTTAAGTTGTATAGCCAAAATCATGCAGAAACCGCTAAAAACAGGGGAAATGTACTAAAACGAACTGAAATGGTGCATTAGTAAGCACCAAAATCGTGCATATGCATTATTTGGGGGAATTGTGACAAATGCGTGAATCCCTCGCCATTCATGATCACTCCATGCAATAAGCATTTATCCCTTTTTCATGACCACTTAGGAGTTTTATATGAAGACGATTCAAAAGACAGCCATCGCTCTAGCGGCTTCCGGTTTATTCGCAACAGCAGCATTTGCACAAACAGCACCTGCAGCTGCCCCTGAGGCGCCAGAAGCTAGCCCGATTACTGCAAACGTAACAGTGGTAAACGACTATCGCTACCGTGGTCTCAGTCAGTCAAATTTTAAGCCAGCGATTCAAGGCGGATTTGATTACGCTCATGAAAGTGGTTTCTATATTGGTAACTGGAACAGCTCAATTAGCTGGATTGGGGATTCCTATGGCGCAGGTGGTTCGAATAATTATCCGGCAAATAGCTCAAGTAATGTGTCTGCTCCGATTGAAATGGATTTTTACGCGGGCTTCAAGAAGGAATTGATTGGCGAAGGTTTTGCAACAGATATCGGGTTCTTGCAGTACTACTACCCAACTTCTGGGATTCCTAATTCTGGTGGTAAGGCAGCAAATCCAAATACTAGCGAGGTCTACGTTGCTCAAAACTTTACATTTGGCCCGTTAAGTGGATTTGCCAAAGTTTCTTACGCAGTATCAACTTTATTTGGTACCGTAAACTCATCGGGCTCTTACTACCCTGACTTGACAGTTAACTATGACACTGGTTTTTATGGCATCACCGCGAACGGACATATTGGTTACCAATATGTTGCTGGAAATCAGCCTACTGTAAGTACCTTTGTGCCTGCAACTGTTAGTAATAGCACTGTTTATTCATACACCGATTGGAAGCTTGGCCTAACTAAGGATTTTGGAGCTGGTTTATCGGCTGCTGTAGCTTACGTTGGAACTAATGCAGCAACATACAAGGGAGCTTATGGTTACTACAATCCACAAGGTAAAAACCTTGGACGCTCTGGCGGTTTGATCTCTTTAACAAAAACTTTCTAATTCTTTCCTCTGAACGGAGAAACATATGAAATTAATTACCGCAATCATCAAGCCCTTCAAGCTTGACGAAGTGCGCGAAGCTCTCTCGGAAGTGGGAGTTTCGGGCATCACCGTCACTGAAGTTAAAGGCTTTGGCCGTCAAAAAGGTCACACCGAGTTGTATCGCGGTGCCGAGTATGTAGTCGACTTTTTGCCGAAGGTAAAAATTGAAGCTGCTGTTGAAGATGGCATCTTGGAGCGAGCGATTGAAGCAATTGAAAAATCAGCTCGTACTGGCAAGATTGGTGATGGCAAGATTTTTGTCTCCTCAGTTGAGCACGTCATTCGTATTCGCACCGGTGAAACCGGCGCGTCAGCACTTTAAAGAGAGGTTCAAAATGTTAACTTGGATTAAACGACTCGTTGCTGGTGGAGCTATGGCCTTGGCTATTGGTTCTACCGGTTTGATGGTGAGCGCACCAGCTTTTGCTGATGATGCAAAACCTGCTGTATCAGCGCCTGCAGCCGCTACAGCTGCTGCTGAGGCACCTGCTGCCGTGCTTTGCTCGGAAAAGTGTAATAAGGCCGATACCGCATGGATGATGGTGTGTACAGCTTTAGTGCTTCTGATGACACTGCCTGGTTTGGCTTTGTTCTACGGTGGCTTAACACGTAGCAAAAATATCCTGTCAATCTGCATGCAATGTTTCATGGTCTTCTCCATGATTACAGTGTTGTGGTCGATTTATGGTTACAGCTTTGCATTCACGGAAGGTGGGGCATTTATTGGTGGCCTAGATCGTCTGTTCTTGGGTGGTATGAATCCAGAATCAGTTGCAGCAACCTTTAGTAAGGGTGTTGTGATTCCTGAGTATGTATTTATGGCTTTCCAAGCAGTGTTCGCAACGATCACTTGCTGCTTGATCATCGGTTCTTTTGCTGAGCGCGCTAAGTTTTCTGCAATCTTAGCATTCATGATCATTTGGTTCACATTTAGCTACTTACCAATCGCTCATATGGTTTGGTTCTGGCCTGGTCCTGATGACATCAAAGATGCTGCATCGCTTGAGGCAATCACTGCTCGTGCTGGTTGGTTATGGCAGAAAGGTGTTCTCGACTTTGCTGGCGGTACTGTTGTCCATATTAATGCTGCAATGGCAGGTTTGGTTGGTTCATTTGTAATCGGCAAACGCTTGGGTTACGGCAAAGAAGCAATGAAGCCACACAACTTAGTTTATGTCATGGCTGGTGCTGCACTTTTGTGGTTCGGTTGGTTTGGTTTCAATGCTGGTTCAGCACTGGAAGCAAACGGTAGCGCTGCATTGGCTTTCGTAAATACCTATTTAGCAACTGCTGCCGCTGTTTTAGGCTGGTCTGTCGCTGAGTGGATTCTTAAAGGCAAGCCATCAATGTTGGGTGCTGCTTCAGGTTGCGTAGCTGGTTTAGTAGCTATTACCCCTGCTGCTGGTTTTGCTGGTCCGATGGGTTCCATCATCATTGGCTTGATTGCTGGTGTAGTTTGCCTTTGGGGTGTTACTGGTCTGAAGAAACTTTTGGGTTCAGATGACAGCTTAGATGTATTCGGTGTGCACGGCGTAGGTGGTATTACTGGAGCATTATTGACTGGTGTATTCGCTGACCCCGCATTAGGTGGCTCCGGTATTTGGGACTACGTAGCGAATGCAGTTGCTCCTGATTACTCGATTGCTAGCCAATTATGGATTCAGGCACAAGGCGTAATTACGACTGTAATCTGGTCTGGCGTAGTTTCTTTCATTGCCTTTAAATTGATCGATATGGTGATTGGTTTGCGTGTTAAGGAAGATGAAGAGCGCGAAGGCTTGGATATTAGCTCCCATGGTGAGACTGCATACGAGTCTTAATCAGTAGATTTACCCCTCACTGGGTGACTTTTGTTGGTTGCCCAGTTTTTAAGCGCGGAATCCTCGGATTCCGCGTCTTTCTTTCAAAAAATCTTACAATGGTGAGATGGTTCCACATCTCATCACAGCCCTTAGTGGCCCTCTGCTCGATCTCGAGTCAAAGGTATTAGAAGCAACCCCAACGATTGAGCGCTGGTTCAGGCTCGAATGGCAGGAACACACTCCGCCGTTCTACTGCTCAGTTGATTTACGTAATTCAGGCTTTAAGCTGGCCCCGGTTGATACCAATCTCTTTCCGGGAGGCTTTAATAATCTAGCCCCTCAGATGTTGCCTTTAGCAGTTCAGGCTGCCATGGCGGCGATTGAGAAGATTTGTCCCGAAGCAAAAAATTTACTGTTGATACCAGAGCGACATACTCGCAATACTTTCTATTTGCAGAACATTGCGCGCTTGTCCTCCATCTTGCGTCAAGCAGGACTCAATGTGCGCTTAGGCACTCTGTCTGATGAAATTAAAAAGCCCACTTGGATTGATTTGCCAGACGGCAATCGTCTTTTGATGGAGCCGCTGTCACGTCTTGGGCTCAAGAAGCAGCGCTTAGGATTAAAAGATTTTGATCCATGCTCTATTTTGCTGAACAATGATTTGTCGGCTGGCATTCCTCCCATTTTGGAAAACTTACACGAGCAATATCTTTTACCAGGCTTGCATGCAGGATGGCATGTCCGTCGCAAATCCAATCATTTTGCAGCCTATGACGAAGTGGCAAAGAAGTTTGCCAAAGTAGTTGATATTGATCCATGGATGATCAACCCTTATTTTGCGAGTTGCTCTAATGTCAATTTCCATGAGCGCATCGGTGAAGAAGAGTTGCAAGCATCTGTCGAGAAAGTCCTCAAAAAGACCGCCAAGAAATACCGTGAGTACGGCATTAAAGAAAAGCCTTATGTCGTTGTGAAAGCAGATGCTGGGACTTATGGCATGGGCATCATGGTGGTGAATGATCCTGCTCAACTTAAAGGCCTAAATCGTAAAGATCGCAATAAGATGAGTGTGGTTAAAGAAGGTCTTGAGGTAAGCGATGTATTAATTCAGGAGGGTGTCTATACCTTCGAGAAGGTTAACGAAGCTGTTGCTGAGCCGGTGGTATACATGATTGATCGCTATGTCATCGGTGGCTTCTATCGAGTGCATACAGATCGGGGTCCTGATGAGAATCTGAATGCGCCAGGCATGCACTTTGTGCCTTTGGCATTTGAGCAAAACTCCATACCAGACATGGGCGCTAAGCCTGGTAGTGCGCCACCGAATCGGTTCTATCTCTATGGCGTGGTAGCACGATTGGCTTTGTTAGCATCCTCCTTAGAGTTAGAACGCTCTGATCCTAATGCCGAAGTAGCTTAATTTACTTTCTTATATTCAGACACCAAGATGGATCTCCTTTTTATTGCTGACCCATTGGAATCTTTCAAGATTAGTAAGGATTCCACTTTAGCAATGATGCGTGTAGCACAGGCGGCTGGTCATCAGCTTTGGTTTTGTCAAAGCCGCAATGTCCTCTGGGGAGATGGTTTAGTAAAAGCTGATTGCCAAGCGCTTGCTATTAAGCCAAGTGATTCAGCTTGGTTTGAGTTGGGCGATATAGAGAGCCGCCCTTTAAATACCTTCAATGTAGTCTTGATGCGTACCGATCCGCCATTTGATATCGAATATCTCAATACCACTTGGTTGTTATCTGCTGCAGCTCGACAAGGCGCAAAGGTATTGAATAATCCCACGGCTATTCGTGATCACTCTGAGAAGATCTCCATTGCAGAATTTCCTGAGCTAATTCCACCAACCTTAATCACGCGTGAACTAAGTGCCATTAAAGCATTTCATTGCGAGCATCAAGACATTGTGATTAAGCCTTTGGACGGCATGGGTGGGATGGGCGTATTTCGGGTTGGCTCAGATGGCTTAAATCTCGCTAGCATTGTCGAGACCTTGGGTGAGAATGGTGTCCGTACTTTAATGGTGCAACGATTCTTGCCAGAAATTATTCAAGGCGATAAACGGGTTCTTCTGATTGGCGGTGAGGTAGTACCATTTGCATTGGCCCGCATTCCCCAAGGCAGTGAAATCCGAGGAAACTTAGCGGCTGGTGGCAAGGGTGTTGCAATGCCATTGACAGAGGCTGAGATGAAGATTGCAGTTCGCCTCGCCCCAGTTTTGAATGAGCGTGGTTTGTTCTTGGTAGGATTGGACTTAATTGGTGCTTACCTTACAGAAATTAATGTGACTAGCCCGACCTGTTTTGTAGAAATTACTGAGCAGAGTGGATTTGATGTCTCCCAGTTTTGGTTAACAGCGCTCGAAAAGGAATTGACATAAAGATGGTAGGAATCGTAATTGTGGCCCACACCCCAGTGGCAAGCGCGATGCTTGGTTTTGCTGAGCATGCTTTTGGTGTGTTGCCTGAGGGTGTGAGAGCGGTAGATATTCCGCCCTATGAAGATACCAAAGTGAGTTTTGATCGGGTTGTAAAGGCAGCTTATGGAGTGAATACGGGCCACGGTCTTTTGATCCTGACTGATGTGATGGGCGCAACTCCAGCTAATGTAGCCTCTAAGCTAGAAGCCTTAGGGCCATTGTCGGGTCTTGATACACCCATCATTGTGTTGGCTGGGTTGAATTTGCCAATGCTCATGCGCTGTATCTCCCATCGCGAAGAGGATTTAGAAGGCTTAGCTCACAAAGCGCTTCAGGGCGGCCAAAACGGAATTTTACGATTAGGCTCTAAAACCTCGCAAGAAACAACTGAGAAATAAGGTGGACTATGCCGGTTGCTGAAATAGAAATTATTAATAAGCTGGGGTTGCATGCGCGTGCATCTGCCAAATTGTCACAACTGGCTGCTGAGTTTCCTTGTGAAATTCTACTATCGCGTAACGGCCGTCAAATTAATGCTAAAAGTATTATGGGTGTGATGATGCTGGCTGCCGGTATCGGTAGTACGGTGACATTGGAGACGATAGGCGAAAAAGCGGATGAAGCGATGAGTGCTTTAACAGCGCTAATTAATAACCGATTTGGCGAAGGCGAATAAGGATGACTTTTGCTTTACACGGAACACCAGTCTCCAATGGTATTGCCATTGGCAAGGCGGTACTGATTTCGCGTGCAGCATTAGAGGTTAGCCATTACTTAATTGAAGTTGGTAAAGAAGAGGCTGAGTCTCAAAAGTTATTAGATGCTTTTGAACAGGTACGTCTTGAACTGGCACAGCTACGAAAAGGTTTGCCCAAGGACGCGCCTCAAGAAATGGCGGCGTTTTTGGATGTTCATGGCATGATTTTGTCGGATCCTGCTTTGACTGAGAAGCCGCTCACTCTCATCCGAACCCAGCGTTTAAATGCTGCTTGGGCTTTGACTACAGAGCTCAATGACCTCTTGGAGCAGTTCGCAGAAATTGAAGATGCTTATCTTAAAGAGCGGGCAAACGATATTCGACAGGTTGCGGAGCGAGTACTCAAGGCGCTCAATGCTCAGAAAAAAGACGCCTTAAGTGATTCAGATCTATTGTCGCCTAGTGATGTTGGAGTAGACGCCATTATTGTGGCGCATGATATTGCTCCGCATGACATGTTGCGCTTTAAAGAACATGCCTTTACCGGCTTTGTGACTGACTTAGGTGGCAAGACTTCTCATACTGCTATTGTTGCGCGCAGTATGGAGATACCTGCAGTAGTGGGTGTGCGGCATGCCAGCGAAATGATTCGTCATGGCGATTGGTTGGTGATTGATGGTAAACAGGGTGTCGTTGTAGTAGCTCCTGACGATCAATTGCTTGCCGAATACCGCCTCTTACAAGCGCAGGATATCCAGGAGACTCGCAAGTTACAAGAGCTTAAATACTCTCCTACTGCTACAGTGGATCATGTTTCGATTGAGTTATTAGCGAATATTGAATTACCGGAGGATGCAACTCAAGCTGTTGAATTAGGCGCAATTGGCGTCGGCTTATTTCGCTCAGAATTTTTATTTATGGACCGCAAGCAAGCGCTTCCAGATGAAGAGCAACAATATCAAGAATATCGTCGGGTAGTAGATTTGATGCAGGGCTTGCCAGTCAACATCCGTACTATCGATGTCGGGGCTGATAAGGCTCTGGGTGCAGGCTCTGATTTATCCGAGACAGGTACCTCACCTTTAGGTTTGCGTGCTATTCGATGGTCATTGACCGAGCCTGAAATTTTCTTGACACAATTGCGGGCCATCTTAAGAGCTTCAGCACATGGTCAGGCGCGCATCATGATTCCAATGCTGGCGCATGTTAAAGAGATTGATGAAACATTACGTCTCATTGAAAAAGCAAAGCAGCAATTACATCAGCGCGGGTTAGCATTTAATCCCGATATTCAGGTGGGCGCGATGATTGAGATTCCGGCGGCTGCTTTGGTATTGCCCTTGTTTATTAATCGATTTGATTTTTTATCGATTGGTACGAATGATTTGATTCAGTACACTTTGGCAATCGATCGGGCGGATCATGCGGTTGCCCATCTTTATGATCCCTTCCATCCGGCGATTCTGAATTTGCTTTTTAGCATTATTGATCAGGCCAAGCGCGCCAATATTCCTGTAGCGGTCTGTGGAGAGATGGCTGGAGATCCTTCAATGACCAAGTTGCTATTGGGCTTGGGTTTGACTGATTTCTCAATGCACTTCAGTCAACTGCTATTAGTCAAGCGCGAGATTTTGAAGGCAGACGTAGGCTTACTGAAATCTCGTATTGCTGCCGTATTGCAGGCAATTGAGCCAGAAGATCAGGCTAAGGCACTTCACAAACTGCTGTCCTAATCAATTCTGAGCCTAGGCTTACTGGGGTTGCCCACAAACTGCACACTCTGGGTTTCTGGAAATACGAATCTCATTAATTTGGGTGTTGAGCGCATTCCAAAGCAGCATTCTTCCCACTAATGGCTGGCCAAAGCCAATCAATACTTGTAATGCTTGCGCTGCTTGCATGGCACCAATAATGCCTACTAGAGGGGAAAAAATACCCATGCTGGCACAGCTGACTTCCTCGAATTGCTCTTTTGGAGAAAAAAGACAGGCATAGCAGGGCGATACTGGATTACGAAAATCAAAGACGCTTAATTGACCATCAAACTTCAGTGCCGATCCAGAAACTAAGGGAACTTGATGCCTAAAGCAAGCGGCATTAATCAGGTGGCGGGTAGCAAAGTTGTCCGTGCAATCCAATACGATATCCACTGTTGGGAGAAGCTTATTCAATAAATCCTCTGATGCCATTGCTTCAATCGCATCGATCTGCAGGGCTGGGTTGATACTTTGTAAAAACTGCCTGCCAGATTCCACCTTACTCTGCCCAAGAGAATCTTGGGAGTGCATGATTTGTCGTTGTAGATTCGTAAGTTCTACTTTGTCGTGATCTACCAGTGTAATTTTTCCTACGCCTGCAGCTGCTAAATAGGGTGTGGCCGCACTACCTAAACCGCCAGCTCCAATAACGAGAACATGCGAGCCAAGTAATTTTTCTTGGCCGGCGACATCAATTTCCTCGAGTAGTAAATGTCGTGAGTAGCGCAGTAGCTGCTCATCATTCATGTGCGTGCACCCAGCGTTGGTTAAAACTTATTCGAGCTTAGAGGCTGACCGTTTTACAGGTTCACCATTGATAAATGCTACAGCTTGAGTGAGCATAAAGTCATCGGCACTACCAAGTTCCACTGGCTTCTTGGACTTTTCTTTCTCTTTTTCTTCAGGAGTCTTCTTGGCATTTTTTTCTTCAATCCGTTGTAACTCTTCAAGGCGTCGTTTCTCACGATCAGCAATCAGTTTTTCTTCTGAAGACTGCTTATTACGTAAATGTTTCTCGCTATCAATCTCTCGTGTAATGAGGACATCATCTGGATCACCGTCTTTATTTTGATCGACGGCGATATCTGGCTTAATGCCATAAGCCTGAATCGATCTGCCGGTAGGCGTGTAGTAGTAAGCCGTGGTGATCTTGAGGGCTGAATCATTGGTTAATGGGCGAACAGTCTGTACTGAGCCCTTGCCAAAGGTAGTCTTACCAATAATGGTTGCCCGTTTGTAATCCTGCAATGCTCCAGCAACAATTTCAGAAGCAGAAGCAGAGTAAGCATTGACCAAAACAACCATTGGCAGCTTTTTGAAAATAGCAGGCACGCTGGCTAGAGGATCGCCGGACTCACTGAGTCGATACATCGCTGGTGTTGAACTAAAGACTTGCTTGGAGTCAGGTGTCTGACCTTTGGTTGAAACGATGACCGCATCTGCTGGCAAGAAAGCGGCAGCAACACCGACTGCGCCTTGGAGTAAGCCACCACCATTATTTCTGAGGTCAAGAATGATGCCTTTCAGTTTGGGATCTTGGTTTGCAAGATCGGCTAATTTCTTTGCTAGATCTGGAACGGTACGCTCCTGAAAGCTGGTCACTCTAACCCAAGCAATATTGTTATCCAATATTTTGGCTTTGACGGATTGCACTTTGATCTCCGCACGGGTAATCGTGACAGGAAAACTACGCTCTTCACTTTTGCGGAAGACGGTCAAGGTAATTTTTGTGCCAGGCGCGCCCCGCATAGTACGTACTGCTTTATCAAGCGACATGCCGCGAACGGGTTTGTCATCTAAGCGGGTAATTAAGTCACCCGCTTGTAAGCCAGCACGCGCTGCTGGACTATCTTCAATAGGGTTCAGAACTTTGACAACGCCATCTTCTGAAGTGATCTCAATGCCAAGGCCAGCAAACTTACCGCTGGTTTGCTCTTGCATTTCAGAGAAATCTTTTTTATCTAAATAAGTGGAATGAGGATCAAGACTGCTGACCATGCCTTTGACAGCATCCGTCAGCAATTGTTTATCTTCAATCGGCTCTACGTATTCACGCTTAATCTGGGCAAAGACATTAGACAGGGTACGCAGCTCATCTAAGGGCAGCGTAGCGCCCTGCTGGGCAGTTGCTGATAGCTGAATGGTGGCTGCAACCCCGGCGATGAGGCCAACAGCAACTAGGGCAAAGTTCTTAAAAAATGTGCGCATGCTACCGTTTTACCTTAATCCAAATAAAAATGCTGAAGGGGCTTTAGATTGTCGTCAAGCTCATAAATCAGTGGGATGCCATTGGGAACGCTAATTTCCATAATATCTTTGTCAGAAACCTGGTCAAGATACTTGATTAAAGAGCGAATACTGTTGCCATGCGCTACCAGCAATACCCGCTTACCCGCCTTAAGGGCTGGGGCAATGGATTCATTCCATAAGGGTAAGACGCGCTCGACATTGTCTTTTAAGCACTCACCTAAGGGGATATCAGAGCGATTGAGCTTTTCGTAGCGACGATCTTTTTGTGAATTACGCTCATCATGGGGCTCAAGAGGCGGCGGGGGTACATCGTAGGAGCGACGCCAAAGGTGGACTTGAGCATCTCCATATTGGGCTGCAGTTTCTGCTTTATTCAAACCAGTGAGGGCGCCATAGTGGCGCTCATTCAATCTCCAGCTATGAACCACGGGCAACCACATGAGGTCCATCTTATCTTGAACATGCCAAAGAGTATGGATGGCTCTTCTCAAGACTGAGGTGTAAGCCACGTCAAACTCATAGCCAGCGTTGCGGAGGGTTTCCCCTGCAGCAAAGGCTTGTTCAGTCCCTTTTGGGGTTAAGTCAACATCCGCCCAGCCAGTAAATCGGTTTTCAAGATTCCAAGTGGATTCGCCATGACGAATAAGGACAAGTTGTTTCATAGAGCCATTCTATAATCCGGTGATGAACTTTCTCACGCAAATTGATAATTTAGCGCTTATCGCCCTCATGTTGGTTTCGGGCGCGGCGCTTTTCCTTCCCACATTATCTACGCTAATCAGCGGAAAAGGCTTATCCCCTACCGAAGCGACCATTTGGATAAATCGTCGCAAGGCGGCTGTTCTAGACTTGCGCCCAGAAGAAGCATTTAAAGCAGGGCATTTGCCAGGCGCAAAGCATGTCCCATCCAATGAGATCGCCGCTAAGATTGAAAAGTTGAAGCTGGACCGTAAGAACCCACTGATTTTGGTTTGTGAAACCGGTGTGAGTTCTCGTAAGGCGATTGCAGAGGTGCAAAAGCTGGGCTTCGCTGAAGTTGGTGCCTTAGATGGCGGTGTTCAGGCATGGCAGGCTGCAGCGCTGCCATTGGTTAAATAATTCAGCGAGGTTTAGGTATGGCACCAGTCACGATGTACAGCACTCAAGTTTGCCCTTACTGTGTGATGGCAGAGAAGCTCTTGCAGAAAAAAGGTGTTGCTAATCTAGAGAAGATTTTGATTGATCGGGACCCTGCACAGCGCGAGCTCATGATGACTCGTACGGGGCGCCGTACTGTCCCTCAAATTTATATTGGGGAAACTCATGTTGGTGGTTACGACGATCTAGTTGCTTTAGACCGTGCTGGCCAACTTGACCCTCTATTAGCTTAAAAATTTACTCAGAAAGTTCCCCATGACTGAACAAACTACTTCCGCTCCAGATGCAGTTGATAACTCAAAAAATCCTGGTTTTCGTATTCAACGGATCTATCTCAAAGACTTATCTTTAGAGCAGCCGAATGCCCCGCAAATTTTATTGATTGCAGCTGAGCCACAAGTAGAGGTTGAAGTGGATGTTGAAGTAACTCGCTTGGGTGATGAGATGTTTGAGGTTGCCTTAATTTCGACAGTCACTGCCAAAGTGGAGGGCAAGGTACTCTTTTTGGTTGAGGCAAAGCAGGCTGGCATTTTTGAATTTAATAACATCCCTCCCGAGCAAATTGATCCTATGTTGGGCATTGCTTGCCCAACTATTTTGTATCCTTACTTGCGTTCGAATGTTGCCGATACCATTAGCCGTGCTGGCTTCCAACCAATTCATTTGAATGAAATTAACTTCCACGGTATGTATGAGCATCGCATCATGCAAGCCGCACAAGCTGCTGCAACGGAGAGTAGCTCTGCAGATGAAAGCAAAATTATTCTTCCGCACTGAACCTGATTAGCCAAAGCCCACAGATCATGAAAGTGACACTGCTTGGAGCTGGCTCTTGGGGGACTGCTATGGCGGCGCAAGCTGCGCGTTATCTTCAAGCGGGAGAAGTTTGTCTTTGGTCGCGCAATGCCAAGCAGTTAGAGGGTATTCAAAAGACGGGTGAAAATACAGCGTATTTGCCTGGCGTCACCTTGCCTGCGGGTCTGCAATTAGAGGATGTTTTTGAGCGTGCTATTACACGCCTTTCGGAAAATGATCTTCTGGTAATCGCCACCCCAATGTCAGGATTGTCAGAAACCGTGGCAAAGGTATTACAGCTTGCTAAACATTCACTTAATATAGTTTGGTTATGTAAGGGTTTAGAGCCCAGCACCGCGTTATTGCCACATCAAGTAGTTGCTCGCGAAGATCATTTGCATAGCCACGGTCTGCAACATGCGTATGGCGCACTGTCTGGGCCTAGTTTTGCTCAAGAGGTTGGCAATGGCATGCCTTGCGCACTAACAATTGCTAGCAAATCATCTGCATTGTGCGACCTGGTTCAAGGCGCCTTTCATCATGGCAATATGCGTATCTATGCCAGCGATGATTTAGTCGGTGTTGAATTAGGTGGCGCTATTAAGAACATCTTAGCCATTGCGGCTGGTATTGGTGATGGTTTGGATCTGGGACTAAATGCACGAGCCGCAGTCTTAACCCGTGGTCTCGCCGAGATGATGCGCTTGGTTAAGGCAGCTGGTGGTAGGCCAGAGACCTGCATGGGATTGACTGGTGTAGGCGATTTGATTCTGACTGCTACTGGTGATCTCTCTCGCAATCGTCGGGTAGGTCTCGCTCTTGCTGCAGGAAAACCATTGCCTGAAATTTTGGATAACTTAGGGCATGTTGCAGAGGGCGTCTTGTGTGCTTCTGCTGTCGGTAGTCTTGCTAGTCGCCTGGGTGTCGAGATGCCCATTACTGCCATGATGAGTGAGGTGTTATCCGGAAAACTCTCGCCGCAGAACGCGCTTAAAAAACTGATGGGGCGCGATCCTAAGGTTGAAGCCTAAGTTTCGTCTAGCCTCCTCCTAGCAGTTCATTTTGGCGCCAAGCTTCATACACCACAATCGCTACCGTATTTGAGAGATTCAAACTGCGACTGCTGTCTTGCATTGCTAGGCGCATTTGATTAGGTATTGGAATAGCGCTCCTAACTTCTTCCGTAATTCCTTTGGTCTCCGAACCAAAAATAAAATAATCATCAGGCAAGTATTTGCCATCATGAAACTTTCCAGATCCTTTGGTCGTTAAGGCAAAGAGGCGATCAGGTTGCGGCTGTTCATTTGCCAGAAATTGAGCCCAATTTTGATGTACTTTTACTTTGGCGAACTCATGATAGTCAAGACCTGCTCTACGCAGTTTGGCATCTTCCATCGGAAAACCCAGTGGCTCGATTAAATGTAACTTTGCACCTGTATTTGCGCAGAGGCGAATGATGTTGCCTGTATTGGGTGGGATTTCTGGTTCAAATAAAACGATATTAAACATAGCCTGATCTTTGTACCATTCTTCGTTACGCTGGGCGAAGTGTTCTGAGTAGAACCCAATTAATCACCCGGGATACGCCATTGTCCTTCAGAACGTAGGCGATTTCATTTAAGGTGGCTCCGCTGGTCATCACATCATCAAATACGATGACGGTTGTAGACTCCAGGCTTTCCCAATATTGAGGGTTAATGTAGAACATGCCCTCAATGGCTTTGTAACGATTGATGCGAGTTTCATTCGCCTGATGTTGTGTGTGATGGTGACGCAGCAAAATATAAGGATTTTTATTTATTTGGCTCGCACAGTGAATACGCCTAGCTAACTCCCAACTTTGATTAAATCCTCGAGCGCACAGTTTTTCTTGGCTTAGGGGAACTGGTAGTAAATAATTTGCATGAAGATTGCTTAAACTCGCGGCCATCAATTGACCCCATGCAGATGCAAGTCCATGAGCGCAAGCTAAGCGCCGCTGATATTTCAGTTGATGTAGGGCGGACTGTAATTTACCTTCATAGCGATCAAGGCAGTATGTTGCATCAAAGTAGGGTGGATGAGTTACGCATTCAAGACAACGTTGTTCACTAATTTCATTGATCTGAAGGGGGAGGCCACACTGCTGACAACATTCATAGTTTGAAAGTTGTTCTGTGGCTAAGCCCGCGGCGCATTCAAGACAAAGAGTGTGTTGTTGAAATATCCCGCAAACAATACAGGCACTAGGCAATAAGTAAGAGCAAATAACTTGAAGTAGATTCT
Organism: Polynucleobacter sp. CS-Odin-A6; assembly: GCF_018882095.1. GTDB lineage: Bacteria > Pseudomonadota > Gammaproteobacteria > Burkholderiales > Burkholderiaceae > Polynucleobacter. The sequence goes on from NZ_JACVPD010000001.1 coordinate 104,796, forward strand.
CTATTGGATGCATGGGCCGCTGAGTATACTGAGCCAATGACCCAATCAATCAGATGGCTTCAGGATGAAATTGCAGACCGAATGCTGCAAAAATTAAACATCGTGAAACTGGAGGTAAAGGATGTACTTGTCATTCCAGATTTCCCCGGTACACATGCGCATTTTCTGACAACCCGTTTCCCGGGAATACGTTTTCATAGCGCACCTGAAGTAGCGTTATCTGGCTTTGATTTATTGAAATTGAGGGCGACGCGTTTTTGGAATTCCAGAATGCGATCTATATCCTCACTTTCCTTGGATGACTACAAAAAGACAGGGCGATTTAATCTTCCCGATCATTCGGTTGATTTGGTGTTCAGTGTCTTGTTCATGCATGATTTAGTGGAGCCAAAGCGTTTTTTGCAGGAGTGCTGGCGAGTGCTGAAAGAGGGAGGGTTACTCACTTTTAGTTATCTAGGCCCAGATACTGCTAAGGAGCTTTTCTCTGAGGATTTGTTACAGCAACTACCCCTGACTAGGTTGGCTAGCCCATGGGATATGCACGATATGGGTGATGCCCTATTGGGCCAACGTTTTTCTGATCCAGTGATGGATATGGAGTTCCTGAACTTAGACTATGAGTCTGAAAAAGTTCTTTTGGCGGATGCCATGGCCTTACAGTTGCTTGAGCTTGAAGGTCAAAATAGCGCGCCAGCCAGTCCATTACCTAAAAAGCTCACTTTAGAAGTAATTTATGGACATGCCTGGGCTTTGGGAAAGCATTTGGCTAAAGCGCAGGATCATGTTGCTTATATTGATCCCAGCCAAATTGGACGCATTACTAGAAATGATTCTGCTTAAGTGTAAGTATTCACTATCTTTTTCACCTTTGCTTGATAATGCCTGAGACAAGCCTGGGTAGCTTGGTTTGTCGTTCATCCGAATTAACCCTATAATCAGGTCTATCGAAATAGCTTGATACCGCATTTTTTGACTCTCTGAGGCTGTATTGCTTCGGAATTTCAGAAAAGATAAACAGAGAATAAGATGAATTTATTTGGAAAAGTCACTAGGGCATCGCTCTTTTTAGTCGCTGCGTTTGGCACAGCGTTTGCTCATGCTGCAGAGAACATGCCTGGAGGTCCAGCCGTAAATCAGCTCAATTTTGCTGCACCCGCAACAAAAATTATGCAAGAGATCCATTGGCTACATTGGATGATGTTGGTAATTTGTGCGGTGATCTTTTTTGGTGTTTTTGGAGTGATGTTTTATTCCATCCTCAGGCATCGCAAGTCATTGGGAGCAAAGTCCGCTTCATTCCATGAGAGCACAACAGTTGAGATTATTTGGACCGTGATTCCATTGCTGATCGTGATTGGAATGGCTTTGCCAGCAACAAAAACAGTAGTAGCTATGAAAGATACTACTAATTCAGATATCACCATTAAGACCACTGGTTATCAATGGAAATGGGGCTATGACTATATTAAGGGTGAAGGTGAAGGCATTAGCTTTTTATCCACACTCGCTACTTCGCGTGAAGCCATTAACAATCTAGCACCTAAATCAAATACTTATCTGATGGAAGTAGATAACGAAATGGTTGTGCCAGTTGGTAAAAAGATTCGCATGATTACCACTGCAAACGATGTCATTCACTCCTGGACCATTCCCGCATTTGGCGTGAAACAAGATGCGATTCCGGGCTTTGTTCGTGATGCTTGGTTCCGTGCTGACAAGATCGGCGTCTACCGTGGTCAATGTTCGGAATTATGTGGCGCACAGCATGCATTTATGCCGATTGTTGTGAATGTCGTTTCTCAAGAGGATTACACCAAGTGGGTAGAGCAGAAGAAAAAAGAAATGAGCTCTACCGCAGATGATCCATCCAAGGTGTACACCTTAGAAGAGCAAAAAGAGCGTGGTGCAAAAGTGTATGCAGCAAACTGTGCAGCATGTCACCAGCCTAACGGCAAAGGTGCCGGTACATTCCCCGCTTTAGATGGCAGCAAGGTTGTCAATGGACCTAAAGAAGGTCAATACAACATTTTGCTTAACGGTAAGGGTGCAATGCCGAAATGGGCTGGCGTACTTTCTGACGGCGACATCGCTGCAGTTATTACGTATACCCGTAATTCCTGGGGCAATAAAACGGGTGACATTGTTCAGACTCAGGACATTATTACTACTCGCGCAGGCAAGTAATTTATTTATTCATACAGATCAAACTAAACCGGAGTAATCCATGAGCACCATTTCCACTTCCCACGATCAAGCACATGATCATGCGCATGATGATCACACGCCGCACGGATGGCGTCGTTGGTTGTTTGCAACCAACCATAAAGATATCGGTACGATGTATCTCATCTTTTCATTCGTTAGCTTGCTAGCGGGTGGGGTAATGGCCATGGGGATTCGTTTGGAGTTGTTCCAGCCAGGCTTGCAATATTTCCGCCCGGAATTTTTCAACCAGCTCACCACCATGCATGGCTTGGTAATGGTGTTTGGCGCAATCATGCCGGCGTTCGTTGGATTTGCAAACTGGATGGTGCCATTGCAAATCGGCGCATCCGATATGGCCTTTGCCCGTATGAATAACTTTAGCTTCTGGATTCTTCCAGTAGCGGCTACTTTATTGTTCGGCTCTTTCTTAGCTCCTGGCGGAGCGCCAGCCGGCGGTTGGACTTTGTACGCACCATTGACTTCACAGATGGGCCCAGGTTTAGATATGGCCATTTTTGCGCTTCACTTATTGGGCGCTTCTTCCATCATGGGCTCGATTAATATCATTGTGACCATCTTGAATATGCGTGCTCCTGGCTTGACCTTGATGAAAATGCCCATGTTCTGCTGGACTTGGCTCATCACTGCTTATTTATTGATCGCTGTGATGCCAGTGTTGGCTGGTGCGATCACCATGGTTCTCACAGACCGCCATTTCGGTACCTCTTTCTTCTCCGCAGTGGGCGGTGGCGACCCAATCATGTTCCAGCATATTTTCTGGTTCTTTGGTCACCCAGAGGTCTACATCATGATTCTTCCAGCGTTTGGAATTGTGAGTGAAATTATTCCTGCTTTTTCTAGGAAAACATTGTTTGGTTACAGCTCCATGGTGTATGCAACTTCATCCATTGCGATCTTGTCATTCATCGTATGGGCTCACCACATGTTTGCAACCGGTATGCCAGTGACAGGTCAATTGTTCTTCATGTACGCGACGATGTTGATCGCTGTTCCTACTGGTGTAAAGATTTTCAACTGGGTAGCCACGATGTGGAAAGGTTCAATGACCTTTGAAACTCCGATGTTGTGGTCAGTTGGCTTTATCTTTGTCTTTACGATGGGTGGCTTTACTGGCTTGATCTTGGCGATGGCGCCAATTGATATTGGCTTGCAAGATACCTATTACGTAGTTGCTCACTTCCACTACGTCTTAGTAGCAGGCTCACTATTTGCAATGTTCGCTGGTTTTTATTACTGGTGTCCTAAGTGGACTGGCTACATGGCCAATGAAACTCGCGGCAAGATCCACTTCTGGACTTCCATGATTTTCTTCAACATCACCTTCTTCCCAATGCATTTTCTGGGCTTAGCAGGTATGCCACGTCGTTATGCTGACTACCCAACTCAGTTTGCGGATTTCAATATGTTGGCTTCTATTGGCGCTCTTGGATTTGGCTTATCTCAGGTTTACTTCTTAGTATTCGTGGTGTTGCCAGCTTATAGCGGTAAGGGCGAAAAAGCGCCTATGAAGCCATGGGAGGGCGCTAAGGGCTTGGAGTGGACTGTGCCATCACCAGCGCCACACCATACCTTTGAAACTCCTCCCACTACTGAAGAGTTAAATGCTGCAGGAGTCTAAAACTGCTCTACAAAAAACCCAGTCTGCCCGTAATCGCAGATTGGGATTGATTCTTTTAAGTGTTGCTGCGGTTTTCTTTATCGGTATCGTTTTTAAGTGGAGCGTATTGAACTAATATTCAATCAATACTCATGTCTGCTATTGCTTCCATCAACCGCCAAATATTGCTGAAGTTACTGATTGCCTCAGTAATGATGTTTGGTTTCGGTTATGCATTAGTGCCAATGTATAAGGCCTTATGCGAAGTGACGGGTATCAACGTAATCACAAACAAGAATGATTATGGTATCCGAGCTTATAGCCCCAATAAAGTGGGTAATACTCAGGTGGATTACTCTCGCGTGGTGACAATTGAGTTTGACTCTAATAGCCGCGGCCCATTTACATTCCGCCCTGTAAAGAATTATCTGGAAGTGCATCCAGGTGAAATGACGGAAATTGTGTATGAAGTCACTAACAATATGAGTCGCCCAGTAGAAGCCCAAGCTATTCCGAGTTACGCACCTAAAAGTGCCATGGAGTTTTTTACGAAATTAGAGTGCTTCTGTTTTCAGCAGCAAACCCTGGCAGCTCATGAAGTTAAAAAAATGCCAGTGGTATTTGTGATTGATGCAGGCTTACCCGCTGATGTAAAAACCATTACTTTGTCCTATACATTTTTTGAGTTGGGTGTTGGTCAGCAACCAGCAGGCTCAACAACGCCTAAGTCGAAATCGGCATCATGAGTAAGAAAAATACTTTTATGCAATCCATGATCGCTGTCATGTGGGCTTTTTTGGGCGTGCGTAAGAAATCAGGATTGCAAGAAGATGTCGCTTCACTTAGTTTTGTCCACATTATTATTGCGGGAGTACTTGGTGCCTTAGTATTTATGGGCGCACTCCTTTTGATAGTTAAAGCAGTTGTTTCCCATTGATTATTTTTTGATTGAATAGAGAGAATAAGATGTCATCCAATTCAACCCCCTACTATTTTGTCCCTGGACTATCTGGTCATCCCGCTGCAGCAGCATTAGGTTTACTTGCCTTCACGGCTGGTATGTCTGGTTGGGTAAATCATGCAGCCTGGGGCGGTCCTGTTACCGCAGCAGGTGTTCTTTGGGTTTTGTTTGTTCTGTATCAATGGTTTGGTGAGACTATCGCTGAATCCAATGCGGGCAAGAACGGCATTAACGTTGATATCTCCTATCGTTGGTCGATGGCCTGGTTCATCTTCTCCGAGATCATGTTCTTTGCTGCCTTCTTCTCAGCCTTGTTCTATGCCCGCAATATTGCAATGCCTTGGATGGGTGATGTGGAGAGCAAATTACTATGGCCTAACTTCACGGCTGTATGGCCTAATGATGGCCCTGCAGGCTTGGTCGAGAAATTCACAACCATGGGCCCATGGCCAATTCCGACTATTAACACCTTGCTACTCTTAAGCTCAGGCGTCACTGTGACTTATGCTCATCACGCGATTCGTGAAAATCACATGAAGCAGGCTATTTATGGCTTGGCCGCTACGGTAGCTCTGGGTCTGATCTTCTTAGGATTTCAGGTATATGAGTATTACCATGCTTATCATGAGTTAAATTTAAAGTTAACTTCAGGCATTTACGGCTCCACCTTCTTTATGTTGACAGGCTTCCACGGCTTCCACGTCTTTCTGGGTGGCTTGATGCTAGCAATTGTCTTGCGTCGGATGATTCGCGGTGACTTTACCGCTGAGAACCACTTTGCTTTTGAAGGTGCGGCCTGGTATTGGCATTTTGTGGATGTGGTCTGGCTTGGTCTCTATATTGCCGTCTACTGGATGTAACGAATAAAAAATCGGGGCTTCATGCCCCGATCTAATTTAGATTGCTGCTTTTGCTGCGAATAGCTTAGTTTGTTCCGACCCGGACTCCGGTAGCCTCAATCCAGCCAAAATAGTATGCAATGAGTATCCCAAGAAATAGCATTACAGAAAGACCGATTCGTAGCATTAATGAATAAACCATTCTTGAGCTACCGCCCTTATCTTTCATCATGAAATACAGCGCAGAGCCCAAACTCCCTACAATGAAGAGTAGTGCAACTGGAATAATCCATTTCATCTTAAAGTCCTTAATTGAATATTTTTTCTAGCTTAATTACAAGTCGTATGGTCGCTACTTTATCAGCCTTAGTAGTGATTGGTATCGGTTGTAGTGCGGGTATTTGGCAATTAAACCGAGCAGAACAAAAAATACGCTTGGGTGAATCTCTGGCAATTAAGTTGGCGATGCCGATACTGAACGCGAATACTACAGATTTGTCCTTAGAGTTGGCTACAGAGCGCCGCATCACAGTGCGTGGACGCTTCCTAGTAGAAGAGGCAGTATGGCTTGAGAACAGACCAAGGCCGATTCCAGAGGGGATCGCTAATAGTGCACAGGCTGGTTTTTATTTAATGATGCCGCTGCTACTGGAGGATCAAAAAAAAGTGCTTTGGATTAATCGGGGTTGGGCTCCACGTAATAACCTTAATCGGGTGGAGTTGCCGCCAATTAGTACGCCAGAAAGTGCTGTAGTAATTGATGGAGTGGGTTTCTCACATCCTGGGAAGGTTTATGAGCTAGGGCAGCAGGCTGAGGTAATGAGTAAACCACGCATCGAGCAAAATTTTGATTTAAGTAAAGAAACCAAATTGCATTCTTGGAATCAACTCCCCTTTATTGTGAGGGAGTCTAGCTCTAATAAAAGTGATGGTTTAGTCAGAAATTGGCCCTTACCAACAAATGGTGTCGATCGCCATTATGCTTATGCCTTCCAGTGGTTTGCATTAGCCTTATCAGGATTCTTATTTTGGCTCATCACTGGGTTTCTGAAATATCGGCGAGAACGCGTTGTTAATGGAGATAGAGTGTGAGTGATAAAGAGTTGTTAATTCCAGCTTCACAAATAGATGCATCTGCGATTAATGCGCGGACCCGACGTGGTCGTCTGCAGATGTTGTTCTTATTACTTGCATGCGCCTCGCCTGTCATTGCCTCCTATTTAGCTTATTACGTTTTTAAGCCCGAAGGTGCTAAGACAAACTTTGGAACATTGGTACAGCCAGTCCAAGAGATGAATGCTGCCTGGTTTGATATTCCATTTAATGGGAAGTGGACTTTATTAGTTGCGAGACCTGCGGGCGAGTGCACTGTTAAAGATGAATCTTGTTTAGAAGCATTATTTTTAATGCGTCAATTACGTATTGCTGTGGGTCGAGAAAGTGGCCGTGTACAACTTGTTTGGGTCAATATCGATGGTAAGCCGGTGGATCCTGAGGTCTTGGCTGCTTATGACGAGCAAAAGGCTGGATTTAAAGTATTGCCATTGCCTGCAGATCCAAAATTAACTGCAGATTTTTTAGCTTGGCTTAATCAGGATGGAGCAGGTCAGAAGATTCAGTTGATTGATCCAAGTCCTGCCAAGATGATGGTCTTTCCGGTAACGAGCTCGCCTAAAGAATTTGGCAACATCAAAAAAGATCTTGAGAAACTATTACGCCTGAATCGTAGGGGCGAGAAACTGCAATGAGCAGTCTCTTACTATTCGGTGAGCTTGCTGCAATTGCTCTGATTTTTGCTGGCCTTCCTTTGCTCTACCTATGGACAAGGCCAGGCTATAACTTTTTCCAAAAGCTCAATTGGGTATTGGTCTTCATCACCTTTGATCTGATTGTATTTGGTGCTTTTACTCGCTTAACCGACTCCGGTCTAGGTTGTCCTGATTGGCCAGGCTGTTATGGCACCTCAAATCCGTGGCATGCACTGGGAGAGATCAATCTGGCTGAAGCGGCAATGCCTACTGGTCCAGTCACAGTCATTAAGGCTTGGATCGAAATGATCCACCGCTATTTAGCAATGACGGTAGGTGCCTTGATTTTGATTCAGGTGGGCTTTGCCTGGACTAAAGTGAGTCGTTTAGGTAAAGCACCTTTGATGGGCAGTTTGGGTTTGTTGATCTTGGTTTGTGCGCAAGGTGCTTTTGGTGCCTGGACAGTCACTCTGAAGTTGCAACCGATTATTGTCACCATCCACTTAATGCTTGCATTAGTTCTATTGGCTTGCTTAACAGCGTATGCGCAGCATACTTGGCAAGATCCATCTTCTTCAGTGCGACAGTTGCAATTGCAACCACTGTCTGCGAAGTTCTTCTTATTGGCTTCTGTTGTTTTGGCTACCCAAATCTTTTTAGGTGCGTGGGTCAGCACAAATTACGCTGTGCTGGCCTGCCCTGATTTTCCGACTTGTATGGGTTCTCTCTGGCCAGAGACGGCCTGGCAAGAAGGTTTTTCATTATGGCGAGCACTAGGCATGAATGCGCAAGGTGAATTTATTTCTCCAGTAGCCTTGCAAACTATTCATTGGGCACACCGCGTCTTTGCAATCCTGGTTTTGATCGTTCTAGGCAGCTTCGCTATTAGTGTATTGAAAGTGAGTAATCCCGCTTTGTCACAGATGTCTCGTTTTGCAAAATTATTATTAGCGCTTCTAGTTCTACAGCTGTTGACTGGCATCTCCAATGTGGTTTTTCAATGGCCGCTAGCAGCTGCCCTCATGCATACTGGAGGTTCTGCTGCATTGGTTTTTTGCTTAGTGAGACTAAGTCAATGGGCCTCTTGGAGCCCCTCCATTCCTATGAAGATGGCTAAATCATGAGTAAATCCATATCCTCTGTTCCTGGGTCTATGCCACGCTGGCGCCAGTATTGGGTGTTGACTAAACCACGCGTCACTCAGCTCGCTGTTTTTTGTGCCGTCATTGGGATGTTCTTGGCAACGCCAGGAATGGTTCCTTATCCTGTACTAATTGGCGGTGTTGTAGGCATTTGGCTTTTAGCGGGTGCAGCCTTTGCAATGAACTGCTTGATTGAGCAGGCAGTAGATGCCAAGATGAAGCGGACTTCGTGGAGGCCATCTGCTACTGGTGAGGTCACCCCCGTGCACATTACTATTTTTTCAATGTTGATTGGTAGTGCAGGCGCAGTCATTTTGTGGGTTTTCTGTAATCCATTGACGATGTGGCTCACTGTTGCAACCTTTGTTGGTTATGCGGTGATCTACACCTGGCTTCTAAAGCCTGCAACTCCTCAGAACATTGTGATTGGTGGCCTCTCTGGCGCAATGCCCCCTGCTTTGGGTTGGGCGGCCGTAACTAATACCGTCTCTCCTGAAGCATGGCTTTTAGTGCTCATCATTTTTGTTTGGACTCCTCCACACTTTTGGGCGCTAGCTTTATATCGCCGTGATGATTATGTGCAAAGTGGATTGCCGATGTTGCCAGTGACGCATGGTGAGCGTTTTACGCTGCTCAATATTTTGTTGTACACCTTGATCTTGATTGCTGCGACATTACTTCCCTATATATACGGCATGAGTGGCTTGGTATATTTAATTTCCGCCATTATTCTGGGCTTGATATTTTTGGCCTATGTGATTGCTTTATTTATTTCTTATAGTGATGCACTAGCGAAAAAGACATTTAAGTTTTCTATTACCTATTTATCGCTACTGTTTGTAGTGCTGTTAATAGACCATTACTTCATTTGAGATCAACATGAATTTATCAACCTTGAGCATTCGTGCTGCCCGCATCTTGATGTTGTCATTATTGGTTTTGACTGTTTTGGCTTGCAGCCCAAAGCCCAGTTTTAATAATGTGGATATCACGGGTGGCAAGGCATTTGGTACCGACTTCAGTTTGCTTGATCCCGATGGCAAGGTGAGAACCTTAGCTGACTTTAAAGGTAAAGCAGTCATCATGTTCTTCGGTTATACCCAGTGCCCAGATATTTGCCCTACGACGCTCACAGAAATGCAGCAGGTCATGACTTTATTGGGTCCACAGGCCAATCAGGTGCAGGTTTTATTTGTGACGGTGGATCCTAATCGTGATACTGCAGCAATACTCAAACAGTATGTTCCCGCATTTGATGCCCGTTTTTTGGGTTTGCGTCCAGCGGATGAAGCGGCTCTAGAGAAAGTGGCTAAGGACTTCAAGATCTATTACAAGAAAGTGCCTGGTATCAGCTCTGGTTCATATACCATGGATCACACAGCAGGAAGTTATGTCTTTGATCCAGAGGGAAATCTACGCTTGTACATCAAGCATGCGCAAGGCCCAGAGGCCTTGGCGCACGATCTCAAAGCATTGCTGAAATAAAGTTAGGCGCCTTGAGCTTGAAGAAGTCCGCGCATTTTTTTGAGAGCAGCAGTCTCAATTTGGCGAACACGTTCTGCTGAAATACCATACTCACTAGCGAGATCATGTAAGGTTTTGGTACCGTTGCCCTCTGCGTCCATCGCCAACCAGCGTGATTGCACAATGTTACGGCTGCGATCATCCAAAGCCATGAGTGCTCGATCAAGCTGAGGACCATGTAATGCATCCGTTGCAGCTGCAGCCATTTTCTGAGTGGGCTCTTGGCTGTTATCAGCCAACCATTGAATCGGTGCATAAGCTGACTCATTGTCATTGTCATCGCCCTCTAAGGCAACATCGCCACCAGCAAGCCGCATTTCCATTTCCTTCACATCAGACCCTTTGACATCAAGAGCCTTTGCTAAGGCTTCGACTTCACTTGGAGTCAGTGCGCTGAGTGTAGGTTTGTTGCTACGCAAATTAAAGAATAATTTACGCTGGGCTTTAGTGGTGGCTACTTTTACTAAACGCCAATTCTTGAGAATGTACTCGTGAATGTCCGCCTTAATCCAGTGGATTGCATAAGAGACTAAGCGCGCACCTTGACTAGGGTCATAGCGTTTAACCGCCTTCATGAGGCCAATATTGCCTTCTTGAATTAAATCCGCATGGGGAATGCCATAGCCAAGATATTGGCGTGCAACTGACACCACTAAACGTAGATGCGAGAGAACTAACGTTTTAGCAGCGTCGACATTTTCAGTGCGACGAAATTCCTGCGCGAGATGCAGTTCTTCTGCAGCGCTCAGCATAGGTACGCGATTGACGTACGAGATATAAGAGTCGAGCGTGCCAACCCCAAGGGAAGGCAGCATCGGAAAGGCAAGCGAAGCCGCGGCAGTCTGCGCTGCCGGCAATGTTTGCCTTGCTTGCAATTGCGGTTTGTATGCTTTCTTTTGAACCATTTTTTTATTTAATTTTAGGTGTTTATAGAGTTCTATTTTAGCACTCTTGTCAAGAGAGTGCCAACAGTTTTTTAACTCTATAACTATCTGATTTAATTGAATAATTCTGAGGAATATTGGGCTGCAGTAAAGGGCGCTAAATCGTCAATTCCCTCTCCTTTACCCAGGGCTAAAACCGCTGGTTTTGGGCCATTATTTAAGGTGTGGGCAAGAGCGCAAATCACTCCCCCCTTGGCGGTGCCATCCAGTTTTGTAATGATCAATGCAGTTAGCCCTAAAGCAGTATGAAAGGCCTTCACTTGGCTTAAGCCGTTTTGACCAGTATTGCCATCAAGCACCAATAAAGTCTGGTGAGGCGCTCCAGGAAGAGCCTTGCCAATGACTCTTTTAACCTTTTTGAGTTCTTCCATCAAATGGTCTTGGGTGGCCAATCGTCCGGCGGTATCAATAATCAGAATGTCACTCTTCCGAGAAATCGCTGCATGAATGGCATCGTGCGCTACTGCTGCAGCATCGCCACTCTCTTGCATGATGACGTCTACCTGGTTACGCCCACCCCACTCAAGCAGCTGATTACGGGCTGCCGCCCTAAACGTATCTCCTGCCGCTAGAAGAACAGATTTACCTTGAGACTGAAAGAGGCGGCAAAGCTTGCCGATGGTGGTGGTCTTGCCAGCCCCATTGACGCCAATCACCAGCCAAATCTCAGGCATCGTTTTTTGTTCGTGCACATATAAAGGGTTAGGAATCGGCTCTAAAGGCAGCAATAGAGCGGTAACCTCTTGAATCATGAGTTTTTGGAGATCTTCTGGGCTATTGGCTTTTTCAGCTTTAGCAGCCTTGCGAAGTTTGCCCATCAGTTGCTCAGTCGTAGGCAGGCCCACATCACTGAGGATGAGGGATTCTTCTAGAGCATCAAACCAAGCTTCATCAGTCTGATTGGATTTAAAGAGGGATCCGAGGGTTTTACGTAGGCTGAACATAATCGATACAATTTAATTTTTGGTATAGGTGATCTTACAGATGCGTTCTACTTTACTGCGTTTCTCTATCTGTTTAATGCTCTTCTGCTCATGCGCTTGGGCAGCCCTAGATGCTGGTACCTTAGATACCCATGAGTTTCAACTCTCCAATGGACTGAAGCTCATCGTGCGTGAGGATCATCGAGCACCTACAGTGGCACACATGGTTTGGTACCGCGCCGGCTCCATGGATGAAGTCAATGGTCGGACTGGGGTTGCGCACGTGCTAGAGCATATGATGTTTAAGGGTACCGACAAAGTAAAGTCAGGCGAATTTTCTCGGCTCGTTGCTGCAGTAGGTGGGCGAGAGAACGCTTTTACATCCCGTGATTACACAGCCTATTTTCAGCAGGTTGAAAAGTCTAAGCTAAATGAAGTCATTAAGCTGGAGGCCGATCGAATGAGTAATCTCAATTTTGATGATGCCGAATTTTTAAAAGAAATTCAGGTGGTCATGGAAGAACGTCGTCTGCGTACCGAGGATAACCCCGGTAGCTTACTCAATGAATCCTTGATGGCAACTGCCTATATGAGTTCGCCATATCGTCATCCAGTAGTGGGATGGATGAATGATTTAGAGAATATGAAAGCTGCAGATGCTCGTGATTGGTATCGTAGTTGGTATAAACCGAATAATGCTACTGTTGTGATTGTCGGTGATGTGGATCCCAAACTAGTTTTACAGGCGGTAGAAAAATATTATGGCGCTGCCTCTGTAAAAGAATTGCCAGAACGCAAGCCCCAAGTAGAACCGCCACAAAAAGGTATTAAGCGGGTACTAGTAAAAGCACCTGCAGATAGTGCGCGGCTAGCGATGGCCTGGAAGGTACCGAAACTACAGCCTGGAAAATTGGATGATCCTGAGCCATATGCTTTAGAACTATTGACTGCGGTATTGGATGGCTACGATAACGCGCGTTTAAATCGTCAGCTGATCAAGCAAGAGCGGGTGGTGGATGATGTCGGTGTTGGCTATGACATGATCTCCAGGGGACCAGAACTGTTTTTAATTAGTGCCAGCATGGCCAAAGGTAAAACAGTCGAGCAGGCTGAGAGCAGTATTCGCAAGGCATTAAAAGAGGTTGCGGATCAAGGCATCCTCGATTCAGAGTTAAAGCGCATCAAGGTACGCATCTTGTCCGATCAGATTTATAAACGCGACTCTATTTTTGGCCAGGCAATGGAAATTGGCAGCACGGTGATGGCAGGATTTTCTTGGCGAGAAATTGATCTGATGTTGGAGAAGATGCAAGCGATTACTCCTAGCCAAGTCCAGGCTGTTGCAAAAAAATATTTAGTTGATGAAAGGCTAACTATTGCAGTCTTAGATCCTCAGGCGCGCAAGTCTGTTGATAGCAAGCAAGGGAGTAAATGATGTCAGTAAATAAGTCGATCAAATATCTGATTCCTGCATGCCTACTGGCGTTTGGTTTAATTCAGTCTGCCCATGCCATTCTGCCAATTGAGCAGTTAGATTCAGTTAAAGGTGCAAAAGCCTTTTTAGTACAAACCAAATCCTTACCTATGGTAGATATTGAGATCAGTATCGACGCAGGCGATCGTTATGATCCCACTGCTAAAAGCGGCTTAGCCACGGTAACAGGGCAGTTGATGAACTATGGCGCCAAATCTGATGGAGGTTTGCTGAGCGAAGCTCAAATTGCAGACGAGTTAGCAGACTTGGGTGCAAATCTGGGAATCTCCGTCAGCGGCGAGCGTGCAACCATGCGTATTCGGACTCTGAGTAGAAAAGATCTGCGTGATCGTGCCGTTCAATTAGCCTCAGCAATGTTGAGTGCGCCTACTTACGATGCCAAAATATTGGTGCGCGAGAAGCAAAGAATCACTACGGCTTTACTAGAGTCTGAGACTAAGCCGGAGGCAGTCCTAGATCGTCGCTTCAAAAAATTGATTTATGGCAACTATCCACTAGGTAATTCAGCTTCAGTACAAACAATCGCCAATATCAGCACTACCGACTTGAAGCAGTTCCATCAGCAGTTTTATCGTGGCGATAGAATGATTGTCAGTATTGTTGGTGATGTTAGTAAGGCTGAAGCTGTGGATATTGTTCAGCGCTTATTACAAAAAGTTCCTCAATCTGGACCTCCTATCGCTAAGTTGCCTGAGTTTGAGCGCTCGCCAGTAGAGCCCTTGAGTCAACGTGAAGTGAGTATTCCGTTTGATTCTCAGCAAGCGCATATCGCAATGGGAATGACGGCAGTCACGCGGAGCAACTCGGATTACTTTCCCTTACTAGTTGGTAACTACATCTTGGGTGGTGGTGGATTTGTTTCGCGCTTAATGTCAGAGGTTCGTGAACAGCGGGGACTGGCATACAGTGTTTACAGTTATCTTTCTCCGGGTAAAGATGCGGGAATATTTCAGGCGGGACTTCAAACTAAAAATGATCAAGCGGCCTTAGCTCTTGATGTGATGAATTCCACGATTGCTCAATTTATTGCTAATGGCCCCAAACAATCCGAACTTGATGCTGCTAAGGCGAATTTGATCAATGGCTACCCCCTAAGAATTGATAACAACCGCAAGTTGCTTGATAACGTCTCATCAATTGCCTGGAACAATTTACCGCTCGATACGATGGATGTATGGACTAAGCAAGTGGAAGCAGTGAGCTTGGAGCAGGTCAAGGCTGCTTTCCAAAAACACTTAGCGATGGACCGTATGAAGATAATGGTTTTGGGGGCTAAAAATAAATAAGCAAGTTCAGTGCGCTCAGTCAGGTCAGTCAGCCCAGCCAGGAAAGCGTTCCGAACCCCCAAAGAAAATCCGCATTATTGGAGGAGTCTGGCGCAGTCGTTTATTAAACGTGTTGGATCTGCCGGGTTTGCGTCCGAGCACAGATCGGGTTCGTGAAACATTATTTAATTGGCTTGGCCAAGATCTCGTGGGTTTGCGTTGCTTAGATTTATTCGCCGGTTCTGGTGCCTTAGGTTTTGAAGCCGCCTCACGGCATGCCCAGGTAGTGGTCTTGCTGGAGAGGGATAAAAAAGCCTACGCTAATCTTTTGGCCAACTTTGCCTTGCTCCAGTCTTCACCGGCTTCTGGTGAAGTGCAAATTTTGCATCGAGACAGCCTGGAATTTTTAAAGCAACAAGCGGATCATTCAAGCAATGTGATTTTTATAGACCCCCCCTTTCAGGACGAAACTTTACTAAATCAGACGCTGATAGAGGCGGCTCGTATCTGTGATGACAGACCTGGTGGGGGGATTTATGTGGAGTTTCCAGCAAGTCGCTCCCGTGAGCAGATTGAAGCCTTGCTGCCGGATTGGCATTGTGGAAAGTACTTAGAGGCTGGTCAGGTAAAAGCTTGTCTATTTCGCTCTAGAAGGGACTAAAATCTCACCTCTAGCTGATAAAGCCTTAGGAGCCTTATGACTGTTGCTGTTTACCCTGGAACATTTGATCCCTTTACTCGTGGTCACGAGGACTTGGTGCGTCGTGCTTCAAGTATTTTTGGCGAGTTAATTGTTGGTGTAGCCGATAGCCGCAGTAAGCGCCCCTTCTTTAGCCTGGAAGAGCGTATCGCCATCGCTCAAGAAGTACTCGGCCACTACTCCAATGTCAAGATTGTCGGCTTTACGGGCCTCTTAAAAGATTTTGCTCGCGAGCATCATGCCCGCGTGATTGTGCGAGGCTTACGTGCGGTTTCCGATTTTGAATACGAGTTTCAGATGGCTGGTATGAACCGCTATTTATTGCCTGATGTTGAAACTTTGTTTTTGACACCATCAGACCAATATCAATTTATCTCTGGCACCTTTGTTCGTGAAATTGCTTCCATGGGTGGCGATGTCAGTAAGTTCGTTTTCCCATCAGTCGAAAAGTGGCTGGTAGAAAAAATTGCCGCCTCTAAGCAAATTAAAGAATAAGGCTAACAGGCAAATAGCATGGCTTTAATGATTACGGACGAATGCATTAATTGTGATGTGTGTGAGCCTGAATGTCCGAACGATGCTATTTATATGGGGCTAGAGATCTATGAGATTGATCCCAGCAAGTGTACTGAATGTGTAGGTCACTATGATGCTCCTCAGTGTCAGCAAGTCTGCCCGGTAGATTGCATTCCGATGAACCCTGAGTTCTCAGAAAATCAAACACAGCTCATGGCAAAGTACCAAGCTTTAACTGCTGCCAAAAAAGCGCTCCCTAAATAACAGTGAAGCAATTTCGCAGTTGTTAATTTGTTTTGGAATGTAATTCCAACATAGCAGTTTGAGTATCCCCCTTTAGAAACAGGGGCAAAATGCGCAAGCCATCCTCAATGCTTGCATCAATCTGTTTCTGCTCTGCTTGCAGTGGCCTTCTTAATACATAGTCAGCGACGTCCATTGTACGAGCACCTTCAGCAGCGAGGTCTCGCGGGTGACCAATACCTAGACGTAGACGCCAGTATTCAGGGGTACTGAGATGGGCTTGGATGTCCTTTAGACCGTTATGGCCGCCAGTGCCTCCGCCCAACTTGATGCGCGCCGTACCAGGTTTGAGATCGAGTTCGTCCTGCACAACTAGGACATCTTGCGGTGTAATTTTATGAAAACGACACAGCGCGCCGACTGACTGGCCACTCAGGTTCATATATGTGTTTGGTTTGAGCAGGAAGAGATCTTGCCCATGCCACTGCGTCTTCGCTACCTTTCCCTGAAAGCGTTTTTCAGTTTCAAAGCGGATGTTTAATTGTTTGGCGAGGGCGTCGACAAACCAGAAGCCAGCGTTATGCCGATCTTCTTTGTGTTCATCGCCTGGATTGCCAAGGCCAACAATTAATTTAGTCATGATTAGTGATTAGGATAAAAGTATTTCTGCAAAAAAGAAAACCCGCTTGGTAGCGGGCCTCCTCTGTCGCAAAGATCAGGCTTAAATCATTAAGCTTTATCTTTTGGAGCTTCAGCAGCAGGAGCCGCAGCAGCTACAGGAGCAGCTTCAGTATCGGCAGATTTCACTGCTGGGATACGTGCGTTAGCTAATACTGGGTTTTCTTGCTCAATATGCAATACCAATGAAACACCTTTTGGCAATGCGAGGTCTTTGGCATGAATACCGTGACCCACTTCAATTTTGCTCAAGTCCACTTCAATAAACTCTGGCAAGTCTGCTGGTAAGCAAGAAATTTCCAGTTCAGTCGAGATGTGGCTAATGACGGCGCCTTGCAATTTCACTGCAGCTGAAACATCAGCATGAATGAAGTGCAATGGAACGCGCATATGAACTTTCTCAGTTGCGGATACGCGCTGGAAGTCAATGTGCAGCACCAAAGGCTTAAATGGATGCATCTGGTAGTCGCGCAACAACACTTTTTGTGCTTTGCCACCGACTTCAAGATCAAGGATGGATGAGTGGAATGCTTCTTTGCGGAGAGCATGGAACAGTGCATTGTGATCCAACTCAATGACGGTTGCGGCGTCTTTACCACCATAAATAATGCCCGGAGTTTTACCGGAGTTGCGCAGACGGCGGCTCGCACCCGTTCCCTGTACGCTTCTTTCAAAGGCTACTACTTTCATATCGAATTCCTAAAATTAAGGTTAATTTCCGTTCGCGACCAAACAGAAAAGTCTTCGATTATATCGTGGGAAAGGCAGTTTTTGCCTAGAAATGCTTGAAAAGCATAAAAAACAGGGGCGGAAACGCTATTTTTGACTTATTCGGCAAACATTGACATCACCGAATCACCCTTGCTAATGCGGGACAGGGTCTCGGCGAGAATCGGGGCGACGCTTA
The DNA here is from genome assembly GCF_018882095.1 of Polynucleobacter sp. CS-Odin-A6. Classification (GTDB taxonomy): domain Bacteria; phylum Pseudomonadota; class Gammaproteobacteria; order Burkholderiales; family Burkholderiaceae; genus Polynucleobacter. Next base: position 122,504 of record NZ_JACVPD010000001.1, read on the forward strand.
ATTGACGGATTTTTGCTACCTTTAGCGCTTCTGCAGTCAATGGAATGGTGTCAGTAACGACTAATTCATCTAATTGCGAGGCAGCGATTCGGGCTACAGCGCCACCAGAAAGAACGGCATGAGTACAGTAAGCAGTAACAGCCTTGGCGCCCCGCTCTTTAAGGGCATCAGCAGCTTTGCAGAGGGTTCCGCCAGTGTCAATGATGTCATCCATAATCACGCAGTGACGGCCCTCTACTTCGCCGATGAGGTGCATTACTTCTGAGACATTCGCTTTGGGACGGCGCTTGTCAATAATCGCTAAATCGGTACCTAATTGCTTAGCCATTGCGCGGGCGCGAACCACGCCGCCAATATCTGGTGAAACAATGATCAGATCTTTTTGAGTCTTCTGCGCTTGGAGATCAGCAAGCAATACAGGGGATGAGTAGATGTTATCTACGGGAATATCAAAGAAGCCCTGAATTTGGTCAGCATGAAGATCCATCGTTAAAACCCGCTCAATACCTGCAACGGATTGCAGCATATTGGCAACGATTCTGGCGGAGATGGCAACCCGTGCAGAGCGTGGGCGCCGATCTTGTCTGGCGTAACCGAAGTAAGGGATCACTGCGGTTATACGGCTTGCCGATGCTCGTTTTAGGGCATCAATCATGATCATTAGCTCCATCAAACTATCGTTTGTTGGGGCGCAAGTAGACTGAATTACGACGACATTTTTACCGCGAACATTTTCTTGAATTTCAACCTGGATTTCCCCATCAGAAAATCGACCTACGAAGGCTTTTCCCATCGGCAGATTGAGCTCTTGGGCTACTGCATGCGCCAAAACTGGATTTGCATTGCCTGTAAAAAGAGTCAGTAAATCAGAGTTGATTGGGGCGGACATAGGTAATTTTAGGAGTTTGGTAGGGGTCTAAAGGATGTCTTTTGATCTTATCTACAGTGGTTGGCAGGGGAAGAAGGATTCGAACCTTCGCATGCTGGAATCAAAATCCAGTGCCTTAACCAGCTTGGCGATTCCCCTACAGCTTAATCTGAAGAAACCAAATTGTAAGCGGGATTTTTATTTAAGCCCCGAACAATTCGACCCATCCATCCTTTTGGAAGATTTTGCAGAAGATTTTCTAGATTTGCAGTGTCGGCCTCAGGATCTAAGGCGCTAAATACGCTACTTCCAGAGCCGGACATGCATGGCGCCGAGTTCGGCACTGCCTTGCGAATCCAATCTAATGCTTGCTTCACTTCAGGACAATTCCGCACCGCTACTGCTTGGCAATCATTTGACTGAAAAGACTTTGGCGATGCTAGAAAGCCATCTATTGTAATCGGAGCGTGATCTCGGGTCAATTGAGGGTCTTGAAAAATCTGTGCTGTCGCGACGGCTTGATTTGGGAATATCACTACAAAGTCTTGAGTTCCTAAGGAGATTGCATGTAATTTCTCCCCCACACCTTCTACAAAGGCATTTTGGCCAAAGATGAAAAAAGGCACATCTGCTCCTAGTTTGAGACCCAGTTGGCTTAAGGTATGCGTATCGAGACGCAGATCCCAAAGTTGATTCAAGCCGATAAGTGTGGAGGCAGCATCAGAGGATCCTCCTCCTAGACCTGCACCCATTGGGATTAGTTTTTGCAGGCCGATTTCAACGCCATGATCAACCTGACAGAAATCTTTTAACAGTCGGGCAGCGCGGACTACTAAATCATGTTCTGGAGGTACGCCTGGAATGGGATCGATTCTCCGTATCTCCGCTTCTGAAATACGCTTCAGTGTGAGGACATCGCACCAGTCAATCAGTTGAAAAACTGATTGAAGAAGGTGGTAACCGTCCTCACGACGTCCAACAATATGTAAAAAGAGATTGAGCTTTGCTGGGCAGCGAAGTGTTAATGAATTACTCATTCCGGAGTATCGAATACCAGGCGGATATCAATAGATCCAATGTTGGAACTGCGAGTCATGGTCAGTTTTTCTAAGTACTGAGTATTTTTCCAGTTGTAATTTAAGGTCCAACCATCCTGCGTCATTTTACTCACTTGCCCTTTTGCATCTCGTTCAACGCTGGCATTGCTACCAGGACGAGTTTTGCCGCGTAACCAGTCGGATAAACCGCGAGCAGGTAATGGCAGTCCTAAGGCATTTTGAATCAGAGTATCAGCATCGATTGCGGTTGTGAGCTGACCATCTCTCTCTAAGATAGCCTCACCAGGCTTAATCGTAATTTTGGCAATAGATCCACCAACTGGGTTGCGTATTTCTAATACATCCGTCTGCGCATCTTGTGTCAAGGTAAAGCCGCCTGAACCGCCTTGATTTGTACCTTCAGTTAAGCCGATCACCCTCACTGCAAAACGACCATCCCATGTGCCTTTCAGGGCAGTGTCTGCTAATGACCAATCTGGTTTTAAGCGTTTGAGTGTTTCTTTGAGGGTGGGATTATTAGCATCGAGCTGTTGCCCTTTGCGCCACATCTCTTCTGCCTCAGTTGGGCGATTCATGACCCATAAGACTTCACCAATATGAGCAGCAATATCTGCCTCAGGTTTAATACTGAAAGCCTGTTGTAGTTGTTCGAGGGCGAGTGCATTTTTACCCATACGAAAGTTCACCCAACCAAGGCTATCCAAAATAAAGCCATCCTTGGGTGAGAGTTGATGTGCTTTGCTGACGAGCTTAAATGCTTCCGGTAACTTCTGGTTGCGATCAGCCAGTGAGTAGCCTAGTGCATTAAGACTATTCACGTCATTGGGGTTTTTACGCAAGATTTCACGTAAGGTTTTTTCCATCACGTCGATATGCCCTGATTTTTCAGCAGACATTGCGAATGTATAAAGCAGGCTAGGATCTGTTGGGGCTGGCTTTAATGTCGAAACGATTTCATAGAACGCTTTTAAAGCTTCTGTTTCATTAGTGGCCTTGGGGAGTAAGGCCTGAATCTGCAATAAAGTATTTTCACGCTGTGCCGGAGTTTGCTGGTTTAAAAGCGCAATGGCTGGCTTGACAGCATCCGACCAGCGTTGATTCAGAATTAAGAGGGTAACAAGCACTTCCTTGGGTTTCGTCTGCTTGGACCCTGCCAATCCATCCCAGGTTTGTGCAGCTTGTAACGCTAAATCCGGTGCCCCTGCTGCAATCGCAATCTCCATGGCCCTTTGTGCTAAGCGGGGGTCATCAAGCTGGCGAGAGAGCTCCAAATAGGTCCCATAAGCAAGGCCAGCTTGACCTCTTTGCAGGGCAATCTCTGAAGCTAAGACCTCAAATACGGCCTCCCCACTGTCCAAGCGACTATTTTGGGCAAAGGCATGGCTAGAAGAGCAGAGGCTGATGCCCAGTCCACTTGTCAGCAATAGAGCGCATACAGATGGCTTTAGTGAAAATTTGGTCATAAGCACATTCTAATCTGCGAATCTACAATGCATTGATGCCAGAACTCCCAGAAGTCGAAGTTACCCGCCTGGGTATCCAGCCCCATTTAGAAGGGCAAAAGATCAGCACAGTCCAGATTATTGACGGTCGTTTGCGTTGGCCGGTACCCAGTAATCTGAAAGTATTACTTTCTGGTCGAAAGGTGCTGGGGATAGAGCGACGTGGCAAATATCTATTGATGGAGTTCAATAGCGGTTATCTATTGCTCCATCTGGGTATGACAGGAACCCTGCGGGTGCTCCCTAGTAGCGATCCGTTGAAGCTGCATGATCGCGTGACATTTGAATTTGGCAAACTCAGTTTACGTTTACATGATCCTCGAAAATTTGGCGCTGTTTTATGGCACCCAAAATCTGAGGGACCGATAGAGGGTTATCCGCTTTTACAAAAACTCGGAGTCGAGCCTTTCTCGCCAGAATTTTCTGGCGAACTTGGTGCGCAAGTGTTGTATCGGCATTCTCGCAAACGCAGCGTTGCAGTGAAACAATTCTTATTGGCAGGACAGGCTGTAGTGGGTGTTGGCAATATTTATTGCTCAGAAAGTTTATTTGAAGCTGGCATTCATCCAGCAAAGGCCGCTGGAAAATTAACGCGTCCGCAGTGTTCTCGACTGGCCACCGCTGTGAGATTAATTCTAAAGAAAGCCATTGCTGCGGGTGGTAGCTCATTGAAGGACTTTGTCAACAGCGAGGGCGATCCTGGCCACTTCATGGTTCAAACTAAAGTCTATGATCGTAAAGATCAACCCTGCAAGGTATGCAAAACGCCAATTAAGCAGATAGTACAAGGTCAACGCTCCACCTATTTTTGCCCCCAATGTCAGAAGCGTTAATAAAGAACTTTGCCAAAAAACTAATCACCTGGCATGGTTTGGATGGGCGCCAAGGTTTGCCTTGGCAAGGCATACGTGACCCCTACGCAGTTTGGGTTTCAGAGATTATGTTGCAGCAAACTCAAGTAGCCACTGTCTTAGAACGTTATCCGCGTTTTATGAAACGCTTTCCCACAGTCACTCACTTGGCTGCTGCACCATTAGATGATGTCTTGGCAGAATGGGCGGGACTTGGCTATTACTCTCGTGCCCGTAATTTGCATGTCTGCGCCAAGCAAGTCATGGAAGAGTTTGGAGGAAAGTTTCCGAGTGATCCTGCATTGCTTGAGCAGCTTAAGGGAATTGGCAGATCTACTGCGGGCGCGATTGCAGCCTTCGCATTTCATGAGCGGGCACCAATCTTAGATGCCAATGTCAAACGGATTCTGGCGCGCTTGTTTGGCATTGTTGGCGCTGTTCAAGAAAAAGTGGTTAATGATCAATTGTGGTTTTTAGCGCAAGAACTGCTCCCCCAAAATGCTGAAGATATGCCGGTGTATACCCAGGCCTTAATGGATTTTGGGGCAACTTGGTGTACTTCTCGCAAGCCAGTATGTATCAGCGGCAATAAGAAATGCCCTTTCGAAAAAACGTGTCAAGCTAACCTCAGTGATCAGGTATTGCTGTTACCGCGTAAAGTTGTAAAGGCAAAATCTCCCGAATTTAATTGCGACATGTTGCTGCTTCGGTGCGGTGACTTAGTGTTGCTGCAAAAACGTCCAGAGAAAGCCATTTGGGGCGGTCTTTGGTCTTTACCTGAATCTGTATGGAGAGCGAGAGAAAAAAATACAAGCCATTTAACTGCAAAAGAATTACTGAGGATGGTTTTGCCGGAAGAAAACGTTTCCACTACGTTGAAATCTTATAATTCCTTAGAGCGGGGTTTAGAGATTAAACATATCTTTACCCATCGATGCTTGTGGATGCAGATTTGGAATTTATCAATCAGTAACGCTATAGAATTTTCAAGCTGTGACCTGAAGTGGGTCTCTTTAATGCAATTAGGAAAGTACGGCTTACCGCAGCCGGTTAAATTGCTTTTGCAGGGATTGAGTCTAGCTCGCGATGACGACTTAAAAAATTAATCTTTAGTGCGGCCAAATCTTTTTGCGGCAGAAAATGCGCAATGATGCGGCTCACAAGATAGACCGAGCGATGTTGTCCACCGGTACAGCCGATAGCAACCGTGAGGTAACTTCGACCATCCGCAATATAGTGGGGCAACCATTTTTCAACGAACTGAATGATGTCGCTTTCCATGCTGACTACTTCAGGAATTTTTTCTAAGAATTCTCTTACGGGCTGATCTTTGCCAGAAAGAGGGCGTAAGACCTTGTCGTAGTGCGGATTTGGCAGGCAGCGTACATCAAATACTAGGTTTGCTTCACTTGGCAAACCTTTTTTGAATCCAAAGGACTCAAAAATCACAGTGAGTCCTTGAGGCTTATCTTTTAGAAGATCATGAATCCAAGAGCGCAATACATGTGCGGGAAGGTTGCTCGTATCTATACTATGCGCTTGTAAGCGCAAAGGCTCCATGAGGCTACGTTCTTGATCAATTGCCTCGACGAGAGTTGCAGATTGAGTATTTTGCGTTTTACCAGAAAGAGGATGACGCCTGCGGGTTTCAGAAAAGCGTTGTATGAGGGTGTTGGTATCTGCGTTGAGGAAAACAACACGTACTTCATGATTTCGACGTAGATTTTCTAAGATTTTCGGTAGCTGTGTAATCGACTCTCCACGGCGTGCATCAATTGCTACGGCCACACGCTCACTTTTTTCACTCTCTAGTGTAGTGATCAGATTTTCTAACAGGGCTACTGGGAGGTTATCCACGCAGTCATAGCCTGCATCCTCAAAGGCTCTCAGTGCAACCGATTTACCTGAGCCTGAAATACCGGTAATCAGATTGATTTGCATATTAGAGGAGGCGACCCTGTGACTTACTTAACTCTGCCTCTGCGATCATCTGCATACGCTGGCGCTCAATAAACTCTTTTAAGGTGTCAATGCCACGTAATTGCAAAATGGTGTTGCGGACAGCAGCTTCGACTAGAACGGCTAAGTTACGACCTGCAGCCACTTGAATTTTTACAGTTCTGATACCGATGCCTAAAACATCAATATGCTGTGCTTCCAAAGGCAGGCGCTCAAACTCACCATCATTACGACGCACTAATTGCACGATTAAGCGTAATTTCAATTTTCGGCGCACAGCGGTTTCACCAAAGATGGTGCGAATATCTAGTAAGCCCAGTCCACGAACCTCCAACAGGTTGCGCAGGATCGTGGGGCAACGACCTTCAACATAGTCTGGGCCAAGGCGAGCAAAATCAACTGCATCATCCGCCACTAGACCGTGACCGCGAGAAATCAGTTCCAGACCTAATTCACTTTTGCCTAGGCCAGACTCACCAGTAATCAATACACCTAAGCCCAAGATATCCATAAATACGCCATGCATAGTAATCTGAGGCGCACCAATTTTGGTGAGATAGATACGCAGATGGTCAATGACCTCAGCAGCAGAAACCGCAGTAGTAAAAAGAGCTGTGGATGATCTTTGGCAAAAGAGTTGTAGATCGGGGTCGGCTGCTTTACCGTCTGCCACAATTACACAAGGTGGCGTTTTTGAAATCAAGTTAGAGATTTGCTCTTGTCTTTGCTTTGGCTCAAGTTCGGCGTGATAGTCGACTTCTTGTTCGCCGAAAATCTGAATCCTGCTTGGATGAATCAGATTTAAGTGACCCACCAAGTCAGAACTGGCTGCGGCTGCTTTAACGGCCTCTGGAGGAAAAGTGCGGTCTGCCCCTTCAAGTCCCCCAATCCAGGAAAGTTTTAAGTCTGAGACGTTGTCATCAAAGATCTGCTGGGCGGTCACTCCCTCTAGTAGTAAGGGCTGAGTTGTCAAGCAACCCCCCACGTTTGTAAAAGTTGACACACCTTCTCTGGACTATTTTCTGAGGCAAGAGACTTACGGGTATCTTGGTCCGATAACAGCTGCGCAATTGAGGACAAAATTTCTAAATGCTGCTGAGTTGCCTTTTCGGGAACAAGTAGAAAAATCAGAATAGAGACAGCCTCCCCATCGGGTGCAGCAAATTCGATTGGCTCTTTTAATTTCACGAATGCTGCAACCGGGTTTTTGAGTCCCTTGACGCGTCCGTGAGGGATGGCAACACCTGCTCCCAGGGCGGTGGAGCCCAAGTCTTCCCGGGCATTTAGAAAACCCACAATTGCATCAGCTTCAAGGCCAGCTTGCTTCGAAAATAGCTTCCCTACGGTCGCAAATACCTCGGTCCGATTGGTAGCGGGATTATCTAAGGCAATGCGGTCGAGGGTAAAAAGATCAGTCAGGGCATTCATATCCAATGATTATAGGTGTCCTGAAGTAAATGATTACTCAAAATGCTTTTCGTGATGATGATCTTGGATCTTTTCTTTATGTTTAATCACTTGACGCTCGAGTTTCTCGACTACTGCATCCATGGCGTGGTAAAGATCGGCGTTGTGTGCTTCGGCGAACAGTTCCTTGCCTTTAAGGTGAATAGTAATCTCAGCAGCTTGACGAAGATCTTTTTCTTTGGCGTTATCAATAATTAAAAATGCAGAGGCGTCAAGGACGTGGTCAAAGTGTTTACGAATTTTGGCCAACCCAGTTTCGAGATGGGTGCGCATAGCTGGGGTAACTTCGACATGACGGCTATTAATTTTTAAATTCATCAGCAGCTCCTATTCATAGCAAAACAAAATGCATGCGCAAATAATTCCCCGGGGTGCGCAGCATGCCCCAGTAACGTTGAACTTGTTTAGACGGAAATGAACTTCATGAGCCTCCAGCGTATCAGTCATTTTGCTGAAAACCAAGGGGGCAGATCATTTTTATTTAATAAATATGCGAAAAACCAGCCTATTTACATGCGGAAGTTTTCACCCAGATAGACTCTTCTGACGGCGTCATTTTCAATGATTTCATCTGGCTTCCCTTCCGCCAAAACGCTACCCTCGCTAATAATGTAGGCGTGATCACAGATGCCCAAAGTTTCACGAACATTATGGTCTGTAATGAGCACGCCAATTTGGCGGTCTCGTAAGAAGCGCACAATCCGCTGAATCTCCCCAACTGCAATAGGGTCAACTCCAGCAAATGGCTCATCCAACAAAATGAACTTCGGTTGTGAGGCTAAGGCTCTGGCGATTTCAACCCGTCGACGCTCTCCGCCAGATAAAGAAAGTGCTGGGTTATCACGCAGATGGCTAATTTGAAGTTCGCCTAACAGCTCATCTAAGCGATGGGCAATTTCAGGCTTGCTCAGAGGTTTACCACCTTGCACTTGAAGCTCCAACACCGCCTGAATATTTTCAGCCACATTGAGCTTTCTGAAAACGGAAGCTTCTTGCGGGAGGTAGGACAAGCCCATACGGGCTCGCTCATGAATAGGCAGGCGAGTGATATCAGTGTCGTCTAAAACAATACTGCCACCATCTAAAGGAACCAGGCCAACAATCATATAAAAAGAGGTCGTTTTGCCGGCGCCATTTGGTCCTAAGAGCCCAACTACTTCTCCGCACTTTACTTCCAATGAAACATCCCGCACTACCGTGCGAGAACCATAGCGCTTTTGGAGAAGCTGAGCGCTTAAGGTTGCTGATTTTTGAGTGCCGCTTGAATCGGGGATCATTTTTCTAGTGTAGCTTTTCTTCTTGGTGAAAGGAGGGCTCTAGCGAGCGGTAGATCCTCCACTTTGGCATTAGTAGGAGGATAGACTTGATAGCGCTGTGTGACGTCGTTATAGTCAATTTTCCAGCCACGTAATTGATCGAGCATTTGCATATTATGGAGGCGCTTTAAGCTAGCATCCCCGGTAAGGATTAGGAGTTCAGTTTTGGCGTTGTAAGAAACTGTTTGGCCAGTACCTTGCATAAACTCATTGGCCGGGCCTTCACGCCGCTGTCTAAAGCTAGCAGTCGATTCAGGTTTACCTTGCACATCAATGTATTCATAGCCTTCGGGGTCAACCTTGATGTTGCCTTTCTCGCCAGTAATCAGAATACTTCCTTTGGTAAGGAGCAGGCCACCTTCAAGATCATAGACTTGCTGCACATCATTTACTGATACCTTTTCAGACTCTAAAATGACGGGCTTGTCTTGATCTGCCTTTTCAGCACGGGCATTATTAGTGATGGCGGATACCAATACCAAAGTAAGTATTGTTAAGTGACGCAATACATTGAAGGGCATCAGGTTCATGGCTGTGCTCCCGGATTTATACGCTCTATGCGACCTTTTACATGCCCTGATAAAACCATGCTTTGCTCGATGTTGTTGAAAATGCCACCTTCAGTTGACTGCATGATGGAGACGCCTTGCTCAAGTGTAATCGGCTTATCCGTCTTAATAATGTCATCGTTAATCAGCACTTTGAAATAAGAAGAGCGTGCAAGCATGCGTGGTCTTGCAGGCTCAGTCGCTGTGGCAGCTTGGGGCGGCCTAAAAATTTCTGCGTTATGAATTAGATCTAGAGTAGTGAGGTCACCATCTAAATGTCCTGTATCTGCCTTGACGGTGACTGGTGATTTTTCCGGCGGGAACAGACGTATACGGGGTGTTTCAATATCGATTGAAGCGTCATCATCATAGTGGATCACTTTTTTGCCAAGTACACGATATTTAGTGTTGCCGAATTCATTTAAGGCGGAAAGTGCACCACTCGTAATAGTGTAATCAGGTTCATGTAACCGAACTCGTTCTATGGCGGATTTTTCAGCTGGTACATTTTTTTTTACCAGCCAAAACGTCGCGAGAGTGAGTGTGCCCATCAAGATTAAGGGCGTGAGGCGTAATAAGGCTTGCCCTATGCTGAGTTTGATTTTTTGAGCGTTGATTGGCATCGCTGAAGGTCTTAAGCGCGCGCCTGTGAAAGCAATTCTTCATAGCGATTTTGCGCTTTCAAAAGCAGATCGCAGAGTTCGCGTACTGCACCACTACCCCCAGAGCGGGAGGTAACAAAGTGAGCAATTTCTTTTACGGCTTCATGGCCTTGCGCAGGGCACACCTTTAATCCGGCAGACTTCATCATTTGGAAGTCAGGCCAATCATCACCCATAACTGCGCAATCGCTAGACTTAAGTCCGAGACTTTGCGCAATCTCTTCTAAAGCCGCAGCCTTATTTTCAACGCCCATTTGGACATGTTTAATGCCGAGCTCTTCACAGCGCGCCAACACCATTTTAGAGCTACGCCCTGTAATGATGGCAGTAGAAATACCAATTTTTTCTAAAAGCTTGATTCCCAATCCATCCTGAATATCAAAAGCCTTAAGGGATTCTTTGCCATCATCGCCAATAAATACCTGACCATTTGTGAGAACGCCGTCGACATCTAATACCAAGAGTTTTACTGTGCCAGCGCGATCCCAAGCCTGAGGATATTGGCTTAATGGGTTAGTGTTATGGGGATGAAAAGCGGTTGGCATAGGTAGAGATCGATGAAGGTTTGAGACTGTCTTAAATGACCTTGGCCGCAAACAAATCGTGTAGATTGAGTGCGCCAAGCAATGTGCCGTGAGAATCGGTTACTACTAAATGGTTGATGCGATGTTTCTCCATCATCTCAATAGCTTCTTCTGCCAACAGCTCAGGAGGAATGGTGCGAGGAGCTGAGGTAATGGCCTGCTTTAGAGTGAGCCCATCTAGATTGGTACTTTTCTCAAGCAGGCGTCGTAAGTCGCCATCCGTGAAAATGCCGGTGACTTTATTTGCATGATCCAAAGTCACAACCATACCCATTCGCTTGGCAGTCATCTCTAGAAGCGCTTCTTGGAGTGAAGCAGAAATTGCAATTTTCGGAGTTTCATCTAGGGTTCGCATGACTTCACTAACGTGCATGAGCTGTTTGCGACCTAAGCGCCCACCCGGGTGGGAGCGTTGAAAATCTTCCGCTTGAAAGCCGCGAGCATCTAGCAATGCAACTGCGAGCGCATCTCCCATGGCTAGCGCAGCGGTTGTACTAGTAGTCGGTGCAAGATTTAGAGGGCAAGCTTCTTTTTCAACACTAGTGTCTAAATGGGCATCTGCCAATTTCGCTATTGAGGATTGTGGTGCGCCGGTGAGTGCAATCAGTTTTGCGCCTGTACGTTTAACGATTGGAACAATAGTCAGCAGTTCATCGGTTTCACCAGAATTTGATAAAGCAACAAAGACATCGTCACGAGTTACCATACCCAAGTCACCATGACTAGCTTCAGCAGGATGAACAAAAAATGCGGGGGAGCCTGTGGAGGCAAAGGTGGCAGCAATCTTACGGGCAATATGCCCCGATTTGCCGATCCCAGAAACCACAATGCGACCTTTACAGGAATGAAGCAGGTCGACCGCTAAAACTAAGGCGTCAGCATTCGCGCCTTCAAGGCGGTCACGCATGGTGTGCAGTGCAGCAGCCTCAATGGTGAGGGTGTCGCGGGCAAGCTTTAGGGTTCGGTCACGAGTCTTAGCTATCATGGGGTGAGTATATGCCGTCAGTCCTTCAGTTAACTCTCATCTTGCTGGCCTCTGGAGTAGCCGGGGTAGTTATTTTCCGCTATTTTGGGCTACCCCCTATTTTGGGCTATTTAGCCATTGGTGTCCTCATTGGTCCCCATGCCCTCGGATTGGCCAGTGATTCGGCTACGGTGAAGTATTTAGCCGAATTTGGCGTGGTTTTCCTCATGTTCTCGATTGGCTTGGAATTTAACCTCCATAAGTTGCGGGCTATGCGAACCATTGTTTTTGGGCTCGGTGGCAGCCAGGTCATTTTGACCATGATCTTGGCGATCCCTGCTAGCCTACTCATGAACTGGATCTACCCAATTTCCTGGGAGGCTGCCATTGCGCTCGGTGGCGCTTTGGCAATGTCTTCCACCGCAATTGTGACCAAGCTCATTTCAGACCGCTCTGAAGTTGAAACTGAGCATGGTCGGAACATCATCGGTATTTTGCTATTTCAGGATTTGGCAGTCGTTTTCCTCTTAATTTTGCTACCTTCATTGGGTAAAAATCCAGGGGATCTATTCCTTGCGCTTACTGCAGCTTCTATCAAGATTACGGTGGCGCTTGTGCTCATTTTTGTAATTGGGCAAACCTTGATGAGCCGGTGGTTTGGCTTGGTGGCTAAATTGCGCTCCCAAGAGCTTTTCATGCTCAATCTCCTGCTGATTGTTTTGGGTATGGCTGGACTGACAGAGCATTTTGGATTGTCCCTAGCGCTAGGTGCTTTCTTGGCAGGCATGTTGATTGCAGAGACGCCATACCGCCATCAGGTGGAGGAAGACGTTAAGCCATTTAAGGATGTTCTGCTTGGCCTGTTCTTTGTTACGATTGGCATGCTGCTAAATTTTGAGGTGATTTATCAGCAATGGTTATTAGTCTTGCTACTATTAATAGGCCCGTTGATTTTTAAGTTTAGCTTAATTGCTTTACTATCGCGTGCCTTTGGTTCGAGCCCAGGCATCTCTATTCGGACTGGTTTATGTTTAGCGCAAGCAGGTGAATTTGGCTTCGTTTTATTAAATCAAATTGATGGTTTAGATTTGATTGATCCTGCACTTAGTCAAGCAGTGTTAGCGGCGATGTTGTTATCGATGTTTGGCGCACCCTTCCTGATTCAATACAGCGATCGGATTGCCATGCGCTTCTCGAGTAACGAGTGGCTTTTGCAATCATTGGCACTCACGCGAGTAGCGGCAAAAAGTGTCCGTACTGAAAACCATGTAGTGATTTGTGGTTTTGGTCGCTCAGGCCAAAGTCTGGCACGGATGCTAGACCAAGAAAAAATCCCCTATATTGCTTTAGACATGCATCCCGATCGCGTGAAAGAGGCTGCCGCTGCCGGCGACAATGTGGTTTATGGCGATGCTAGTAGAGAAAACTATTTAGTTGCTGCGGGTTTGGCTAGGGCAAAAGCAGTGGTCATTACTTATGCAGATACCCCTGCCACATTAAAAGTATTACATCAGGTGGAGCATCTCCGTCCCGGTATGACTGTTCTAGTGCGCACTAAAGACGATGCCGATTTAGCTAAGCTTCAAGCTGCTGGAGCAACTGAGGTTGTACCAGAGTTAATTGAAGGTAGCCTCATGATGGCCTCGCATGTTTTGCTGATGATGGGCGTACCCATGCGTAAGGTGGTACGTCGCATTACAAGTGCGCGTGAAGCCCGTTATAGTTTATTAAGGGGCTACTTCCGTGGCGCTGCTGATGAGGATTTTGGATCTAATGAATCCTGGCGTTTGCACTCCGTAACCTTGTTACCAGAATCCATCAGTATTGGTAAAACACTCGAAGAATTGCATCTCGAAAACGAAGGTGTGAGTATTCAGGCGGTGAGACGGAAGATAGGCGGCTCTGACTACATCAAGCTAGAGCTCGTTCCAGAATTGCGTCTACAGGCTAACGATATCCTGGTGCTCTCAGGCAACTCAGAGGCGACGGATCTAGCCGAATCTAAGTTGCTCTGATTACTTCTTCTTGTTAGCTGGGACCTGTTTCCGAATCAGTAATGGCGCCAAGTAATGACCTGTAAAGCTAGCTTTATTTTTTGCCACTTCTTCAGGTGTGCCTGTAGCAATAATCTGCCCACCACCAGCGCCACCTTTAGGTCCTAAGTCAATAATCCAATCGGCAGTCTTGATCACATCTAAATTATGCTCAATGATGACGATCGTATTGCCTTGCTTCTTCAAGGTCTGCAGAACGGTTAGCAGCAGTTGAATATCATGGAAGTGCAAGCCCGTAGTTGGCTCATCCAGAATATACAAAGTCCTACCAGTGTCACGCTTTGAAAGTTCTAAGGAGAGTTTGACGCGTTGTGCTTCGCCGCCGGATAAAGTAGTGGCGCTTTGACCTAGTTTGACATAGCCCAATCCTACATCGAGCAAGGTTTTGAGTTTGCGTTTGACTATGGGTACTGCTTCAAAGAATTCATGTGCTTGCTCGATGGTCATCGACAGCACTTCATGAATATTTTTACCTTTGTAGCGAATATCCAAGGTTTCACGGTTATAGCGCTTACCGTGACACACATCACACGGGACATAGACGTCCGGCAAGAAGTGCATTTCTACCTTAATAACGCCATCACCTTCGCAGGCATCACACCGGCCCCCTTTGACATTGAAAGAGAAGCGACCGGCTTCATAACCGCGCTCGCGCGAAGCGGGGACGCCGCAAAAGAGTTCCCGAATGGGTGTAAATAGTCCGGTGTAAGTTGCAGGGTTAGAGCGGGGCGTTCTACCAATCGGAGATTGATCAACGCTAATGACCTTGTCAAAATTCTCAAGACCCTTAATCGCATCATGCGCTGCGGGCTCTGCATTAGAGCCATAGATATGTTGCGCAACTGCGTGATGTAGTGTGTCGTTGATAAGGGTGGATTTACCAGAGCCAGAGACACCAGTGACACAGGTTAACAAGCCTACAGGAATCTTTGCATGAACTGCTTGCAAGTTATTTCCTCGTGCTCCAATAATTTCTAAGAACTTGTCATTGACCGGAATTCGTTTTTCAGGAACGGCAATCCACTCCCGACCAGATAAATAAGCGCCTGTCAGAGACTTTAGATTGGCTTCCACTTCGGCAGGAGTACCTTCAGCGACGACTTCACCACCATGAATCCCGGCACCAGGGCCAATATCAATGACATAGTCGGAAGCGCGAATCATATCTTCATCGTGCTCAACTACCAGCACGCTATTCCCTAAATCACGCAAGTGTTTCAAGGTACCAATGAGACGATCATTGTCTCGTTGATGCAATCCAATGGAGGGTTCATCTAATACATACATCACGCCCGTAAGACCAGAACCAATCTGAGATGCCAACCGAATACGCTGTGCCTCGCCACCAGAGAGCGTATCAGCACTGCGCTCAAGTGAGAGGTAGTCCAAGCCCACATCATTTAAGAAACGCAGCCGCGAGCCAATTTCCTTTACAATCTTATCGGCGATTTCTCGCTTGGCGCCTTTAAGCTCTAGTGCTTCAAAATATTCTTTGGCTTCTTTTAAAGGCAGTGCACTGATTTCATAAATAGCGCGCGATTGCTTGCCATCACCCACTTTGACAAAGCGCGCTTCTTTGCGTAAACGACTGCCACTACATGCCGGGCACGTTTGCACATTTTGATAGCGAGACAATTCTTCTCGCACCGTCGCAGAGTCAGTCTCGCGATAGCGTCGCTCAAAGTTAGCAACAATGCCTTCAAAGGCATGCTCACGAATACTATTTTTGCCGCGCTCATTAATGTATTCAAACGGAATGGTAATGTCACCCGAGCCTAACAAAATCAAATCTTGTTGTTTCTTATTGAGCGTTTCAAATGGTTTCTCAACATCAAAGCCGCCATGCTTTGCTAGCGTCTGCAAAAGCTTAAAGTAAAACTGATTGCGACGATCCCAGCCTTTGATGGCACCGGATGCTAAAGACAGGTCTGGATGAGCAACGATCCGCTTTGGATCAAAAAAAGATTGATGACCTAAGCCGTCGCAAGACGGGCAGGCGCCCATGGGATTATTGAATGAGAATAGTCGCGGCTCAAGTTCTTGTAATGAGTAGGAGCAAATGGGGCAGGCAAACTTGCTCGAGAAAATCATGTCTTTGCCCGTATCCATATTGACGATCATGGCTTTGCCATCAGCTAGGCGTAGGGCAGTCTCAAAAGATTCTGCCAAACGTTGCTGAATATCCGGGCGAACTTTAATCCGATCCACTACCACTTCAATGGAGTGTTTATCGTTTTTCTTAAGTGTCGGCAATTGGTCGACTTCAAATATTTCTGCTTTGGCGGCATTGGTTGTACCGCCACCAGAGCGCACCCGAAAGCGGACAAAACCTTGGGCTTGGAGATCCTGAAATAAATCAACAAATTCTCCCTTACGCTCACTCACTACTGGAGCAAGGATCATGAGTTTAGTGTCTTCGGGCATCGCTAAAACGGTATCCACCATTTGAGAAACGCTTTGCGCCTCTAATGGGAGATCATGGTCTGGGCAGTGCGGAGTGCCAGCGCGGGCAAATAACAAACGCAGGTAGTCATGAATTTCGGTCACTGTCCCTACGGTTGAGCGCGGATTATGGCTAGTTGCCTTTTGCTCAATCGAAATCGCAGGAGAGAGCCCTTCAATCGTGTCGACATCCGGCTTTTCCATTAATTGAAGGAACTGGCGGGCGTAAGCAGAGAGGGATTCTACGTAGCGACGCTGACCTTCGGCATACAGGGTGTCAAAAGCGAGAGAGCTTTTCCCAGAGCCAGAAAGACCAGTCAAAACGACTAATTTCTCTCTAGGGATATCTAGATTGATGTTTTTGAGGTTGTGGGTGCGGGCACCGCGGATCTTGATTTCGTTATTCATGATTTTTTAGCGTAACTTGTTAATATAGCCCTTTCCCATGAATTCTTCTGAACTTCGCTCCGCTCTTGCCTTGGCAGGCATCTTTGGCCTTCGTATGCTGGGCCTTTTCCTGCTTTTGCCCGTTTTTAGCATTCACGCCAAAGACTTGCCTGGGGGCGATCAAGCCTTTTTGATCGGGCTGGCATTGGGAATTTTCAATATCGTTCAGGCCTGCTTCCATATTCCCTTGGGCAGGCTTTCTGATCGAATCGGTCGAAAAACGGTCGTTTTATGGGGTCTGTCCTTGTTTGTTGCGGGAGCCTTAATTTGCGCCACCAAGGACGATCTGCTTTGGATTGCAATTGGAAGAGGTGTCATGGGTGCTGGCGCCATTTCTGCTGCGGTTTCTGCTTGGGTTGCTGATCTGACTCGGGAGCAAGTGCGTAGTCAAGCCATGGCTTTGGTTGGCGCCAGCATATCTCTATCATTTGCGGTATCTCTGGTAGTTGCTGCCCCGCTTTATCGCATGATTAGCCTTAGCGGGATGTTTTTGGTATTGGCAATCTTAGGTGCCGTGGCAATGGTAGTAGCCTATTTTGTATTGCCAAATAACAAACCTGAAGTTCAGGCGCAACAAGATTCACTCAAAGTCGTATTTTTACGCCCAGAGCTCATGCGCCTCAATGTTGGCGTATTTGTTTTAAATGCTACCCAAGTAGCGATGTTTTTGGTGGTGCCACGCTTATTAGAAGAGGCGGGATTTCCATTGAGTGCACACTGGCAAGTCTATCTATCAGTCGTTTTGCTCTCTTTTGTATTTATGGTTCCGCTCTTAATTTACGGCGAAAAAAAACAGCGCATCCGACTTGTTTTATTGATAGCGATCGTTCTCCTCATTGTTGCTGAAATCATCTTCACTCAAGCTGCATCTGTGATGCTCATCGCTGTGGCACTGTTGATTTATTTTATCGGCTTTAATCTACTAGAAGCGTTACAACCCTCTTTGGTCACCCGTTATGCAAAAGAATCCAAGGGCACTGCTCTCGGTGTTTACAACACTACCCAGTCGATTGGACTCTTTATGGGGGCTGTCATTGGGGGCTGGCTAATGGATAGCCATGGTAATTTATCGGTCTTTTTCAGTGGTGCAGTCTTGCTTTTATGCTGGCTTATAATTGCTTGGTCAATGCGCGAGTTACCTGCGAGAACAGTGGATTCAAAGGATTTAACTGCAAAGGCATAGTCGTAGCTTTACTGATTCCATTTTATTTTTTAGCTACATTTCAGATTTAATTAATCGCATTATTTTTCTTCGGGAGACAACATGGCTTCGGTAAATAAGGTCATAGTGGTAGGTAATGTAGGACGTGATCCAGAAACACGCTACATGCCAAGTGGCGACGCAGTAACCAACATTTCAGTAGCGACTTCAGATCGCTACAAAGATAAGCAGTCTGGCGAAATGAAAGAAACCACAGAATGGCACCGAGTTGCTTTCTTTGGAAAGCTTGCAGAGATTGCCGGCCAGTATCTTAAAAAAGGTTCGCAGGTTTATGTAGAAGGTCGTTTGCGGACGCGTAAATGGACTGATGCTAGTGGCCAAGAAAAATATTCTACCGAGATTGTTGCAGAAACCATGCAAATGCTCGGTGGCAAGCCAGTAGGTGGCGGTGGTGATGGTGGTGAAAGCTACAGCCGCTCAAAGCCGGCTGAGCAATCTGCACCAGCATCTTCTAATGCTGCGTCACTTGGCGCAATGGATGACGATATTCCGTTTTAAATATTGCGTTCATTAGAACTGCCTCAAATAAAAAGCCCTTCTCGAAGGGCTTTTTATTTATCAATATATTTCGATTACTGTCTAGCATGACGCGTATTTTCCGGCCAAGGCGCATTGTGATCGGTGCGGAAAGGGTTGATATCTAAGCCACCACGGCGAGTGTAGCGAGCATAGACGGAGAGCTTCTCTGGTTTGCACTGTCTCTTAATATCGCAAAAAATTGTCTCAACGCAATGTTCATGAAACTCACCCAATTGCCTAAAGCCAATCAGGTAGCGCAATAAACCTTCTTCAAGAATTGGGCGCCCTTGATAACGAATTTGTACGCTCGCCCAGTCGGGCTGACCTGTAACGGGGCAATTAGATTTGAGTAGATGAGAAACCAAGCACTGCTCAATGGGTCCAAATGATTCATTCACCTCTAGTAAAGCGGGATCTGCTGCTAAGTTTGGATCTACATCTATATCAAGCCGGTCCATCAGTACCCCGCTCATTTCTTGCATCCCCTGTTTAGCAACTACTTCAGTTGGATGAATGCGAGTAGAAATTTTGCTGCCAGCCACCACTGATAAATCTACGATCAATCGATCCCGTACTTCACTTTCATCTTCAAAGCGAGCGCTATTGAAACTATTGAGATAGAGCTTAAATGATTTGGATTCAATCATATTTGGCGAGTTAGCTGGCACTTGAAATTCTGCTAAAGCAATCTGCGGTTTGCCTTTTTTATTCAGCCAGCTGAGCTCGAAGGCATTCCAAATATCCACGCCTACAAAAGGCAGTGCCTGATTCGGTTTGATATTAAGCTTTAGACGATTCTCAGCCCGCGGAATAGGAAATAGCAGGCTTGGATCATATTGATCGGGGTATGGTGTTGCTTGACCAAGAGAAATCGTAGGCATTAGGTTTTTTGTTTGTTAGATACGCCAGATACGACATGACCAGTAGGCGCTACTGATGCAGCGGACTGGCAGTGACCGGTTTGATCATCAAAGAAAAAGTCTGGCTCGAATTCACGTAGGAATTCCCCTTTAGAAAGTCCGCCGAGAAACATCGCCTCATCAACATCAATGCCCCAAGCCATTAGGGTACGTATGGCGCGCTCATGTGCAGGTGCAGAGCGAGCGGTCACTAGGGCGGTGCGGATCCGCATGCCTTTCTCGCTGGTCGAGCGTTGTAATCGATGCAGCGCTTCTAGCAGAGGCTTAAATGGTCCTGGCGGCAATGGGATAGCAGCCTTCTTGCTCTCATGATCAACAAAAGCCACCAAGCCTTCGCTCTGAAACACTTGCTCTGCTTCATCTGAAAAAAGTACTGCGTCTCCGTCAAAGGCGATGCGGATTTCTTTAGGGTGCGACTCTGCAGTTTTACTCGATTCTGGGTAGACACGTGCTGCAGGAAAGCCTGCATCAATCGTCGCACGCACATCATCTTCGTTAGCAGAGAGAAATAAGTTCGCTTGTAACGATCTTAAGTAGTGATAGGGTGGGCGTCCTCGGGTGAATACACCGCGCTCCAAACGTAAGCCGTGATGCTCCGCAGACCGAAATACCCGGAGGCCACTAACGGGATCATTGCGCGAGAGGATCACAACTTCAACACGTTGCTCACCCTCTTCATTAAAAGCCAGTAATTTTTTTACCAGGGGAAAGGCAACCCCGGTCTGAGCTGCTTCAGATAAGCGTTCTAATTGCAACTTCATATAAGCACTGTCATCAGTTGATTCGAAGATACGATTTTCTTCTTCGAAGTCAAACAATGCGCGCGATGAAATCGCTACAACGAGTTTTCCAGAGAGGGTGTATGACATTTACGAATTCGATCTTATATAAAAACGCTCATTTAAGAAACAGACGATAAGCTGGATTTTCGGTTTCATTCCAATGTGGATAACCGAGTGAAACCAAAAAGTTTTTAAACTTCTTCTGCTCATTTTTTGGTACTTGAATACCAACTAGAATGCGACCATAGTCAGCACCGTGGTTGCGATAATGGAAAAGACTGATATTCCAGTTGGGCGCCATGCTAGTTAGAAATTTCATCAGTGCACCTGGACGCTCAGGAAATTCAAAGCGGTAGAGCAATTCATCTTCTGCTAGTGCAGAGTGGCCCCCCACCATATGACGTAGGTGAGACTTGGCGAGCTCATCATGAGTCAGATCGATCGTTGCAAATTTTGCTTTACGGAAATGTTTAGCAATAGTTTCACTATCTGACGCCTTCTGTGTCCCAATGCCAACGAAGATATGCGCTTCACTTTGATCAGCGATACGATAGTTAAATTCTGTCACGTTGCGCTTGCCCAGTAATTCGCAGAAGCGTTTAAAGGAGCCGCGCTCCTCCGGAATAGTGACTGCAAAAACCGCTTCACGGAATTCGCCAACGTCAGCACGCTCAGCCACAAAGCCTAGGCGACTGAAATTCATATTCGCGCCACAAGCAATGGCTACTAATGTTTTCTTCTTAAGGCGATGTTTTTCAACATACTTCTTCATGCCCGCAATCGCTAAAGCGCCAGCAGGCTCCAGAATGCTGCGGGTGTCAGTAAACACATCACTGATGGCTGCGCAGATCTCATCGGTATCTACGGTGACAATCTCATCCACAACCCGTTTACAAATGCGGAAAGTTTCTTTGCCTACCAACTTCACTGCAGTGCCATCTGAAAAGAGACCCACATCCTTTATTTCGATGCGCTTATTGGCTTCTAGCGATCTTCTCATCGCATCTGAATCTACTGACTGAACACCGATGACTTTAGTCTTGGGACTAACTGCCTTGACGTACTCACCAATGCCGGAGATTAGGCCACCACCTCCAATCGCCACAAAAATGGCATCAATCGGCTCTTGGTATTGCTGAAAGATTTCTTGTGCAATCGTGCCTTGTCCAGCAATGACATCGGGATCATCAAAAGGATGTACAAAAGTTAAACCCCGTTTTTTCTCTAAAAGTTCGGAGTATTTGAACGCGTCACTATAGGATTCACCATGCAAGATCACCTCGACCCAAGACCCGCCTCGCGCCTTGACCGCATCGATTTTGACGCTCGGGGTCGTGAGGGGCATCACGATGACCGCTTTGCACTTCATTTTTGCCGCTGCGAGGGCAACGCCTTGGGCATGATTACCTGCTGAGGCTGCAATGACGCCTCTTTTTAGTGCTTCTGGAGGCAAATGCGCCATTTTGTTATAGGCGCCACGAAGTTTGAAGGAGAAAACCGGTTGGTTATCCTCCCTTTTGAGTAAAACTTGGTTACCTAAGCGCTTGGCGAGTTCGGGGGCTGCTTGGAGCTCTGTTTCCCTAGCCACATCGTAGACTCGGGCCGATAAAATTTTCTTTAAATAATTCGTTGCCATGCAATGAGCGTACCATGAATGGGCTCTAAGCCCTTAAATTTGCAAGGGTTTATCGCTTTGATCGACATCTTTCTTGGTTTCCTGCCAATATCGATCTCCCTCCACTAAAATGCATATTTACCAGATATGACTCCATGAACGCTCCACTCGCTTTGAATCAGTTGCTCGATGCAGAAGCAGATTTACCTCGCCTCCGAGAAATCCCTTACAACTACACCTCTTTCTCCGATCGCGAAATCGTCATTCGCTTATTGGGAGAGGAGTCTTGGCGCGTTTTAAGTGATTTGCGTGGGGTTCGTCGTACTGGCCGTTCGGCTCGTATGTTATTCGAGGTATTGGGCGATATTTGGGCAGTTCAACGTAATCCTTTTCTACAAGATGACTTGTTGGATAACGCCAATCGCCGTCAATTAATGATTGATGCCCTGTGGCATCGTCTGGGCGAGGTAAAGAAGAGATCGAGCGTTGAGTCTATTGAGCAAGTTCAGGTCTTATTAAATGCCGCCCATCATGCTGTTGACAGTTTTGAGCAGGGCTTTAAAGAAGTCGCTGAGGTGCGAAAGCGGGCTCGTAAAGAGCTAGGCCGCATTACCGCTCCTGACAATATTTGCTTTGATGGCGTCTCACGTGCGGCGCATGTGACTGATGCCACTGACTGGCGCGTTGAATTTCCGCTAGTAGTACTCAAGCCCGATTACGAATCTGAAATTCCCGGTTTAGTGAAGGCTTGTATTGAATTAGGTCTCACGATTATTCCGCGTGGGGGCGGCACTGGTTATACCGGAGGCGCCATTCCACTGTATGCCATGTCGGCAGTCATCAATACTGAGAAGCTTGAACAAATTGATAGCGTCAAGTTGAAGCGTTTGCCAGGCGTAGACCAGGAAGTGTCAACTATTTTTACTGGCGCTGGTGTGGTGACGCGCAGAGTTGCAGATGCCGCAGAGCGTGCCGGCTTAGTCTTCGCAGTTGACCCTACTTCTGCAGATGCTAGTTGTATTGGTGGCAATATTGCGATGAATGCTGGTGGTAAAAAAGCAGTCTTATGGGGCACGGCATTAGATAACTTAGCTAGCTGGCGCATGGTCGATCCAGAGGGCAATTGGCTAGATGTAGAACGCTTGGATCATAACCTTGGAAAAATTCACGTTGTAGAAAACGTGCGCTTTCAATTAACTTGGTCCGATGGTTCTAGTGAGCCTGGCGAACGTATCTTAAAAACAGAAATTCTGGAAGTAGAGGGCAAACGCTTTCGTAAAGAAGGTTTAGGTAAAGATGTGACTGATAAGTTTTTATCAGGATTGCCTGGCGTACAAAAAGAAGGCTGTGACGGATTAATTACGAGCGCCACATGGATTTTGCATCGTATGCCGAAGTACATGCGCTCCGTTTGCTTAGAGTTTTTCGGGCAGGCACGTGAAGCAGTCCCCAGCATTGTCGAGATTAAAGCGTACTTAGATGGCTTATCTAAAAATGGTGGTCCTATCTTAGCTGGCTTAGAGCATTTGGATGATCGCTATTTGAAAGCAGTTGGTTACTCCACTAAATCGAAGCGTAAGAGCTTGCCAAAGATGGTATTGATTGGTGATATTGCTGGCGATGATGAAGAGGCTGTCGCTGCAGCGACTAGTGAAGTCGTGCGCATGGCCAATAATCGGGTTGGCGAAGGTTTTGTGGCTGTGAGTGCTGAAGCGCGTAAGAAATTTTGGTTGGATCGCGCACGTACTGCGGCGATCGCACGCCATACCAATGCTTTTAAGATTAATGAAGATGTGGTGATTCCGTTGCCACGCATGGGTGAGTACACCGATGGTATCGAGCGTCTCAATATTGAACTCTCATTAAAAAATAAATTACAAATACTCGATGGTCTTGAAATATTCTTGAAGAAGAAGGCATTGCCATTAGGAAAGGCATCCGAAGACTACGAAATCCCCACTGCAGAAATTTTGGGTGATCGCGTTCAGCAGGCGCTGGAGTTAATTAATAAGGTCAGAGAACGTTGGTCTGATTGGCTTACGCAGATGGATGCCTATTTCCCCGATCTGCAAAGTGACAGCCTGCGAGCTTCTTGGAAGACGGAAGTTCGGGCTGAGCTCAGAATTATCTTCGGTGGCCTCGCATTTGAGCCCATTCTGAGTGAACTGGAAGCGATCCATAAAAAAATTCTGCGTAAGCGAGTATTCATAGCGCTGCATATGCATGCCGGTGACGGAAATGTGCATACCAATATTCCGGTGAACTCGGATGACTATGAAATGCTGCAAGACGCACATCGTGCTGTCGATCAGATTATGAAATTGGCTCGCTCATTAGATGGCGTTATTTCTGGTGAGCATGGCATTGGCATTACGAAGTTAGAGTATCTGTCTGAGTCAGAGCTAAAGGATTTCCGCGCGTACAAAATGCGTGTTGATCCAGAGGGTCGCTTCAACAAAGGCAAATTAATGCCGCATGCCGATCTCAGTATTGCCTATACCCCAAGTTTTGGTTTGATGGGGCATGAGTCCCTCATCATGCAGCAGAGCGATATCGGTGCGATTGCTGATAGTGTGAAAGATTGTTTGCGCTGCGGTAAGTGCAAGCCTGTGTGTGCTACCCATGTACCACGAGCGAATTTACTTTATAGCCCGCGCGATAAAATTTTGGCGACTTCTTTGTTAATTGAAGCCTTTTTATACGAAGAGCAAACGCGTCGTGGCATATCGATTCGCCATTGGGAGATGTTTGATGACGTCGCGGCGCATTGTACGGTTTGTCATAAGTGCTTGACACCATGCCCAGTCAATATTGATTTTGGTGAAGTGACGATGAACATGCGTAATTTATTGCGCAAGATGGGTCAGCAACGCTTCAATCCTGGAACAACAGCATCGATGCTTTTTTTAAATGCGACTGATCCTGACACGATCAATTTAGTTCGCAAGACAATGATTGGTTGGGGTTATAAGTTACAGCGTTTTGGTAATGATATCTTCCGTAAGTGGGCTCGCAAGCAAACTGCACACCCCCCTTCAACGGTGACCAAGCCAAATATAAAAGAACAAGTCATCTTTTTTGTGAATAAGAAGATGCCTGGCAACTTGCCCAAGAAAACGGCTCGTGCACTTTTAGATATTGAGGATGCGAATTACGTCCCCATTATTCGGGATCCCAAAACCACTTCTGCTGATACTGAAGCGGTATTTTATTTTCCGGGTTGCGGTTCGGAGCGTTTGTTCTCACAAGTAGGTTTAGCAACACAGGCCATGCTGTGGAATGTAGGGGTGCAAACCGTCTTGCCCCCCGGCTATCTCTGTTGTGGCTATCCCCAGCGTGGCAATGGCGACTTTGATAAAGCGGACAAGATGATTACGGATAACCGTGTTCTCTTCCATCGGGTTGCAAATACGCTCAATTATTTGGATATCAAAACCGTCGTGGTTTCTTGCGGAACTTGCTACGATCAGTTGGCGGGTTATCAGTTTGAGCAGATTTTCCCTGGTTGTCGCATTATTGATATCCATGAATATCTGCTCGAGAAGGGTGTCAAACTGACCAATGTGACGGGTGTGAAGTACATGTACCACGATCCATGCCACTCCCCAATGAAGTTGCAAGACCCACTCAAAACAGTGAATGAGCTAATACAACTAGAAGATGGCAAGGCGATTCAAAAGAACGATCGTTGCTGTGGTGAGTCTGGAACGCTGGCGGTAACCCGTCCGGATATTTCCACTCAGGTGCGTTTCCGCAAGGAGATTGAAATGGAAAAGGGTGCCGATGAGTTGCGTAAAGGGAACTTCACTGGCGATGTGAAGGTGCTGACAAGCTGCCCATCCTGCTTACAGGGTTTAGCGCGCTTTGATGCTGATAGCGGTACTACTGCAGATTACATCGTGGTCGAAATGGCCCAAAAGATATTGGGCCCCGACTGGATGCAAGAGTATGTTGCCAAAGCCAATCAAGGCGGTATTGAAAGGGTATTAGTTTAATGATTCCAACTAATATTCTTGTTCATCAGCAATCCAAAGTATTAGAGCTGAGCTATAGCAATGGCAATACTTATCGCCTCCCTTTTGAGTTCTTAAGGGTAGTCTCGCCCTCAGCTGAAGTTCAGGGCCATGGACCTGGGCAGGAGACTTTACAAACCGGTAAACGTGAGGTTTTGATTGCTAACCTAGAGCAAGTGGGACGCTATGCGCTCAAGCCTTCTTTCTCTGACGGGCATGATTCAGGTTTGTATACTTGGGATTTTTTATACTTTTTATGCGAAAACCATGAGCAGTTATGGCAGGAGCATTTGGATAAATTAGCCGCTGCCGGTTTAGAGCGGGATGCTCCAATGAATGCTGCTGGCGGACAATCTTGCGGCAGTCATTAGCGATGGTTTCAGTAGAGTAAACAGAATATGAGCAAAACCCATTTCGGATATCAAAGTGTCGATGAGGCTGAAAAAGCTGGCAAGGTAGCAGAGGTATTTCATTCTGTCGCTAGCAAATACGATGTGATGAATGATTTGATGTCATTTGGTCTTCATCGCCTATGGAAGAAGGTGACGATTGCTTGTGCTCAAGTACGTCTTGGTCAAAAGGTGCTCGATATTGCTGGTGGTACAGGTGACTTGGCTGCAGTATTTGCTCGTGCAGCAGGCTGGGGTCAAAATCCTGAGGCGCAAGTGTGGTTAAGCGATATCAATGCCTCGATGCTGGGAGTTGGCCGAGACCGTCTTATGGATCAGGGTTTAGCTTTACCTTGCGTTCAATTTGATGCGGAAAAAATTCCATTTCCTAATAATCATTTTGATGCTGTCACCGTCGCATTTGGATTGCGAAATATGACCCATAAGGATGTGGCTTTGGCAGAGATGCTTCGTGTCATTAAGCCTGGAGGCAAGGTGTTGGTGCTGGAGTTCTCTAAGCCGGATGCCTTTTTACAGCCGGTATATGACACCTATTCATTCAAAGTGTTACCTTGGTTGGGCGAGAAAATTGCCCAAGACTCTGAGAGTTATCGCTATTTAGCGGAATCTATTCGGATGCATCCAGACGCCCAAACCCTTAAAGAGATCATGTTAGGGGTCGGTTTTGATGAAGTGGATACCCATAGGATGACTGGGGGTATCGTTGCTTTACATATTGGTATTAAATACTAGTAAATTTGTAGTTATAAGCTTTCAAGAATTCCAGTTGTTCGATAAAGGGGTAAAAATATGAATAAGCATTTTTTCAAGGCGGTCCTAATAAGTGTCAGCTTAATATTTGCTACTGTTGGTCATGCTGATGCGGCACGACTGGGTGGCGGCCGTAGTATCGGTAAAGCCCCTAGTGCGCCAATGCAGAAACAGGCTGCGCCTGCACAAAAGCAAGCTCAACCGGCTGCTGCACCAGCACCAGCCGCTGCTCCAGCCGCTGCGCCAAGCCGCTTTGGTGGCATGGGTGGACTACTGGGCGGTCTTGCTGCTGGACTGGGTATTGGCTATCTCTTGTCCCATTTTGGTTTGGGCGAAGGTGCATCCTCTTTAATTACCGGCTTGTTGATTGCTGTTTTGGCAGGCTTGGTCATCATGTTTGTCATGAGAAGAATGTTCCCAGCATTATCTGGCGCTAACAAAGGCCCTCAAGTCTCTTCACAGGGTATGCAGCGTGCCAATCTAGATCAGGCGCCAAGACAAGCCCCAGGCTTTACTCCAGCTGCTAATACCTTAGGTGGTGTTGCCGCTGAGCCTGCACCATTTCAGTCAACCTTGCCCCCCGGTTTCGACGAATATGCTTTTTTAGAGAATGCCAAGCAATATTTTTCAGGTCTTCAAAAAGCGTGGGATCAAGGCGACTTAGTGGCATTACGTGAATTCACTACCCCTGAGATGTTTGCTACGATCGAGCAAGATCTTGCGGGTCGCGCTGATGGTGCTAATCAAACGGATGTAGTAACTCTCAATGCGCAACTATTAGGAATTGAGACGACTAACAATACGTATTACTGCAGTGTGCAATTCACTGGCATGATTCGTGAGCAAGCCGGCGCACAGGCAAATAATTTCTCTGAAATTTGGAACTTAAGTAAGCCAGTCACAGGCCCTGGCGGCTGGGTACTAGCAGGTATCTCTCAGTTAGTTTAAGCTTAGGGTACTTTCCATTGAAAGCCCGCACTTGTGCGGGTTTTTTACGCTTATGACTACCGCAACACCAACCACGCACCATCTTGCTACTGCTACCGCTTGCCGAGGGATTAATCATGTTCTCAAGGGAGAGCCATGGGCCATGGCTGAGTTGTCGAAACATGCTGGCAAAGTCATCTTGCTCAAGCTGCCAGTTGGAAAACTCTGTTTTGCACTGACTTCTGAGGGTGCCTTAACCGCTTCAACGGATGTCGATGCCACTGCATTGGAGCTGGAAGTCTCGGCGGATTCACTGAGCACTCTGGCAACTGGGCCTGGAAATTTACAAGAGCAGGCAATGAAGTCAGTCAAAATCACGGGCGATGCTGATCTGGCCCAATTATTGGGGCGTCTAGCAGGACAAATTCGCTGGGAATATGAAGAGGACTTGGCGCGCTTCATTGGTGATGCGCCTGCAAACTTTGCAGTCAGTCGGGGCAAGAAATTCCTCTCTGCTGGTCGATCTGCCGCTTCTGACGTGTTGGCGAATGTAGTGGAATATGTCAGTGAAGAAAGAAAAGTACTTTTGAATAAACGGGATTTTATGATTCGCAAAAATGAATTAAACGCGTTACGTGATGCAGTTGATCGTATGGAAAAGCGGATTCAACTACTAGAGCGAAAAGGTTAATTCATCGTGCGTCGAATTGCTCGTCTTTGGTTTATTTTTTTTACTGCTTGGCGCTTTGGTCTATTACCCTTATTGCGCGATAACTTAAAGCATGGAGTGATCCGAGCTTGCTTGTCGATCATCTGCTGGATATCGCCTGGCGCACACTTATCCAGGGGTGAACGCATTCGGTTAACACTGGAATCCTTGGGCCCTATTTTTGTCAAGTTCGGTCAAGTGCTCTCAACTCGGCGGGATTTACTGCCAGAGGATATTGCGAATGAGTTGACCAAGTTGCAAGATCAAGTGCCACCATTTTCTAATGCAGAATCACGGCGCCTTATTGAGAAAGCATTAGGCTTACCTATTGAGGAAGTCTTCATTAGTTTTGATGCAACACCAGTAGCTAGCGCCTCTGTAGCCCAAGTTCATTTTGGAACTTTACGGGCCACTGAGAGACATCCAGATTGGCATGAGCGTGAAGTGGCTATTAAAGTTTTACGTCCAGGCATCCTCCCCATCATTGAGAGCGATATCGCCTTAATGTATGACTTAGCAAAAATTATTGAAAAACTGTCTTCTGATGGACGCCGGTTAAAGCTGACTGAAAATGTCGCTGAGTTTGATCGACATTTGCATGATGAACTCGATCTCATGCGTGAGGCTTCTAACGCTAGTCAGTTAAGAAGATATTTTGCTGACTCAGACAAGCTCATGATTCCGGAGATGTATTGGGATTTATGTCACACCAACGTCATCGTGATGGAAAGAATGCACGGTATTTCTATCGGACGTTTTGATGAATTACGTACCGCCGGAGTAGATTTTAAAAAATTAGCAGCAGAGGGTGTTGAGATATTTTTTACCCAAGTATTCGAATATGGTTTTTTCCATGCAGATATGCATCCGGGAAATATCATGATTAGCTTGGAGCCAGATACCTTCGGGCGATTCATTTCTCTAGATTTCGGCATTGTGGGCGCATTAAGTGAATCCGATAAAAATTACTTAGCCCTCAACTTTTTGGCTTTCTTCAATCGAGATTACCGGCGCGTAGCAGAATTGCATGTGGAATCTGGTTGGGTGCCTGCAGATACCCGTGTGGAAGAATTAGAGGGGGCAGTACGCTCTGTTTGCGAACCTTACTTTGATCGACCCTTAAAAGATATTTCTTTAGGTATTGTTCTGGTGCGCTTGTTCCAAACATCGCGTCGCTTCAAGGTTGAGGTGCAGCCTCAGCTATCCCTCTTATCGAAGACATTATTAAATGTGGAGGGTCTGGCGCGTGAGCTAGATCCCGATCTCGATCTTTGGCAGACTGCAAAGCCGATTTTGGAGAAATGGATTAGTCAACAGCTAGGTTGGCGCGGACTGATTGAAGGGCTTAAAAGTGAGGCCCCATCCTGGGCAAAAATACTGCCAACCCTACCTCGACTGTTGGCAGAGAGCCTGAAGCATGGTCAAGAACATGGCCAGAAAAAAGAGGAAAACCAACAAATAGAGCTCTTAAAAGCACTTTTACGAGAGGAAAGACGTACGCGCCGTATTTTGGTGGGTGCTTTGCTGTTTGGGGGTGGTTTCTTGGTGGGAATGGTAATAGTTGGGCGGCATTTTTATTAGTCTTTCGCTGGTTTTGGGCTATACCGCTAAAATAGCTGGTTAGGCAAAACACATGAAAAAATACTTTATCGCTGGAATCCTGGTTTGGGCACCGCTGTCGATCACCATTTGGGTAATCGCCTCGGGCTTGGGCGTGCTTGATGGTGTATTTGGTTCTGTAATGCATGCAATCATTGTGGTCCTTCCGCATGATGCCGCTATAGACGTTCAGCATTTCCGCGAGCTTCCCGGCGTAGGGATTTTGATTGTGATTGCAGTGATTATGTTCACTGGATTACTGGCGATTAGTTTTGCAGGGCAATGGTGGTTAAAGATATGGGATAAGCTGGTTAATCGCATCCCCATTGTTCGCTCGATTTACTCTAGCGTCCAGCAAGTTTCTTCTACTTTATTTTCAGGCAGTGGTCAGGCTTTCAGTAAGGCATTACTGATTCGCTACCCCCATGCAGATTCGTGGGCTATTGCTTTTCAAACGGGTACGCCTGCAAGAGAAGTAACAGCCAAGCTCGGTGAGGGCTACGTCAACGTATTTTTGCCAACAACCCCCAACCCTACTTCTGGTTTTTTTATGATTGTGCCGCGAGCGCAAACCATTGAACTCGATATGAGCGTGGAAGAGGCATTGAAGCATATTGTTTCAATGGGATCTGTTCCACCAAATAGTCTAAGTGGATTGGCTGCACCCCAGCCACCACACCATGTTTGATTTATAGGAAATTGTTATGTCGATGCGAAGTCATACCTGCGGTCAAGTAACTGAATCACTTATTGGTCAAGAAGTGACCCTCTCTGGTTGGGTAAATCGCCGTCGTGATCATGGCGGCGTGATCTTTATTGATTTACGTGATCATCAGGGATTTGTACAGGTAGTGTGTGATCCAGATCGCCCGGATATGTTTGCCTTGGCCGAGCAGGTTCGCAACGAGTTTTGTATTCAGATTAAGGGTTTGGTGCGGGCGCGTCCTGCTGGTACCGAGAATACCGATTTAGTGAGTGGCAAGATAGAGGTACTTTGCCATAGCCTGGTGATCTTGAATGCCTCTATCACTCCGCCGTTTCAGTTGGAAGATGAGAACCTTTCCGAGACAACCCGTCTAACGCATCGCGTTTTAGATTTACGTCGTCCGCAGATGCAAAAGAATTTGCGCCTGCGTTATAACGTCGCAATGGAGTGCCGCCGTTATTTAGATGCTGCCGGTTTCATCGATATTGAAACCCCGATGTTGACCAAGAGTACTCCTGAGGGTGCACGTGACTATTTAGTCCCTTCACGCGTTCATGATGGCCAGTTTTTTGCTTTGCCACAATCTCCTCAACTGTTTAAGCAGTTATTAATGGTGGCAGGCTTTGATCGTTACTATCAAATTACCAAGTGTTTCCGTGATGAAGATTTACGGGCTGATCGTCAGCCCGAATTTACGCAGATCGACTGTGAAACTGCCTTCTTGGATGAATTAGAAATCCGAGCGTTATTTGAAAACATGATTCGTCATATTTTCAAAACTACGATGAATGTAGAGTTACCCAATCCATTTCCAACGATGCCTTACTCAGAGGGTATGGCGCGTTTTGGTTCTGACAAGCCAGATCTGCGTGTGAATTTTGAATTCACTGAATTGACTGACTTAATGAAGGATGTTGATTTCAAGGTCTTCTCTGGTGCAGCTAACCAGGAGGGTGGCCGCGTTGTGGGCTTATGTGTTCCTGGCGGTGCAGAGATTAGTCGTAGCGAGATTGATGACTACACCCAGTTTGTTGCAATCTATGGCGCTAAAGGTTTGGCGTGGATCAAGGTGAACTCCGTTGCGGAAGGTCGCAATGGTTTGCAATCACCGATTGTGAAAAATCTGCACGATGCCGCTATTGAAGGCATCTTGAAGCGTACAGGCGCTAAAGATGGCGATATTATTTTCTTCGGTGCTGATAAAGAAAAGGTAGTTAATGACGCTATCGGCGGCTTACGTCTGAAGATTGGCCACTCCACTTGGGGTAAAGAGCATGGTCTTTCTGCTGAAGGCTGGAAACCATTATGGGTAGTTGACTTCCCCATGTTTGATTACGATGAAGGTGAAGCCCGTTGGGTAGCTTGCCATCATCCATTTACTAGCCCTAAAGACGAGCACATGCAGTATCTCGAGTCTAATCCTGGTAAATGCTTGGCTAAGGCCTATGATATGGTCCTGAACGGCAGCGAAATTGGTGGCGGATCTGTTCGTATTCACCAAGAGGCCGTGCAGAGCCAGGTATTCCGCGCCTTGAAGATTGGCGCTGAAGAAGCGCAGGCAAAGTTTGGATTCTTGTTAGATGCGCTTCAATACGGCGCACCTCCGCATGGTGGTATTGCGTTTGGCTTGGATCGGATCGTGACAATGATGACGGGTGCTGAGTCCATTCGTGATGTGATTGCTTTCCCTAAAACACAGCGAGCACAGTGCTTGCTCACTCAGGCACCTAGCCCAGTGGATGAGCGCCAGCTAAAAGAGCTACATATTCGTTTGCGTCAAGCCACTCCAGCTGCCTAAGTAGGAAAGTATTTAAAGCACCTTGAAAATTCCCATTTCAGTTTTAGTCGTGATTTATAAATCGAATGGGGAAGTTTTGCTCATAGAGCGGGCAGATAAGACTGGCTTTTGGCAATCGGTTACCGGCAGTGTCGATGCCATCGATGAAGATCTCAGCGTAGCAGCTGCACGAGAAGTGCTTGAGGAAACAGGCATTGATACTCAATCTCTTCCAGCGAGCTCCTTAAAGAATATGCACCATCAGATTCAGTATGAAATTTATCCCCAGTGGCGCCATCGGTATGCACCTGGGGTCACGAGCAATACAGAGCATTGGTTTTCATTACTTGTTCCAGATAACACCTCCGTCACCTTGGCGCCAAGAGAACATGTAGCCTATGAGTGGCTTCCCTTCACAGAAGCGTCAAGAAGATGTTTTTCTCCCAGCAATGGTGATGCCATTCTGCAATTGTTTTCTACACACTAGTTGATAAGTAACTAAGAAAGAGTAATGAGACCTTCATCTGGGCACCATCATTCAGGAGCAGATTCCAAGCTTTCACAGGGAAGTGATTGGAAAGTCATTCGAGATTTAATTCCCTACCTATTGGAATATAAATTTAGAGTAGCGATTGCCCTAGCTTGCTTAGTGGCTGCTAAGATTACCAATCTCGGTATCCCAATTTTGCTGAAGCGTTTAATTGACGATTTAAATATTAAGGTAGATTCTCCACAGGCTTTGCTTGTGGTTCCAGCAGGGCTTATTTTGGCTTACGGACTCCTCAGAATGTCCGCCTCCTTATTC
Organism: Polynucleobacter sp. CS-Odin-A6; assembly: GCF_018882095.1. Lineage (GTDB taxonomy): Bacteria > Pseudomonadota > Gammaproteobacteria > Burkholderiales > Burkholderiaceae > Polynucleobacter. Next base: position 155,980 of record NZ_JACVPD010000001.1, read on the forward strand.
GCTGAATTGCGCGAGTTTCTCTTTGCGCGAGTGACCCAAAATGCTGTCCGTAAAGTAGCCCTCCAAGTCTTTGAGCATTTACATTCTTTAGCATTGAGCTTTCACTTAGCCCGTCAAACCGGAGGGGTCAGTCGGGATATTGAGCGCGGTACCCGTGGTATTCAGTCTCTGATTGCTTACTCTTTGTATAGCATCCTACCAACCTTAGTTGAATTCATGTTGGTGTTGGGTTACCTAGCGTATTCATACGATATCTGGTTTGCAGCCATTACCTTATGCGCCTTAGTTTTTTATATCATTTTTACTGTGGTGGTGACGGAGTGGCGTACCCATTTTCGTAAGACCATGAATGACATGGATTCAAAGGCAAATCAGAAAGCAATTGATTCTTTATTAAACTTTGAGACCGTGAAGTATTTTGGTAATGAAGCCTTTGAAGCAAGTCGCTACGATCAAAATCTCATGCGTTACCAGGCTGCTGCTGTTAAGTCGCAAAAATCGTTGGCGATTCTTAATTTTGGTCAGCAAACAATCATTGCCATTGGCCTGATCCTCATTTTGTGGCGCGCTACGCTTGGTGTAGTCGATGGCACTATGACGCTAGGAGACCTCGTTCTCGTTAATACCTTAATGATTCAGTTGTATATCCCCCTCAATTTCTTGGGAGTGATTTATCGCGAGATCAAGCAGTCCTTAACGGATATGGAGCGGATGTTCTCTTTACTCAACACCGATAAAGAGATCGCTGATTCTCCCAATGCCCAGATATTACATATTCAGGATCACGGCCTTGGGCCTGATGTCCGTTTTGAAAATGTCTCATTTCACTATGACGCTAAACGTGAAATCCTTCGTGATGTGAGCTTTCATATTCCAGCAGGAACGATTACGGCAGTAGTGGGTCAGAGCGGGGCTGGCAAGAGTACTTTAGCGAGACTGCTATTTCGTTTTTATGATGTGCAAGCTGGCGAGATCTTGATTGATGGTCAAAATATTCAAGATGTCACGCAAGCGAGTTTACGTAAAGCCATTGGTATTGTTCCTCAGGATACAGTCTTATTTAATGACGCTATTGGCTATAACATCGCCTATGGCGATCCTAGCGCTTCTATCGAGGCTGTTCATGAGGCAGCAAGAGCTGCACAAATAGATGGTTTTATTAAGCGCTTACCAGATGGATATGAAACTCAGGTGGGTGAGCGAGGCTTAAAACTGTCTGGCGGTGAGAAGCAGCGGGTTGCCATTGCGCGAACTTTGCTCAAGAAGCCTGCCATGTTAATTTTTGATGAAGCCACTTCGGCTTTAGACTCTAAAACTGAAAGAGCATTTCAAGAAGAGCTGCTCAATTTGGCTAAAAATCGTACTACTCTGATCATTGCTCACCGCCTCTCGACGATTATTCATGCCGATCAAATTTTGGTGATGGATCATGGGCAGATCGTAGAGCGGGGTACACATAGTGTGCTTTTATCTGCTAATGGCCGATATGCTGAAATGTGGCAAATGCAAGAACGCGCTGCTATTGATTAGAATAGTTTCATGAACAAACTTCATACTCAGACCACATCCTTGAAAGACGTTTTAAAAAATGCCTTTGCAGCGGCTGTGGCTGTGGCTGATCCTCAAGTTATCGTTCCGCAGTATTTAAACAAGATTTTTCCTGCTGGACATGAGCCTCGGGGGCGATGCTTAGTGGTAGGGGCGGGTAAGGCAAGCGCTTCGATGGCAAGTGCTCTTGAGGCTTATGCAAAAGCACATTGGCCCCAAGTAAAGCTAGAAGGTGTCGTTTTAACTCGCTATGGACATGCGTCGCCTACTAGCCATATTCAAATTATTGAAGCTGGTCATCCAGTTCCAGACCAAGCAGGCATGGATGGTGCTAAGGCAATCTATGCGCTTTCTAAAACATTAGAGCCTGACGATGTGCTGATTGCTTTAGTGTCTGGTGGTGGATCTAGCTTACTGACTTTGCCTCAATCAGGTATATCCATTGACGATATGCGTCAGACTACGGAAGCACTTTTGAGAAGCGGTGCACCCATTGAAGAAATGAATGTGGTGCGTAAACACCTGTCTGCAATCTTGGGCGGTAATTTAGCGAGAGTGGCAATTACGCAAGGTGCACGAGTGGAAGCCTTATTGATTTCAGATGTGACCGGCGATGATCCTGCGGATATTGCTAGCGGCCCCTGTGCTGCTGATTATTCGACCTATCTTGACGCTTTAAATATCTTGGATAAATACAGTCTCGACAGTAAAGAGATTCCCGCTTCAGTGCTCAATCACCTGAAGCAAGGTTTGGCAGGTGAAATCCCGGAGACTTTGAAAGAGGCGGATTTAGTCAATGCCCAAGTGGCTAATCATGTAATTGCAACAGCTTACAAAAGTTTGGAGGCTGCGGCCGACTATGTGCATGCCCAAGGATATGAACCTATTATTCTAGGTGACACGATTACTGGTGAAGCGCAAGAAGTGGGCATGAGTCAAGCGCAATTAGCTAGAGAGTATTTGCCAAAACTGACCGATAAGCCAATCGCTTTGATTTCGGGTGGTGAATGCACGGTTACTATTCCTGCCGGCATTAAAGGTCGTGGTGGTCGGTGCAGTGAATTTCTCCTCTCGCTGTTTGCCGCCTCAACAGATTTACCCAATTTGGCAGCGTTAGCTGCAGATACTGATGGTATCGATGGTAGTGAAAAGAATGCCGGGGCATGGTTTTCTGGGGATATTCGTCAGACTAGTATTGATCGGGGCGTGGCAGCTGAGTCATTCTTAGCTGCCCATGATTGCTATGGTTTTTTTGCAGAATTAGATGCTTTAGTTGAAACTGGCCCTACACTGACGAATGTGAATGATTTCCGCATCATCTTGCTTAATAAATACAATGTCCAATAGCCCTAAACAAATTCAGTTGATCCAACCAGATGATTGGCATTTACACATTCGTGATGGTGAAGTCATGAAAGATGTTTTGGTCGATACTGCACGTCAATTCGCCCGCGCCATCATCATGCCGAATTTGAAGCCACCTGTCACCACAGTAGCGTTAGCAAATGCCTACCGCACTCGGATTGAAGCTAGCCTAGAATCATTAGGCATTGTTCGCTTTACACCATTGATGACTTTGTACCTTACAGACAACACTTCTGCTGATGAGGTGCATAAGGCAAAAGCTGCGGGTATTACCGCGTTTAAGTTATACCCTGCTGGTGCAACTACCAATAGCGATGCTGGTGTAAGTGATATCAAGCGTTGCTACGGCGTTCTGGAGGCGATGCAGACTGTAGGCATGCCCTTGTTAGTGCATGGGGAAGTGACTAGTGCCGACATCGATATCTTTGATCGTGAGGCAGTATTTATTGATCGAGTTCTTGAGCCCTTACGCAAAGATTTTCCTGAGCTCAAGATTGTGTTTGAACACATCACCACTAAGCAAGCTGCACACTATGTGCGAGATGCGCAAACCAATGGAAAAAATAGCTTAGCAGCGACCATCACTCCACAACATTTGTTGATGAATCGGAATGCTATTTTTGCTGGCGGTATTCGTCCACACAATTATTGCTTACCAGTTCTCAAGCGCGAAGAACACCGCGTTGCCTTGCTCGAAGTCGCTACGAGTGGTAGCCCGAGATTTTTCCTAGGTACAGACAGTGCTCCTCACTCCAAGGGTGCAAAAGAGGCTGCTTGTGGATGCGCAGGTTGTTACAGTGCATTTAATGCTTTGGGTTTATATGCTGAAGCATTTGAGAGTGTTGGAAAGCTTGATAAGCTTGAAGGTTTTGCCAGTCTATTTGGCCCTGATTTTTATTCTTTGCCACGGAACACCAAAACAATCTCTTTGGTTAAGCAAGCGCAAAGCATTCCTGCTGAGCTGCCACTAGGGGATGAAACCATTGTGCCTCTGCGTGCAGGTGAGGCCATTGCTTGGTCACTAGCTTAAGTCGCTCTTAAGCCCACCTTCAGTCACCCCGCATTCCCGCAATTCATTTTTAAACTAAATTTCCGCGACTGCGTTAGACTGCAGGCGCAGAGTCAATTGGGCAATCGCCGCCTCTTTATTGAGGGGGAGGAAAGTCCGGACTCCATAGGGAAGGGTGATGGCTAACGGCCATCCACGGCAACGTGAGGAATAGGGCCACAGAGACGAGCGTATTTAGTTACGGTGAAACGCGGTAACCTCCACCTGGAGCAATCCCAAGTAAGCAGGCGATGAGGCGTCCCGCTGAGTCTGCGGGTAGGGAGCTTGAGCCGTCAGGTAACTGCCGGCCTAGAGGAATGATTGCCCCTAGATGCAAATCTAGGCGACAGAATCCGGCTTATCGATTGACTCTGCACTTTCAAAATACTTATTCGTCATTCAGCATGTCGATGGAATAAGTTATTTCTGCCGTTTTGGCCAGCATGGTTGTGGCTGAGCAATACTTGTCGTGGGATAACTTCACAGCACGCTCAACCTTAGTCAAATCGAGGTTTTTTCCTTTGACCGTGAAATGCAAGTTAATTTTCGTAAATACTTTGGGCTCTGTGTCCGCTCTCTCTGCTGTGAGTTGCACATCACAGGCGCTAATCTCTTGGCGAGCCTTTTGTAGGATTAAAACGACATCAAATGCAGAACACCCCCCGGTCCCAGCCAAAATGAGTTCCATCGGTCTTGGCGCACTGTTTTGACCACCGGCGTCGGGAGGACCATCCATTTTGACAAGATGACCACTACCTGTTTCTGCTGAAAAAGCCATGCTGCCATTACCCAACCAAGAAACTCGACATTCCATAGGAGCAACCTTTAAATTAAAAATTAATCAATAATATCAATAGTTTACCAATACTTACCGGATTTGGTCCGGGGCGCATAATGACTACAAAACATCCAAAAATTGATTTAGATCAATTTTCTTGCATTGCACCATATTGATGGGTACAATAACCATATTGGTGATCAGTCTTATATAAGAGATTGATCCTCCTTCCAGTGTCTCCTCCACTTAAACATCAGTGGATTCCAGCCCAGGACTCGGTCCTGGGTTTTTTTTGGGTTACAATTCAAGGCTTTACTAAATTACCGAACCAGTCAGCGGTAATGGTTGTACCAAGTAAATTGCAGAATCTGCGAGCTTGCAAATATAAGCAGGGCCAAGGTGGACGTAGTTTGTTGGGAGTAATTTTTTTGACTATAACAATTTGAGAAATCATGAAAACTTTTTCTGCAAAATCCCATGAGGTAGTGCATGAATGGTTCGTGATTGACGCTACGGACAAAGTCCTCGGTCGTGTCGCCAGTGAAGTGGCACTCCGTCTACGCGGCAAGCATAAACCTGAATACACCCCACACGTTGATACAGGCGACTTTATTGTTGTCATCAACTCTTCTAAGCTGCGTGTCACAGGCACAAAAGGCTTGAACAAAATTTATTACCGTCACAGCGGATACCCAGGTGGTATTAGCTCGACCAACTTCGATAAGATGCAAGACCGTTTTCCAGGTCGTGCCTTGGAGAAAGCTGTGAAGGGTATGTTGCCAAAAGGCCCACTAGGCTACGCCATGATTAAGAAATTAAAAGTCTATGGCGACGCCAGTCATCCGCATGCGGCTCAACAGCCAAAAGCGTTAGAGATTTAAGGAAACCAAATGGCTATTAATTACGGAAATTGGAATTACGGTACTGGTCGTCGCAAGAGTTCTGTGGCGCGTGTATTCATTAAATCTGGCAAGGGCGAAATCATTGTGAATGGCAAGCCAATTGATGCTTATTTTGCTCGTGAAACATCACGCATGATTGCACGTCAACCTTTGGCTCTCACAGCCCACTTAACGACCTTTGATATCAAAGTTAACGTTTCTGGTGGCGGTGAAACTGGCCAAGCTGGTGCAGTTCGTCACGGTGTTACTCGTGCATTGATGGATTACGACATCAGTTTGAAGCCAGCCCTGTCTAAAGCAGGTTTGGTTACTCGCGATGCTCGTGAAGTTGAGCGTAAAAAGGTTGGTCTGCACGGTGCGCGTCGTCGTAAGCAGTTCAGCAAGCGCTAATTTCTTTCAGTCGCTTAGTATTATTGAAAGGGTCGCGCAAGCGGCCCTTTTTGTTTCTACAATCTAGGTATCAAAGAAATAAAATGCATCAGTCAGTATTTTGGAGAATGGCATGATTAAAGTTGGTATCGTCGGTGGAACTGGATATACCGGAGTGGAATTGCTGCGTTTATTAGCACAGCACCCCGAGGTAAAGATTCAGGCAATTACTTCTCGCACAGAAGCTGGCATGCCAGTAGCTGAGATGTTCCCATCCTTGCGTGGCCGTATTGATCTGAAATTTACCACCCCGGATGAAGCTAAATTAAATGAATGTGATGTCGTATTCTTTGCCACACCCCATGGTGTAGCAATGGCACAAGCAAAAGAGTTGCTTGCGAATAATGTGAAGATTTTGGATCTCGCGGCAGACTTTCGCTTGAAGGATGTTAAAGAGTTTGCCAAGTGGTACGGGATGGAGCACGGCTGCCCAGAAATTTTGGCTGAGGCGGTGTATGGTTTGGCGGAAATCAATCGTGAAGAAATTAAAAAAGCACGCGTAGTGGGTTTAGCGGGTTGCTATCCCACTTCTGTCCAGCTTGGGCTTGCTCCTTTGCTCTCACCAAAATCAACCGGCGGCAAACGGCTGATTGATGGCACACATATTATTTCTGATTCAAAGTCAGGAACTTCTGGTGCTGGGCGTAAAGCCGAGATCGGTACCCTGCTGTCAGAATCTAGCGATAACTTCAAGGCCTATGCTGTTAAAGGCCATCGCCATCTCCCTGAAATTGTGCAGGGATTGAAAGCAATTGCGGGCCATGATCAGATTGGTCTGACCTTTGTGCCGCATTTAACTCCAATGATTAGAGGGATTCATTCGACCTTATATGTGCGTTTGACCGAAGCGGGAATGGACATTGACTTTCAGAAGCTCTACGAAGGCTTCTATCAAGGTGAGCCCTTTGTGGATGTGATGCCTGCGGGTAGCCATCCAGAAACACGCTCTGTCAGGGGTAGCAATGGTTTGCGGATTGCCGTCCATCGTCCAAGTGGCGGTGACACTTTAGTCATTTTGGTAGTTGAGGATAACTTGGTGAAGGGGGCCTCAGGTCAGGGCGTTCAGTGCATGAACCTCATGTTTGGCTTGCCTGAGACCACTGGATTAACTCAAATTGCTGTTTCTCCCTAGTTTGGGTGTAATAATGACCTTTCAGCAAGTTTGGTATTAAAAGCCTAGAATAGATTGTTGTCCTTTGAATTAGGAGTAAATCATGACCCAATTAGCTACGCAGGAAACTGTACAACCTTCCTCAGATTTAGCCGAGCCACCAACCCCATTGGTGTTCACAGATAGTGCCGCTGCGAAAGTAGCCGACCTAATTGCTGAAGAAGGTAACCCAGAATTAAAGCTGCGTGTATTTGTTCAAGGCGGTGGTTGTTCAGGTTTTCAGTATGGCTTCACGTTTGATGATGCTGTAAACGAAGATGACACTCTGTTTGAAAAAAATGGCGTGACTTTGTTAGTCGATTCAATGAGCTTCCAGTATTTAGTGGGTGCTGAGATTGATTACAAAGAAGATATCAATGGCTCACAGTTTGTCATTAAAAATCCCAATGCCCAGACAACCTGCGGTTGTGGATCTTCTTTCTCAGCGTAAGGAATTCCAATTACGCTGGATAGCAAGCGCCTAAAATTCTAGGGCCCTTCGCTCCCGTAACGGCTGGCAAATTTGCTGGCCGTTTTTCCTTATGGGCCCAAGCGAGCCAGGCAAAAGCAAGACCTTCTACGAGTTGCGGATCAAGACCTAGTGCATCACTCGTCACGATTTCTAAAGATGATGTCAATAATGTAGTGGAGTGATTTTTAAACACCTTGATAAGTGCAGCATTTCGTGCACCACCACCACAGACAATGAGTTTCTGGGTTTGCGGTGCATACTGCACGAGAGCTTGTAATGCTGTGATGGCTGTTAAATGAAGCAAGGTTGCTTGTATATCTTCTGCATTGATATTTTCATTCTGAATCTGTTTTTGTAACCACTCCAGATGAAAGTCATCACGCCCCGTACTCTTTGGTGGCGCCTTAGTAAAGAATGGATCGGCTAACATTCTTGAGAGTAGTGATGGATTGACTTCGCCCTGTGATGCCCAGGCACCATTTTCATCAAAGGGGTGCCCTTGTTGTTCAGCAATCCACGCATCCATCAACAGATTTCCGGGGCCACAATCAAACCCGCTTACTTCACCATTTCTTGGAAGTAGAGTGAGGTTAGCAATACCACCCAGATTCAGAACAGCGATATTTTGATCTGCAGAAAATTGTTGCGCATGAAATGCGGGAACTAATGGCGCACCATGCCCACCCGCAGCTAGATCACGACTTCTAAAGTCGGCAATGACATCAATCTCCGTTAGCTCTGCTAAAAGAGCCGGATTGAGGGTTTGGTGAGTGTAGGCAAGGGGATGAGCCAGATCTGCTTGATGGCGAATAGTTTGACCGTGAGCGCCAATGGCGCTGATATCTGAAGCCTGGAGATCCACCTGCGTGAGCAAGTCTTGAACGACCTCTGCATACTCTAAGGCAAGGGCATTTCCGGCTTGTTTTTCCCGATGCAGCTCATTGGGTCCTGGTGATTGCAGATCTAGCAGAGCTTTGCGCAATAGAGGTTTGAAGGGCTTACTAACAGCTCCCATCAGAGTTGCGCCACCACGGGCATCAAGCTTTGCTAGCACGGCATCTATCCCATCTAGGCTGGTGCCAGACATCAGGCCAATATAGAGGGAGTGCGGCTTATTCATGCGTTATCAGGACTTTGTTCTCAGGAATGCGACAATTATGCTTTAGCAATCTAATACTAATTTAACTGAATCCGCTTACCAAATCAGCATGCCGGCTAAACCAGACAAAACCTACCCACTGACTCCCGAAGTTTTTGCAGCCCTTGAAGTCACTAAACGCGGCTGTGACGAGCTATTGGTTGAGGCAGATTGGATACAAAAACTGGCTCGTAGCCAGGCAACAGGTAGTCCCCTGCGCATTAAATTGGGCTTAGACCCAACGGCACCTGACATTCATTTGGGTCATACGGTCGTCTTGAATAAATTGCGCCAGTTGCAAGATTTGGGGCATACGATTATTTTCTTGATCGGTGATTTCACGAGCATGATTGGTGATCCCTCTGGCCGCAATGCGACACGACCGCCGTTGACTGCTGAAGAAATCGCAATCAATGCGCAGACTTACTATCGTCAAGCGAGTATGGTTTTAGATCCCGCTAAAACGGAAGTCCGCTATAACAGCGAGTGGTGCGATCCATTAGGCGCGCGCGGCATGATTCAGTTAGCGGCTCGATATACCGTTGCGCAGATGCTAGAGCGTGATGACTTTACAAAGCGCTACCGCAGCGGCGTGCCAATCTCTGTACATGAGTTCTTGTATCCCTTAATGCAAGGTTATGACTCTGTTGCTCTGAAGAGCGATCTAGAGCTTGGTGGTACGGATCAGAAATTTAATCTCCTAGTTGGGCGTGAGTTACAACGCGAGTATGGGCAAGAGCCACAATGTATTTTGACTATGCCATTGCTAGTTGGTTTAGATGGCGTAGATAAGATGAGTAAGTCCAAAGGCAATTACATTGGTATCAGCGAGCCTGCTAGCGAGATGTTTGGCAAGCTTATGAGCATCTCCGATGACTTGATGTGGGATTACTTCACATTACTGTCATTCCGCCCAATGGCGGAGATTGATTTAATGAAGCAAGAAGTTGTCGCTGGCCGTAATCCGCGTGACTGCAAAGTGCTGCTCGGTCAAGAAATCGTCGCACGCTTTCATTCACAAGCTGCTGCGGAAAAAGCTTTAGAGGACTTTAACCATAGAGCTAAAGGTGGTGTGCCTGATGAGATTATCGAAGTTAGTCTGATTGGTGCCCCCATGGGAATTGCTAATCTTCTGAAGGCTGCTGGATTGGCTCCATCAACCTCAGAGGCTAATCGCAATATTGATCAAAACGGCGTGAAGATAGATGGTGTCACTATTGCTGATAAGCAATTAAAGATGGAAGCTGGCGTGTATGTAGTGCAGGTGGGTAAGCGTAAGTTTGCTAAGGTCACATTAGGTTAAGGCTTTATTTAAAGCGATACGCTAAAGCCGCAACAATATTATCCTGAAATGAGCGATTCATCACAGGGCTATTATTAATTCCGCTGCCCATCCATTTGCGCTTGCCGTAGATATTCATATACCAGTTATCCATGATTGGGATTTCAATCATGACTCCGGCTATCAAGTTATTAGTTGCTGATGCCGTAAAGGCGTTATAGCCTGTAAGAGCGGATTCTCCGGTGTTGATACTGTAGTAATAGTTTGCATACTGCGAAGATTGTCTTTCAATACCCACTTGAGGGTAGATGACTATTTTCTTATAAGTCTCTAGCTCAGTAAAGTAGGATGCTTCATAGAGAGCCCCTTTTGATTTACCGAAGTCATGGTATGCGTTGACAAAAAATCCCCCAATGGGTGTTTCCTGAAATGTACTAAACCCTAAGGGGATGGGGGAGCCTTTATTGATGGAATTGCCATTGATGGGGGACTTCACCTTATAGCTATCTAAGCTAATTTTTCCAGAGACCTCAAGGTATCCGTAACCCATCTTAAAGGTCTTGATACCAACTTGATCTATGCGCGCAAAAAAACGTTGGTAATCAAAAAAGGCATAAGGTAGGACAAGGGATTGAGCTCCTTCGGTACCGATATGCAAGTTAGAGGAGTAAAAAGCACCCCCTATATCGCCAACAATACGATCCGGTAAGCCATTGGGAATGTCATCCAATGCATAGCAAGGGGGTATAAAGGCAACACACAAGAGTAGCAGGATGAACTTGATATTTGATTGCCTTAGCATCATTAAGAAACTTTGCATCTACTCTAGCGGCTCTGGACTCAATAAACTGCTTGGTGGTGCTAGACCAAAGTGTGCATAAGCCTGTCTAGTTGCTACTCTGCCGCGAGAGGTTCTTTGTAAGTAACCCTGCTGAATCAAATAAGGCTCTAAGACATCCTCTATAGTGTCGCGTTCCTCACCGATAGCTGCAGCTAAGTTATCAATCCCAACTGGGCCACCATCAAACTTATGAAGGATGGCTTCTAATAGTTTTCTATCCATCACGTCAAAACCGCTGGGGTCTACATCCAGCATCTGCAGTGCTGCATCAGCCATCGCTTTAGTAATAGTGCCGGTACCTTTTACTTCAGCATAGTCACGAACACGACGTAATAAGCGATTGGCAATACGGGGAGTACCGCGAGCTCGCTTAGCAATCTCAATAGATCCCTCAGGGTCAATATCTGCTTTTAGTAAGCTGGCGGAGCGCGTAATAATTTGGGTGAGCTCTTCTGTGGTGTAGAACTCCAGCCTTGCCACAATGCCAAAGCGGTCGCGCAATGGATTTGTCAGCATGCCGGCGCGGGTAGTGGCGCCGATCAAGGTGAATGGCTTGAGATCAATTTTGACACTTCGTGCCGCAGGACCTTCGCCAATCATGATGTCTAGGCTGTAATCCTCAAGCGCTGGATACAGAATTTCCTCAACTACGGGAGATAGGCGATGAATCTCATCAATAAAGAGTACGTCATTCGCTTCTAAATTCGTCAGCAAGGCAGCAAGATCACCGGGTCTATCTAAAACGGGGCCACTGGTTTGTCGTAAGTTCACACCAAGCTCTCTGGCAATGATGTGAGCAAGGGTTGTTTTACCTAATCCAGGAGGGCCAAATAACAGGACATGATCAAGCGCTTCTTGTCTTGCTCTTGTGGCAGTAATAAAGATTTCTAATTGGGCGCGCGCCTTGGTTTGGCCAACATACTCGTCGAGTTGTTTTGGGCGTAGTGCTCTTTCAAAGACGGCTTCTGCGTTGCCGGCTGAACCGCTCACAATGCGGTCATTACCTTCTGGTAAATCTTCGGGAATAGCACTAAGGTCTTCGGTATGGATTGCCATGCGACAAGTGTAGTGCTTATTTTGAGAGTGTACTTTTAGACTTGAGAATTAGGCTTTAGAGAGATACTTCAAGCCCATTCGAATCCCGTCAGAAACAGTGCAATCTGGAGGAATTTGTTTGAGCGCCAGTTGCGCTTCTTTTTCGGAATAGCCTAATGCCAAGAGTGCCTGCAATACCTCGCTGCTTGTTTCAATAGCCTGAGGTTTGCCGCCGGTCATTCCTAAGTCTGGCGCTAACTTACCTTTCAGCTCTAAACAAAGTCGTTCAGCTGTCTTTTTGCCAATACCAGGCACTTGAGTTAGGCGACCCGCTTCTTGCATCGCAATGGCTTGGACTAATTCATTGACGCTCATGCCGGAAAGAACGGCTAATGCTGTACGTGAGCCTACGCCACTGATCTTGATTAGCTGCCTAAATGCTTCACGCTCGGTTTCTGTGGCAAAGCCAAATAGTTGTTGAGCATCTTCACGCACTTGGAAATGCGTGAGTAGGGTGATCTTTTGATTGATCTCAGGTAGTTGATACAAGGTGCTCATGGGCACATCGATCTCATAGCCAACGCCTTGGCAATCTACCAGGAGGCGAGGAGGGTGAACTGAAACGAGAATGCCTTGAATGCGACCAATCATAAGAAGATCTTAACCTGTTTATATTGTGATTGCGTAATGGTATGAGGTCTTACTTGCTTCGCTTCTTGGGTGCAAATGCCGTAGTAATTGCCTTTGGAATCTGTGCATGGTGCGCAGCGCAAATAGCTACCCCTAAAGCATCTGCTGCATCTGTTCCAGGGGCACGGCTTAAGCGAAGCAACCGTTTCACCATTTCTTGAACTTGGGGCTTGGTGGCGCGACCTGTACCGACAATGGATTGCTTGACTCGGAGTGCGCTGTATTCGGCAACAGGGAGTTTGTCTGAAACTAGTGCTGCAATGACGGCACCTCGCGCTTGTCCCAGCATGAGGGTTGAGCGTGGGTTGACATTGAGGAAGACTTCTTCTATTGCCGCAGATTCCGGGCGATAGGTTTCCAGAACCTCTTTCACTCCAGCGTAGAGAGCGCCTAATCGCTCTGGCAATCCCTTTGCAGGATCGCCGCTTTCAATCGTTCCAGAGGCTACATAAGTCAGCTTTTGGCCATCCACATCGATCACTCCGAAGCCAGTGGTTCGAAGGCCTGGGTCGATTCCTATCCAACGCATCAATTTGTTATCGATTCTGTGTTTACTTGTTAATGACGGAAGTGACGAATGCCGGTAAAGATCATGGCAATACCATGCTCGTTTGCTGCTGCAATGATTTCATCATCACGCATGCTGCCACCGGGCTGGATGGCGCAACTTGCCCCACCATTCACGACAATATCTAGGCCATCGCGAAATGGGAAGAAAGCATCACTCGCTACCGCTGAGCCTTGAAGGCTTAAACCCGCATTCTCTGCCTTAATGCTGGCCATGCGTGCAGAGTCTACGCGACTCATTTGGCCTGCACCAATACCGAGAGTCATGCCGTTAGCGCAATACACAATGGCATTGGATTTCACAAACTTCGCAACACGCCAAGCAAACATCATGTCATGCATTTCGGTGGGGGTTGGCAAACGTTTGCTAACAACGCGCATTTCCTGTTCAAGTACATTCTTGGCATCGGGAGACTGCACTAGTAAGCCACCGCCAACCCGTTTGAAATCAAACCTGTTGAATGCGCTACCTAAGGAGATCTCTAAAAGGCGAACATTTTGTTTGGTAGCAAAGATCGCTTTAGCTTCATCGCTAAAACTAGGGGCAATCAGCACTTCCACGAACTGTTGAGAGATCGCTTCAGCTGCTGCACCATCACACGGCACATTAAAGGCGATGATCCCGCCGAACGCTGAACTGGGATCCGTCTGAAATGCTTTTTGGTAGGCTTCAAGAGGATTAGCGCCAACAGCTACTCCACACGGATTGGCATGTTTGATAATGACGCAGGCGGCAACGCCGCTAGCATTGCCAGTAAAACTCTTAACGCATTCCCAAGCGGAGTCCGCATCAGCGATATTGTTATACGAAAGTTCTTTACCTTGGAGTTGTTTGTAATTCGCGAGTGCACCCTCGACTGGCTCAATGTCTTTATAGAAAGCGGCAGATTGATGGGGGTTCTCACCATAACGCATCTCCTGTACTTTTTCGAATGCCAGGTGCAAGGTTTCTGGATACGCAGAGCGTTTCTTGTGATCTAAGTCATTTCCTAATGCAGACAAATAATTGGCGATGGCGCCATCATATTGAGCGGTATGCGCAAAAACTTTTTTAGCTAGACCTAGATTCGTCTGATAGGAAACCATATTCTGGTTGGCTTTCATCTCCTGCAGCACAGGTGCGTAATCTTCTGGCGAGATGAGTACGGTGACATCCTGATGATTCTTAGCGGCAGCACGCAGCATGGCTGGGCCACCAATATCGATGTTCTCTACAGCATCTTCAAAAGAGCAATCAGCTTGAGCAACAGTTTCGTTAAATGGGTAGAGGTTAATCACGAGCATATCGATGGTATCAATGCCATGCTTTTTTAAAGCAGCCATATGCTCAGGAAAATCTCTGCGTGCTAGTAAGCCGCCATGCACCATCGGGTGTAAGGTCTTAACACGGCCATCTAGCATTTCCGGAAACTGAGTTAATGAGGAGACCTCCACTACGGGTAACTTATTTTCAGCTAAGAGTTTTGCGGTCCCACCTGTAGAGATCAGCTTGACGCCTTGCTCATGCAGTGCTTTAGCCAAAGGGACAATACCATTTTTATCAGAAACAGAAAGTAGGGCTGTACGGATCATATTGAGCAGGTAGTTTGATTGAAAGAGAATTCAGTTTTTAGTAATTGAGTATTTAGTTTTGGGCAGACTTATTTCAAAAGTTGGTGTTCAACCAGCTTTTTGTGAAGGGTGTTGCGGTTAATGCCGAGGTACTGAGCGGCCAAGGATTGATTTTGCTTAGCATGTTGCATGACGAGTTCAAGCATAGGCTTTTCAACCACTGCTAGAACCATTGGGTATAGGTCAGATGGCGGCGTTCCTTTAAGGTCATCCAAATACTGCTGTAGCTGGGTTTCAATACATTCGGTAATGGGGTGCTTATTAGTCATAGAAAAAGTAATTAATTGAAAACGGAATTTAAGCTGCTTCTAAAAATAACAAACGATCTGAATGGGATTTCATTTCATCAAAAAAATCATTCACCATTTGCAATTGAGTCTTGCAATCATCAGCGGTATTCATTCTTTGGCGAAAGGCATGAGAGTTACGCAAGCCCTTGCAGTACCAACCGATGTGCTTACGTGCTGTACGTAAGCCAATGTATTCACCATAAAACTCATAGTGGTCAATAAGGTGTGCATTCATGATGTCTTGTATCTCATTGATCTGGGGTGTGGGAAGTTTTCCGCCTGTTTCTAGGAAATGATTAATCTCCCGAAAAATCCAAGGGCGTCCCTGGGCTGCCCGGCCAATCATGATGGCATCAGCGCCGGTCTCTTGTAAAACGAATGCTGCTTTTTCTGGGGTGGTGATATCGCCATTCGCGACCACTGGAATAGCAACGCTGCTCTTTACAGCGGTAATCGTTTCGTATTCAGCCTCACCAAGGTACAGGTCCGCTTTCGTGCGGCCGTGAACCGTGAGCATGGAGATGCCGGATCTTTCTGCAATACGGGCTATGTTGAGCGCATTCTTATGTTCGCGATCCCAACCCGTTCGAATCTTTAAGGTAACCGGTACGGCATCAGGTCCGATACCTACTGCTTGGACTACGGCTTCCAAAATTTGCTGTACTAAAGGCTCATCTCTTAAAAGTGCCGAGCCAGCTGCTACATTGCAGACCTTTTTGGCGGGACAACCCATATTGATATCAATGATCTGGGCGCCATGATCGACATTGAGTTTGGCTGCTGCAGCCATCATCGCGGGATCAGCGCCAGCGATTTGGACGGCGATCGGCTTAAATTCACCTTGGTGATTAGCGCGACGCTGAGTTTTTTCACTCTTCCACAGTAAGGCATTGGACGCGACCATTTCTGATACCGCATAACCAGCCCCCAGTTTTTTGCATAGCTGCCGAAATGGGCGATCAGTTACCCCAGCCATGGGAGCAACAAATAATCTATTGGCGAGCAGGTGTGGGCCAATCTTCATGTCTTTTGGGTTGGGGATGGGTGAAGGTATTAGTGAGGATCTAATTGCGCGAAAGGATGACACTTTAGCACAAATCTGCCTAAAAAATAGGCAGATATAGTAATTTAGATCAAACCAGACAGGCTGGTGTTTTAGAGGCGATATAAGCGGCTTAGCGCCTACCAAACATCATCTGGCGAGCTAAGGCTGTTTTGACTGGGGGGAGCCACTGCAGAGCCGATAAAGCCAATCCACGACCGATCACAATCGGAAATAGATTGGCGGTAAAGATTCTGGCCATGAAATCAGTAAGACCAATAGTGGCAGTCCGGTCTACTTTGCGACTGGAAGCATATTCTTGCAATGTTGCCTCAATCGCTACGGCGGTTTTTTGATCTTCTGATTTAGAAAAAAGCGCGCTGAGTTTTTCAGCTAAGAGATAAGCATCTCTTAATCCAAGGTTGAGGCCCTGTCCTGCAACGGGGTGCAAAGTCTGAGCCGCGTTGCCAATCCAAACTTCATTACCTTGAGTAATGTTTTTGCGGTAATTAAGGCCCAACTCATAGAGGCGGCGATCTTGAATTTTGAGGAATTGACCAATTCGTGACCCAAACTCCGCTTGTAAGCTTTTTAAGAAATCCGCATCACTCAGTTTTAGTCGCGTCTTTGAAGATATTGGAGATCCGCACCAAACAAGATTCAAAATATTAGGACCATAGTGACTCGGTAAAACGGCTAAGGGACCTTCAGAGGTGAATCGCTCCCATGCTTGATGGGGCTGCGCATTCTCAACCTCCACTAAGCCTACTAATGCAGATTGTTCATAGTCTCTACCAGTCTCCACCCAATCCTGGGTTTTAAATAAACCCCCTTCAGCATGCACAATACATTTCGCCTGAATAGAATTCATGTCTGTATTGGAGTCAATATGCCGCCAAACAAAATTCGGGCTTTGGCTTTGAATTGCTCTTAATGCGCTTCGTAGTGTGAAGTGAATATCACGGTAACGAATAATATGACCAAGAGCCTCTTGCTTAAGCTCTTCACGCGTCATGAGCGCACGACCAAAGCGGCCTGCTTGTGAGACGTGTACGCGATGAATATCAGCGCATTCACTTGGCCAAGCATTGATCGTGTCAAGCAAGAGTTTGCTACCGTGCGACAGTGCCACACCTCGAGTGTCTGCAGCAGTTAAGTCAGCATCATCAACTGGATTGCGATCCAATAATAGGATCTTGGCATCTGGAAATTTTTGTAGGTACCACGCAGTACAGGCAAGGCCTACTGGCCCACCACCTTGAATCACCACATCGAAATTTTCTACTTGCATATTAATTATTTTTCATCAACGCTTCAATTTCATCGGGCTTTACTGGGACTCCACGAGAAATTAATTCGCATCCAGCATCATTCACTACTGCATCATCTTCAATGCGGATGCCGATATTCCAGAAGCGCTCATCTACATCATCTGCTGGCCGCACATATAAGCCTGGCTCGATAGTAAGGACCATGCCAGGCTTGAGAAGACGCCATGGCTTTTCTGAAGAATCTGTTGCTGCGCCAAGTGGTTCGCGATAAGAACCCACATCATGTACATCCATACCTAGCCAGTGCGAGGTACGGTGCATATAGAAACGACGATAGGCCCCAGTCTCAATTGCATTTTCCAGAGAACCTAATTCCGCAAGCTTGAGAAGCTTTTCGTCGAGTAATCCTTGAGTCAGTACTTTAAGTGCAGCCTCATGTGGCTGCATAAAAGTATTACCTAGCTTTGTCACAGCAATTGCAGCCTCTTGTGATGCTAGTGTGATGTCATACAAGGCACGTTGTGGGCCGGTAAATTTTCCATTCACCGGGAATGTCCGCGTGATATCAGAGGCATAACCATCTAACTCACAGCCAGCATCGATCAGGCACAGTTCGCCACTGTGGAGTTCAGCATCGCTAGCGCGGTAGTGAAGAATGCAAGCGTTGGCACCACCAGCAACAATGCTGTTGTAAGCAACACTTTGTGCACCGCTGTAACGAAACTCGTGGAGTAATTCAGCTTCGAGATGGTATTCACGCAATCCTGGCTTACAGGCTTGCATAGCCCGGATATGGGCTCGTGCAGAAATGGCTGCGGCACGACGCATGATGTCAATTTCGTGAGCGTCTTTAAAGAGGCGCATTTCATGAATCAAGCTTTCAACATCATGAAACTCGGAAGGTGGATTGATGCCGGCACGTGCTTGGCTTCGCACTTGCTTCATCCAATGCCGTAAACGTCTATCGGTTTCTGCACTCTCGGCAAGGCGAAGGTAAATCGCTTCTTGGTCTGCTAATAACTCAGTCAACTTAGTATCTAGCTCATCAAGATTATGGGCGTATTCAAGGCCCAACACTTCCGGCGCTGCTGCTGGCCCTAGGCGAATGCCATCCCAAATCTCTCGCTCAGCATCTTTGGGTCTGCAAAATAAATGGGACTCTAATTGGGGTTGTGAGTTTGATCCTGCGATTTTTAGAACTAAGGTTGAACCAGGTTCATCAAAGCCAGTAAGGTAGAAAAAATCACTGTCATGCCGATAAGGAAATTCACTATCTCGATTGCGGGCAGTTTCAGGCGCTGTAGTGATGATGGCAATGCCACCCCCCGTTTTAGAGCAGATCAGTTTTGCCAGTTCAATTCGGCGTTGTTGGTAAATATTGGATTTATTCATTAGCTGCATTGAGCTCTTGTAAGCGTTGTGGCGTACCTACATCGTGCCATGTTCCAGTATATTTTTCACCGGACACGCTATTTTCAAGCATGACCTCTTTAAGTAGGGGTGCTAGCTTGGCAGGAAGGCCGATTTCTATGTCTTTAAAAAGGTCTCGGTGGTAAAGCCCAATTCCTGAAAAAGTCAGCTTTTCAGCGCCACTGATAGGCTTATTAGATACTTGGGAATCTTTGAGGTAAAAGTCCCCATCAGGATGTTGGATGGGATTGGTCACCATGACAAGATGGGCTAATGGCGGATGTGGCTGTTTACGCAGCTGATCTAACTTGGAAATTAGTTGCTCCACTGGGAAATTAGGGCAAAAGACATCTCCATTAATCACTAGAAAATAGTCTTCTGGATTGAGCAGGGGTAATGCCTGACGAATGCCCCCCGCAGTTTCCAAAGCATGGGCTTCCGGGGAGTAGGTGATATTGACGCCAAATTGACTGCCGTTACCCAAAGCATCCTCAATCTTCTGGCCAAGCCATGCGTGGTTAATCACCACTGTATTCAAACCTGCCTTACACAAGCTTTCTAGATGCCAGGCTAATAGAGACTTATGGTTGATCGTGAGAAGTGGTTTAGGTAGCTCATCCGTTAAAGGACGCATGCGCTCCCCTCGACCAGCAGCAAGTAATAAACAGGGAATGCGATTACTTTGGTTCATCATGAATTAAAGATCATTCCTTAGTTGGACGGGTCGCTTCTAAAATGCGCGCTAAGGGCTTTAATTCAATATAGCGGTGAGCAGTAGCAATCGCATACTCGAGTACTAATGGAATATCTCTGAGATACCCCTCCTTGCCATCACGATAAAAAAGTCTCGCAAAAATACCTAAGACTTTAAGGTGGCGTTGTAAACCCATCCATTCGAAGTCACGATAAAACTGCCCAAAATCATCCGTCATTGGTAGGCCTGCCTTGCGACCTTCTTCCCAAAACTTGATAACCCAATCAATAACTCGTTCTTCTGGCCATGCAATGTAGGCATCACGCCAAAGAGAAGCGATATCGTAAGTAATGGGTCCATACACTGCATCTTGAAAATCAATCACTCCTGGATTATTTTTCTCAGTCACCATGAGATTGCGTGAGTGATAATCACGATGAACATAGACTTTGGCTTGGGCTAAATTATTTTGAATAATTAATTTAAACGCTTGCTGGATTTGAGAATTCTGAAGTTCCGTTAATTCGATGTGTAAATGTTTTTTTAGATACCACTCCGGAAATAAATCTAACTCACGTTGTAACAACGCTTCATCGTAGTTGGGTAACACATTAGGAGTGCTTGCCAATTGCATTTGCACTAAAGCATGGCTTGCGTCTTGATAGAGAGAATCTGCCGTCTCTTTGTTTAATGCTGCTAGGTAGGTTTCATTGCCCAGATCAGTGAGTAAAAGAAAGCCATCAGCAACATTTTTTTCTAGGATCTTAGGAGCATTTAAACCTGCATTTTCGAGCAATAAATCCACCTTGATGAAGGCATCTAGAGGCTCATATTGGGGTGGAGCATCCATGATGATCAGAGTCGGGAAATCTGGGTTTTTGGACTCTATCCGAAAATACCGCCGAAAGCTGGCATCTGCCGAGGCTGGGGTCAAAGTGGGGAGATCTAATTGCCAGCGAGGTTCGAGGCCTGTTAGCCAGTTGTTGAGGGTGTCTAAGCGAGAGTCAGTCATGGTCGATTCGTATAATAAGACGGGTCTGTATCTATGAGTCATTATCGCCGTTGCGCTGGCCGTTGCGCCCCTCTTTTTTTAGCTGTCACCCTGCGCATAATGCTGGGGGTCGCATTGTCACAATTTTCGCTTTTAGCATGTGCTCAAGCCCCTGCTCCTTTGCCCCAGTCGGCACGGTCCTTAAGTAACTCTGCAAACTCTATTTTGATACCCGATCGTGGTGACGTTACTGTTTTAAAGCTGGACGATCAACTGCGGGTTGGAAAACCGATTGAGGATGGCAAAGCATTGACCTTCACTTCTAGTGATTCAATTGATGGAATTGTCGATCGGGAAATGCGCCTAAAAGGACGTGCACAAATTCGTCGGAACGGAACTGTTATCAAAGCAGATGAGATTAAATATGATCCGGATTCTGATGTGGCAAATTTATCGGGCAATACTGAGTTCTCAAAAGGAAATGTAATCTTTAAGGGACCTAAAGCACGTTTCAGAGTCGATGCGCGAGAAGGTGAAATGGAAACCCCGAATTACGAACTGCGTGATAACCGTGCTAGGGGTAATGCCAAAAAATTAACGATTGAAACATCGGATATATTTGTATTTGATAAAGCTACTTACACCACTTGCACTCCAGAAAATCTCGATTGGTATTTCACGAGCAGTACTCTCGAGATTGATAATGAGCAAAAAGAAATGGTGGGTACTCACGGTGTGATGCGATTCTTTGATGTGCCTATTGCATACGTTCCTTATTTCACTGCACCCACCTCTAATCAGCGTCGTTCCGGAATATTGTCGCCAGTAGCTGGCTATAACTCCAATAATGGTATTGATGTAACTCAACCGTATTACGTCAATATTGCGCCCAATCGCGATTTGCTATTACTACCCCGAGTGATGGGTCAGCGTGGCGTTCAGTTAGGTGCAAAATATCAATTCATAGACAAGCAATACACGGGTAGTTTGGGCGGAGACTATCTTCCTTATGACCGCAAAATTGGAAGGGATCGCTGGCGCTATGACTGGCAGCAGAGACAAAACTTTAGTGGCGACTTATTGGGATTGGGTGGAATCCCTATTGCTGGTGCATGGACGGGTTATGCCAATATTGCGCGGGTTTCCGATAATTTGTACCCCACAGACTTCTCGCAAAGTATTGCGGGCGCAGTAACCAGTCAGTTCCGGCAAGAGGTTGGTACGACTAAAAACTTGACGGGTAGCTTGAGTAATTGGACTGTGGGTGCGAGGGCAACGACCTTCCAGACCTTGCAGCCAGATCCAACGGTAACGGTGCAGTCCCCATACAATATTTTGCCGAACATTACAGCTACTTATAACAATCGTTTAACGCCAGCAGTTGCTGATACCAGCGGAAAATACATTACCTTACCAACAGGCCCTGCAACGACTTTTTCAACCGATTTCACGCGCTTTTCTTACAACATTGGCGGTAACTTGGCAGCAACTGCTCCGGGTGCTTACAGCCAAGCTGATCGAACAGTCATTAAAGGTGGCATGGCCCTCCCCCAAATTACGCCTGGCTACTACATCACCCCAAAGATGAGTTTTCAGTCAAACACCTATAACGTAACGCCCTACAACCCTGTCGGTGCGCCAGCTGTACAGGGCTTTACTATCCCTACATTTAGCTTGGATTCAGGGCTAGCGTTTGAAAGAGATGCGGCTGAGCTGAAAGGTTTTTTTGGTCGCGATATGCTACTCACTATGGAGCCAAGAGCTTTTTACGTTTACACACCATTTCAGAGTCAAGCTCAAACCCCTTTGTTTGATACCGCGGATGCCGGTTTCGGTGTTTCCCAGATATTTAGTGAAAATACTTTTGTGGGTAATGACCGTATCGCAGATAACAATAAGCTTACTGGTGGTTTAACTAGCCGCATGATTGAGGCGAGTACTGGTGCAGAAAGGGCTAACGTCACTCTCGCTCAGCGACAGGCCTTCGCAGGACAGAAGGTAGGTCTAAATGGCACTATCGCCAACCCAACAACTTATTCTGATACCTTAGGCTCTGCTTCAGTACGCCTGCTGGGTAACTTTAGTACAGACGTATTTGGCCAGTACAACACCCAGCTGAATCGTTTAGTGCAGACAACCGTAGGCGGAAGTTGGCGCCCTACGCCTGGAAGAAGTTTGAACTTTGGCTATAGAAATGTGTGGAGCCCACCAACACAAGCATCCGTTCAAAATAATCAGCCTTTTGTCCCTTCAGCAACCACTACAGATCAATACAATATTTCAGGACAATGGCCTTTAACCCGTGAAGTATCTGTTTTAGCTCGCTGGGGTTATGACGCTTTAACAACTAAAACGCTCAATACGCTTGTAGCCCTTGAGTGGACGCGGGATTGTTGGACTTTGCGGGGAGCCTATTCTCAGATGCTCAATACCTCACAAATAACGACCACCCAAGTGTTGTTCCAATTAGAATTTAGGGGTTTTGGTAGCGCTGGAAGTAATCCAGTTGATATCATGAAGCTGAATGTTCCTGGATATATGCCTACTTCTAAGCCCATACCACCTTCAATATATGAGAACTATCAATGATGCGTAGGAATCGATTGAACCAAGTGCTTGTAGCCGTAATATTGGCAAGCACTGCTTTATTTCCCCAGTTCGCCTTTGCACAAGATAGTTCGAAGACTTCGGCAGACAGCAAAATTCGTAATATTGACGGTGTCGCGGCTGTGGTAAACACGGGTTACGTCACGCGTAAGGAAATTGACGACCGTATTGCTGCGCTTCAAAAGCAGGGAGGCAAACTGCCTGATGCCGCTACTTTGCGTAAGACTATTCTTGAGCGTCTCATTATCGAAAAGATTCAGCTACAAAACGCGGATCAAGAGGGTGTTCTAGTAAGCAATAAAGAGCTCGACAAAATTATTGCTGATATTGCGGCTAAAAATAAATTAACGATCGCTGAATTAAAGGTCAAGATAACTGCCACTGGCACCACCTATGATCGCTATCGTCAATTATTGAAAGATGATGTGATTATCAGCCGCTATCGTGAGCGCGAAGTAGAGGGCAAGATTAAAATTTCTGATGCGGAAATTGATAACTTTATTACTGATCGAAATCGTGAGATCGCTGGCGGAGGCAAAGTAGCGCGCTCAACTCCTGCCGCTAAAGGTGAACTAGAGGAGATCGATGTCGCACAGATTTTTATTCCTGCTGATGCAAATGCAGGTGCCGGTGCTCAGGCTGAGGTAAAGAAAAAAGCGGAATCACTCTTGCGTGAGGCACGCGGCGACGTGGATTTCTTGCAACTAGGCGCAATGGCTGCAAAAGAGAATCCGAAGATTAAGTTTCAAGATCTGGGATATCGCACCCCAGACCGCCTGCCGCAACTATTTTACGAAGCAGTTAGAAACACTGGTAGCAATCAGGTCGCCAACACAGTCGTGAAAAGTCCTGCTGGCTATCACATTCTTAAGGTTCTAGATCGTCGTGCACTAGTTGCAGGAGCATCTGAGGCTCAACAGGCTGCCCCACAGGAAAGCGCTTCCTCAGTGCCACAAAATATTATGGTGACACAGACGCTATCCCGCCATATTTTGTTGCGTAGTCGCGAGGGATTAACTGATCAGGATGCGGAAAGACGTTTGGCAGGTTACCGCGATCAGGTTCGTGCAAAGACTGCGGATTTTGGTGAGTTAGCTAAAAAATATTCTGAAGATGGATCTGCCGCAAATGGTGGAAATTTAGGCTGGATGGGTCCTGGTGATCTGGTTCCAGAATTTGACCAGGCAATGAATCGCTTGCAAATTGGTGATGTTAGCAACCCAGTAAAGACAGAGTTTGGTTGGCACTTAATTCAAGTGCTCGAGCGGCGTGATGCTCAGTTAACCGTAGAGAAGCAGCGTCAATTTGCTCGTGCAGCTATTCGGGAGCGAAAGTTTGAACAGGCTTATCAAGATTGGTTGCGCGAATTACGCGATACTGCCACGGTGAAGATCATTAATGCAGATGATCCAGCAGCCAGCCCCCGTTAATCTTGCCATTAGCTCTGGTGAGCCCGCAGGAATTGGTCCAGAGATAGCTATCTCAGCTGCACTTGCCTTCTTGCAAGAGCAGCCAGTAGCGACCATTACCTTGCTGGGTGACTCCAGTCTATTTCCAATAGCTTCATTGCCGGGGGAGCTAGCAACCCGCTTGAGGGTCGAGTCCGTTCCAGTAGCCTTACCAGTAAAGCCCGGGCAGTTAAATCCCGCCAACGCTCAATATGTTCTGAATCTCCTCGATGCTGCAGTAAAGGGATGTCTTGATGGTCGATTTGATGCCATGGTGACTGCGCCTATTCAAAAGAGTGTGATTAATGAGGGATTTACTAAAGGCGAGACCCTTTTTACTGGACATACAGAATATCTCGCCAAACGATGTAATCAAGATCACGTCGTCATGATGTTGTGCGCAACCTTGCCACCAGGCTTTTTAGATCTTCACAGCAGTCGTGAGCTGAGAGTGGCCCTAGTCACAACCCATCTGCCGTTGAGAGCGGTGCCTGATGCGCTCGATCAGAAGCATATTCTGGAAACGATACAAATCGTTGAGCATGATTTACGTACCAAATTTGGGCTTACTAAGCCTGTGATTCGGGTTGCGGGTGTTAATCCTCATGCGGGTGAATCCGGTTATCTGGGGCACGAAGAAATTGATGTGATTGCACCAGCCATCCAAGCAGCAAAAGACTTAGGTATTCAGGTAAGCGGGCCTTATCCAGGTGACACCATGTTTGATGCTGGCTGCCTAGAGAAAGTAGATGCATTCATTGCGATGTATCACGATCAAGGTTTGGCACCATTCAAATTTGTGAGTTTTGGTAGTGGTGTTAATGTTACTTTAGGCCTGCCCATTATTCGTACTTCGGTGGATCATGGCACTGCGTTAGATATTGCCGGTAAAGGCATTGCTGATTCTGGTAGCATGCTCGAAGCCTTAAGGCTGGCTTATCGCTTGGCGGTCAATTCCCGAAATGTCCGTACATGATGCATCGCGCCCGTAAGCGATTCGGTCAAAACTTTTTACACGATTCAGGTGTCATCTATTCCATCGTTGCTGCAATCAATCCAAGCGAAAATATGCATGTGATTGAAATTGGTCCCGGCCTTGGTGCGCTGACTAAGCCTTTGCTGACTAATCTTGGGCACTTGGATCTCCTCGAAATTGATCGGGATTTAGTTGCTTATTGGAATCAAGAAAACCTCCCGGGCTTGAATGTGATTGAGGGAGATGCCCTCCAGTTTGATTTCTTGGGATGGGCAAATACCCGACCTACTAATAGCGGCTTGTGTAAGGTGGTTGGTAACTTGCCTTACAACATTTCCTCGCCATTACTCTTTCATCTGGTATCCGCTGCCTATGCAATTGATGAGCAGGTATTTATGTTGCAGGCTGAAGTGGTAGAGCGAATGGTCTCTAAGGCGGGTGGATCAGAGTTCAGCAGGCTATCTGTGATGCTACAAGCGAGATATGACATGGAGCTAGTACTTGAGGTTCCTCCTGAAGCATTTGATCCTCAGCCTAAAGTGAATTCTGCAGTAGTGCGCATGATTCCTCGACAAGACTTCGATTTAAGTGCCGCCCAGTGGCTTGCTTTAGAAAAAGTAGTAGCAGCGGCTTTTTCTCAGCGAAGAAAAATGCTGCGTACCAATTTATCCGCTTTCGCTGATCGATTGACTTTGACGGAGTCTGAATTAAAAGCGCGTGCCCAAGATATCTCTGTGGAGCGCTACATTGAATGGGCTAAGCTCTTAGCCACACCAATTACAAAATAGTAATAGGCTGCTACTTACTAGTATGCAGTCGGATCGATTACTCGCATTTCATCTTCGATCCACTTTTCTACTTCACTGTGAAGTTGACCACCCGTTTTACCAGCAGAAGTGATAGCGGGGCCAATTGAAAAGATCACCGTTCCAGGCTGTTTCAGAAACTGATTCTTTGGCCAGCAACGACCCGCGTTATGGGCAATGGGAATGACCAATGCTTCTGTGGCGCTCGCAAGCCTGGCACCACCTTTGTTATAGGGCTTATGGGAGCCAGTAGGTGTTCTAGTTCCTTCGGGAAATAATAAAATCCACTTGCCTTCACTAAGTCGTTTTCGGCCTTGGCCTACCACTGAAAGTGCGGCAGTTTCTTTACTATTGCGGTTAATGTGGATCATTTTGAGCAAAGCTAAGGCCCAGCCAAAGAAGGGGATCCAGAGTAACTCCCGTTTAAAGACAAAACAGAGTTGTTTTGGGAGTAGGGCAATAAATGCAATCGTTTCATAAGCAGATTGATGCTTACTGAGGACAACTACAGGTTGATCGAGTACTGCCAGCATATTTTCCATGCCACGAATTTCATAATGAATTCCGCAAAGGGGTTGCAAAATCCAAATCACCACTTTGTTCCAGAAGCCGATAAAGCGATACCGATTCTCAGGATTTAAGAATGGAAAAACGAGGATGCAGAGTACAGACCAAATTGGCGTGAATATCAGCAAGAAGAGGGCAAACAGGGTGGAGCGGATCAAAGTCATATTGGTATTAAACCTGATCTTGTAAGAGCGCATGAGCAAAAGCCATGAGATCGGCATGAATTTGCGTGTCCTCCGGCAGATCTCCTTTTTCGAGCGTTTTTCTACCTTTGCCCGTCAATACCAAATGTGGGCTTGCACCCAAGCTCACTCCTGCCTGTAGGTCACGTAAGGAGTCACCTACAATCGGGACGCCCAATAATGGAGAGACATGATTATTTTTTTTGTAACGCAGGGCAATTTCTTTCATCATCCCTGGTAGTGGCTTGCGGCAATCACAAGCATTGGCATCAGCATGGGGGCAGAAGAAAATACTATCAATATGGCCGCCCAGCGGTTTGAGTAGTTTATCCATCTTGGCGTGCATCGCATGTAGATCATTGATATTGAAATACCCGCGCGCCAAACCGGATTGATTGGTTGCCACTGCAATTTGATAGCCCGCTTGATTGAGGAGTGCAATCGCTTCGAGGCTTCCCGGCAAGGGAACCCATTCATCGACTGACTTCACATAATCATCTCGATCTTCATTGATCACGCCATCACGATCGAGAATGATGAGTTTGGAAGAGCTCATGCTAATTTGCCGAGATCGGCAATGAGATTCATTTTCTGGTGGAGATGTTGCAGGAGGGCTAGGCGGTTATCGCGTAACTCTGGATTAAGATCCATCACCATGACGTCGGCAAAGAATTGATCAATTGGAGCGCTCAGCGCTACCAGTGCTTTTAGTAGGTCTACAAACTGACGTTGTTCATAAGCAGCAGTAAGTGTAGGGCTAATTTTTTCAAGCGCCTGATGCAATGCAATTTCAGCGGGCACTTGCAATAGCGTACTTGAGCAATGTAAAGGAATAGCCGTAGCGTTCTTTTTTAAGATATTGCTAATACGCTTGTTGGCGGCAGCTAGTTGGGTAGCTTCGGGCAGGGCATTAAATTCACGTAGGGCCGTCAAGCGCTCAATTAAATCATTGAGCTGGGCAGGAGACTGACTTAAGACCGCATCAATTTCTTCGGTAGTAAATGGCTTTCCAGCCACTGCTTGATCACGTAAGTAAGCGCGCAGACGATCAATGATGAAGCTATAGATCTCTTCAGCATTTGCTTTATCTTGAACCTCTTTCTGCGGAAACTGCTTGCGAGCAAGCTCAATTAAATTAGGTAAATTTAAAGCAAGATTCTTCTCTAGTAAGAGACGGCAGATGCCCAAAGCATGACGACGTAAAGCGTAGGGATCCTTGTCACCGGTAGGAGCTAGGCCAACACCCCAAATACCTACGAGGGTTTCAAGCTTATCGGCAATCGCTAGAATAGTGCCTGTTTGGGTTTGTGGCAGAGTATCGCCAGCAAAGCGGGGCATGTAGTGCTCGCTACAAGCCGCTACTACTTCTGCATTTTCCCCATCATGAGTGGCGTAGTAACCACCCATAATGCCCTGAAGTTCAGGAAACTCCCCAACCATGTCAGTGAGCAAATCGGTTTTAGCAATTTCAGCGGCACGGCTAGCCAATCCTTCATCAGAAGATAAGGCTTTGGCGATTCCAATAGCGATTCCTTGCACACGCTTAGTGCGATCTAATTGATTGCCTAATTGGTTGTGATAAACCACTTTACCCAGGTCGGCTACCCGAGAAGCCAGCGGACGTTTTTGATCCTGCCGAAAGAAGAAACGCGCATCAGATAGACGTGGACGAACCACGCGTTCATTACCAGAAATGATGGCCTGTGGCTGATCAGTCTCAATATTGGAAACGATTAAAAAGCGATTCCGTAACTGGCCTTGCTTGTCTGTCAAGGCAAAGTATTTTTGATTGGTTTGCATCGTCAAGATCAAGCATTCTTGTGGAACTTCCAAAAACTCTGGATCAAAGTGGCATTCATAAATTGCTGGCCACTCAACTAAGGCGGTTACTTCATCTAATAAACTATTTGGCATCAGCACTAAGTCATCGCCCGCAGCCTTTAATAAGGCGGACTGAATATATTCATGGCGAAGATTGAAGCTAGGAATTACTTTTGCTTTATTACTGAGATCGGATTCGTACTGATCTGCAGAGCTAATCGTGATGACACCCGGAGCAAGAAAGCGATGACCTTCAGTTTGATTGCTAGCATCAATGCCTAGCGCGCTGATGTTGAGTATGTTCTTGCCATGCAATGCAATGATGCGATGCGCTGGACGAGCAAATTCAACCTCTACTAACTCACCATTTTTCTTTCGCACTTGGTAGTGCATCATTTTGGCGATAGGTAATTTTTTTAAGGTTTGCTCTAGTGCTTCTTGTGTAGTCAGCTCTAATGTCGCACCTTTTGCGATAGCATTAAGAAAAAGGGCTTCATTTTTTCCTTCGCCTGATTTTTCTAGAGTGGCGAGGTCAATGTCACTATAACCCAGAGCGGCTAATTTCTTTTGTAGGGGCGCAGTGGGTTTTCCCTCGGCATCAAATGCAATGCTAGTAGGTAGCAGTTTCTCCCGCACTGGATAGTCGGGTGCCTGACTCAAGACATGGGAGATCTGAACTGCTAGTCGACGCGGTGTCGCATAGCTAGTCGCAATGGAGTTCTGACTGAGAAGGCCTGCAGCTTGGAGAGTGGAGTACAGACCATCACTAAATGCATCACCTAGACGACGTAATGATTTAGGTGGCAGCTCCTCAGTAAATACTTCAATCAGAAGATGATCTGATGGCAAGAGGGGGTTTGAAGGGTTCGAAGAGTTCGGTATGCTCATCTTGAGATTACGCCTCTAATACTTTGGATTGGCGGTGGCACATTGGAAATCCCAACTTCTCTCTAGACTCAAAATAAGCCTGCGCTACTGCACGCGAAAGATGGCGGATGCGACCAATATAGGCCGCACGCTCTGTGACTGAGATAGCGCCACGGGCATCTAGTAGATTAAAAGTATGCCCAGCCTTGAGTACCATTTCATAGGCAGGCAAAGCTAATGGCACTTCCATTAGGCGCTTGGCTTCACTTT
Organism: Polynucleobacter sp. CS-Odin-A6; assembly: GCF_018882095.1. GTDB lineage: Bacteria > Pseudomonadota > Gammaproteobacteria > Burkholderiales > Burkholderiaceae > Polynucleobacter. The sequence goes on from NZ_JACVPD010000001.1 coordinate 186,078, forward strand.
CATAGTTTGTGAAATTTGCAAACAGCAGTTCGGCGTTCGAGTGTTCAAAGTTGTAGCAGGATTGCTCCACTTCATTTTGGTGATACACATCACCATAAGAAATACCATCTGCCCAAACTAAGTCATACACGTTGGAACAATTTTGGATGTACATCGCTAGGCGCTCAATGCCGTAAGTAATTTCACCTAAGACCGGTTTGCAGTCAATGCCACCTACTTGCTGGAAATACGTGAACTGCGTCACTTCCATGCCGTTTAGCCACACTTCCCAGCCCAGTCCCCAAGCACCCAAGGTTGGGTTTTCCCAGTCATCTTCTACAAAGCGTACATCGTTCTTTTGAAGATCTAGGCCCAAAGCAGAAAGGGAGCCTAAATACAGTTCAAGGATATTTTCTGGAGCCGGCTTCAGAACGACTTGAAACTGGTAGTAATGCTGGAGCCGGTTTGGGTTCTCACCATAGCGACCATCTTTTGGCCTACGTGAAGGTTGTACGTAGGCAGCCTTCCATGGCTCTGGACCAATAGCCCTCAAAAAAGTAGCCGTATGGGATGTCCCGGCGCCAACCTCAAGATCAATAGGTTGTAAAAGGGCGCAACCTTGTTGGTCCCAGTAATCCTGAAGTGTGAGAATGATTTGCTGAAAAGTAAGCATGATTAACCTGGCTAAGCCTTTGATTTTACATGGCTTAGCGAGCAAACCAGGAAATAAGAGTTAAATCCGTCTTTGGCGAATGAACCCTAGGGCTAGGAGCAGGCAAGAAAGACTCAAAATGGGGGCATTCCCCCAAAACACATAAGGAGTCGTACCGGAGTAAGGTTGGATATTCGTCTTTAGGACGCCTTGGGTAAATTGGGGAAGTTCTGCCAAAATTTTCCCATCTGGACCTAATGCTGCTGTGATGCCAGTATTGGTAGCACGAAGTGCAGGCAGACCTGTTTCTAGCGAGCGCAATTGTGAGAGTCGTAGTTGTTGTGCTGGTGCTTGGGAATTCCCAAACCAGGCGAGGTTTGTCATATTGATCAGTAGATTAACTGGCTTACTGCTCTGATGAATTCTGGTGGCTAATTCCCCACCAAAGACATCTTCATAGCAAATTGTGATCGCGGCATTAATGGTTTCTTTGCCGGTACGAACAATGCTAAAGGGAGGTTGATCTAACTGGCCACGTGCAAAGTCACTCATCGGTACATGAAAGGCATTCACAAACCAATGAAAGCCCGGCGGAATAAATTCTCCAAAAGGTACCAAGTGGGATTTATCGTATTGGTAGGTAGCTAAGTTAGGGGATAGTCCAAGCGCACGGTTGGTGTATTTCACTTCAGAAGAACCTGAGCTTTCACCAATCACACCAAGCAAGATATTGCTGGATGTCTTGTTAGAAAACTGTTGAATAGATCCTATGAGTCCGGCAGGAAGATTACTCTGAGGCCAGGGATACGCGATCTCTGGGGTGATGATGATATCGGCCGGCTCACTCTCAATGGCAACAGTATAAAAACTAAACTGGTCTTCAATAGCCTGGGGATTGAATTTCAGACTTTGCTCAAAATTACCCTGAATTAAACGAATACTCAACGGTTCACCAATGGGTTTGATGAAAGTCCACAGGCCGGCGAGCTGTGAAAGGACGATGGTAGAAATGATGCAGACTCCACTAAGGAGAATATTTTTCTTTAGTTGCAAAAACTCCCAAGCAACCCACACTACTAGAAAGGTGCAGGCTAGACCACCGAAGAATGGAGCGACTGGCGCAAATGGGCCATTAAACTGGGATTCCGCAAAACCCATCCAAGGAAAGCCTGTCAGTACCACGCTGCGCAAATACTCAATCAGGACCCAGCTAGACGCGAGCATCAATCCTGTAAGGCGATTACGTTGAGTGAAGTAAAGGGGAAGACAAGCACTTGAGAAAAATAAAGCCATTCCTGCTGCCAGCAAGAAAACTGCCATACAAGAAACAACCGGATGCATTCCACCAATATCGTGCAAGCTGATATAAATCCACCATAAACCGAGAACAAAATAGCCTAGGCCAAATGACATTCCCGCCAGAAATTGTTGTTTAGCGGATGCGGTTTCTTGTTGGCTAATCTGCCACCAAATCAAGCTCAAAATCGGAATCTGTATCCAACCGCCATAGGGCAGCTCTGCTGCTCCGGCTAGCATTGTTCCAAGAATAAATAACACTACCAAGTTGATGCTGTTACTAGGCTTGGGTAAAGACCAATCAGTCAATGGAGCTCTCAGGCAGACTGTTTGGGAAGTTGGCGTGCGAGCAGAATGTGAATCTGTCTGGGATCGGCACGTTGAACCTCAAATTCAATCCCATCGATCTCAATGAGCTCACCCATTTTAGGTACTCTACCCAGATGCTGAATCACAAGACCAGCAACAGTTTCAATATCTTCGATATCAAATTGAGTGCCTAATCTCTCATTAAATTGCGCAAGTTCGGTAATGCCCTTAACGCGAATGTCGCCATTGTCTAAAGCAATAAGATTGTCTGCTTCTTCATCAATGTCATGTTCGTCTTCAATATCTCCCACGATTTGCTCAAGAACATCTTCAATAGTGATGACACCGGCAACGCCGCTATATTCATCGACCACAATAGCTAAATGATTACGATTATCTTTGAAGTCGCGTAGCAAGACGCTTAAACGCTTTGATTCTGGAATAAATACTGCAGGACGTAACCAGTCTCGTATCTGAAAGTCTTTTTCAGAAGAATGGCGTAATAAATCTTTTGCTAGCAAGATCCCAATGACATTGTCACGAGTGCCTTCAAACACTGGAAAGCGCGAGTGAGCAGCAGTGATCACATTTTGAATGATCTCTGACAACGGTAGGCTGATATCAATCCAGTCAATCTGTGCTCTAGGTATCAAAATATCGCGTGCGCACAATTGACCTACCTGGAAAACTCCCTCAATCATGGAGAGTGCATCTGCATCAATCAAGCCATCAATCTGAGCTTCTCTGAGGGTGTCAATGAGCTCTTGGCGGCGCTCAGAAGTACTAATGGGTTTAGGCGTTAGAAAATCAGCCAGGCGTTCTAAAAGGGATTTATTGGGGTCAGGCATATAGCAAGAATATCGTAGAAATAAGTAAATTCAATGAAGTGGCGAGGAAGGCTACTTTAAATCGAAGTGTAGGGGTTAGAAAAGCCGAGCAATTTCAAGAGTTTGATTTCTTGAGACTCCATTTTTTGGGCCCCTTGATTATTCTCATGATCTAGGCCTTGTGCATGCAAGCAGCCATGAATAATCAGATGAGCTAAATGCGCTTTGACGGTCTTGCCTTGCGCTGATGCCTCTGCTTGAATCACTGGAAGGCAGAAAACAATATCAGCAACTAAAGTCCTCTTAGTCAGTTCGTAGGGAAAAGTTAGCACATTGGTTGCTTTATCTTGAGCACGAAAAGCATAGTTCAGTTTTTTTCCTTCGGCTAGATTGACAAAGCGAAGCGTGATGGAGCCAAAGTGCTTGTTAGCCTGCTTAACCCATTTTTTGATTACAGCTGGAGATGCAATTGCATTCACTTTGGTTTTAATGGCTGAGCTGGCATATTGAATATCAATCACCAACTTGATTGCAGGGGCAGATTTACTAGACATCTTGCTTGGCATATGCCTGAATCAGCTCACCTCTGAGGGTGTAATTGAGTACTTCAGTAATATGAATATCTACCATTTGTCCTATGAGAGATTCAATCTCTTCATCTGGCGCAGTAAAGTGGATAACACGATTATTCGCAGCTCGACCTTGCAGATTCACACCATCTTTTGCTAAGCCTTCAATCAGAACTTTCTCTGTGTTGCCCAACATATTCTGGCTAATCTGAGTTGCCTGTGACTCAACGAGTGCTAGTAATATTTGCAGTCGTTTAAGTTTGACCTCATAAGGGGTGTCATCACTTAAATTGGCTGCAGGCGTCCCGGGTCTCGCGCTGAAGATGAAGCAAAAGCTATTATCAAAATTCAGCTCTTCAACCATTTTTAGAAGCTTGGCAAAGTCCTTATCAGTTTCTCCAGGAAAACCCACAATGAAATCGCTAGAGAGCGTTAGATCTGGCCGTACAGCGCGCATCTTGCGAATGATGCTCTTGTATTCCAGGGCGGTATAACCACGTTTCATAGCGGATAGTACTGAATCTGAAGCATGTTGTACTGGTAGGTGAAGGTGGCTGACTAGCTTGGGAACTTTTGCATAGACGTCAATCAAGCGCTGCGTAAATTCCTTAGGGTGGCTCGTTGTAAAGCGAATTCTTTCTATTCCCGGAATTTCTGCAACGTATTCAATCAGTAGTGCAAAGTCTGCAATTTCCTGGGTATCCCCCATCTTACCTAGATAGGCATTGACGTTTTGCCCTAACAAGACAATTTCTTTAACGCCTTGATCAGCAAGGCCGGCTACTTCAGTAAGTACATCGTCAAAGGGACGTGAAACCTCTTCACCCCGTGTATAAGGGACCACACAATAACTACAGTATTTTGAGCAACCTTCCATGATGGAGACATAAGCAGAGCCACGTGTTTGTCGTGATGCGGGTAGGTGATCAAACTTTTCAATTTCTGGAAAAGAAATATCTACTTGCGGCCTACCTGTCTCACGACGCTTTGTCAGCAGATCTGACAGGCGATGCAATGTTTGTGGTCCAAAGACGACGTCGACATAAGGTGCCCTGCTAATAATTTGCTGACCTTCTTGACTGGCAACACAACCACCTACGCCGATCAATAAATCAGGCTTTAATTTTTTGAGCTCACGCAGACGGCCTAAGTCAGAGAACACTTTATCTTCTGCTTTTTCACGAATAGAGCAGGTGTTCAACAAAACTACATCAGCATCCTCGGGAGTATTGGTTACGACCATGCCTTCATCGGCATGTAATAGATCGGCCATCTTGCCCGAGTCGTATTCGTTCATTTGACAGCCAAAGGTTTTGATGTAAAGCTTTTTCATATGCCGTTCTCAGGTTTATAGCTGGGGGCGAAGATCAGATTCTACGGGATAAAGCTTCTAGAGTAGGCGTAAGGCAAGAATGGCAACAATCGTGGGCGGAATTGCTGATAACAGGAGTAATCCCGCAGAAACCGTAGCATTAGGGAAGTGGCTACGCAAAATAGCAATACCTGCTGGATTAGGCGCATTAGCAATCACGGTTAAGCCACCACCAGCAACTGCGCCCCCCACTAAAGCCAGCTTAAACTCAGGCGAGGTTCCTTGCACTAGCGAGCCTAAATACGTGAGTGCCGCATTATCAGTAATTGCCGTCAGGACTAGGCTGCCATAAAAGACTGCAGTAGGACTCATATTTTGCAGGATGGGTTGAAGCCACCAACCTTGAAGCGCTCCCAAGACAACTAATCCAGCCAAGAAGAATCCCACTAACAAGGCTTCACGCAAGATCAGTGGGTTTTGATGTTTAGGATAGGCTGTTGTAAATCCAATGAAGAAAAGCAGTAGCCACATAAATATTACAGGGTCATGAGCAAACCCTACAATGCCACCCAAGAACAAAAGATGGATTGCGGTAATGTCAATAGGAATGCGAGTAACTGCTTTTTTAATTTCGGGCTCAACGAGTTGCTTATGAAAAAGTAAAGTCACTATCAATGCGTTGATAAAAATAGCAACGCATGCCTCAAAGCCGAAGTTCTGAAACATAAATATGGTATCCCAGCCCCAAGTAGAAGCCACCATTAACACGGGAGGGGCAGCAAAGTTCGTGAGCGTGCCGCCAATCGAAATATTGACAAACAGTACGCCGAGCGTACCAAACATTAAAGGGGTAGAGCATTTATGGCGATAAACGAGGTCACGCAATAAGAAGGCTGCCAGCGTCATGGCTGCTGGCTCAGTAATTAATGAACCTAATAATGGCGTAACGCTCAAGGTCAAAAAATAGAGTGTTGACGCCTGTTTGGTACGCAAAACAATTTGCAGGCCAGATCCCATTTTATGCAAGAGCTGCGTCGCGAAATGCAGAATCGGTTTGCTGCCCGCCACTACCATAATAGAAAAGACAAACAGCGGCTCAGTAAAATTTCGTTTGGCAGCAAATTCTTTGGCGGTTTCTAAATCGTTTGCAAGCCACATAAAGATAATGAGAATGGCGGCCCAAAATCCAAACACGATTTCCACTTCACCTAACAGATGCCATAAACCTGAATGCCTAGATGACTTTTTAGCAAGGGTCTCAAAATAGGAGGTGCAGAAGGTGTGCAGTACTGCGATGGCGAAAATAATGCTTGCGCCAAGCTCTGTAGGGGTAAAGTTCATAGAAACATATTATCAGGGGATTATTGCGAACTTTGCCTTAAGATTGACCAAATAAAAACGTTGGCAATTTAGGAGATTTTGATGAAATTGAAATTAGGCTATCAAGAATTGATTGCCCAAGCGATGGCTCAAATTGACACTCTTTCTTTGGCCCGAGCGCATGCGCTTTTAAATGACGAAAATACCGTTTTTGTGGACATCCGTGACATCAGGGAGTTGGAGCGTGACGGCATGATTCCGAATGCAATTCATGCCCCTCGCGGTATGTTGGAGTTTTGGGCTGATCCTGATAGCCCTTATTACAGACCTGTTTTTGGTGAGGGTAAGCGTTTAGTGCTGTATTGCGCTTCAGCTTGGCGCTCTGCTTTAGCAACTGAGGCCCTCCAAAAAATGGGGGTTCCAGGTATTTGCCATCTAGATGGGGGCTTTAATGCTTGGAAAAAGGCTGAATTGCCCGTGGTTGAGAAACCCGCAAAGCCTCAGCCTAGCTAAATTCTTAGTCGTGTAGATCTTGAAATGCGGTAATTAGGCCCCATTTACAGAAGGTTAAGTTCATTAATGAAGAGGGTATTCGTATGTCTGTAGCTAGCAAAGAAACATTGGGATTTCAGGCTGAGGTAAAGCAACTTTTACAGCTGATGATTCATTCCTTGTATTCCAATAAGGAAATTTTTCTCCGTGAGTTGATTTCCAATGCATCTGACGCATCCGACAAATTGCGTTTCGAGGGCATTGAGCATCCCGATTGGTATGGCGATGATCCTGAACTGAAGATCAAGGTGAGTGTCGATAAGACCGCAAGAACAGTAACTATTGCTGATAATGGTATCGGCATGAGCCGCGATGAAGTGATCTCTAATCTGGGAACCATTGCCCGCTCTGGTACTAAAGAGTTTTTCTCAAAACTCTCTGGCGATCAGCAAAAAGATGCTGCATTGATTGGTCAGTTTGGCGTAGGTTTCTATTCCGCATTTATTGTGGCTGACCGCATTACTGTGGAAACCCGTCGTGCAGGCTTACCAGCCAGTGATGGAGTTCGCTGGGAGTCAGATGGCTCAGGTGAGTTTACGGTAGAAAACATTGATCGCCCACAGCGTGGCACATCAATCACTATGCATCTACGCGAAGGAGAGGATGATTTCCTTTCTACGCATCAGCTCAAATCCATTATTCGCAAGTACTCCGATCACATCTCCTTGCCTATTCAAATGAATAAAGAGGAGTGGGACGCCGAGAAAAATGAACAGATTGTTAAGGATGAGCTGGAAAGTATTAATCAATCGAGCGCTCTATGGGCGCGTCCTAAATCTGAAATCACAGAAGAGCAATACGCTGAGTTTTATAAGCATCTATCGCATGATTATGAAAATCCTTTGTGTTACTCCTTAAATAGAGTTGAGGGTCGCAGCGAATTTACACAACTACTGTATGTGCCAGCACGCGCCCCTTTTGATTTATGGGATCGCAATAAGCGCGGTGGTATTAAGCTCTATGTGAAGCGCGTGTTCATCATGGATGATGCGGAGCAATTAATGCCGATGTATCTCCGCTTTGTAACGGGCGTGATTGACTCAACCGATTTACCGTTAAATGTCTCTCGTGAAATTCTGCAAGAGTCACGTGATGTCAAGATCATTCGTGAAAGCTCGACCAAGCGTGTGCTGAGTATGTTGGAGGATTTAGCTAACAGCGATGATGATGTTAAGAAAGAAAAGTACCGTACTTTCTGGACTCAATTTGGCCAAGTACTCAAAGAGGGCATGGGGGAAGACCAGCCGAATCAAGATCGCATCCTCAAGCTCTTGCGTTTTGCAAGTACGCATTCCGATTCATCTGATCAAACGGTTTCTTTGGCTGAGTATGTTGCGCGCATGAAAGAAGGCCAAGATAAGATCTATTACGTGACTGGTGATACCTTTAATGCGGCTAAAAATAGTCCCCATTTGGAGATCTTCCGTAAGAAGGGTGTTGAGGTTTTATTGCTGTCTGACCGAGTGGATGAGTGGATGCTCTCTTTCTTCACCGAGTTTGATAGTAAACAGATGACCTCCGTAGCTAAAGGTGGACTGGACCTTGGCAACTTAAGTGATGAAAAAGAAAAGAAGGAGCACGAAGAAACTGAAAAGAGCTTCAAGGATCTGCTCGATCGCATGAAGTCCGCTTTAGAAGATAAAGTGAAAGATGTTCGCGTGACTTTCCGATTAACGGATTCTCCAGCATGCTTGGTCTCTGATGAGAATGAGCTTTCTGGTAATTTATTACGGATGCTTAAAGCGGCAGGTCAACAAGCGCCGGATACAAAGCCGATATTAGAGATCAATCCAGAACATCCTTTGCTCTTGAGGCTGAAAGCAGATGATCAGCATTTTGATGAATGGACACAGGTTTTATTTGATCAGGCTCTTTTGGCTGAAGGTGGTCAGTTAAATGATCCTGCTGCTTATGTAAAGCGGATTAATCAGCTACTACTTTCCTAATTTGCTAGAGCCTCAAAGAAAAACCCGACTTGAGAATTAATCAAGCCGGTTTTTTTGTTCTTCTAAGACAGGCTATTAGTTAGGCGATTTTGCTGGCTGATTATTTTTACCAGCGTTGTAACCCGAGTTGTACTCAGAAGCTTGTTCTTTTTTGTAGGCATCATAAACATAACCAGACGCTGCACCAACTGCTGCACCACCTACTGCACCCCAAATGGGGTTGCCATGGAAAATGGCTGTACCAACTGCACCAGCGGCAGCGCCGATACCGGCACCAGATAAAGTACGCTGCTCAGTGTTGCTCATATTTGAGCAGCCAGCGATAGCTACAGTTGCAGCGGTAATGGCGATAATTTTTTTCATATCAACAGTTCCTTAAGTCTAGGTATTGAATTAGCTAAATGGCTTAAATTATTTTTTGGCGCAAGGAAAGCGTGCTGCCAAAAAGCCCAAAAAGACACCAGATGCAGGTCTATCAGAAACCGGTTGGTTGCCTTGAGCAAATTTTACAAAATCACCAATTACTTCATCACGTGATGGGGCTGGTTGCTTAACGCAAATATAGGGTTTTGCGTGCTGTGGGTGGCGAGTCGCTAAATAAGTGTCATAAATAGCAGTTGTATAACCAATACAGAAACTGCGGGATTCTGGGCTTGCTGGCAATTTGCAAACATTCACGAGCTCTTGAGTACTCAGCACGGGAATTTTTTCTTGGGCTTGGGCTAGGCCACTAAAAGCGCCTAGAGCGACCAATAAAGCTAAATTTTTTTTCATGGATTTTTCCTTGGGTGTTAATAAGCGAATCATAAACCATATTAATGGCATTAATTTGCACTAAATAGGTGCATTATTGCCCGCAATAGATCTCACTATTCCCCATAATGATGCAAAAACATAAAGGGGTTATTTCAATGGACACTTTAAAGTCAGGCAGTGACGTTCTATTTATCTTGCTTGGTGCCATCATGGTTTTGGCGATGCACGCGGGTTTTGCTTTTCTCGAGCTAGGTACTGTTCGCAAAAAGAACCAGGTCAATGCCTTGGTCAAAATCTTGGTCGACTTTGCAGTATCGACCATTGCCTATTTCTTCATTGGCTACAGCATTGCTTATGGCGTGGACTTTTTCTCAGGTGCGGAATTACTAGCCCAGAAAAATGGCTATGAACTGGTTAAATTCTTTTTTCTATTAACTTTTGCTGCTGCTATTCCCGCCATTATTTCTGGTGGCATTGCAGAGCGCGCGAAGTTCAATCCTCAATTAATTGCCACATTTATTTTGGTTGGTTTTATCTACCCTTTCTTTGAGGGCATCGCTTGGAATCAGCACTATGGTATTCAGGCATGGATTAAGTCATTTACTGGCGAAGAATTTCATGATTTTGCCGGCTCAGTTGTAGTGCATGCGGTTGGGGGTTGGATCGCATTACCCGCAGTCATTTTGCTTGGTGCGCGAAGAGGTCGTTACACCAAAGACGGCAACGTTGCTGCACATCCTCCTTCTAGTATTCCATTCTTAGCCTTGGGCGCTTAGATATTGGCAGTAGGTTGGTTTGGTTTTAATGTGATGAGTGCACAGACGATTGATAAGGTCAGCGGCTTAGTGGCGATGAACTCACTCATGGCCATGGTTGGCGGTACATTGGCTGCCTGGGTGATTGGGCGCAATGACCCTGGCTTCACCTATAACGGTCCTTTAGCTGGTCTCGTTGCCGTGTGTGCTGGCTCAGATTTAATGCACCCCATGGGCGCATTGGTAGTTGGCTTAATCGCTGGTGCTCTATTTGTCTATATGTTTACCTTGGTACAAAACCGCTGGAAGATTGATGATGTTCTAGGGGTTTGGCCTTTGCATGGCTTATGCGGCTTGTGGGGTGGTTTGGCAGCAGGTATTTTTGGAGCCAAAGCACTCGGCGGTATTGGCGGTGTGACTTTCTTAGCTCAGTTGATTGGCACTAGCTTAGGAGTGGCGATTGCGCTTATTAGCGGTTTTGTGGTCTATGGATTGTTAAAAGCAATTTTAGGTATCCGGATGTCGCAAGAGGAAGAGTATGAAGGTGCCGATTTGAGTATTCATCGTATTTCATCAACGCCAGATCGTGAGCCTAACTGGTAGGCTTCCTTAAATATAGCCATTACCTATAATGAGTCATGGCTATATTTGAACTAGACGGAAACATCCCCCAGTTGGGCGAGGGTACTTGGGTTGCTGAGAGCGCTGAAGTCATCGGTAGGGTTGAGCTACATAAGAACGCTAACGTTTGGCCCAAGGTCGTTATCCGTGGTGATAATGATCTGATTCAAATCGGCGAGGGCAGTAATGTGCAAGATGCTTCTATCTTACATACGGATCCTGGTTACCCCCTTATGATTGGCAAGCAAGTCACTGTTGGACACCAAGTGATGTTGCATGGTTGCCAAATCGGCGATGGCAGTTTAGTGGGGATTGGTGCGGTGATTTTAAATGGCGCCAAAATCGGTAAGCACTGTTTAGTGGGTGCTGGCGCTTTAGTGACCGAGGGTAAAGAGTTTCCCGACGGCTCCATGATTTTGGGCTCACCTGCTAAGGTGGTAAAAACACTGACGGCAGAGCAGATTGCTGGTATTGAAGACATTGCTGGACGCTATGTTAAAAATGCTCGGCGCTACCAACAGACTCTAAAGAAGATTGCTTAATCTAATAAAGCACACCTAAATTGTTCTACGTCTTCAATGTCGTCTTTCCCGTATTTGCCCTTATTCTGATTGGTTATGTTTGTGGCAAAACGGGTAAGTTAGGTGAGAGCGCATCAATCGAGTTAAATCGTTTTGTCATCTGGCTTGCGCTCCCTGCGCAGTTATTTAATTTCGCAGTGAGCAGTAGTTGGCAAACGCTATGGCAACCGGGTTTCATTGCTGCTTTTTTTCTGAGTTGTTTAATGGTATTCATTCTCATATTGATAGTGAGCTGGGTACGTAATCGAGATTTGGCGGCAGCCAGCTTTGCCGGATTAAGCGCGTCTTACTCCAACACCGGTTATATGGGGATCCCGCTGTGTGTTTTGGCGCTGGGTCAAGATGGTCTAGCGCCCGCAATCATTTCTACTTTTATTGTTTTTATTATGTTTGCCTTAGCTACTGTGCTGATCGAGATTGGAATTTTGTCACACAAAAAATCCCATGAAATTATTTGGAGCGTACTGAAGTCACTTTGCACCAATCCATTATTAATTGCGCCAGTGGCAGGTTTACTGTGGGCGTCAACTGATTTAGTGTTGTATGACCCGCTTGCACAAGTCATTGCATTTTTAGCTGCAGCTGCCACGCCTTGTGCGCTGGTCTCTATCGGACTCTTTCTTATACAAAAAGAAAGCTCTGCACCCCAGCAGGTTTGGGGCATTAGTTTTGCAAAACTGATTATTCAGCCGCTGGTCGCCTGGTGCATTGCTGGACCGATTTTGGATTTATCAGAATTGTGGATCAGTGCAGTGGTGATACTGGCAGCCCTTCCTACTGGTACGGGCCCATTTATGCTGGCCCAGTATTACAGTGCCGATAGCCGAATTATTTCCCGAGTCGTGCTCTTAACTACGATGGGTTCTTTGTTAACGCTGTCTTTATTCCTCTGGTGGAGTAGGGGGGTTTAATCCTTCAGCATCAATTTGTTTTTCCCAGGAAGCATTGATGAAGGCAGGCAACTGCATGCACTCGCGATAGATTCTCATTAAGGTTGGGAAGTCTTTCATATCCATCTTTGCACTGAGCGCATTAAATATTTGCGGTACCAAGCAGATATCGATCAAGCCAGGTTGATCCCCGTAAGCAAAGCGTCCCACCCTTGAGTCTGTGCTTAATTGGGTTTCAAGACTGGTTAGGCCTAAAGACATCCAGTGTTCATACCAGATATCTTTTGCCTCCACGCTGATGTTTAAGTTCCTTACTAGATAACGCAAGACTCGTAAATTACTTAAGGGGTGAATATCAATAGCGATGTCCATCGCTATTGCGCGCACCCAAGCTCGATCGATTGCGGTCTGAGGCAGTAGTGGGGTGCTTACTTGAATCTCATCTAGGTATTCAATGATGGCGAGTGATTGATGAATAGTATGCGTGCCGTCGGTATAGAGAGGCACTAAAAGATTGGGATTTTTATTGGCGTACTCAACAGAAATCTGTTCACCACCCTGCCGAACCAGGTGCACCGGAATTACCTCATAATCAAGGCCTTTTAAATTGAGGGCAATTCGCACCCGAAAGGCTGCTGAGCTACGCCAAAAACTATAAAGCTGAGTTTTCATTCAAGATTCCTTAAGAGTATTGCCCTTAGTATATTCAGGGCTTCATTGATCGACTGACTTCAGTGATTTAGACTAAGCCCTATGGATCAAATTAATTTCTGGATTGGCATCATCGCCACCATTGCTTTTGCAGTCACAGGTGTTCTGGCTATCGCTGATCGTGGCGTCGATCTTTTGGGAGTGTTGGTGCTAGGTGTGATTACCGCGATTGGCGGTGGAACACTGCGCGACATTTTTTTGGATGTGCCGGTATTTTGGTCGATCACCCAAATTTATATTTGGGTTGCCTTGGGCGCGTGCGTCGTCACTTTTGTGGCCGAATCTTTTTTTACCCAACCACAGATTTATCGCTGGATGCTTTACATTGACGCCTTAGGTGCTGCCTTATTTGGTATTCAGGGGGTCGATAAGGTATGGAACTTGGGATTTGGATTACCAGTAGCGCCGGTCATTTTAGGAGTGATCACGGCGATCGGCGGCGGTCTGTTGCGCGATATTTTGGCAGGAAGAAAGACCTTGTTTATGTCGCATGAGCTTTATGCGATCCCGGTCACCTTAGGCTGTTTTATCTATGTGCTGATTTTAAATTTCTTACCCCAGTACACCTTAGAGGGATCGGTGCTTTGTATGCTGGCCATTTTTGGATTACGCGCAGCTGCCATTCGCTGGGATCTGCGCGTACCCAAGTTCTTCATCACTAAAACGCGCTAACCGCGCCATCACTGCGAGGATCCCAACCGCCATGCAAAGTGCCAGATGGATCGCGAATAATGCAGCCTGCATGACCTACTGTTTCATCAAAGGCATCGAGCATTTCAATCTCATGCCCTAGTGCATGGAGTTCTTTTGCAACCCATGGGCTAAAGCGGGATTCTAGTTTTAAGCTATCGCTAGTCTGACCCCAGGTGCGACCCAAAAGCCAACGTGGGCGACTAATCGCGTCTTGTGGGTCGAGTCCATAAGTTGCTGTGCGAGTAAAGACGGCACATTGCGTTTGGGGCTGGCCATCCCCGCCCATCGTGCCGTACACCATAGACCGGCCATCCTTCAATAAAGCCATTGCTGGATTCAATGTATGAAATGGTTTGCGATAAGGTTCAAGGTGATTGAGTGTCTTTGGATCAAGAGAAAAACTACAGCCACGGTTCTGCCAGTTCACACCAGATTGGGGCAGCACAATGCCGGCACCAAACTCGTGATAAATACTTTGAATAAAGGAAACACAATTACCATGGCCATCAATCACACCCATCCAAATCGTATCAGCCGGTCCTTTGCCTTGACCCCAAGGTAATGCTTTCTCAGGATTGATATTCTTGGCTAGTTTTTTGAGAAACGCAGGCGCTAAAAATGATTGCGCATTTCTTTTCATGTATGCCGGATCAGTCACAAATTGATCACGCACTTTGAATGCTTGCTTGGTGGCTTCAACACAGTGGTGAACATACTCTGCGCTGTCGACTTTGAAGCGCTTGAGATTGAGCTGATCTAGGATGCCGATGATCATCAAGGACACCACGCCCTGGGTGGGTGGCGTCATGTTGTATACATTACCTAAACTATGTTTTAGTTCAAGTGGATCAATCAGTTTGGCCTGATGACGGCGAAGGTCTCCTAGTCTGAGTGGGCTTCCAATCCCAGTGAGTTCTTTCGCTAGTAATTCGGCTAAATCACCGCGGTAGTAATCCTCGGTTCCCTTTCGGGAAATTTGACGCAAAGTTTTAGCCAGTCGCTCTTGTTTGAAAATAGAGCCTACTGCTGGCGCCTTTCCGTTCACTAGAAAGGTCTCCGCAAATCCAGGAATAGGCGTTAACTCGGCTCGCTTTTTTTCAGTCAGGCTTGATTGGCTATACGTTACCGGAACACCGGCTTCAGCATAGTGAATCGCATCTGCTAGGAGACGGGAAAGCGGTAGCTTGCCCCCAAGACCTTGTTGCGATAGTTTCTGAGCCGCACCCCAACCAGAAATAGTTCCTGCGACCGTATTGGCTGCAACAGCTCCTCTAAAAGGAATGGCCTGAGTGATTTCACGCTCCGCGTACCACCGTTTAGTGGCTAAGCCGGCTGCTGCACCACAGGCATCAATGCCACCCATGGCCTTACCAGGTGAGTGAACTACCCAAAAAGAGTCTCCGCCAATGGAGTTCATATGGGGATATACGACAGCAATGGTAGCTGCTGCTGCGACCATGGCCTCTAAGGCATTGCCACCTTCTCTCAGCACTGCCAAAGCAGACCCAGATGCCAGGGAGTGTGGCGCTACCGCCATCCCTCGGATACCCCATTTTTGTTGCATTACTTAAACCCCTTTGACAACCATCTGAAGATGGATTGTTATTTATTTTCTCGTAGCTGACGTTCAATGTCAGAGCTGGAGTCTACTGTAATCTCATTTTGTTCGACACCGGCTAATGGATCAACCGATGGCCCGTTGGTATCAAAAACAGCGGCAGGTTGATCAATGAAATACGTTACCGTTTCAGGGACAAAGATAATGATGGCAACCAAGATCAGCTGCAAGCCAACCCAGGGAAGTGCCCCATAATAAATATCAGAGCTCTTCACCGATTTTGGCGCTACCCCTCGCAGATAGAACAAGGCAAAACCGAATGGGGGATGCATAAATGATGTTTGCATATTGGCTCCCAAAAGCACGCCAAACCAAATGAGGTCAATACCAAGCTTTTGAGCAACGGGCGCTAATAAGGGGATGATGATGAAAGCGATCTCGAAGTAATCTAAGAAAAAAGCCAAGAAGAAAACAAATAAATTCACCGCAATCAAGAAGCCAACTTGTCCGCCTGGAAGTCCTGAGAGAAGATTTTCAATCCAAAGATCGCCATCCACACCTCTAAAAGCCAAGCCAAATACAGTTGAGCCAATCAGAATAAAAATGACCATGGCATTGATGCGCATGGTGGAGGTCATGGCCTCCCAAACCAACGGCTTGTGAAGGCGCTTGTTCATGGCTGCTAGAACTAAGGCGCCTACTGAACCCATGGCGCCACCTTCGGTTGGTGTAGCAAGACCCATCAGGATGGTGCCAAGCACTAGGAAGATCAGAGCGATCGAGGGAACAATGCCCCACAGAATCCGTTTGAATAATTTCCAGTCAATCTTAGGACGAGCCTCTGGGGGCAGGGCAGGTACATCTTGTGGTCTAAAAATCGATAGGAAGAAAATAAATAAACAAAATAGAACGATTTGAATAATAGATGGCCCAATAGCACCGGCATACATATCTCCAACCGATTTACCTAACTGGTCAGCCAGCACAATTAATACGAGTGATGGCGGAATGAGTTGAGTAATCGTTCCAGACGCTGCAATAACGCCAGTAGCTACGCGTGGGTTATATCCATAGCGCAACATAATTGGCAGAGAGATGAGACCCATCGCAATGACGGAAGCTGCGACCGTACCCGTGATTGCGCCGAGAATGGCGCCCACAATAATCACTGCATAGGCAAGTCCACCACGGATTGGGCCGAATAATTGCCCTAGTCCCTCAAGCATGTCCTCTGCTAAGCCACACTTTTCAAGAATGGCTCCCATAAAGGTAAAAAAGGGAATGGAGAGTAAAAGGTCATTTGAAAGAATGCCAAAGACTCTGTCGGGCAGGGCTTGTAAAAAAGTGGGCTGGAACATGCCCATTTCAATACCGATGAATGAAAAGAATAAGCCAACCGCGCCAAGAGAAAATGCAGCCGGATATCCAATTAATAAAAATACAATGAGGCCCCCAAACATAATGGGGGCCATCAGATCATGACTAATCATTGCAAAGGTCTTTCGTACTTGGGATCGATTTTGATCACGCCAATGATGGCTGCATAGCGTTTAATAATTTCAGAGAAGCCCTGAAGGGTGAGCAAGAAAAAGCCTAAAGTAATAGCGCCACGCACCGGCCAGCGAATGAGGCCACCTGGATTGCTCGAGGTCTCATTGAGGATTACCGAGTTGATAAAAAATTCCCAAGAGTAATAACCAATCACCATAGTGACTGGTAAGAAGAAAATGATGCCACCCCAAAAGTCTAGCCAGAGGCGCGCTCGATTGGGGTACATTGCATAAAGAACATCCACGCGAACGTGTTCATTCAGACGAAACGTAGTGGAGGCGCCGAGCATCACCATTCCAGCAAACAAATACCACTGCGCTTCTAACCAACCATTTGAGCTGATGTTAAAGCCGTACCGGATCAGCGCATTTGCAGTGCTGACCAGTACGGCAATTAATACCAACCAACTCGCCAATACTCCAAAACGATCATTTAAACGATCAACGAAACTTGAGAAAACTAATAATTGTTTTGGCATATCAACTTATTGGTAGGTTCTTATTTGACTGGATTCGTCAACATAAAGCTCATCAGCGTCTGTTCCGCAACTTTGTTCCACAGCATTTGATCATTACGGAATTTCTTCCATGGCTCATAAATCTTCTTGAAGGAGGGATTCTTAGCAGCCTCTTCTTCATACATCTCAAAGGCAGCATTCGAAGCTGCTTTCATAATGTCTGTTGAGTAAGACTGGAGTTTGACGCCATTCTTGATCAGGCTTTGCAAGGCGATTGGGTTTTTGTAGTCATACTCCGCCATCATGTCGATGTTGCATTCTGCGCAAGCAGAGGAGAATGCCTCTTGGTATTGCTTCGGTAGCTTCTCCCACTCTTTAATGTTCACATACATAGAATACATAGAGCAGGCTTCCCACCAACCTGGGTAGTAGTAATAAGGCGCGATTTTGTAGAAGCCCAATTTTTCATCATCATAGGGGCCTACCCACTCAGCTGCATCAATGACTCCCTTCTCAAGGGCTGGGTAAATATCGCCACCAGCGATTTGCTGTGGGATTGCGCCCAGACGTGACATGACTTCGCCGCCAAGGCCGGCGATACGCATTTTTAGACCTTTGAGGTCTGCCACAGTTTTGACAGGCTTCTTAAACCAGCCGCCCATTTGGGTGCCAGTATTACCGGCTGGGAAAGAGACGATGTTGTAGTCACGTAAAAATTCTCGTTGGAGCTTTAAGCCGCCACCCCAATACATCCAGGCATTTTGTTGGCGCTGGTTCATACCAAAGGGCACAGTGGTATCAAATGCGAAAGTCTTATTTTTTCCAACAAAGTAATAGCCAGCGGTGTGGGTGCACTCTACCGTGCCTTGCTGAACGGCATCTACTGTGCCAAAGGCCGGGACAATCTCGCCGGCTCCAAAAATACGAATTTGAAACTTGCCATCGGTCAGAGCCGCTACTCGCTTGGAGATATATTCACCGCCACCATAAATAGTGTCTAGGCTTTTAGGAAAACTCGAGGCACAGCGCCATTTCACTTCAGGCATGGATTGCGCGATGGCCGGAGCTGCTAGTACACCAGCGGCAGCGCCTAATGCAGATTTGCTTAAAAAGTCACGTCTTTTCATTTGTATTGCTCCTTGATGAGTTAATTTTTAGTGCACTGCCAAAAATTGATTACAAAGGCTATTAAATCGGGGTGCTCATGGGCGCTTAATCCCATATGCACCTGAATTGGGCTGCTCGCAACATGTTGGTGCAAGTGCGATTAATAAGCATGCAACGAATGCGTTGCAACAATTCCACAGTTCTAGGGAAAACCCTTATGAATTTTGATGGGGAATTACCCTAAGTGCCCGATTTCTTTGGTTTTTTCCCCCTCATAATCGCTGAGTTGTTTTTTATTTCAATAAAAATAGTTAGGAGCTACTGATGTCAACATCAACTAAAGCAGCCCCAATGACCGCCGCTGAGCGCAAAGTTATTTTTGCTTCCTCATTAGGTACGGTTTTTGAGTGGTACGACTTTTATCTTTACGGCTCTTTGGCTGCCGTTATTGCCAAGCAGTTTTTCTCAGGTTTAGATGCGGGCTCTGCCTTCATTTTTGCCTTGTTAGCATTTGCTGCCGGTTTTATCGTTCGCCCATTTGGCGCTTTGGTATTCGGTCGCTTAGGCGATTTGATCGGCCGTAAGTACACCTTCTTGGTAACGATCCTGTTGATGGGTGGTGCAACCTTCATCGTTGGTCTATTGCCTAACTATGCAACCATTGGTGTTGCTGCTCCGGTGATCTTGATCGCATTACGTATGTTGCAAGGTTTGGCTTTGGGTGGTGAGTACGGTGGCGCGGCAACTTACGTTGCCGAGCACGCTCCTCAAGGTAAGCGTGGTGCATACACATCCTGGATTCAGACAACAGCTACTCTTGGCCTGTTCCTTTCTTTGCTGGTGATTTTATTCACCCGTGAATTCACTGGTCCAGACTTTGATGTTTGGGGCTGGCGTATTCCTTTCATCGCTTCTATTGCATTGTTGGCAATTTCTGTGTGGATTCGTTTGTCCATGAATGAATCGCCTGCTTTCAAGAAGATGAAAGATGAAGGCAAATTGTCTAAAGCACCTTTGACAGAATCATTCGGTCAATGGAAAAACTTGAAGATTGTGATCTTGGCATTGTTTGGTCTGGTTGCAGGTCAAGCGGTGGTTTGGTACACAGGTCAGTTCTACGCTTTGTTCTACCTGACTCAAGTATTAAAGGTGGATCCTAAGACTGCAAACTTGTTGATTGCTGCTTCATTGGTAATCGGCACACCATTCTTCGTGATCTTTGGTACTTTGTCAGATAAGATCGGCCGTAAGCCTATCATCATGGGCGGCTTATTGTTAGCTATCATTTTGTACATCCCGAACACACCGGTTTCATTGTTCAATGGACTAACTCACTTTGCTAATCCAGCATTGGAAAAAGCAATGGCAGCTGCACCAGCAAGTATTACCGCTGATTTGAACGAATGTACTTTCCAGTTCAACCCAACGGGTACTGCGAAGTTCACGAGTTCTTGCGATATTGCAAAGCAGGTGATGGCCTCTAACTCTGCAAGCTACACAACGATTGCTGGCCCAGCGGGCGGTACTGCTGTTGTGAAGATTGGCGATACAGAGATTGAGGGTTACTCGGCTAAGGGTATGGCTCCAGCAGATGCGAAAGCAAAAGATGCCGAGTTCAAGAAAGCCATTCGTGAAGCATTGAATGCCGCTGACTATCCTGCAAAGGCTGACTCTGCTGCGATTAATCTTCCTGCAGTTCTGGGCATCTTGGTTATCTTGGTTATCTTGGTAACGATGGTTTATGGCCCAATCGCGGCGATGTTGGTTGAGATGTTCCCAACCCGCATTCGTTACACCTCGATGTCCTTGCCGTACCATATTGGTAACGGTTGGTTCGGCGGCTTATTGCCAACGATCTCCTTTGCCTTGGTTGCGCAAAACGGCAATATTTACTACGGTCTCTGGTATCCAATCATCATCGCTGCGATGACATTGGTAATTGGCGTACTGTTTGTGAAAGAAACGAAAGACGTAGATATCTACGCAAAAGACTAAGCTGCACTAGTCTGTATCAAAAACTAAACCCGATCACTTGGTGGTCGGGTTTTTTTATTGCCAAAATTAATCCCAGGGATTTAATCCCAAAGATTCTTTTGATTGCCCCGATTAAAGAGTGCTTTGTTTTGGTCCGCAATTGAGGTGAGTCTTTCGCCTGGGATGACTTTGATTTCTTCACCGGCTGCAATCATTCCTACTTGATTCACTCGCAAGTACCAACCGCTAAAGCCCGATTGCAACATCGCCTTTGCCGCGCCTTTGTATTTCATCTTGGCATTGAATTTAAAACAGGGCTCACGTAGTTTGGTTACGGTAAATTCAAGGTCACCCATCTGAATTCTGTCCCCAACAAAGATCTCCGTTTCCAGGAGACCCTCAACAGTAAAATTTTCGCCAAAAGAGCCTGGTAAAAGATTGGCTTGCTTCTTTGTTTCTCGAGTGAGTAATGCATTCCAAAAGGCGTAGTGCTCAACCGGATAAACATAAATGGCCTTCTCTAGTCCGCCATGTACTGATAGATCTGCTTGCTCATCTCCCACAATACCCAGCTTGTTGATTTCTATTACCAAAGGACGATCCAAGTTGCTGATCGATTTTTTATCGATGGCAGAGGCTACGCTTGAATAGTTTGGATGATGAGAGCCAAAGAGCGGCATTACTTTTCCAGAAGAGATTGATAGAAGTCGCATAGGCTTAAGTGAGGTTCAGGTAAATTAATCTAGCTAGGAAATGAAATGATGCCTCTTTATCGCTTAATGTGGATCATATTTTTTCCGTCATAACCGTAACGAGTGAATCAGCACTTTTTTCTTTTAAGGGAGCACTAGGATTTCCCCGATGTATTTATTTTCTGATTCGCATATGATGACGAATCTGCTTAAAGGAGTTCAGCGTGTCAAATCAAAATCACGATATTCTCGGTCGTCGGAACGCAATCAAGCTGGGCGTTGCATCGCTGTCCTCGGTGGGGATGGTTGCTGTTGCTCAGGCTCACAAGTCCGATGATTCAATTAAAATCCCTTTTGTGGTTCCACAAACATTCATCCCGATTGCGGGTAGTGATGCTGAGTTTCCTGTCCGCCGTATTTACTGCATTGGCAGAAACTATGCAGCCCATGCGCGTGAGATGGGGTCTGACCCTACTCGTGAGCCACCATTCTTTTTTCAAAAGCCGACAGATGCCATTCAGTTTGTCGCTCCCAATAAAATTGTGGATCACCCATATCCATCACTGACTAAAAATTATCACTACGAGGTTGAGTTAGTTGCCGCCTTGAATAAAGGCGGCAAAAATATTCCTGTAGACAAAGCCCTTGAGCATGTATTTGGTTACGCTTTAGGTCTGGATATGACGCGCCGTGATTTACAGCGCTTTATGGGGGATCAGAAAAAGCCTTGGGAAATCGGTAAGTCATTTGACCATTCCGCTCCAATTGGACCGGTCTTTCGAGTGAGCCAGGTTGGCCACTTTACCAAAGGCACTATTGCCCTGTCTGTAAATGGAGTCGTGAAACAACAGGCAAATTTAGATCAAATGATTTGGTCGGTGGCAGAGCAAATTGCCAAGCTATCGGAAGCAAACGAATTATTTCCTGGTGACATCATTTACTCTGGCACGCCTGAGAATGTTGGGCCGGTTGTCCGTGGCGATGTCATCCGTTGCAGCATCGATAATTTGCCTGATTTAACTATTAAGGTCGTTTGATAAATTGTTTTACCGGGTCGAACTGGACCAATTGAGCATTTTGACCAAATAAGCTAAAATCTGACCTTCGGCGATTTAGCTCAGTTGGTTAGAGCGATGGAATCATAATCCACAGGTCCGGGGTTCGAATCCCTGAATCGCCACCAAATCAAAAGGCCATTGCCCACCGGCAGTGGCTTTTTTCTTGGAAGACTTGCTGAGGTGTGATCGATGGCTAAATTTTGGAATTTCGTACTGTTTCAGGCAGGTTGGTTCGCATGCATTATTGGGGCGGCCAACAATGAGGTCTTATGGCCTGTTCTCATTACTCTTTTGTATCTAGCCATTCATATTTGGCGCTCAGAGCATCCAAGGTTTGAGTTAAAGCTTATATTAAAGGCGGTTTTATTAGGAGTGAGCGCTGACACACTTATAGTGAATTTAGGCTTTTTACACTTCAATGATGCTTGGCCTAGCCCCTATTTATCTCCTGTTTGGATGTGGACACTTTGGGCATTGGTAGCCAGCACCATTAATGGATCTTTATGTTGGTTGCGTGGCAAACCGCTATTGGGGGCAATCTTGGGGGCTATAGCTGGTCCATTGTCCTATGAGGCAGGCATTCGCATGGGCGCAGGCTCATGGGGGGTTGATGGGCAATTGGGCGGCCTAGTGTGCCTAGCAATTATTTGGGGTGCTGCGATCCCGCTGTTCTTTTATTGGCATCATCGCCATATCAGAACAAGCCTAGAACAAAATCAGTAAATTCTTTTTAAAAGTTACTTGCAAATAGTACTGTTTTTATATACAGTAACTTCATGTTAACAAAAAACTCAAAAACCTCAAAAAATAGCCCATCAAACAGTGAAAAGGGAGTGAACATGGCCTTCGACGACAAAAGAAAATCAGCCTCATCCGAATTTGACGGTATGAGCGGAGATAAGCAAAAAGCGCTAACGGCAGCCTTGGCGCAAATTGAAAAGCAATTTGGCAAGGGCTCAATCATGAGATTGGGCGATGCAGAGATAAATCAAGACATTCAAGTGGTATCCAGTGGTTCATTGGGTTTAGACATCGCCCTAGGAGTTGGAGGATTAGCGCGCGGTCGCGTGATTGAGATTTATGGTCCCGAGTCTTCAGGAAAAACAACCTTGACATTGCATGCCATTGCCGAGATGCAAAAAATTGGTGGAACATGTGCCTTTATCGATGCTGAGCATGCCTTGGATGTTCAATATGCCTCGCGTCTTGGTGTCGATGTGAATAATTTATTAATCTCACAGCCAGATACTGGTGAGCAAGCGCTAGAAATTGCTGACGCATTAGTGCGTTCAGGCTCTATCGATTTAATTGTGATCGACTCTGTAGCAGCCTTGGTTCCAAGGGCGGAGATCGAGGGTGACATGGGGGATTCATTGCCAGGCTTACAAGCCCGTCTCATGAGTCAGGCCCTACGTAAATTGACTGGCGCAATCAAGCGTACCAATACAACAGTCATTTTTATTAATCAGATTCGAATGAAAATTGGTGTGATGTTTGGTTCACCAGAAACAACTACAGGTGGTAATGCATTAAAGTTCTACGCTTCTATGCGTTTAGACATTCGACGCATCGGTAGTATTAAGAAGGGTGACGAGGTTGTGGGTAATGAGACACGCGTGAAGGTAGTGAAGAATAAGGTCTCCCCTCCATTCCGGGAAGCCATTTTCGACATCATGTACGGTCAAGGTATTTCTAGAGAAGGTGAAATTATTGATATGGGTGTTGAAGCCGATATCGTTGAGAAATCAGGCTCTTGGTATAGCTATAACGGTGATCGCATTGGTCAAGGAAAAGACAATGTTCGTGAGTTCCTAAAAGAAAATCCAGCTATTGCGCAAGATATTGAAGCCAAGATTCGTGAGAAATTAGGTGTGAAGGCTGGTACAGCGGTTATTAGCGATGTTGTGAGCGAAGAAGAGGAAGCGTAAGCTTTCAATGTCAGAGTCCAGCAGCACTGTAAAAAAAAGTAAACAACAAAGCCCGAGTCTCAAAGCTCGGGCTTTGCGCCTTTTATCGATGCGCGAATACAGTCGAAAGGGTTTAGCCGCTAAGCTTGAAGAATCCGCAGCAAGAATGTTGAAACTGAAGCCAGTTGATCAGGATGCTGAAGCCTCAGTAACAGAAATACCCCTCAAGGTTCAAATAGAGGCGGTTTTGGATGATTTTGAGGCTCGGGGTTGGCTTTCTGACCAGCGCTTTGCAGAAGCTCTAGTTCGACGCCGAAGCGAGCGGTTTGGAACCCGAAAAATACAAGATGAGTTGCTGCAGGCTGGGGTAGATGGCGCCAAGACAGCAGATCTCCTCAGAAATCTCAAAGAAACTGAATTTCAACGCGCGTATGAGCTATGGGAGCGCAAGTTTGGTGAGCTGGCAACAGAGCAAAAGGAGCGAGCCCGTCAGTACCGTTTTCTGGCTTCTAAGGGCTTTAGCTCAGATGTAGTCTCTAAGGTGGTGGCAGGACGAGGTAACTGAGCGGGTTAACAGCCAAAATGGTGTGTTGCGCTACTGCAGGATGATAAAATTGTGAATTCGGTCAAGCCAACCCCCCCTTTAGTAAATGGGTGAATAAGGTGAAATCGGTTTAATTAATCCTCATCGCTTGCTAAAAAGTCCGTTTCAGGAGTAACAATGAAAATTCACGAGTACCAAGGTAAAGAACTATTGCGCCAATTTAATGTGCCTGTTCCTAATGGCATACCAGCGTTTAGCATTGACGAGGCAATCAAAGCTGCTGAAAAACTGGGTGGTCCAGTGTGGGTCGTGAAAGCACAAATTCATGCGGGTGGTCGCGGTAAGGGTGGGGGCGTGAAATTAGCCAGAAGCATGGACGAGGTGAAGCAATACGCTACTGAGATTCTGGGTATGCAACTCAAAACCCATCAAACTGGACCAGAAGGTCAAAAAGTAAATCGCCTATTAATTGAAGATGGTGCTGATATTAAAAAAGAGTACTACTTCAGTATCGTTACAGACCGTGGCACCCAGAAAAATGTGATCATGGCGTCTAGTGAAGGCGGCATGGACATTGAAGAAGTTGCTGAATCTCACCCGGAAAAAATTATTAAAGTATTCGTTGATCCATTGATTGGTTTGACTGATGCTGACTGCCAGATTATTGCCAAAGGTATTGGTGTTCCAGATGCTTCTATTCCAATGGCAAGCGATGTATTCAAGAGCTTATACAAAACCTATTGGGAAACAGATGCTTCTTTAGTCGAAATCAACCCATTAATTTTGGAGGGCAATGGCAAGATTAAAGCGCTGGATGCAAAATTCAATTTTGATCCAAATGCCCTATATCGTCATCCAGAAATCGTGGCTTACCGCGATATCGACGAAGAAGATGCTGCTGAAATCGAGGCTTCTAAATTTGACCTGGCATACATCTCCCTCGATGGCAATATTGGTTGCCTGGTAAATGGTGCAGGCTTAGCGATGGCGACGATGGATACGATCAAGTTGTTCGGCGGCGAACCAGCAAACTTTCTAGACGTTGGCGGTGGTGCTACTGCAGAGAAGGTGACAGAAGCCTTCAAGATCATGCTTAAAAATAAGAGTGTCGAAGCAATCTTGGTGAATATTTTCGGCGGCATTATGCGTTGTGATGTGATTGCTGATGGCGTAGTTACGGCCTGTAAGGCAGTGAACTTAACCGTACCGCTGGTTGTGCGCATGAAGGGCACTAATGAGGATTTGGGTAAGAAGATTCTTGCTGACTCAGGATTGCCAATCATTAGTGCCGATTCAATGGCTGAGGCTGCTACTAAGGTAGTGGCTGCTGTTGCGAAAAACAAATAATCAAGGAAATCAAAATGTCTATTTTGGTAAATAAAAATACTAAAGTAATTACTCAAGGTATTACTGGTAAGACTGGTCAATTCCATACGGAGAAGTGCCAAGAATACGCAAACGGTAAAAACTGTTTTGTTGCTGGCGTAAATCCTAAAAAATCAGGCGAGTCTATTTTCAACATTCCCATTTATGGAACTGTAAAAGAAGCTGCTGCGCAAACGGGTGCTACGGCTTCTGTCATTTATGTACCACCTCCCGGGGCTGCAGCTGCCATTTGGGAAGCGGTTGAAGCAGATCTGGATTTTGTTATCTGCATCACCGAAGGCATTCCAGTCAAAGACATGCTAGAAGTGCGTAATAAGATGACCGCAAAAGAAGCTGCTGGTGGCAAAAAGACGTTATTGCTTGGACCTAATTGCCCAGGAATCATTACCCCAGACGAAATCAAAATCGGCATCATGCCAGGACATATTCATAGAAAAGGCCGTATTGGCGTTGTTAGTCGTTCCGGAACGTTGACTTATGAAGCAGTCGGTCAATTAACTGCAATTGGCTTAGGGCAATCCACTGCAGTTGGTATTGGTGGCGACCCAATTAATGGTTTAAAGCACATCGACATCATGAGGATGTTCAATGAAGATCCAGATACAGATGCCATCATTATGATTGGCGAAATTGGTGGGCCAGATGAAGCTGAAGCAGCTCGCTGGTGCAAGGCCAACATGAAAAAGCCGGTAGTTGGCTTTATTGCTGGTGTCACAGCGCCTCCTGGAAAGCGTATGGGCCATGCTGGCGCATTGATTTCTGGTGGCGCAGATACTGCCGATGCTAAGCTTGCAGTTATGGAGGAGTGCGGATTTACGGTAACTAAAAACCCTTCAGAAATGGCTGCCTTACTCAAAGCGATGTTGTAATTGATTTAAGTATGCTGATTCGTCAGCATATTGTTTGTAGTACCTAGTAATTAAAACTAAAGTAGTTAAAACTAAAATAGATAACAGTACGGAGACATGATGGATTTTTCAGCATTTTCAGATGCTACCTTTTGGGCAGCTCTACTCTCAATTATCGTAGCCAATATTCTTTTATCTGGTGATAACGCCGTTGTGATTGCTTTGGCATCCCGCAACTTACCACCAGACCAACAAAAGAAGGCAATCTTTTGGGGTAGTGCTGCAGCCATCATCTTGCGTGTAGTGCTTACCATCACTGCAGTCGCTTTACTAAGCCTCCCTTATCTCAAAATTGTTGGCGCTATTTTGCTTGTCTATATTGGCGTACAGTTATTAGCTGACAGTGACGGCGAAGAGCATATGGAAGGCAAGACTAGTATTTGGGCAGCCATTCGAACAATCTTAATTGCCGACTTAGTGATGAGCTTGGACAATGTGTTGGCAGTTGCAGCAGCAGCTCAAAAAGGCCCACAAGAGACCCAACTTTTGCTGTTGATTATTGGCTTAGGTATGTCTATCCCTCTAATCATTTTTGGCAGTGCGATGCTGCTCAAAGTGATGGAACGTTTTCCAATTATTATTACTCTAGGCGCTGGTCTACTGGGCTTGTTAGCTGGCGGTATGTTGGTAGAAGACCCTGCAATCAAAGACAATATTCAGGAAGCGCTGGGCGATGCTAAGTTGGCTTTTGAAGTGATCGGTGTGGCGATTGTGATTCTTCTGGGGACATATATGAAGAAAAAGAACGCAGCTACAAAAGCGCATTAACTTTCTCTCGTATTGATCAGAAAAGCCAGCCTTCAAAGCTGGCTTTTCTTACATTGGGACATGTTGAGTCTCTTGGGTATAGACTGGATGATGAGGGATTCAACCCTCAGGAGCTAATGAATATGTCTACACAAGATCAACAAACAGAATCTGGTTTTACCTTAATTGAAGTGATGGTGGTGGTGGCCATCATTGGTATCTTGGTGGCCGTAGCAGTTCCACAATATCAAGATTACATCGCTCGTAGTCGTATTGTGGAGGGTATGAATCTTTCCTCTAGCGCAAAGTTGGCGGTCACAGAAGCGTTTGCAAGTAGGGGTACTGTAACAATGGATGAGGCAACCAACGGTTCATTTACTTTTGTGCCAACCCGGAGCGTCAAATTGATTGAAATTACGCCATCGGGAGCAATTGCGATCGACTTTCAAAATAATGTCGCGCCAGAAAATAAAAATACGCTGCATCTCATACCGACTAATGATCCAGATGCCAATACTCCAAAAGCGATTGATCTATCCAAGCCAGAGGGATCGACTTGGGCTGGTGGTTGGTCCTGTCGGTCTACTGAAACTAATCTACTACCCCAGTTACTTCCTTCAGAATGTCGCATCACGAAATAAGAGGGTTATCCGTATTTCATAAGAAATTAAGCCACTCTTTGGTGGCTTAATTTCTATTTCGGGGCTATCTATTGGGCCTTCCACTCGCCTGACTTACCCCCGCTCTTCTCCAGCAGGTGGATGTCACCAATCACCATGCCCCTATCAACCGCTTTAGCCATGTCATAGATGGTAAGTAGGGCTACTTGGACTGCGGTGAGCGCTTCCATTTCTACTCCAGTAGGACCAGTCGTTTCTGCTCTTACCTGGCAAGCAATACTGCTGGTATCTTTGCTTAGGGCAAACTCAAGACTAACGTGTGTCAGTGCTAAGGGGTGACAAAGGGGGATCAGATCTGATGTTTTTTTGGATGCTTGGATGCCTGCAATTCTGGCGATACCTAGCACATCCCCCTTTTTGTGGGTTCCTGCCTCAATCATGTCGAAGGTCTCCGGAAGCATAGTGATCTTACCGCTTGCAATGGCAATTCGGTGGGTATTGGGCTTATCCCCAACATTAACCATATGGGCTTGGCCGCTAGCATCAAAATGAGTTAGTTTGTTCATGGGATAAGTTTTACCATATAGGGATGCAAGTTATAAAGACATCACAAAAATCTTCATTACTGAAACGACTTTTGGCTGGCCAATTGATTTTATCCTTGGCTTGGCCCAGTGCCAGCTTGGTCTATGCCGCTGGACCAGGATCTCCGTCTGTAACGGGGGATGTCTCAGTACAAGGCGAGTCCGCTGCTTTGCAAAACTTAGGTCGGGCGGTGCAATCTCCTGAGGCCCGTTCTTCTAACTTGCCATCACGTAATGCGCCCCAAACTCAGGCAACCTTTGTTCTGCCAGATATGGGTGATCCCGGTGGAGATAGCCTAAGCCGCTTGGATGAGAAAAAATATGGCGAGATGATCATGCGTCAGATTCGTCCTGACCCTGATTATTCAAATGATTTGCCTATCTACGATTTTCTCAATCAAATGGAACGTCGGTTATTGGAGGCTGCAAAACGGTTGCAACTGGGTGGTGCTAATGAGCAGGGGAGCGGCGCTTATAACTTTGAAGTATTTGCTGTTAAAGACAGCAGCATTAATGCATTTGCATTGCCAGGCGGATTTATAGGTTTTCATACGGGCTTATTAG
Source organism: Polynucleobacter sp. CS-Odin-A6 (assembly GCF_018882095.1). Taxonomy (GTDB): domain Bacteria; phylum Pseudomonadota; class Gammaproteobacteria; order Burkholderiales; family Burkholderiaceae; genus Polynucleobacter. Next base: position 215,504 of record NZ_JACVPD010000001.1, read on the forward strand.
TGAGCGCTGAATCCGATTCTGAAGTGGCTTCCGTCATGGGACATGAGACAGGGCACGTTTTGCAGCGACATTTAGCGCGTCAAATGGATAAGCAGACTACTAATATGATGATTGCTTTGGCTGGTATATTGCTGGGCGCCTTAGCAGCTTCACGTAATCCAGGTGCAGCATCGGGCCTAATGCAGGGTGGTCAAGCAGTTGCTGTTAATAACCAGCTTTCCTACTCGAGGGATGCAGAACGTGAGGCTGATCGCATAGGCTTTCAGATACTTGCTGCTAGTGGCTATGATGTGAATGGGGCACCAGGTTTTTTTCAGCGCCTACAAAAGGCCACCGGCATTATGGATAACGGTGTTCCTGCTTATGTGCGGACCCACCCCTTAACTACTGATCGTATTGCAGATATGCAAGATCGTGCACGCAATATCCCCAATAGAAATGTTTCCACTGCGGTGGAGTTCTATTTTATTAAAGCACGCGCGCGTATGGAGCAGTCCGGAGGATCTAGTCAGATGTATGACTTAAGAAATACCTTTGAGGGTTTAAGTAAACAGCCCACTCCTGGAAGGCAGATGGAAGGTGTTTATGGACTTGCGCTTATCGCTCAAAAACAAGGCAAGGTTGATCAGGCAGCAACCTATTTACAGCAAGCGCGCACTTTAGCTAACACCGCTAGCGCACCTGGGTCACCTATCCAGAGACAAAGCCTTTCGTTGGACATTACCGCATCAGAGCTAGCTTTGGCTAAAGGAAAGAATGAAGAGGCGCTACAAATTGCCCAGGCAACTTTAAAAGCATATCCGCAGTCTTATGCAGCCGGTGCAGCGATGATGAATGCCTATCTCAAACTCGGCCGAACAAATGATGCGATCACGTGGTTAAAAGCCCGCACTAAGGTGCAGCCCAATGAAATCGTTTGGTGGACAATGCTTTCTAATGCATATGATCAAGCTAATAATGTGCCCATGCGTCATTACGCGCTTGGGGAAAAGTATGCTCTTGAGGGTGCGTGGCCCTCAGCAATTGAGCAGCTTAAAATAGCCAGATCCTCTGGCGGTGCAGATTTTTATCAAGCATCCAGCATTGATGCGCGCCTGCGCGAAATGCAAAAGCAATACCGAGATGAATTAAAGGAGCAAGGCAAAAATATGCCCGGCTAATTAACTACTTGGTATTTTGATGAAGTGAAAGCGTTGACTTAATTCTTCAGAATGGATGGGCTCAATGGGTAGATCTTTGCCATCCCATTGCCAAGATCCTTTGAAGGTACAAGCATCTTCTTGTACCTTGGACTGATTTGAGAACAGATCTAAATCATGATCATGAAGAAGCGCAACCGATAGAGATTCTGCTTTAGTAAAAACAGAACTATCGACCTGATCCGAATGGGATTCCAGAATAGTTCCAGTGATGTAGATATTACCTTTTTCGTCACTGAGAGCGCCGTGGGGTTTAATTTCTGTTCCGCATTGAGTCAATAGTTGAGGGCCATTTTTACTCGGAATCATTCTGGCAATCCAGGGGGTGGCATCTAGTGTGATAAACACTCTTTGAGGACCATTCTGAAAAAAATATCTTCCCAAGGAATCACGCGCGTAATTTCTGGAGATAAATTCATTTAAGGCTACATGTTGAATTGGGCTGCCAGGCAAATGATTTGCTTGGGCATATTCATCTCGCATGCGCCATTGACCGCGACGATCCAGCGCCAACCAGCCAAAGCAGTTAGGAACACGCGGCCATTTAATCAAAGACTTTAGTACTTGCTCATCCATGTGGCGGCAATCTATTCACGATCCGTTTTTAATGCAAACCATGCAGAGTGGTTGGTACATCAAATGTATCCTCAGTAGAGTGACTAGCGTGAAGATGCGCAATCCGCCAGCCTTGACTATCCTGTAGAAGAACTAAGGTGATGTTCAAGAAGAACGCTGCTTCAATTTGATCGGGCTTTAGGTGAACTGCTTCAGTAGTATCGTAGACGGCAGCGCCCAGAACAGAATGGCTAATACAGGCAATTGGCTCAAGAAAGAGGGCTTGCTTGGCTAAAAGGCGCTCTAGACCCGCACGAATTTCTGCATGACCACTCAGGCGTTGACCCTCCGGAAGAACACAAGTGATGGAATCATCATCCAGCCAAATTGCTAAAGCACCTTTGACGTCTCGATATTTTAAAGCATCACGCCATGCTTCCACTACTTCATCGGCATTATGAAAGAGTCTCGCAAGTTTAGACATGGCTTACTTTCTAGTGATTGGGCGTAAGTAAAAATGAATCAAGTGATTGAATGGCGCTGAATACCATTTTTGGTGAGATATCTCGGAGGCATTTCAGATGTCCCAGTGGGCATTCTCTCTGATGGCAGGGGCTGCACGGCAAGTTCAGCCAAATGACTTTAGCTTTATCAGATAATGGTGGAGTATGACTTGGATCGCTTGAACCAAAAATGGCCACTTGCGGAATTGTCAATGCCGCACCGATATGCATTAAGCCAGAGTCATTGCTGATCACTGCTTTACTCATGCCGATGAGTGCAATGGCTTCATCAAGCGATGTATCGCCACACCAGTTATGTATTTGCGAAGCGTTTTTTACTTCAGTCTGAATTAGCTCTCCCATGACATGGTCTCTCTGACTGCCTAGAAGAATCAAATGCGCATCTGGTTCATGATTGATTAATAGCTGAGCGAGATGAGCGAAGTACTCTGCAGGCCAACGTTTGGTGGCCCCATACTCAGCGCCAGGGCAAAGTACATAGATGGATTGCGCATAAATGCCAGCCGCCTCTAATTTAGAACGCACTGCTTGCTTGGCCGCAGTCGAAACCTTAAGCCTCGGATTTGCTGGATGATTGGAATCAGCTGCTATAGATTGATCTAGCGTATTAATGAGTGCAAGGTAATGACTCACCATAGGTGGGCGATTCACTTTGCTTGGATTTTCTAAAGCAAGGTTAATGAGACCAAAGCGGAGTTCTCCTCGGTAGCCGATGCGGAACGGTATCTTGGCAAGCCAGGGAATGAGCGCAGACTTTAAGCTATTAGGCAATACAAAGCAGGTGTCATACTGATTCTTTTCAAGCTGCTTTGATAGTTGCTTACGTAAGCCCCATTGCAATTTTTTGTGCTCAAGCTTAGCTTCGATTACTTGGTTTACCTCTAGGCACGCTCGGTAAATTGATGCGACCCAAGGGCTCGCTAAAACATCAATCTGACACTGCGGGTAAAGTATTTTGAGATTGGCCAGTAGTGGTTGAGACATGACGGCATCTCCAATCCAATTCGGGGCGATGATCAGAATACGATTCATATGAGGTATCCCGATACAGCACCCCATGCTGGGATGCTGATGGGCTTAGTGCCCGCGGGGCTCAGTACCCGGAATAAGTTTGTACTCTGTGCCGCAATATGGGCACTTCGCCTCACCCGTTTTAGCAACATCTAAAAATACACGTGGATGTGAATTCCAGTTAGGCGTATTACTGGTTGGGCAATGTAAAGGCAAATCTTTACCATCAATCATCACAACTTGAGCTTCACTCATTATCTATTTTCTCGTTACTTAACGTAGGTTAGCCAGGACTTGTACTGATCATTTCTGCCATAAACTGCATCAAAGTAAGTCTTCTGAATTTTCTCGGTAATAGGACCGCGCTTACCGTCACCAATAGTTCGATCATCTAGCTCACGAATAGGCGTTACCTCAGCTGCAGTACCGGTAAAGAAGGCCTCATCTGCTGAGTAGACTTCATCTCGAGTGATGCGTTTCTCGCGTAATTCATAGCCAAGGTCTTTGGCGATTTGGATAATGGAGTTACGGGTAATGCCGTCCAAGCAAGATGCCAAATCCGGGGTGTAAAGAATGCCGTTATTCACTAAAAAGATATTTTCGCCAGAACCTTCGGATACATAACCCTCTGTATCAAGCAGCAGAGCTTCATCGTAGCCATTGGCAGTCACTTCTTGGTTTGCAAGAATAGAGTTGATGTAGTAGCCAGAGGCCTTGGCGCGTACAAGTGAGGAATTTACAAAGTGACGGGTAAACGAGGAGGTTTTGACGCGGATGCCCTTGTTAATGCCATCTTCTCCCAAATAAGCACCCCATTCCCAAGCAGCGATAGCGGTATGGATAGTGTTGCCTTTTGGAGAAATCCCTAGCTTTTCGGATCCAATAAAGATAATAGGGCGGATATAGCAGGCTTCCAGCTTATTGCTATTGACGACGTCAATGATGCCGCTGGTGATTTCAGTTGGGGTGTAGGGCATATTCATTTGGAAAATCTTGGTTCCATTAAATAGGCGCTTCACATGCTCAGGAAGGCGGAAAACAGCGGTACCTTGAGGCGTTTTGTAGGCACGAATACCTTCAAACACACCCATCCCGTAATGGAGACTGTGGGTTAGCACATGAATATTGGCCTCACGCCAGGGAACAAGCTTCCCATCGGACCAAATAAAGCCATCGCGGTCAGACATCGACATTTTCTCTACCTTTTAAGTGTTTATGAGCTTGGGTAAATCAATTCAGTAAAACAGTGGTACCAGGCCGCCAGTGTGGCTAAGCGCCTAGAATGCGTAAATGTTGTTATTGTAGAGCAGGTAGAACAGGTAGAGCAGGCAGATAGCTTGATTCCTCTAGGGTGCTTAGTCCGGAGGATTTAGAATGAGACATTCCTCAAAAATCACCCAATTTACCCATTCTCATGCCGGACTCTCTCTTCAAAGTAAAACGCCTTAATGAACTGGCTGCAGCAGGCCTTTTAAAGGGAAAGCGGGTTTTTATCCGCGCAGACCTCAATGTGCCCCAAGATGACGCGGGCAATATTACTGAAGACACTCGCATTAGAGCCTCCATGCCGGCAATTCAGATGTGTTTGGATGCTGGTGCGGCCGTCATGGTTACTTCCCACTTGGGCCGCCCAACTGAGGGTGAATTTAAACCTGAAGATAGCTTAGCACCGGTGGCTGATCGGATTGCAAATCTATTAAATCGGAAAGTTCCCTTAATTAGTGATTGGGTCGATGGTAGATTTGAAGTCAATTCAGGCGAATTAGTATTGCTCGAGAACTGCCGCCTCAATGTGGGCGAGAAAAAGAATAGCGATGCCTTATCAAAAAAGATCGCGGCTCTATGTGATGTCTACGTCAATGATGCCTTTGGTACTGCACATCGTGCCGAGGCTACTACCAATGGCGTAGCCAAATTTGCTCCAATCGCTTGTGCAGGCCCGCTAATGGCAGCGGAGTTGGATGCTTTGAGTCGCGCTCTAGCAAACCCTAAACGTCCTTTAGTAGCGATCGTAGCGGGCTCTAAAGTATCTTCCAAGCTCACTATCTTGAAAGCTTTGGCTGACAAAGTGGATGAGTTGATTGTAGGCGGAGGTATTGCCAATACCTTCATGTTGGCTAAAGGTTTACCGATCGGAAAATCTTTGGCTGAGCCAAACTTGGTTAATGAGGCTCGCGAAATTATGGAAATCATGGAAAAGCGCGGAGCGCATGTTCCTATTCCTGAAGATGTTGTTGTTGCAAACGAGCTCTCTCCATTAGCACGTGCAAACCGAGTTTCTGCAGATCAGGTGGCTGATGACGACATGATCCTGGATATCGGTCCTAAAACAGCGGCCCGTTTGTCTACTATGTTGGCGCATGCGGGTACGATCGTATGGAACGGCCCATTAGGTGTATTTGAAATTGACCAGTTTGGTGGTGGTACTAAGATGTTGGCGGCAGCGATTGCCCATTCACCGGCGTTTTCAATTGCTGGTGGTGGTGATACCTTGGCAGCAATTGCGAAATATGGCATTGAGAATCAAGTGGATTACATTTCTACTGGTGGTGGTGCTTTCTTAGAGTTCTTAGAAGGTAAAACCTTGCCAGCCTTTGCAGTGCTTGCTGAAAGAGCGAAAGACTAATATGTTAAGAGCAACTAAAATCATTGCCACATTAGGCCCTGCTTCAGAAAAGCCCGAAGTATTGCGCGAGATGATTCGTGCAGGGGTGGATGTAGTGAGAATGAACTTTTCTCACGGCACTGTGGCAGACCATCAGGCGCGCCACAACCTAGTTCGGAGCATTTCAGCAGAAGTTGGGAAAGAGGTTGGCATCATGGCCGATCTTCAGGGCCCTAAAATTCGCGTCGGCAAATTTGTTGATAGCAAAATCCTCTTAAAAGAAGGGGCGAAATTTATATTAGATGTGGCTTGCGAGCTTGGCAATCAAGAGCGGGTGGGTTTGGACTATAAAGAACTTCCAAGTGATGTGAAGCCCGGCGACCGCCTTCTACTAAATGATGGGTTAGTAGTGCTTCGTGTAGAAGGTGTTCAAGGCGGTGAAATCTTGACCCTAGTTGAGCAAGGTGGCCCACTCTCTAATAACAAAGGTATTAATCGAGCGGGTGGTGGGTTAACAGCTCCCGCTTTAACAGAAAAAGACATTTCTGATCTGGATGCAGCAATTGCTATGGGCGTCGATTTTCTGGCAATTAGCTTTCCAAAAGATGGCGCCGATATGGCTTACGCCAGAAAGTTAGCGGATGCGGCAAGTGCAAAGTATGGCGTTGGCAAAGTTCGTACGATTGCCAAAGTAGAGCGTGCCGAGGCAATCCTCCCTGATGCCTTGGATAGCATCATTGCTGAAAGTGACGGCATTATGGTTGCACGCGGTGATTTAGCTATTGAGGTAGGTAATGCTGCTGTCCCAGCTCTACAAAAGCGCATGATTAAATTGGCGCTTGAGGCTGATAAGTTTACGATCACTGCAACACAGATGATGGAGTCCATGATTAATGCTCCAGTACCAACGCGTGCTGAAGTGAGTGATGTAGCGAATGCAGTACTCGATGGAACAGATGCCGTCATGCTGTCTGCAGAATCTGCTGCCGGCTCCTATCCAGTTCAAACGATTAAAGCAATGGCTGAGATTTGCGTTGAGGCTGAAAAGTCTGACCGTGTAAAGTTAGATACTGATTTTTTAGATCAAACTTTTGCACGTATCGATCAGACTATTGCGCTGGGGGCTTTATTTACTGCGCATCACCTACACGCCAATGCTATTGCTGCTTTGACGGACTCTGGATCTACTGCAGTCTGGATGAGTCGCCATAACATCCATGTGCCTATTTTTGCGTTAACTTCAAAGATCTCAACACAGCGTGCCTTGAGCACTTATCGCAACGTATTTCCGATTGGCCTCAACTACACTAAAGAGCGGGATACTGCTTTACAAGAGGTAGAAGATTGCTTAAAGAGCTTGGGCGCGGTGAAGAGGGGTGATGTTGTTGTTCTGACTTCAGGTGAGCCAATGGGTGAGCCAGGTGGCACAAATTCACTCAAAATTATTCAAGTGAAGTAATTCATTTTTAAATATTGCTTCAATCATTTATCACTCATCTTTCAATTAAGAGATCATCATGGCTTTAGTATCTTTACGACAACTCTTGGATCACGCTGCTGAAAACGGCTATGGTTTGCCGGCATTTAATGTGAATAATTTAGAGCAAGTCACAGCAATTATGGAAGCCGCTCATGAGGCTGATTCTCCAGTGATCATGCAAGCTTCTGCTGGCGCTCGAAAATATGCAGGCGAGTCTTTCTTGCGTCACCTCATTGCTGCAGCAGTCGAGGCCTATCCGCATATCCCCGTTGTCATGCATCAGGATCATGGTCAAAGCCCCGCAGTTTGTATGGCCGCAATCAAGAGTGGCTTTACCAGTGTGATGATGGATGGTTCATTGGAGGCTGATGGCAAGTCTGTAGCTAGTTATGAATATAACGTCGATGTGTCTAGAGAGGTGGTGAAGTTCTCTCACTCTATTGGGGTTACTGTAGAGGCTGAGTTAGGTGTACTAGGCTCGCTAGAAACGATGCAGGGCGATAAAGAAGATGGTCATGGCGCCGACGGTAAGATGACGCGTGAGCAGTTACTCACTGATGTAGAGCAAGCAGCTGACTTTGTAAAGGCCACACAGTGCGATGCTTTGGCAATTGCGATTGGCACTAGCCATGGCGCCTATAAATTTACTAAGAAGCCCACGGGTGACATCTTGGCAATTGAGCGCATTAAAGAAATTCATACCCGTATTCCGAATACACACTTGGTAATGCATGGTTCTTCTAGCGTTCCACAAGAGCTACTTGCAGAGATTCGTGAGTTTGGTGGCGACATGAAAGAAACTTATGGTGTTCCTGTTGAAGAAATTCAAGAAGGAATTAAGAATGGAGTGCGTAAGATCAACATCGATACTGATATTCGTTTGGCGATGACTGGCGCTATCCGTCGATACTTATTTGAGAACCCTAGTAAGTTTGATCCCCGTGATTATCTCAAGCCTGCACGTGAAGCAGCGAAGAAGGTCTGTATCGCACGTTTCAATGCATTTGGTTGCTCAGGTCAAGCGTCCAAAATTAAGCCAATTCCTTTGGAAAAAATGGCAGAGCTTTACAAGAGTGGCAAATTGGCTCAGATTGTGAAATGAGATAAATATGCCCGCTTTGTACGCTACCTCTATTCAGTCGCTGCCTTTGCTTTCGAAAGGAAAGGTGCGTGATGTTTATGCGCTTGGAGATGACAAGCTACTAATGATTACTACAGATCGGCTATCCGCCTTTGACGTAGTAATGGGTCAGCCCATCCCGGAGAAGGGGATTGTGCTAAATCAAATGGCGAACTTTTGGTTTGAGAAGTTGGCTGATGTCATTCCCAATCATTTGACTGGCATCGACCCGGTTAGCGTAGTTTCTGCTGAAGAAATAGAGCAAGTGCAAGGTCGCGCAGTGGTTGCAAAACGCCTGAAGCCGATTTTGGTCGAAGCGGTGGTGCGTGGCTATCTCGCTGGTAGCGGTTGGAAGGATTACAAGGAGTCTGGTCGGGTTTGCGGCATCGTATTACCAGAGGATTTAGAAAATGCCCAGAAATTACCTGAGCCTATTTTTACTCCCGCTGCAAAAGCAGATGTTGGCGAGCATGACGAAAATATCTCCTTTGAAAAAGTCATCGAGATGATTGGTGAGAAGCTAGCCAATCAAATTCGTGAAGTCAGTATTCGTCTTTACAAAGAAGCCTCTGAATATGCCGCAACACGTGGAATCATCATTGCTGATACCAAGTTTGAGTTTGGTTTAGATAGTGCGGGACAGTTGGTATTGATGGACGAGATCCTGACTGCTGACTCTTCCCGCTTTTGGCCTGCTGAAACCTATTATGTGGGCGCAAACCCTCCCTCCTATGACAAGCAGTTTGTTCGGGATTGGCTCGAAACAGCCATGGTTGACGGCAAGCTTTGGCCAAAAACGGCTCCAGCACCGGCTTTACCGGCAAACATCATTGATAAAACGGCAGAAAAGTACCGCGAAGCCCTGGCTCGCTTAACAAAGGTCTAATTTCCTAGGGACCCTAAAAGGCTGGGATAATAGGCGCTCACACAGATTAACAGAGTCAGACCAGGGTATTTGGAGAGGTAAATGAGCAAAAAGCCAATAGTCGGAATAGTAATGGGCTCCAATTCAGATTGGGAAACTATGCAACACGCTGCCCAAATGCTTGAGCAATTTGGTGTTGCCCATGAGGCTAAAGTCCTCTCAGCTCATCGTATGCCTGATGACATGTTCCAGTATGCCGAGAATGCTCGAGCAAATGGCCTGCAAGCAATTATCGCGGGCGCTGGTGGTGCCGCACATTTACCGGGTATGTTGGCATCTAAAACGATTGTTCCTATCTTTGGCGTTCCTGTCGCAAGTAAATATTTACGTGGTGAAGACTCTCTTTATTCAATTGTGCAGATGCCCAAAGGCGTTCCAGTAGCAACATTTGCTATTGGAGAGGCAGGCGCTGCAAATGCAGCCTTGCATGTGATTGCCAACTTAGCCATCAATGATCCTGCTTTAGCAAAACAGCTAGAAGAGTTTCGTGCAAAGCAGTCCGATACTGCGCGCTCGATGAATTTGCCGGGATATTAAAAAATGGCGGATCGCTCGGAACCCGTTTTGCCGGGTTCTTATTTGGGAATTTTAGGTGGCGGTCAACTGGGGCGGATGTTTACTCAAGCCGCTCAGGCGATGGGTTACAAGGTGTGCGTCCTCGATCCTGGTTCGGATAGTCCTGCTGGTTCGATTGCTGAAAAATTCATTCAAGCCGATTACACCGACTCTGCCGCTCTAAAAGAGATGGCGGCTTTATGTAAATCGGTCAGCACTGAATTTGAGAATGTTCCTGCCCAAGCCTTAGATGAGCTCGAATCATTAGGCGTCTTTGTGGCACCCCGTAGTAGCTGCGTATCTTTGGCTCAAAATCGGGTTGCGGAGAAAAAGTTCTTAGCCACTTGGAGAGCGGAGACCAATATTGGTCCAGTTCCATACTGCGTCATCGAACATGATGCAGATCTTGAGCACGTAGATGCTGATTTATTCCCCGGTATTCTGAAGACCGCTCGTATGGGTTATGACGGCAAAGGCCAGATTACGGTTTATGAACCTGAAAACTTAGTGGCCGCTTGGGCTGAATTAGGTCGTGTCCCCTGCGTTCTGGAAAAGCGGATGGATTTAGATTTCGAAGTGTCTGCTTTGGTGGTGCGCGGTGACGATGACGCTGTCGTTGCCTACCCCGTCTCTCAGAATATCCATCGTGATGGTATCTTGCATACCTCTACTGTACCGGCACCTTCACTAAAGCCTGGGCAAGAGAAGAAAATTGTTGAAGCGGCTAAAGCACTGATTAGGAAGATTGATTACGTAGGAGTTTTATGCGTAGAATTTTTTGTACTTAAGAATGGCGACATTGTGGCAAACGAAATTGCGCCACGTCCGCATAACTCGGGTCACTACACTATAGATGCTTGTGTCAGCAGTCAATTTGAACAGCAAGTCAGAAGTATGGCGCGCTTACCTTTAGGTGACACCCGTTTGCTAGCCCCAGTCTCTATGCTCAATCTCTTGGGGGATCTCTGGTACGAAGGTAGTGAAGATAAAGTTAGGGAGCCTGCTTGGGATCAAGTGCTCTCTCATCCGGATGCTAAGTTGCATTTATACGGCAAAGCTGATCCACGCATGGGTCGCAAGATGGGTCATATTAATTGCTTGGGTGAATCACTTAATCAAGCTCGGCAAAATTGTGCTGCCGTCGCTGTAGACTTGGGAATCGAACCCTAGCAATGTCCAGTGAGAGTGGCTCGCCGCAATTAGCTGTGGTGATTAATGAAGCAGTGCAGACCTTGCGAGAGGGTGGCTTAGTCGCTTTCCCAACAGAAACAGTTTACGGCTTGGGGGCAGATGCGAAGAACCCAGATGCAATCAAAAAGATTTTTACTGCCAAAGGTAGACCTTCTAATCACCCGCTGATTGTCCACTTAGCCGCTCCGGATCGATTTGATCAAGCTCAAGTTGATTGGATGCCGGTATTAGCCCCATGGGTCAGAGATTTATCAGAGGATGCGCTGAAGCTGATTCATGCTTTTTGGCCAGGCCCACTCACCCTAGTCTTTAAAAAAGATAAAAGTGTGTTGACTGAGCTCACAGGTGGTCAAGACACGGTAGCGATTCGTGCGCCAGCACATCCTATCGCACAAGAATTACTGCGTAAATTGAAGGGTGGCGTTGTAGCTCCCTCAGCGAATCGTTTTGGCAAGGTATCGCCAACGAGCGCGGCTGATGTCCGAAGTGAGTTTGCAGGTCTGCTAGATCTGATGATTTTAGATGGCGGTGATTGCGAAGTCGGAATTGAATCCACCATCATTGATTTATCTTCGGGTACTCACCCAATTTTATTGCGGCCTGGCCTCATAACCCCTACTGAAATTTTTGCCAAGACAGGCATTAGGGTGTATTCACCCGGCGAAAGTAATCTTAGTGAGCAAGAGTCTAGCTTGCCAAGAGTATCTGGAAGTCTACGTGCGCATTACGCCCCAAGGACTCCATTAAGAATGTATTCATCTGGAAGAGTGTTAGATGCACTCAGCGAGTTTCCAGATACCAAGTCCCGCGTAGCAGTTGCAGTGTGGGATTCGGATTCTTCATTAGGTGATGATGGTCATCCATCCGTGCATTTTGAAGAGGTGCTGGTGCCTAGCGATAGCACGGCATTTGCGAGTCGCTTATATCGCACCTTGCGAGATCTAGATCAACAGGATTGGGATCTCATTCTATTTCCAGAGCCGCCTTCCGGCGAAGAGTGGGATGGCGTGAGAGACCGACTTCAACGCGCGTGTTTTGGTTCCGGCCCATCGTCTAGTAGCCACGCCAATAATTGATCATGTACTTCTAGACCTCTCCAAGCATTGGGGTGGTTGATGAAAGAGGTCACAGCGTACATCTTTCCAGATTTACTGACCACATAACCAGAGATTGCCCTCACATCAGCCAGAGACCCGGTTTTGATTCGGGCTTCAGGTTTTTTCTTGAGATGTAGAAATTTTCTGAGATGAGTCATGAGGCGATTTCTCATCGTGCCATCCGTACCTGCTATCGGTAGGCTGTTATAAAAAGTATCAGCTACAGATAGATTGCGGGCTGTAACTAATAATTGATTCAGATGTTCCGCGGAGATGGCTTCCTTACGAGATAGACCCGAACCGTTTTCAATCACTAGCTCTGGAAACTGAAAGCCTAAGTTTTTCAGCCAGTTCTGTATAACAAGCTCACCATTTTCAGTGGTTGCTGGTTTCCCCATTTTTTGTAAAGCCAAGGTCAGCATCAGTTGCTTGGCCATTACATTATTAGAGTATTTATTGATGTCCTGCACATCATCACCAAGAGCGATGCCTTCAAATGGCAGTATTAATCGAGATAAAAGAGGAACATTTCCAGACTTTCCTGTAGGTGCCTTAGCCCAACTACCGCCCGCCAGCTCCCATGCTGCTGCAAATCCTTGGGTGAGAAAAGTATTGGCATCTATAGCAACGACGTTGTAGCTCACGTCCTTACAGGACTTGGGGAAGCTTCCAGAGAACTGGGCAGTAATGAGTTGATTCGTAGGGGTCCCATCTCCATCAGGCTCTAAGTTGAATCGCATATTACCTTTCCAGCTATCGCAAGATTGATCAACCAATTGCAGCTGGTTAATTACTTTTAACTGGGATAGTGGTGGCGTATAGCTAATATCAATGAAATCTGCTGTACGTGATTTACCGAGTTGAAATGAGAGTGTTCTAAAGGCGTAAAGAAGTGGATCTGGAGGAACGTTATAGGCACGAAGAGATTCGCCATCGATGGTGTTGTGCTCCATCACATTGGTGGCATAGGCACTCCGATCAAAAAATAAATCACCATCAATTTTTTGAATGCCAAGGTTTTGTAAGGCCTTCATCATTTTGGCCAGCTCTTCGGGGATCAGCTTAGGATCACCTGTACCTTGCAAATATAGATTTCCTTTGAGGGTGCCCTGACGAATGAACCCATCCGTATAGATGTTCGTTCGCCAGCGATATTGAGGGCCTAAGATATCTAGACCGGCAAGGGTGGTGACAAGTTTCATCGTTGAAGCAGGGTTCATCGCTTGCTGTGAGCGCCAATCTAATGCAGTTTTGCTTGCTATCTTTCCAGCGTGACTTGGCTCAATTTCCATCACAGAAATACTGATCGCCTCTTTAGGGATCTGGTTTTTTTCAAGAGTATTAGCAATAGCCTTAGGGATTTTCTGGAGCGGGGTCTCTTGAGTCCTTAAGTCGGCAGAGTAGGCTTGGTTTGTAATCAGTAGGCCAGCCCATAGGAAAGCCAGCAGACTGAGGACGGGGGTCAGAGAGGAATGGGCGCGCATGTACCATAGAATAAACCTTAGTTTGAAGCTGGCTAGCCCCCTACTAATGAATGACGATATTTTTTCTTATAAGTCTCGATGATTTGGTTTTGTTCTTCTAGGAGGGCAGTGAGTTGCTCAATACGCCCGAAAAGTGGTCCGCTAGCCTCCAGTTTTTTGCAGGCATTGATAAATTGAGAGGCCCCTAGCAGTTGCGCCCCACCTTTCACCTTATGGACTAAGCTCTGAAATTGCGCTTCATCGATTGAACTCTTGTTGGCGGTTGAACAGAGCTCATCAAGAATTGCCATATGAACCTTCTTAATCTCTTCCAAAATCACAATAATTTGATATGGATCATCTTTAATGAGGTTAGCGAAGGCATCAAAAGAGTATGTCTCTCCACTACAAGCCGATGGGTTACTAGAGTCAAAGTAGCGCATAAGCTCATTTTCAAGGGCGCCTAAGCTCAGTGGCTTAATGAGGACGCCATTCATACCGGACGATAAAAATTGATGGCGAGAATCTAGGGCATAAATATCTGCTGTGACGCCAATAATGATTAAGTCCTGGTTGCCGGCTATCCGGATCTGTTTTGCTAGATCAGATCCTTGCATGCCGGGCATTGATTGATCCGTAAGCATCAGATCAAAGTGAGCCTCACACATGAGTTCTATCGCTTGGTTAGCATTCTCACAAATCCAGGTTTGAATTCCAAGCGCCTCTAATTGCAATGAGAGAATTTGGCGACTTGCAGGATGATCCTCGACTACGAGTGCATGAAGGGGTTGATTAGATTGCCCAGATTTTTTAGAGATCAGCCTTTTGGTAGATGGCGTCAGTGAATCAAAAAAAGAAACCTGTGAAGCGGCAATGCTCGTTCTAGGAAGTGCGACTGAAAAATGAACGTTACTACCAAATCCCGGGGCACTCTCAAAATAGAGGTGACTATTCATAGAGTTAATTAAATGATTCGTGATAGTGAGCCCAAGGCCCGTGCCTCTCTTATGCTCACATAGAGAGGATTCTTGCGTAGCGGGTAGTTGCTCAAAGGCTTGAAGCGCTAATTCAATTTGCTCGCTTCCCATCCCAATGCCCGTATCAATCACCCTAAACTCAATAAGCTGCCCTGCATGATCATCCGCAAGCACGGTAATGGAGAAGTAAACCTCCCCTTGTGAGGTAAATTTAATGGCATTACTCAATAAATTTTGTAGAACTTGTCGAAGACGCAAGGAATCAATCATTAGTACTTCAGCGATTCTGGGATCAATCGAAGTATGGAGTAGCAAGTTTTGCTTCTTGGCTACCGTGGTGAATGCAGCATGAATATCCATGATTAATTGATGTGGATTGCAGGGTTCTAAATTGAGGGTGAGCTTGCCGGCCTCAATCTTAGAAATATCTAGTACTTGGTTCAGCATGCCCAAAAGAGATTCGGCAGAAGCTTGAGCACTTTTTAATAATGGTTTATCTTTTTGGGGAAATTGCGCGCTCCCAAGAAGCAATTCCTGAACCCCCAAAATAGCATTCATGGGCGTGCGAATTTCATGACTCATGGTTGCTAGAAAAGCAGACTTTGCGGCATTTGCTTTTTCGGCCAACTCCTTTGACTGTAGCAATTCAAGGGCGGTTTTTTTCTGATGGAAATATTTTCTTTGGAGTTGGTAAAAAAGAACTCCGCCAATCATCAAGATGAGAATAGCACTAAGCCAGGGCAGTACAGTTTCTGATAGGCCCCGTGCTTTAAGTGTCTGCACTTCACCAAATGCAAAGAGCTGGCGTGATGCAATAGGATCAAGGTCATCCAGGAAGTGCGTCAGTACATTGTGTAAGGGCCTATCGTGATCTGAGATCAACCAGCGATACGCAAAAGGATCCCGACTATATAGACCATCGACTTTCAAATCAAGATCTTGAGTGCCTTGTATCAGTTGATGTGCCAAGCGAATAGGCATTACTAGCGCCTCGACATCACTTCTAATGAGTGATTGAATTAACTGGCTAGGTAAATTTTTTGTAGTATCTATGCCATCGGCACTCGAGGGTGCATTTTCAAAGCCTCGATCAAAGTATCCAATTTTTAGATTGGGTAAATCTAAGTTGCTAGATGATTTGGAAACAATCGCATCTTGTCCCCAGAAGATTGCTTTTGAGAGAGAGCCAAACTGTAAAATGTGTTCGTTCATCCCGGGTGGATCAATCATGAAATCTACTTCACCTCGACTTAATTGTTTTAAGCCTTCTTGATCTGATTTTCTCCAAATCGGAAGAAATTGCTGTTGAGTGCATTCTTCTATTGTTGACAGCAGAGTTCTAAATACACCAGCCTCTTTTGGATTGCTTGATTGAGCTAGATAAGGTGCATATTTTTCATGAATACTAAAACGTACGATAGGATGGGCATCGATCCATGCTTGTTCCGCTGTGCTGAAAGGTCCGGCATGAGCCATGCTTGAAGCAAGACAGCAGATAGTAAAAGCGTTTTTCGATATGAATCGATGCATACTTGCTTTAGCTTTCGATGATATTGTTCATGCGGCAGAACAAGATCAAATCGGCAATATTATTAATACCTAGTTTGTCAAACACCCTGGTCTTATAGGTTGCCACTGTCTTATTGCTAATGTGTAATAAGTCTGATATTTGTTGGTTAGTATTACCTTTTCCGAGATATTTCATCACTTGTAATTCACGATCAGATATCAAGGCTAATTTGTCATCATCGCTCAGTGAAGTGTTGCCATTTTTACCATGGGTGAAAAATGTATACCCCTGTGAAATAGCGACACAGGCTGCTAATATGACATCTGCCCCTGCAGTCTTGTTCACAAAGCCATGTGCACCTAAAGATCGCACTCTACCGCCATAGACTGCTTCATCTAAGCTAGATAACACGAGTATGCGAACCTCTGGGTGCATTAAGCCAATGCGACGGATGACATCAAACCCATCTGTTTTTGGCATATCCAAATCTAAAATCACCATATTTGGATTTACTTCCTTAATTGAACGTAGGCACTCTTCACCATGTTGCGCCTGTCCTGCTATCTCAAAAAGCAATTGGTCCTGCAACATACTTTTTAAAGCCATCAGCATAGCTGGATGGTCATCTACCAACATCACGCGTTTTCTCATTACTTGTCTCCGTTTTGGTTTTTATGAGGGTGCAGCGAAAAAATAGCTTTAGCGATACGGCTATCACTAATGTGTAGCATTTGATGGCGACTGACTGGAGGCATCATGAGTCCGCCATAGCCATGTTGAGCCCCTAATGCAATGATGTTTTCTAAATCTTTAACTAAAGTAATGTTGCTGGCATAGATTTGAGATTGGAATTTCTCGCCAAGAGAAATGATTGAAGTTGGCAAGCCATCCCTGCGAAATTGACCCATTTCCAGATGAATGCCTTCGGGCTGTATTGCTTCCATCCAGGATATTTGTGAGTTAGCCCCTGAAAAATCGAGCAGATGGATTGCGACGCCAAGCCGCCGCATTCGTAATAGGCCCTCCATACAGGAATCCATCGGCTCTACATCATTCAGTTGGCGGATTCCCAGGCTGACTAATCCAACCGGTAATCGTGAATTGAGAATGAGGTCACTCAAGGCATCTATCAGATCGCTTGAGGCTAGATGCTGTGCTGAGATAGGCAATATACCGGGAATAAAGCGACCGCTTCGATACCAGTAAGTGATTGTGTCTAACCCCTCCATGAATAGTCTCAGGAGTTGTGTATCTGTTGCGGTCAGTAATGGTCTAAATAATGAGCTCGTCAGCTTTGTTCCTTGGGTATTAAAGATGGGTTCGTTACTAATTGCTTGTCGTTGGAACCAAGATTGGTGCTCTTCGAGCACCTTGTTACTTAGGCCAAGCCAGGGCTGGCCGCAGGCATCACGTACCTCTTGGAAGGGTTTGTTCTTCCAAGCCTTTACAAGCGTGTACAGCCGGGATTTCGGGCTCATCAGCATTCTCCAATCAGTGATTAGCCAGTCTAGGCATGACAGATTGGAGTAGTAAGGGCTTAAGGCTTATTTATATGTAGGAAATTACCTACTGGCCTGTCCCTATTATAGAAAATACGGGAAACCCTTTTAAAAATTAAGGAGAATTTGCCCTTGAAATTACTAGATTCAGACCTATATAATCAGCACTCTATCCACGCGAGTGCTAAATTAGGCCGATTCGGTTTAAAAGTCTAATGTATTCGTGTGAAGAGAATGCAACATATTGATTTATATTAGTTTTTTAATTAGTTAACACTTACTAACATAGGAGAAGGAATGAATCTGCGTCCTTTACATGATCGCGTAATCATTAAACGTTTAGATCAAGAATCAAAAACTGCCTCTGGAATCATCATTCCAGATGCTGCTGCTGAAAAGCCAGATCAGGGCGAAGTATTGGCAGTTGGCCCAGGCAAGCGTGATGACAGCGGCAAGCTGAATGCACCAGACGTCAAGGTTGGTGATCGCGTGTTATTTGGCAAATATGCAGGTCAAACAGTTAAGGTTGGCAGCGATGAACTTCTTGTAATGCGTGAAGAAGACATCATGGCTGTTGTACAGAAGTAATCGGTACCTAAGAAAGGAATTCAATCATGGCAGCAAAAGACGTCGTATTTGGAGATAGCGCCCGTACCAAAATGGTAGAAGGTGTCAATATTCTCGCGAACGCAGTTAAAACAACTTTGGGACCAAAAGGTCGTAATGTCGTCATCGAGCGTTCATTTGGCGGACCAACCATCACTAAAGATGGCGTATCCGTAGCAAAAGAAATCGAACTAAAAGATAAGCTCCAGAACATGGGCGCGCAGATGGTGAAGGAAGTGGCTTCTAAAACTGCAGATATCGCTGGTGACGGTACAACAACTGCTACCGTTTTAGCTCAATCCATCGTTCGCGAAGGCATGAAATACGTAGTTTCAGGTCACAATCCAATGGACTTGAAGCGCGGTATTGATAAAGCAGTGACTGCCGCCCTTGAGGAACTCAAGAAAATCAGCAAGCCCTGCACAACTAACAAAGAAATTGCTCAAGTTGGTTCTATCTCAGCCAATAGCGACCATAGTATTGGTGAGCGTATCGCTGAAGCAATGGCAAAAGTAGGTAATCAAGGTGTAATTACTGTTGAAGATGGCAAGTCATTGGAAGATGAGCTTGAAGTAGTTGAGGGTATGCAGTTTGACCGCGGCTACCTCTCCCCATACTTTATTAACCAACCTGAAAAGCAAGTTGCCGTATTAGAAACTCCATACGTGCTCTTGTTTGACAAGAAAGTCAGCAACATCCGTGATTTGCTCCCAGTACTCGAGCAAGTAGCAAAGTCTGGCCGTCCATTGTTGATCATTGCAGAAGATGTTGAAGGTGAAGCCTTGGCAACATTGGTTGTGAATAACATTCGCGGCATTATTAAGACTTGTGCTGTTAAGGCTCCAGGCTTTGGCGATCGTCGTAAGGCGATGTTAGAAGATATCGCGATTTTGACTGGTGGCACAGTCATAGCTGAAGAAATCGGCCTCACACTCGAGAAAACAACTCTTGAGCATTTAGGTCAAGCAAAGCGCATCGAAATAGGCAAAGAGAACACAATCATTATTGACGGTGCTGGGGATGAAAAAGCAATCGAAGCTCGTGTGAAGAACATCCGTGTTCAGATCGAAGAGGCGACTAGCGATTACGATAAAGAAAAGTTGCAAGAGCGCGTTGCTAAGTTGGCAGGCGGTGTTGCAGTGATCCGCGTTGGCGCTGCTACTGAAGTTGAAATGAAAGAAAAGAAAGCCCGCGTTGATGATGCATTGCACGCTACTCGCGCTGCAGTAGAAGAGGGGATTGTTCCTGGTGGTGGTGTTGCTTTAATACGTGCTATGCAGGGTATCAAGGGCTTGAAAGGCGCTAACGCTGATCAAGATGCTGGTATCAGCATCGTATTGCGCGCCATGGAAGAACCTCTTCGAATCATCGTTTCAAATGCAGGAGACGAAGCAAGCGTAGTAGTTAATGCTGTCTTGGCTAGCAAGGGTAATAACGGCTACAACGCAGCAACTGGTGAGTATGGCGACCTCGTGGCTCAAGGTGTGATCGACCCAACTAAGGTAACAAAAACTGCACTAGTTAATGCGGCTTCTGTAGCAGCCTTATTGTTAACTACCGATTGCGCTATCTGCGAAGCACCAAAAGATGATTCTTCTGGTGGTGGCATGCCTGATATGGGTGGAATGGGTGGTATGGGTGGAATGGGCGGCATGATGTAATAGCCTGTAATTTCCTCAGCTACCTAGCTGCAGAAACTAAAACGCCCAGTTCAAAAGACTGGGCATTTTTTTTGTGCCGCAGATGATAAAAATACTCTAAGGCGGCCTTTTATTAATGGTAGAAATTTTGGCCTACCGACTTCACTATATTTTCTACAATCTTCTTCGCATTACAAAAGAGCATCCTAGTTTTATCCATAATGGACGAGATTACTGCCAAAGAATTTAGAACCTCGGGCACAATCTGAGGTTATTGATCACTAGATTGGATTTGCTATGAACAAAAATGAGAGCAGCTGGATGCTTGTTTATGCTCACTTTTGGAGGGTTAAGCTTTCAACTAATCTAAGAAGAGCTAAGCCCTGTTTTGTATTCTTTTTGGGTAGCTTGTTGACGACCCAAATTGCTTTCGCCCAAATAGCCAAACCTTTGACAGTTATCGTTCCTTTTCCAGCGGGTGGGACTATAGATGTACTGATGCGCTTATTAGGCACAAAGATGAGCGCAGATTTTCCAGGGGGAGGGAGTGTTGTGATCGAAAATAAGGCTGGTGCTAGCGGTAATATTGGCGCAGAGTTTGTTTACCGATCAGAGGCTAATGGGAAGACATTGCTCGCTTCACCCCCAGGATCGATTGCAATCAACCATCACCTCTATAAAAAACTGAATTATGATCCCACTCGCTGGCAGCCCATTACAGTTTTTGCTACCGCGCCTAATGTTTTGGTAGTTGGTCCTACGATACCGGCTAAAAATGTTGCCGAGTTAGTTGCATACCTCAAGGCTAATCCTGGCAAAGTTACTTATGCATCTCAAGGTAATGGCTCAACTTCACATTTGACTGCCAGAATGTTTATGCAGCTCACCAGTACAGAAATGCTTCATGTACCCTATAAAGGTACCGCACCAGCCTTATTTGATTTAATGGCTGGCAATGTCGATATCTTTTTTGATAACCTAAGCTCAGCCATCCCATTTCATCAAAGCGGGAAACTGCGTATCCTAGCCGTAGCTGATCGTCAGCGTTCAAAAGCTTTGCCACAAGTACTTACGTTTGCAGAGCAAAAATTACCTAGTATGCAAGCCACTACCTTTTTTACCTTAGTCGCGCCTCCTGAGGCTTCTAGCGCAACAGTGGATACTATTTATAAATCAGTATCACAGGCTTTGTCTGATACTGAAATTCAGAATAAATTTTTAGAGATTGGTGTGCAGCCGAAGATGTTGACCCCTGAACAATCTAGTAAATTCATCCGAGATGAGTCAGAAAAATGGCAAATGGTCATTAAGAGTGCCAATGTCTCACTAGACTGACTTTTTAAATGCTCAGATTCCAAGTGAGCTACATCATTTTCTGAAGGGCAGCTTTAAGCTCAGCAAGTGGCGTTTGCCAATTGCCCAATCTAGGCTGAGTAAAAATATGGGTATTGGGATACCACGGCGTCTCATCGGTATGCTCTAACCAGCGCCACTCTCCGGCATAGCGATTGAGCAGGGCAACGGGTGTATTTAAGCCGCCGGCTAAGTGCACCATAGATGAGTCAATCGAGACCACTAAATCCAGATTGCTAATGAGCGCAGCCGTATCAGAAAAGTCTTCTAACTCTGCAGTCCAATCTAACCACTTACCTTTAGGCATTTGATTGCTGCTAGGAATATCATTCGCCTCTTTCTGCAGACTTACCCAAGTAATGTCTTCAATCTCAAACAGTGGCGCTAGATCCTGAAACGCCATACTGCGCAGGCGATCAAACTGATGGCTTGAGCGTCCCATCCAAGCAATGCCAATGCGTTTCTTTTGGGTCTTAGCCTTTGCAAGGCGCTCTTGCCAAAACGCTTTCTTCTGGGCCGATGTTTTCAAATAGGGCGCCTCACACGGAATAGTATGTAGTTCTGTTCCCATTGCCAAGGGCAGAGACATCAAATCACATTGCCAGTGCCAGCCTTGCTGTAATTCTTGGGTATTGCCAATGATCGATATTTGATCACCAAAGGAATCAAGTAAGACTTGGTAGGTTTCTTTGGAGGAGGCAAAACCCACTTTTGCAAAGCGTTGCTTAAGTAAAGGTAGATAACGCGAAAACTGAAAAACATCTCCGTAACCTTGCTCAGTAATCACGACAAGATTTTGTTTTTGAGTATTAGACTCGCCTCGCCAATTCGGCAGATTAGTAGAGAAGCGTTGTAATTTACCGCTGACTGCTTCACTCGAAACACTCCAGCGATAGTCATAATTTTTCCAGCCCTCTTTAAATTCTCCGAGTTTGAGCTGGGCAAAGGCTAAATTGATTCGCACGGCATCAAAGCGCGGCTCAATATCGAGCGCAGTCAGTGCACATGCTTTGGCTTTAATGGTTTGACCAGTCGCTAGTAATGCAGCTGATTTATTGTTTAAGGCATCTAAAAATTGGGGGTAGATTGCCAAGGCTTGATCAAACTCTTTGAGGGCGCCGAGAAAATCATTTTGCTCAGTTAGGGCAATCGCTCTATGATTAGCCGCTTTTGCTGCCTCTAATACATTGGGGTCAATTGCGCTTGGCAAATTGCTACCGGAGCTACTTTGTTGTTGCAGTATTTGTGCTACTTGATTAGCAAAAACAGTGGGCAAATCTTTCCGCAAGATCTTGCCATTATTGTTGCGGGGCAAGGAGTCAACTGAAAAATAACGCTCTTGTAAAAGAGCTTGCTCGTTTGGATTGCTTGCTAAGGCTTTTATAATTTTCTCTTCGCTGGCGACAAATGCACCACACAGCACCTTGGCACCCTCAACATCTATAGCAAAGACGGCACATTCTGTAATATCACTGTGATTGATGATCTGTGACTCAACTTCAATGGGGTTGAATTTAAGTCCATCTAAATTCACTAGATCATCCATGCGACCTTGGACAAAAAGGTAACCGTTTTTGTCTATATAACCTTGATCGCTCGTATAAAACCAGCCATCTTTAAAGCGCTCTTTACTCAACATTGGATCTTTATAATACTCAGTGACCATGCCAGCGACTTGAACTCTAAGGCGACCTACTTCTCCGGCCGGCAGAATGTTGTCTTGTTCATCAATCACCTGCGCTTTGCTCCAGGCTTTGACTTTGCCGCTGGTACCCGGATATTCTTTAAGCATGGCTGGGGTAGCGATAGCAATAGCCCCTACTTCGGTAATCCCATAAGGAAAATACACATTCGGTGAAATACGACTTAGCAAGGTACTTACTAAAGATTCTGACAAGCCTGAACCGAAGGGTCGCAAATGCCTAATCCACGGAAAAACAATACCCTGTTTTGGCAGATAAGGAGTCATCCCATGCAAGATATGGGGCGGTAGAAGAACGTGAGTAGCGGCATAAGTACTTAAGTCAGTCATGAGCTCTGCGTAGGTATTCATTCTGGCTAGAACAATTGCACCACCTGCAAATAAAGAGCCTAATAAAAAAACATTACCCAAAATGCTACTCATGTCAGGACAAATCACGCGTGAGTTTTGGTCGAGAGCATCTACAGTTTTGTCTACCCGCTCGATCCATGATGCTTGGGTATACAGGAGCGCTTGACACTCTCCAGTAGTGCCAGAGGTGAGCATAAAGCGGGCTGAGTCCTCGGCTTGGGGTTCAGTAAGACCGTGGTCGACTACATTAAAGACGTGCTCACCTTCAGCAAAACTAATTTTCCCAAACTGAATATTTTTGATGCCAGCAATCTCGGGCACTTCACTGCCCCGAATAATAAATTCCACTCCAAATCTGGTAATTGTCTTGGTTAAC
Source organism: Polynucleobacter sp. CS-Odin-A6 (assembly GCF_018882095.1). Lineage (GTDB taxonomy): Bacteria > Pseudomonadota > Gammaproteobacteria > Burkholderiales > Burkholderiaceae > Polynucleobacter. The sequence goes on from NZ_JACVPD010000001.1 coordinate 239,243, forward strand.
ACATCAGTAGGTGTTTGAGGAGGAAGACCCACTGAGACAGCCCCCAGTTGAGCTAGCGCCACAATCACGGCAGCATGAAGTGCCGAGTGATCCATACAAATGCCGACCACGACTCCTTTACCAATACCCGCATGATGTAATCCTTTGGCTGACAAAGCAACCAGCGAAACAAACTGACCATAGGTCATGGCCCCTTGATGGGATATAAATGCTGGGGCCGCCAGATTGATATTGGCCCCTGCCATTACCTTTTGATAAACATTCATCGAATCAAATAAGGCCAAGTGTGCATAGCCAGCAGTATAGAGGGGACTGGGTTCAATTTCAGATCGAATCATTTACTTCTAAAAACTTCTAATTATTGTGATCTTTTTTGGTGCAAGACTAACATCAACACTAACAGGGGAAGGGGAGATTTGCTAGCTCAAGAAACTGTATTATTTGTCGTAAATAATAACTATACCCACTGTATTTGCTTCATTCACTAGTCTGCCTTCATGAATCAAATCTACCGCGTCATTTTTAGCAAAGCTGCAGGCTGCTTTGTTCCGGTCGCGGAAAATGTCACTGGTCAAGGCAAAGGTAAGAGTCAATCAACTCTCATCGGTACCAGAACAGCAGCGGTACCAAATCCTGCTGTATCCAAATCGATTCCATTTAAGCAAAAGTTACTGTATGCGTTGATGTGCGCAGGTCTAAGTGCAGCTGGGTTGTGGAGTCAACAGGCCTCTGCAGACACTTTCATCGCTACCGTTGAGTCTGCAGGCATACAGCAATCTACGTCGACTTTCTCTAGCGCGGGAATGGAGACTTTTGATGCTAGATCTGTCCCCAATTTTTCAACTAATTTTGGAACTCAGCTTGGCACTACTCCTCTGACTGCCGGAATAAGCGGATCAGTTTCTGCTGGAGGCCTGAATAGTGCTGACTTATATGGTGGAGCCGGCGGTACTGGAAAATACGCATTTCAGGGTGGAACTCTTTCTCTATCAAGCCCTGTGAACTACTTTGGCCTTTGGATTTCTGCATTGGATGCGAATACTATTACCTTTTACTCTAGCCCTGGGGGAAGCTCTCTATATTCTTTTGGCACCGCAACAATGAGAGATTTGGTTGGCAGTAGTTCTGCTACTAACGGCTATTACGGAAACCCAAATTACATCCAGCTTGGGCGGCCTGACAGATTTTCAGCTGATGGTAATGAACCATTTGCTTTCGTTAACTTTTATAACACAACAGGAACATTTTCCTATATCACGTTAACAGGTGGCGGATTTGAGTCTGATAACTGGACCGTTGGTACTTATACCTCCATCTCTGGTAGGAGTCCAAACGCGAGTGATATTGTTAGCGGTACTAATAGTACCAATCTCGTTTCAAATCTAAATAATACGATCAACCCTGTTTTTGATGGTGGGACTTTAAAGGCTTCAGCATCTGAAGCAATTGCATCCAACTTTACGATTGCTACAGGTGGCGCGACGATTGATTCAAGTGGTTATTCATTAATCGTATCTGGAGCTATTACCAATGCATCCGGGGTGACCGGCTCACTCATAATTAAGAATAGCACCGGTAATGGAAGCATCACCTTAGGCGGGATCAATACGTATACCGGCTCAACTACTATTGATTCAGGCGCCTCGCTCAAGCTGAGTGGAAGCGGGTCAATTGCCTATTCTAGCGGACTCGCCAATAGTGGCTCCTTTGATATTTCTGCTACTACCAGCGGAGCTTCACTAAAAGATATTACTGGCTCCGGAACAACCGCATTGGGTAATCAAACTCTAACGCTAACAAATCCATCGGGTACTACTTATAGTGGAATCATCAGCGGTGCCGGTGGAATAGTAAATATTACTAGTGGCACGAAAATCCTTTCAGGAGTAAATACCTATAGTGGCGGCACACAAGTGCAAACTGGCGCAACTCTGCAAGTTGCTTCTAGTTCAGCGATTGGCACTGGGGCATTAACTCTTAATGGCAATAGCACCACAGCAGCTACTTTTAAACCAACTGCCGATATGGTAGTTAGTAACGATATTAAGATTTTCGCTAATGGCATGATTGATCAATTGGGTAATACTGTAACGCTTGCCGGTCAGGTAGTGAATGATGTGTCTGGCGCAGGTAAGCTCATCATTATTAATACTGGTGCGAACCAAGGTGCTGTCATATTGGCAGCGAACAATACCTATACTGGTGGCACAGAAGTAAACGCAGGCGCGACTTTGAAGATTACCTCGGCGAGCTCCATTGGTAGCGGTAAGCTGGAGTTGATCGGATCGCCAACTGTAGCGGCGGTCCTCAAATATGGCAACGATATGACCTTTACTAATACCATCGGAGTATCGGGTGACCCGACCTTTGATGTGACGGGCAAAACAGTAATTCAGTCAGGTGCCATTACCGATATTCTCGGTCAACCATCGGGCGAAGTTGTGGTGACTGTCACAGACCCGACTCAGCCCGGTACTTATATTTTGACTACAGTCAATACCTATACAGGCGATACTAAAATTGATCCAGGCTCTACCTTGGTTCTCAGTGGAGCTGGCTCAATCGCCACTTCAGGCACCGGTACTGGCTGGACCGGAGTCATTAACAACGGCACCTTTAATATTGCGCCGGTAACTAGTAATACCGTCTCCTTAGGTAAAAACTACACCCAATCAAGCTCGGGTACTTTAGGCATGAACTGGTATCAAACACTGAGCATCCCTGGTACGGCCAGTCTAGCTGGCAGCTTAACCCTCTTTAATAGCAACAATAGTTCTTACTCATTGGGTCGCTACACCTTAGTCGCTTCTACAGGCGCTTTATCTGGAGCCTTTAGCACCCTAAACACGGCTAATCTGTCAACACGTTATAAATACTCACTTAGCTATGATGCCAATGATGCGTATTTAGATATTGCTGCAGGTGGCCCACCCCCAGACTACACCCAGCAATCCCTAGTTAATACCGCCCAAGCCCTCCAAGGCACCTTTGCCTTGCAAAACAGTATTTTGAACAGTAGCCTAGGTTACGACTGCAATGTGTTCGGCCCGAACGGCATTTGCATCTCCGCTGGTGGACGCAATACCGCAGTACAAGCAGAAGGTATTAATAACACCAGCGCGCTCCTCATTGCCGCTTATAAAGCAATGCCAAATGTACGTATTGGGGCTTATGCCGATCAAAACCTCTCTACCCAAGGACCGGGTACAGTCAAGTTAGGAAACAACACCCCACTACTAGGGCTCTTTGCTGCTTGGAATGAAAAAGATGATGGCACTGGGCTAGAGCTCAAAGCATCAGCGTCTTATGGCCAAAAAACCGCCACTGTCACGCGCGGTGTCGTCGTTACTTCTGAGCCCGGTAGTGGCAGTAGTAATCTGACCACCCAAGGTGCGCAGATATTAGGTAGATACGGCTTTGCAGTAACGCCTAGTACATTAGTTACTCCCTATCTTGGTTTGCGCTACGGTCAAACCAATCTGGGTGGCTATACCGAAGGAGCGAGCACCAGTGTGACAGCGCCTCTGACATACCAAGCCTTAAACACCAATGCCACCACAGTATTGGCTGGCGCAAGTGCAAGCCATCAACTCACTCCCAAGACCACGGTCTTTGCGAGTGCGGGTATTGAGTCTGATACCAACACAAGTAATGGCTCTTACTCAGCTACTAGCCCCAACATTGCAGGCCTTACCCCCATTAACTTTAATCCGACTGCAGTCAAAAATAGACCGACTGCTACAGTTGGTGCCTATTACGATCTAGAGAAGAATCAGCGCCTTGCACTGACAGCTGGCTATACTCAAACACCGTATCGAGCCGTGTCAACGACGACGGTGATGACGACTTATACGATTGGATTTTAAGAAGTTAAAAGGCTGCTATGGGTCTTGCAGGATGATGCTGACTGTGGGACAGCTTTTCTAGCTATAGCGGACGGTAGCCACAGCTTGCACTCCTCAGCACCAATACTTTCTATTTCTTGACTGCTTTTTTTAAAGCTTTATTTAAATGAAGTCATACCTAAAAAGCTTAGTATTAAACATATAATCGGCCGGCATTTCCTCATGTCTGTCTTTGGTATTCCCGGATAATTTTTTATATTTTAAGGCAATAAAAAACCGCCCTAAGGCGGATTTTTATTAAGTTAATGCTGAGTTATTGCTTAGCTTACCGACTTCACCATATCTTCAACAACCTTCTTCGCATCACCGAAGACCATCATGGTTTTATCCATGTAGAAGAGTTCGTTATCCAAGCCGGCGTAACCTGCAGCCATGGAGCGTTTATTAACGATGATAGTTTTGGCTTTAAATGCTTCTAAAATCGGCATACCGAAAATGGCGCTGCCTGGGGTGCGAGCAGCGGGATTCACCACATCGTTTGCACCAAGCACCAGGACCACATCAGCCTGACCAAAGTCACTATTGATATCTTCCATTTCAAATACTTGATCGTATGGAACTTCAGCCTCTGCGAGGAGAACGTTCATGTGACCAGGCATACGACCTGCAACTGGATGAATCGCATACTTTACGGTAACACCGTGATGAGTCAGCTTTTCCGTCAATTCTTTGAGCGCGTGTTGAGCACGGGCAACAGCTAAACCATAGCCCGGAACGATGATGACGGTGTCTGCATTTTCCATTAGGAAAGCGGCATCTTCTGGTGAGCCAGTCTTGTAGTTCTTTGGGCTGCCATCATCACCGGCGCCGGCGGATGCTTCAGCGCCAAAGCCACCCAGCAATACGGCAACAATAGAACGATTCATCGCCTTACACATGATGTAAGACAGAATGGCGCCAGACGAACCTACGCAAGCACCAGCAATAATCAATACTGGATTGTTTAGCGTGAAACCAATACCTGCAGCCGCCCAACCAGAGTAGCTGTTTAGCATAGACACCACTACAGGCATATCTGCACCACCGATTGGAATGATGAGAGTTACGCCCAAGACCAATGCAATCGCACACATGACTAAAAAGGCTTCGTGACTTCCTGTCATAAAGTACATGACGCCGCCAGAAACCATTCCTACTGCCAAGAGGAGATTTAGTAAATGCTGGCCAGCAAAGGTGACCGGTTGACCGCTTACCTTGCCAGACAATTTTCCAAAGGCGATGACCGAGGCGGTAAAGGTAATGGCGCCAATAAATGCACCGATAAAGAGTTCAATCTTTTGTACACCAGTATGATCTTGCGCTGGATTAAATACTGCGGCAATCGCAATCAGTACAGCGGATAAGCCAACAAAAGAGTGCATTAGCGCTACGAGCTCTGGCATCTTGGTCATTTGCACGCGCTTTGCAGCAAGTATTCCAATGATTGCGCCTGCAACAATTGCACCAATAATCAACGAGAAGACTGGCTTGAAATCAGGAATTAGGAAGGTGGTAATCACGGCTAACAGCATGCCGACCATACCAAAGGTGTTACCTTGGCGTGAAGTAGTTGGTGAAGATAGTCCGCGCAAGGCGAGGATAAATAGCACCGAAGAAATGAGATATGAAATCGCGGTTATGTTTAACATGATTGAGGTCTCTATATGGATCTTGTTTTGGTTTTATTTAGTGCCAGTCGCATCGGCCTTTGGGGCCTTTTTCTTGAACATTTCAAGCATGCGACGAGTGACCATAAAGCCACCAAAAATATTGATTGAGGCTAAAAACACGGCTACTGCACCAATGATGCTGGTGAGGGTGATTTCATCACCACCAATCACTTCGGTTTGTAGCAATGCGCCCACAATAATGATTCCAGAGATGGCATTAGTGACAGCCATGAGTGGGGTATGTAATGCAGGGGTGACGTTCCAAACGACGTGATAGCCAACAAAAATGGCCAATACAAACACGGTGATGTTTTGGACGGTAAGTATGCTTTGAAAAGCAGCGAGATCCATGATGTTTCCTTCGAATAAGGTTGTATTAGTTTTTGCGGACAGCTTGGCCATCACGACACATTAAACAGGCCGTAACGATATCGTCATCTGTTGGAATAACTAATTTCGCTTCTGCATCAACGATGAGCTTCATAAAGTCGAGCAAGTTGCGTGAATACAAAGCAGAGGCATCTGCAGCAACCATGCTTGCGAGGTTGGTGTAACCAATAATCTTCACACCATTCTTCACGACGATCTTGTCTGCTTCTGTCAAAGGACAATTACCGGATCCGTTATCACCACGTCCAGCAGCTAGGTCAATCACGATCGAGCCTGGCTTCATGTTGGCCACCGTGTCGCTATGCAATAAAACTGGTGGCTTACGACCAGGAATCAAGGCGGTAGTAATTACGATGTCAGCTTGTTGAGCACGTTCTGCAACCAGTGCTGCTTGACGCTTCATCCAGGCTTCTGGCATTGGGCGAGCATAGCCTCCAACACCTTTCGCAATTTCACGTTCTTCATCGGTCTCGTATGGCACGTCAACAAACTTTGCGCCGAGGGATTCGATTTGTTCTTTTGCAGCGGGGCGTACATCCGATGCTTCAATAACAGCACCTAATCGTTTAGCAGTCGCAATCGCCTGAAGACCAGCAACACCAGCACCCAAGATGAGTACGCGCGCTGCTTTTACTGTTCCTGCTGCGGTCATGAGCATTGGCATAAAGCGCTGGTATTCATTTGCGGCAACCATCACGGCTTTGTAGCCGGCAATGTTAGCTTGGGATGACAGTACATCCATGCTTTGAGCGCGAGTAGTTCGTGGGGCAGCCTCAAGCGAGAATGCAGTCACACCTTGAGCGGCCATCGCAGCAATATTATCGCTATCAAATGGATCAAGCATGCCCAGCAGCACGCTACCCGATTTCATTTGCTTGAGCTCTGCTCCTTCTGGAGCACGCACTTTGAGAACAATCTCAGCCCCAAGCGCATCCGCTGCGCTACCAATAGTTGCGCCTACGGCTTCATAGGCAGAATCTGGTTGGCTAGCTGTAACGCCCGCATCTTTTTGAATGACGACTGTATGGCCTTGACCAATCAGTTTCTTAACCGTTTCTGGTGTGGCGGCAACACGAGTTTCCCCGAGCCTAATTTCCAGTGGTACTCCTATGCGCATGGCATGTCTCCAAATGCAAGTTTTTCGAAAAATCTATTTTAGTGAGTTAGGCGAAGTTGCACCTATCTAATTACTCTGATCGCCATTTATTTCGTTTTTCTCCAAATCTCGTAAATCAGGAGCAAGACTTCTACAATGGGATCTTTAGCTTTATAACGAATTCTCGCATTTTTTTGATGACCCCCTTCAAATCTTCTTCAATACCTGCCTCAAACCCATCCAAAGTCGTGATTGGGATGTCTGGAGGGGTAGATTCGTCGGTTGCGGCCTGGATGCTCAAGCAGCAAGGCTATGAGGTGACTGGCCTTTTCATGAAGAACTGGGAGGATGACGATAGCGACGAATACTGCTCTTCCCGTCAAGATTGGCTGGATGTCGTATCAGTGGCTGATTTAATTGGTATTGACGTTGAAGCGGTCAATTTTGCTGCTGAGTACCGTGAGCGTGTTTTTGCGGAGTTTCTTCGGGAATATGCTGCCGGAAGGACTCCCAATCCCGATGTTTTGTGCAATGCAGAAATTAAGTTTAAAGCCTTCCTAGATCATGCTGTTAGCTTGGGGGCAGATGCGATTGCTACCGGGCACTATGCACGGGTTCGTCATGAGAGCGGCAGCGTTCAATTATTAAAGGCGCTAGACGCTAGCAAAGACCAAAGTTATTTCTTGCACCGCCTGACGCAAGCTCAGCTAGCGAATGTTCTTTTCCCTTTGGGAGAAACCCCGAAAATTGAGGTTCGTCAGATTGCTGAGCAGATTGGCTTGCACAATGCCCGGAAGAAAGACTCCACTGGTATCTGCTTTATTGGCGAGCGACCCTTCCGCGAGTTCTTAAATCGTTACTTGCCCCGCACCCCTGGCCCTATTAAAACGCCCGATGGCAAGACGGTGGGAGAGCATATGGGGCTTGCTTTCTTTACCTTGGGGCAGCGTAAAGGAATAGGTCTAGGCGGTAGTCAGGATGGTAATGGTGATGCTTGGTACGTGGCTCGTAAGGATATGGCGAATAACACCCTGTACGTCGCCCAAGGCCATGAACACCCATGGTTGTTAGCTAATGAGTTATCAGCGATCGACGCCAGCTGGGTTGATGGCACTGCACCTTTACCAGGACAGTACTCGGCCAAAACCCGCTATCGTCAAGTCGATTCTGCCTGTTCGTTGATCTCTGGAGTTCGGGAGTCTCCGAGTTTTGAGTTGACATTCCCGGATCCGCAGTGGGCAGTGACCCCAGGTCAATCTGCCGTTTTATACGATGGGGACATCTGCTTAGGCGGTGGAATCATTTCCGCCTGAGTAGTATTTCTCTGATTTAGGCTGATGGCGGGGCTGTTTCTACAAAAGAGGGCCTTTGCATCAAATTTTGGTAGAGGGTGTCAAGGTTGGGATATTGTGCTTGCCATACAACGGTTGGGAAGCGAAATAACAAATAGCCTAAGGCGCAACCGACCGCAATATCAGCCAAAGTTATTTGATTTCCATGGCACCAAGCGTTTTCACTTAATTCGCGGGACATTTGGGCTAAAGCGGAGTCAATCTTACCCATTTGACGCTCAACCCAGGCCGGACTCTGCTGATCTGCAGGGCGCAAGGTGACCTCAAGACGAGCCAAAATTCCAGCATCCATAATCCCATCAGCCAAGGTTTCCCAGGTTTTGACGGTGGCACATTCGCGATTGCCTGAGGGTATCAATTTGCCTACCGAGCTCAAAGTATCTGCGTATTCTGCAATGACGCTTGAGTCATAAATTACCTCACCATCATCTAGAAGTAGGCACGGCACCTTCCCCAAGGGGTTGATGGTGCTCATTTTGGTGTCTGGAGCCCATACATTCTCGAGTTCTAGATCAACGCCTACCTTTTTTTCTAAGAAAACGATGCGTACTTTGCGTACATAGGGGCTAGTAAGGGATCCGATTATTTTCATAGGCTTCAGTATAGTCATGCTGAGGCTGTAGTTCCAGATCCAGAACGCATTAAAATCAGGGATTATTGACACATTCAATGTAAAGGCAATATTCGTGAGTCAGCCGATTTCTACCCTCAATGCACTTTCCCCTTTAGATGGTCGCTATGCCGGCAAACTTGATGCCTTAAGGCCATGGTTGTCCGAGGCGGCATTTATGCGTCAGCGGGTTTTTGTAGAGATTCATTGGCTGCTGGCTTTGGCCGCAGCAGGTTTGCCCGATGTGCCCAAAATTAGCGCAGCGGATGAGAAATTTTTATTATCTTTATCAGAACACTTCTCCGATGCAGATGCCCAGCGCATTAAGGATATCGAGGCAGTTACTAACCACGATGTCAAAGCGGTGGAGTATTTTTTAAAAGAAAAAGTAGCTGGTCGCCCAGACTTATTAAAAGCCAGCGAGTTCATTCACTTTGCGTGCACCTCTGAAGATATCAACAATACCTCGCATGGTTTGATGTTGCGCGGCGCTAGAGATGAAGTCCTATTGCCACAACTCAAAAAAGTACTTGCCGTATTAACGGATTTAGCGCTCGCGAATGCTAAAGTGCCTCTGTTATCACGCACTCATGGCCAACCTGCCTCTCCCAGTACTCTAGGTAAGGAGCTGGCAAATATTGCCAAGCGTTTAGAGCGTGCGATTGCGACGATTGCGGCAGTTCCGCTGCTAGCTAAAATGAATGGTGCCGTTGGTAATTACAACGCGCACTTGTCGGCCTACCCCGATTTTGATTGGGAAAACTTTTCTAAGAATGTAGTTGAGAAACGGCTAGGCTTGACCTTTAATCCGTACACCATTCAGATCGAGCCGCATGATGGCATGGCTGAGTTATTTGATGCGATTGCTCGTGCTAATACGATTCTGTTAGATATGGACCGCGATTTCTGGGCTTACATTTCGATTGGTTACTTTAAGCAGCGCACTAAGGCGGGTGAGATAGGTTCCTCTACGATGCCGCATAAAGTTAATCCAATTGATTTTGAAAACTCCGAAGGTAACCTTGGTGTGGCAAATGCTTTACTGCGCCACTTGGCTGAGAAGTTGCCAATCTCCCGTTGGCAGCGTGACCTTACTGACTCTACTGTTTTGCGGAACCTAGGCCCAGCATTTGGTCATAGCGTGTTGGCCTATGACAGCGCTTTGCGTGGCCTTGGCAAGCTGGAAGTAAACCATACTGCGATTGCCGCTGACTTAGACAACTGCTGGGAAGTATTAGCTGAGCCAGTACAAACCGTGATGCGTCGTTATGGCATTGAAAATCCTTACGAGCAACTTAAAGAATTGACACGTGGCAAAGGTATTAATCAGGCTGATTTGCAAAATTTCATTCGCGGTTTGAAAATTCCAGATGATGCAAAAAAGTTACTACTCGAAATGACACCTTCTTCTTATTTAGGTAAGGCGGTCGAATTGACCGAACGTCTGAAAAAGTGAGTTTGACTCCAAGCCTTGGGCCCGTAGCGCAAGATTCTGAATATGGTGCCCGCCCCAAGATCTGGTTTTTTATTTATCAACTGCTATGGCATCTGCTCTTGCCTTTGGCATTCATTCGCTTAGCTTGGCGTACACGACACTCCAAAGAGTATTTGCATCACTTCGCTGAGCGCCTTGGTTTTTCTTACGGAAAATCGAATGTGCAGGGATCTGTTTGGATTCATGCAGTATCGGTTGGAGAGACCAGGGCCGCTCAACCCCTAATTGATGCCTATCTCGCACGCGGCGAAACTATTTTGTTGACCCATATGACGCTTAATGGGCGTCGAACAGGTGCTGGATTATTTAGCAAGGCAATTGCTGCAGGCCAACTACGCCAAGTCTATTTACCGTACGACCTTTGCTGGGCCGTGGCGAATTTTATTCGGACCTTTAAGCCAAAGTTGGGTTTATTTATGGAAACAGAAGCCTGGCCAACGGTTGTGTTTTATTGTGCAGAAATTGGCCTACCTTTATTTTTAGTGAATGCCCGCTTATCTGAACGAAGCGCTCGGCGCGTGAATCAATTTGGCAAAGCAGGGCGCGCTCTATTTCAGGCCTTCGCCGGTATCTTGGCGCAAACTGAATTCGATGCCCAGCGCTATCGTAGTCTTGGCGTCAAAAAAGTAGAGATTGTTGGGAACCTCAAGTTTGATGTACCACTCGATCCTAGATTGGTTGAGCTAGGTAAAGCCTGGCAACTTGAGTTGCATGGCAATCAACGTCTAATGGTGTGTGCTGCCAGTACGCGGGATGGCGAAGAAGTAATTATCCTTAAGGCTTGGAAGGATTTACTTCTGAGCAATGCTTTTAAGAATGCGCCATTGCTTTGTCTCGTACCACGTCATCCTGAACGCTTTTCTGAGGTAGCAAAGCAAATCCATGAGGCTGGCTTGAGATATCGGCGTCGAACAGAGTGGCATGGTGCACCTCAAGGCATTACCGATATAGAGGTCATTCTTGGTGACTCGATGGGTGAGATGCCAATGTATTACAGTGCTGCCGATTTGGTATTGATGGGTGGTAGCCTACTCCCCTTTGGCGGTCAGAATTTGATTGAGGCTTGTGCTGCTGGGTGCCCAGTGTTGCTAGGTGAGCACACTTATAACTTTCAACAGGCGGCTTTAGATGCCACCCAGATCGGCGCAGCAAAGCGGATTACAGGTGAGCTCGTATTAAGTGAGCCAACTGCCCTAATAGAAAGTTTAAAAAGTTTGTTATTAAATACCGCCGTGTTGGCGAAGATGTCGAGCGCTGCAAAGGCCTACTCGATTGAGCATCAAGGCGCGACTAAAAGAATGCTAGCCGCCCTTGATCAGCGGAGTTAATTCAGAATCCTGCTTGATTAAACCTGCGCTCCAAAGTTCGGATCATCGTTACGGGCCACATCATCTGGCTTACGTTCGCCTTTTACTAGATCTTCACGGGTGACACCCAGCCACATCGCTAGTGCTGCCGCTACGAATACTGAAGAGTAGATACCGAACAAAATGCCAATAGTGAGTGCCAGCGCAAAATAGTAGAGTGTTGGACCGCCAAAAATTAACATAGCCAAGACCATCATCTCCGTACTGCCGTGAGTAATTACGGTGCGGCTAATGGTGCTGGTAATCGCGTTATCAATAATCTCACGGGTATTCATCTTGCGGTATTTACGGAAGTTTTCACGAATACGGTCAAAGATCACCACAGATTCATTCACGGAGTAGCCTAATACAGCCAGCACTGCCGCTAATACAGAGAGGGAGAACTCCCACTGAAAGAAGGCGAAGAAACCCAGAATGATGACGATGTCATGTAAGTTGGCAATAATGCCAGCCAGTGCAAACTTCCACTCAAAGCGGAAAGACAGGTAAATCACAATGCCGATGACGACAAAGAGTAAAGCCAATAATCCGTCTATCGCCAGCTCACGCCCCACTTGTGGACCGACAAACTCTACACGCTGTAATTTCACGCCAGAAGTAGTGGGTTCAAGGACTTGCATTACTGCGGCACTTTGATCGGCTGAGGAGATCATTTTTCCGCTAGCATCCTTTTGGAGTGGCAGACGAATCATCACATCTCGTGAGCTACCAAAGTTCTGAATCTGGGTATCGGCGTAACCCAACTTTTCTACATTCGTTCTAATGGAATCCAAGGGGGCTGTTTGTGGGTAAGTTACCTCCATCACGGTGCCGCCAGTAAATTCAATTGACAGGTGCAGGCCGTTATGCCAAAGAAAGAAAACAGCCGCTAAGAAGGTAAGTAAAGAAACCGCATTGAGCGCCAATGCATGACGCATAAAGGGAATATCTTTTTTAATTCGGAAAAATTCCATGACTTAGCTCTCCTTTGGGCGCCAAACTTGGCCAATAGCGAGTTTCTGAACTTTCTTGCCCCTGCCGTACCAGAGGTTTACGATCCCGCGCGAGAAGAAGACGGCTGAGAACATCGATGTCAAGATACCAAGGCAATGTACCACTGCAAAACCTTTGATCGGTCCTGAGCCAAATGCAAGCAATGCCAGACCAGCAATTAAGGTGGTAACGTTGGAGTCTAAAATTGTCGCCCAGGCTTTATCAAAGCCGACTGCGATTGCCGTTTGAGGCGCTGCACCGTTACGCAGCTCTTCACGAATACGTTCATTAATCAACACATTGGAGTCAATTGCCATACCTAATGCGAGCGCCATTGCGGCAATACCCGGCAGGGTTAGAGTAGCTTGCAACATGGATAGTATAGAAATCAAGAGTAATAAGTTCACCGCAAGCGCCACTACTGAGAATGTGCCGAACAACAGGTAGTAGGCAATCATGAAAACAGAGATCGCTGCAAAGCCAATAATGAGGGAGGTAAAGCCCTTCTCAATATTTTCTGCGCCAAGACTAGGCCCAATCGTGCGCTCTTCGATGATTTCCATTGGCGCCGCTAATGAGCCAGCGCGTAATAGGAGGGCCAAATCATTTGCGCTCTCGGTAGTTGGCTGGCCAGTTATCTGGAATTTAGATCCGAATTCACCTTGAATAGTAGCGATCGTGAGCACTTCACCTTTGCCCTTTTCAAATAAGATCATTCCCATCGGCTTACCAATATTTTCACGGGTAACTTCTTGCATCACGCGTCCACCGGCAGCATCTAAAGAGATGTTTACTGCAGGGCGTTGACTCTGATCGAACCCGGCGCTTGCATCGGTGATGCGATCACCGCTAAAGATCACCGATTTTTTGAACACGCCTTGACGGGTTTCGCCGAAACGGAACACATCCATGCCTGGTGGCGGAGTCTCTCCAATCGCAATCGTCGAAACGATAGGATCAGCCAGCCTAGACTCCAAGGTTGCAGTGCGACCAATAATATCTTTAGCACGAGCAGTATCTTGTACGCCTGGTAGCTGCACCACAATCCGTTCTGCACCTTGCTGTTGAATTACTGGCTCTTTGACAGCCAATTCATTTACCCGCTTATTTAGCGTGACGATGTTTTGCTTTACTGCATTGTCTTGAATTTCTTTCAAGGCGGTAGGTTTAATCTCCCCCACCAGTTTTGGAGAAAGGCCAGTAGGTTTCACCTGCCAAGTGAGATCGGGTTGACTAGCCATCAGCACTGAGCGTGCTTTCTCAGCCTCTTCGGTGCTTTCAAACGTCAGGGTAATCGTGTCTTGCCCTCGTTCGATGCCTTGTTGGCGTATCGATTTATCGCGCAACTGGCTGCGAATATCCGTTGCTAAAGCAGTCACCTTCTTTTGAACCGCCCCCTTCATATCCACTTGCAGTAAAAAGTACACACCGCCTCGTAAGTCAAGACCGAGGGGCATTGGTAAGGCATTGAGTGCATTTAACCAGCTTGGTGTATTGGAGAGTAAATTTAATGCGACTGTGAAATTAGGATCGTTTTGATCAAAGTTCAGCTTTTGTTGCAATAGATCGCGTGCGCGCAGTTGAATATCGGTATTGTTAAAGCGAATTTTGATAGAGCCTGCATTGCCAGTAGATTCAAAGAAAATACCGGTATTGCTAATACTGTCATCAGCCAGAATCTTCTCGACTCGAGACTGTGTCGCCAAATCAACCTTGATGGTTGGTTTGGCGGACGAGACTTGAACCGCTGGCGCCTCTCCGTAGAAATTGGGTAATGAATATAGTCCTCCGATCAATAAGGCGATCAGGATGACAATATATTTCCAAAGAGGGTAACGGTTCATATTGAGATACTTTTAAGCAAATAGATTAAGCAGACTTCATTGAGCCTTTTGGTAATACCGTTGTGATGGCGCCTTTTTGCATTTGTACTTCAGTGCCTGCAGAAATTTCAACAGTAACCACTTGATCTTTCAAAGCGGTTACTTTGCCGATAATGCCGCCAACAGTCACTACCTCGTCACCTACTGCCAAAGACTCCAACATGGCTTTAGTTTCTTTTTGACGCTTCATTTGTGGGCGAATCATGATGAAATACAGCACTGCAAACATCAGCACCAAGGGAAGGAAGCTCATCAAGCCACCAGAATCTGCACCCGCGGCTGGAGCCTGGGCAAACGCATTACTAATCCACATACAAAACCTCCATTAATTACCAATTGGAAACTGCTTCAGGAAACTACATCAGATTTCGGCTTTTTAATTAAAGCCTTAAACCCGCAATTCTAAACTGTATGGGGCTTGGAGGACTGATTTACTCCCCTGAGGGGATTAATCCTGACCAGGCTCTACACCGCGTTGACGATTCCGATGAAATTCCTCGCGGTAGGCGCTAAAACGATCCTGAGCCAAGGACTCCCGAACCTCTTCCATCAGCTGGAGATAGTAAGAAAGGTTATGGATGGTGTTGAGCTGAGATCCAAGGATCTCATTCGCCTTTTGGAGATGATTTAAGTAGGATCTGGTGAAGTTTTGGCAGGTGTAGCAGGAACAAGTTGGGTCGACAGGGCGATCATCTTCTCGATAGCCTGAGTTACGGAGCTTAAGGTCACCAAAACGGGTAAAAAGCCAGCCATTACGGGCATTGCGGGTGGGCATGACGCAATCAAACATGTCTATACCCAGGCTAACGCCTAACATCAGGTCTTCAGGTGTCCCAACCCCCATGAGGTAGTGGGGCATATGCTCAGGCAACTTAGGGGCAGTGAAATTCAGAATGCGCTCAAACTCGGGTTTTGGTTCTCCAACAGATAGTCCGCCAATCGCAATGCCATCAAAACCTTGCTGGCTGACAGCATCCAGGGAAAATTCACGCAGGTTTTCAAACATGCCGCCTTGGACAATGCCAAAAAGACCATTGCCGGTTTCTAACTCCCGAAAGCGCTTCAAAGAACGATCACCCCAACGCAACGACATCTCAAGTGAGGCGCGGGCCGTTTTTTCTGAGGTCGCTTGTCCTTTGACTTCGTAAGGAGTGCATTCATCAAACTGCATGGCAATATCGCTATTGAGCACTGCCTGAATTTCCATGGACACTTCTGGAGACATAAATAACTTATCACCGTTAATCGGCGATGCAAAAGTCACACCTTCCTCAGAAATTTTTCTGAGAGCCCCTAAGCTGAAGACCTGAAAACCACCAGAGTCAGTCAAGATCGGCTTGTCCCAACCCATGAAGCGATGTAAGCCACCATGCTTCTTGATGACCTCTAAACCCGGTCTCAACCATAAGTGAAAGGTATTGCCCAAGATGATTTGCGCTTTAGCTTCCTTTAAATCTCGCGGGGTCATTGCTTTGACGGTGCCATACGTTCCCACTGGCATGAAGATTGGTGTTTGTACACTGCCGTGAGGAAGATCAAGCTGGCCAAGGCGTGCAGGGCTCGCGGAGTCATGCGCTAAGATGTTGAAGTGAACCGGTTTTGTCATGAGTGTGTATTGGTAGAGCGACTTAAGAACATCGCATCGCCATAGCTAAAAAAGCGATATGCATTATGAATGGCATGTTGATAGGCATTGCGGATATTATCCACGCCAGCAAAGGCGCTAACCAACATGAGTAAAGTTGATTTTGGCAGATGAAAGTTCGTTAGCAAGCAATCGACAGTTTTGAAGGTGTATCCCGGTGTAATAAATAAATTAGTTTCACCACTATTTTTTTGCGTTTGTGCCTGACTCTCAAGGGCGCGTAGGCTAGTTGTTCCAACCGCAATCACCCTGCCTCCCGCCTGATGGGTAGCTTCAATTGCTGTGATCGTTTCTGCGGGGATCGAAAACCACTCGTAATGCATCTTGTGTTTACTAAGATCTTCTTCGCGAACGGGTGTAAAAGTCCCCGCACCAACATGCAGGGTGACGCTGGCCTGTTTGACGCCGAGCTCTTGGAGTTGATTCAGAATCAGCTGATCAAAATGGAGACCTGCAGTTGGGGCTGCAACAGCGCCAGGATTTTTAGCTAGCACCGTTTGATAGCGATTGGCATCTTCTTGGTTTGGTTGGTGTTCGATGTACGGGGGTAAGGGTAGCTCGCCAAAATGCTCTAACAAAGAAAAAATATTTTCCGGAAAGCGCACTTCATAGAAGCGACCATCATAGCCAATCATTTCTACGGGAAAAGTCTCGCCGGCCCGATTATGAATATGCACAATGCTGCCAGTCTTTGGAACTTTAGAGGCCCGTATTTGAACCCAAGCCTGTTTATCGCCAGTGATTCGTTCAATCAATAATTCGACATTGCCACCAGTCTCTTTTTTGCCATGGAGGCGAGCTGGAATGACTTTGGTGTCATTAAAGACTAGTAAATCTCCAGGATTAACTAGGTTTAGGATGTCTAGAAATTGCCGATCGATTAACTGGGTGGCATTACTCCCGTCGGCCTTAACCTCTAAGAGGCGGCTATCCGTTCTATTGGCCAGGGGATGCTGGGCAATTAGCTGGGTTGGGAGGTCGTAATTGAAGTCGGAAAGTTGCATAGCATTACCATCAGGTATTAGATTTTAACGACGATGACTAAGAGACCACCAACTGCACTCGAAAAAATGGGTTTAAACAGCCCTATGGCCCTTGCTTTGCATCTGCCATCTCGTTATGAGGATGAGACTGAGCTTTTCACAATAGAGGAGGCCTTGGGCCTAGGAAGATTCCATTCCATCCAAACTCAGGGTGTGGTGATTCGTAGTCAAGTGATGTTTCGCCCTAGAAGGCAGTTGTTAGTGACGATTGAGGACGATACCGCCTCTCTGCAGCTCCGCTTCCTTAATTTCTACCCTAGTCAGCAAAAGCAAATGGCAGTGGGTAGTCATGTGCGCGTGCGTGGAGAGGTGCGAGAGGGCTATCTTGGCGCAGAGATGGTGCATCCAACCGTCCGTATGGTTACTCCGGACTCACCATTACCTACTAGCTTGACCCCGGTGTATCCAGCAAGTGCCGGGATCTCGCAAACGATTATTCGTAAGGCAGTTTTACAAGCGCTGCGTGATGCTAGCCTCAAAGATAGTTTGGGAGAATTTTTACCACCCAAGCTCTTAGCGGAAATATTGCCAACAAATGATTGGCCCCCCTTGCAGGAAGCCATTACCTATTTACACCAGCCACCTGCTGATGCGAATACTCAGTCATTACTTGAGCGTACCCATCCTGCGTGGCGCCGTGTGCAGTTTGAAGAATTATTAGCGCAGCAAATCTCTTTGAAGCGGGCCCATGCGATTCGTAGAGAAAGACATGCGCCTAGTTTTGAAAAGATCAAACAAAAATCCAATGTAGCACCGAGTATTGAAGAGGGATTATTTAAGGCCTTACCTTTCGAGCTGACTGGTGCTCAAGCGCGTGTCTGGTCTGAAATTGGTCTCGATCTATCGAATACCTTTCCAATGAATCGCTTATTACAAGGCGATGTAGGTAGTGGCAAGACTGTCATTGCTGCACTTGCAGCTGCACGGGCAATGGATCACGGCTATCAAGCTGCGATCATGGCACCTACAGAAATTCTGGCCGAGCAACATTATTTGAAGATGAAAGAGTGGTTTGAACCTCTAGGCATCAAGATTGCTTGGCTATCAGGGAGCCTAAAGGCCAAAGAAAAGAGATTGGCGCAAGAGATGATTGAGGGCGGTGATGCACAACTCATTATCGGCACACATGCACTCATTCAGGATAAAGTGAGTTTTGCGAAGTTAGGTTTGGCGGTAATCGATGAGCAGCATCGCTTTGGAGTAAGACAGCGTTTAGAAATCCAGCAACGCGTTGGCTCCGAATTATTTTATTGCCATCAGCTTATGATGTCAGCCACCCCTATTCCTCGTACGTTAGCAATGACTTACTATGCTGACTTAGATGTTTCGGTAATCGACGAATTACCTCTCGGGCGTAAACCCATCTCTACCAAAGTAGTGAAGGCTACTCGCAGGGATGAGGTAATTAGTGGCTTACAGGATTGGTTAGATAAAGGCCTGCAGGCCTATTGGGTTTGTCCATTGATTGAAGAGTCTGAAGTATTGCAACTGCAAACGGCAGTAGATAGTTTTGAACAGCTCACTCTAGCATTACCTCATTTCAAGGTCGGCTTAGTCCATGGTCGATTAAAAGGCGAAGAAAAAGCCGCTGTCATGGCCGCTTTCAAGGCAAATGAGATCCAGTTACTGGTGGCAACCACAGTGATTGAAGTAGGTGTGGATGTACCTAATGCAGCGTTGATGGTCATTGAGCATGCCGAACGATTTGGCTATGCACAGATTCATCAGCTCAGGGGACGAGTAGGGCGCGGCTCAGCTGATTCAGTCTGTATCTTGATGTATGCAGAGCCATTGTCCTTAGCAGCAAAGGAGCGATTACAAACTTTGCGAGAGACCTCAGATGGTTTCGTGATTGCAGAGCGGGACTTATCACTCCGTGGTCCAGGTGAGTTGCTAGGAGCCAAACAATCCGGTGATGCGATGTTGCGTTTTGTCGATCTGCAACGGGATGCCTGGTTGATCGAATTAGCTCAAGTTGCTGCAGAGCGTTTGTTAACTGAGCATGGGGATTTAGTTGAAAGACATCTGGAGCGCTGGCTGGGTTCACGCACAGAGTTTTTAAAGGCCTGATAATTACTCCATGACTATGGAAAAACCGTTCATCTTATGCGCGCTCGCTTAATCGCTTACGCCCACTTAATTCGTCTCGATAAACCAATCGGGACGCTCTTATTGCTCTGGCCAACCTTATGGGCGCTTTGCTTAGCGAGCAGTGGTTTTCCTGAATGGCATCTCCTGATTATTTTTGCTCTGGGAACCTTTTTAATGCGCAGCGCGGGTTGTGCCATGAATGACTTTGCTGATCGTGATATTGATCGCCATGTTCTGCGTACTAAAGATCGTCCTATTACGAGTGGTAAGATTTCTGGCAAAGAGGCATTACTAGTGGCTGCTGCTCTTGCGCTAGTCGCTTTTCTTCTCATTCAACCTTTGAATACCTTGACCAAAGAACTGTCTTTCTTTGCGCTGGCAGTGGCAATCATTTATCCCTTCACCAAACGCTTCTTCGCTATTCCACAAGCAGTTTTGGGTATTGCTTTTGGTTTCGGCATTCCTATGGCTTATGCAGCGGTACTGGATTTTATTCCCGCAGAGGCATGGATTTTATTTATCGGCAATATCTTTTGGGCTATTGCCTATGACACTGCCTATGCCATGGTAGATCGTGAGGATGATGTGCGTTTGGGCTTACGAACCTCTGCAATTACCTTTGGTCGCTTTGATGTTCTTGCTATTGCTGCGAGTTACGGCATCTTATTTCTGAGCCAGGTGTGGGTTGCCCAACTGGCTAATCTCAGCAATTACTTCTGGGTGGGATGGAGTTTAGCGCTTGCTTGCGCGATCTACCATCTCAAGCTCATTTCTACTCGTGAGCGGGATAATTGCTTTAAGGCCTTCCGTCACAACAACTGGTTGGGGGGATTCCTATTTTTAGGCATCGTCCTTGGACTAATGATTAACTAGTTTTTACCTAACTCATCACCCATCGTTTTACCGCGCTGGTTAGCGGCATCAATTGCTTTTTCAAGGGCACCATGCCAATCGAGCTGCTTGAGCGTATCAAGTGCTGCAGCAGTTGTGCCACCCTTTGAAGTGACTCTTTCCCTCAATACGCCGGCATGCTCATCCGAGTTATGGGCGAGTTGGGTTGCGCCTTCGAGAGTGGCATAAGCCAGCTTGCGGGCAGTTGCTGCATCAAGCCCAAGCTTTTCGCCACTCGATTGCATGGCCTCTAAGAAAGCAAAGACATAGGCAGGTCCGCTTCCGGAAACAGCAGTAACGGCATCCATCAGCTTTTCTTCATTGACCCACACTGTTTGACCTACTGCATTGCAAATGGTTTCCGCCAGGGTACGGTCAGCGGCATTTACCGCCGGATCTGCAAATAATCCCGTAATCCCCTTACCGATGAGAGCGGGGGTATTGGGCATCGCACGAATACAGCGTTCGTGATCAAGCCAGCGACTCATATCTTTTATGCGGATACCGGCAGCAATGCTGAGAATCAATGGTCCAGGCCCTGTCGCATGTTTAAGATTGGCGCTCAAGGACTTGGCAACGATATTGAAGTCTTGCGGCTTGATGGCCATGACTACGACATTATTTTTGGAAAAGTTAAAAGCAATTTGCTCTAAGGCGGCAATAATCTGCACACCAAAATCATGATGGAGTTGCAGGCCAGTACTGGCATTGGCTTCGACTACAGATAGTTGATTAGCTTGAACTCCATTAGCCAGTAATCCGCTAATTAAAGCGCGGCCCATATTTCCGCCACCAATAAAGGTGATGTGGGTATTCCGATCAATTTGTTGTGCGTTCATGCTTTAATCTTATCGCGCTTCCCAAAAATAGCGCTTCCTATCCGTACCAGCGTGCTGCCTTCAGTAATCGCAGCTTCCAAATCATCAGACATTCCCATAGACAGGGTGTTAAAAAAGGCATATCCAATATCGTTTGCATGTTTTGCCTGAATCCCGGAAAAACACTCTCGAACAGCTGCAAATGCCTGGCGTTGTTGACTTATCTCATCGCTTGGCGCGGGTATGGCCATGAGTCCACGCAGAGAAATATTGGGTAATTTAGCGATTGCGTCACACAGTATCTCGACTTCTTTGAGCGAGATACCACTTTTACTTTCTTCTTCACTGACGTTAATTTGGACGCAAACCTGAAGCTTACCTAAGTCAGGGAACTCACCGCGCTGACTAGAGAGACGTTCTGCAATTTTAAGTCGGTCAATGCTGTGGACCCAATCAAAATGCTCTGCTACCTCTCGGGTCTTATTACTTTGGAGTGGGCCAATGAAGTGCCACTGAAGCCAGGGCCGTAATTTGGCTAATTGCTGAATTTTCTCAACACCTTCTTGAACATAGTTCTCACCAAAAGCAGTTTGTCCTGCATCCATTGCCTCTTCTACCGCTCTTGATGGAAAGGTTTTGCTTACAGCTAGTAGTTGAATATCCTTTGGCTCACGCTTAGCTGCAAGCGCTGCTAGCTCAAGACGTTGTTTGACCAACATGAGGTTAGCCGTAACCTGATTCATTATTGAGTCAACAGTTTTTGGGTGATTAACTGATCCACTATCTCAATCCAATGCAGTACTGGTGTGTCATCTTGTTGAAGGTGCATGATGCAGCCAATATTTCCGGAGACAACGAGTTGGGCACCAGACTCTTCGCAAGCGGTTTGCAGGTGGCCTAATTTGTTTTTGCGTAATTGCTCGGATAATTCAGGTTGGGTGACTGAATAGGTGCCTGCAGAGCCACAGCAGAGATGACTATCAGCACAGAGGCGGACGCTAATACCAATATTCGTTAAAAGACCTTCTACTTTGCCTCGAATTTGCTGGCCATGTTGTAAGGTGCAAGGTGGGTGATAGACTACTCCAGGTTTAGGGTCCGCTCCTACGAGGGTCAAGAGTTCGCTCTGTAGTTCAGGCAATATTTCTGAAATATCTTTCGTGAGATCAGAAATCTTCTTGGCCTTTACTGCATATTGTGGGTCGTTCGCAAGCAGATGGCCATAGTCTTTCACCATGACGCCACAACCAGACGCAGTCATCACAATGGCTTGTGCGCCTTGTTCAATCAGCGGCCACCAAGCATTGATATTTTGCTTGGCGTTCTCTAGTCCACCCGCTTGATCATTTAAGTGATGACGCAAGGCGCCGCAGCAAGTCGCTTTCGGTGCGCTAATCAATTGGATTTTAAGGGCGTCTAATACGCGGGCAGTAGCGGAGTTGATGTTGGGCAACATGCCAGGTTGAACACACCCTTCTAGCAGTAGCATCTTGCGGGAGTGCGTCGCTTGAGGTCTTGCATATGGATTAGTGTTGCCTGCCAACGCTTTATTTTTGACCGCAGGAATCTTGCGTTTGATCCCGCTAGGCATCACTGGGCGAACTAGGCGACCAATCGCCATGGCCGCATTAAATAACTTCGGACTAGTCAATCCTTCTGTGAGAGCCCAACGTGTCAGACGCTGACCAATGGGGCGCTCGGGGGTATTTTCTTCTGCCCACTTACGACCAATATCAATTAGGTTCCCATATTGCACGCCGCTAGGACAGGTACTCTCACAATTTCTACAAGTGAGGCAGCGATCTAGGTGCAGTCGTGTTTTCTCAGTCGGTGCCTGGCCTTCAGCCATTTGTTTAATGAGATAGATGCGACCACGAGGCCCATCTAATTCATCACCCAGAATTTGGTAGGTCGGGCAGGTAGCAGTACAGAAACCACAGTGGACACATTTTCCAAGAATTCTGGCAGCCTCAATACCTTCAGGGGTATTGGCAAATTGGGGGGCGAGTTGAGTTTGCATAAGAAGACTAAAAGAGGTTCTTAGGGAAGGCGTGCAGTTGCAAATACACCCGCTGGATCCAAGGAGGATCTGAGGCGAGCTTGAACCGCTTCAAGGGCTACCGAGTGTGCTTGTTCGCTCAATAGAGTAAAGCGTTGCTTAGCTGGGTCAACCTCAGTGCCTTGCTTAAAACGAGTGGCATGTCCACCATGCGTATTAGCAAGGGCTTTGATGGATGCGAATGTCGCATCATCACTTGGCGCTGTCAGCCAGCGTTGCTGACCATGCCACTCTAATACGATGACATCACCCATATTGACGATTGCAATGGGACCGCATGCTGCAGGTAGTGCCAAGCGATAGAGGGTATTAGTGCTGTTGAGATTCTGAAAGGCAGGCAGCTGTTGCTCGCGTAAGCTTCTCCAAAATTCTTCTGCTGTTTTTGGGTCTAATTCCACTGCATTCACTGCGGCGTTCATCAAAGGAATCGCTGCTTTGACAGCCGCGGCAGCGCCAGCTAAGCGCAGGGTGAGTTCACCATCACCACCCTCTGAGTTTCCGATCCAGCAACTGGCAGATAAGGGTAGCGGTTGCCCGGCCCACTCATTGGTCAGTTTCAAAGCACGCGCTTGAGAGATCTGACAGCGTAGGGTAGTTGTTGCAGCTGGTCGGGGCAGTACTTTTACAGAGGCTTCGAGTAGGAGCGCTAAAGTACCCATTGACCCAGGTAGTAAGCGTGAGACGTCATAACCCGCAACGTTCTTCATCACTTTGCCTCCAAAGGATAAGTCTTGCCCTTTGCCATCTAGGATGCGGGCGCCCAGCACAAAGTCTCGCAAGTTACCAACGCTAATTCGTCCTGGGCCCGCCAATCCTGCAGCAATGGCGCCACCAAAAGTTGCTGTCTCACCAAAGTGGGGCGGCTCGAAAGCGAGCACCTGATTCTTGTCGGCAAGGGCGGCTTCAATTTCTTGTAAAGGGGTACCAGCGCGCGCCGTAATCACCAGTTCTTCTGGTTGATATTCTAGGATTCCGGAGTAGGGGCGTGTATCTAAAGTGGTAAAAGTATTTGCGTTGCCGTACCAGGCTTTAGTGCCACCACCTTGAATCGAAAGCGGTGTATTCGTTTTGGCCGCTGCCAAAATGTGTTCTCGAAATGAATCAATCTGGGTATTCGGGTGATTTTCAGAATTCGACATTAAAAGCGCTCTAATTCAGGATGCGGTAAATTACCTCCGCTGATGCGCATACGACCATACTCGGCGCAACGACTTAAGGTGGGAATCGCTTTATCCGGATTGAGTAGTCGCTCTGGATCAAAGGCGCTCTTCACACCCCAAAAAGATTCCCGCTCGCCTTCACCAAATTGAACACACATTGAATTAATTTTTTCAATCCCAACACCATGTTCACCAGTGATCGTGCCATCAAGCTCAACACAAGCTTCTAAAATTTCAGTACCAAATTCTTCAGCACGATGCCATTCTTCTTGATCGGCACCGTTAAATAAAATTAATGGATGCATATTTCCATCGCCCGCATGAAATACATTCAAGCAGGCGAGACCATATTTCTTTTCCATACCCTGAATTCTTTTGAGTAATGTGCCAATATTTCTACGGGGGATAGTGCCATCCATGCAGTAGTAATCCGGTGCCAATCGCCCGGCTGCAGGGAAAGCATTCTTGCGACCGCTCCAAAATTGGAGTCGCTCAGCTTCATTCTGTGAGATCCGGATACCGCTGGCACCTGCTTTCTCAAGCACTTGAGTCATGCGCTCGATTTCTTCAGCGACCTCTTCTGGTGTTCCATCAGATTCGCACAGCAGAATAGTTTCGGCTTCAAGGTCATAGCCCGCATGCACAAATTCTTCAACAGCGCGGGTAGTGGCTTTATCCATCATCTCAAGGCCGGCAGGAATAATGCCCGCAGCAATAATGGCAGCAACTGCATTTGCACCTTTTTCAATATCGTCAAAGCTAGCCATGATGACGCGAGCTAATTTTGGTTTGGCGATGAGCTTGACCGTGACTTCAGTCACTACGGCAAGCATTCCTTCGCTACCCAGCACAATCGCTAATAAGTCTAGTCCTGGAGCGTCTGGTGCAAGGCTACCAAACTCCACGATCTCCCCATTCATTAAAATACCACGCACCTTCAATACATTGTGCAGAGTCAAGCCATACTTTAAGCAGTGCACTCCACCCGAGTTTTCATTGACATTACCGCCGATGGAGCAGGCAATCTGCGAAGAGGGGTCTGGCGCGTAATAGAGGCCGAGATGGGCGACCGCTTCGGAGATCGCTAAATTACGCACACCGGGTTGTACTACTGCAGTGCGAGTGAAAGGATCAATGTTGATGATTTTCTTCAACTTGGCCAAAGAGAGTACGAGACCCTGGGAGATCGGCATAGCGCCGCCGGAGAGGCCTGTCCCCGATCCTCGTGGGACGATAGGGACTTGCATGTCAAAGCAAATCTTCAAAATTTGGATTACTTGCTCTTCGGTCTCTGGCAGGGCAACAGCCAAGGGCATGCGCCGATAGGCGGCTAAACCGTCACATTCATAGGGAATCGTGTCCTCAGGCTCCCATAGCAAGGCATGTTCCGGGAGGATTGGTCTTAAGGCTGAGACCAACTTAGATTGAAGGGCGGTAATAGCCGCGAGTTCGGGGGGTGGGGTCACCATGTTCATAGGCATCATTTTAGCCATTTACCTATAATTAGTTTTATGGGAAATCGACTTTCAAAAATAGCCACTAGAACTGGCGATGCAGGCATGACTGGGCTTGGTGATGGCAGCAGGGTCGAAAAGGATCATTTGCGCATCTGCGCTATGGGCGATGTCGATGAGTTGAACTCCGAAATTGGGGTTTTGATGACAGAATCCATTCCTGCAGCCATTGAGGATGAGTTCAGATCCTTATTTTTTCAGGTTCAACATGACTTATTTGACTTGGGAGGCGAGCTTTGTATTCCCAATTACACCTTGCTGAAGCCAGAACAGGTGGCGCAATTGGATATTTGGCTAGAACAATACAACGCCACTCTGCCCCCGCTAACGGAATTTATCTTGCCGGGCGGCACTCGTGCTGCTGCTCAGGCGCATGTCTGCCGTACGGTTTGTAGACGCGCCGAGCGATCGATTGTGCGCTTGGGTTGGGAAGAGTCTTTATATGATGCCCCCCGTCAATACGTGAATCGTTTATCCGATCTTTTATTTGTCTTGGCACGCGTACTCAATCGTGCGGCGGGTGGCCAAGACATTCTATGGAAGCATGAAAAAAAAGAGACTAAATAAATTAGTCTCTTTTCAGCATCTCCACGAAGCAGGTTTTATTTCTTTGTTTTTCTACGATTCTTCACGGCCAAAGCTAAACGTTGCAACACATTGACTGAATCTTCCCAGTTAATGCAGGCATCCGTAATACTTTGACCATATTCCAATTTATTGGGATCGTCTTTTCCAGGTGAGAACTTTTGTGCCCCATCCTTGAGATGACTCTCAATCATCACACCAAAAATTTGATGTGAGCCAGATTCAATTTGCTCAGCAATATTCTCTGCCACCACAATTTGGCGCTCATGTTTTTTGCTGGAATTCGCATGCGACAAATCCACCATCAAACTGGCTGGAAGCTTTGCTGCTGTTAGCTCAGCGCAAGCAGCTTGAACATACTGCGCTTCATAGTTTGGCTCCTTACCGCCACGCAAAATGACGTGGCAATCTTGATTACCCTTCGTTTCTACGATAGAGACTTGACCATTCTTATGAACTGATAAAAAGTGGTGTGGGCGGCTGGCCGCTTGAATAGCATCAGTTGCGATCTTAATATTGCCGTCAGTGCCGTTCTTAAAACCAATAGGTGCAGAGAGTCCCGAAGCAAGTTCGCGGTGGACTTGACTCTCAGTTGTACGTGCGCCGATAGCGCCCCAAGAAATGAGATCCGCAATATATTGTGGAGATATCACATCAAGAAATTCACTACCAGCCGGCATGCCAAGTCGATTAATTTCCATCAGCACTTGACGTGCCATGCGTAAACCTTCTTCAATACGATAGCTCTCATCTAGATAGGGGTCATTAATCAAACCCTTCCAGCCAACCGTAGTGCGCGGTTTTTCAAAATAGACGCGCATCACAATCTCAAGCTCTCCAGCAAAGCGATCACGTTCAGCCAGTAAGCGCTGGCAGTACTCTAAAGCTGCACGAGGATCATGAATGGAACAGGGTCCAATAATGACTAAGAGGCGATCATCCTTGCCGTGAATGATGTCGCGAATCTTTTTACGGGTTTTGCTGATGAGCGCTTCAGTAGGCGTTCCCGCAATCGGGAAGAAACGGATTAAATGCTCTGGTGGAGGCAGAACAGTAATGTTATGAATGCGTTGATCATCTGTATCTGACGTTTTATCGACGGCAGCGTACCAGTTGGCGGGATTAGTGTTTTGTTGGCTCATGCGGATATTTTAAGCCGTATTAAGCCGTCCCCCCGACAGTCAGGCTGTCAATACGTAAAGTAGGCTGCCCAACGCCCACGGGCACGCTTTGACCTTCTTTGCCGCAAACCCCGATTCCACCATCTAATTTCAGATCATTTCCGATCATGGAGACCTGTTTTAAGGACTCAGGACCGCTACCAATGATGGTGGCGCCTTTGACTGGGTATTGAATTTTGCCGTTTTCGACCCAGTAAGCTTCAGAGGCTGAAAATACGAATTTACCGCTGGTAATGTCGACTTGACCACCTCCAAAGTTGACCGCATAAAGACCGCGTTTAATGCTAGCGACGATTTCTTGGGGATCATCCTTGCCTGCTAACATATAGGTATTGGTCATACGGGGCATTGGTAGGGAGGCAAAACTCTCTCTACGACCATTGCCGGTGAGGGGCATATTCATGAGGCGGGCATTGAGGCTATCTTGGATATAGCCCTTCAAAATACCATCCTCAATCAGTGTGGTGCATTGGGTGGGGGTACCTTCGTCGTCAATATTGAGTGAGCCACGACGACCTGATAGAGTGCCGTCATCCACTACGGTGACGCCTTTAGCGGCAACGCGTTGTCCAATACATCCGGCAAAAGCGGAAGAGCCCTTGCGATTAAAGTCACCCTCGAGTCCGTGGCCAACCGCTTCATGCAGCAGTACTCCAGGCCAGCCTGGCCCCATAACGACAGTCATTGGGCCAGCAGGAGCAGGGCGCGATTCAAGATTGATCAGTGCTCCATCGACAGCTTCATCAACATATTGATTGATGAGTTCTGGATTGAAATAGTGGTAATCATGGCGTGCACCGCCACCTGAGGATCCGGATTCACGACGACCATTTTGCTCGGCAATCACCTGAACAGAGACCCGCACCAGCGGACGAACGTCTGCAGCTAACAAGCCGTCAGCCCGCACTACGAGAACCACATCAAATTCACCAGCTAGGCTGGCCATCACCTGAATGATGCGCGGGTCACGTGCTTTTGCACGACGTTCAATGCCTTCAAGCAAGGCAATTTTTTCTTGTGGCGAAAGTGAGTCTAGGGGATTTAAGTCTGAGTAAAGACCATTAGAGATAGGGGTAAAGATTTTGCTTGCAATGTCTCTTTTGCCGCCTTGAGGGCCAATCACTCGAGTAGATTTTGCTGCTTTATTCAAGGCCTCTAAATTAATTTCATCGGAGTAAGCAAAGGCGGTTTTATCTCCATAAATTGCTCGCACACCGACACCTTGATCAATGTTAAAGCTTCCGGATTTAACAATCCCTTCTTCAAGGCTCCAACTCTCACTACGGGTATGTTGAAAATAGAGATCAGCATCATCTAATTGGTGTGTGAACATATTGCCAAAGGTGCGATGCAAATCCTGCTCAGAGAGACCGGTTGGCTCAAGCAAAATGGATTGAGCTAGGTTAATAAGATCAGCCTGTTTTCTGGGCTTAGTCCAATCACTTGGGAATAATGCTTCTGGTGCATTCATCTTGTTCTGCTGAACTTTCTTTATTAAAACTTGCGGTGTTTGAGTGCAGGTAACTTAGAGCGTACCTCTTTTAATTTATCTTTGCTTAGCGTGCCCATAATAAAACCCTCGCCTTGGGGTAGATGGGTCAAAACCTGTCCCCAGGGGTCAATCAGCATACTGTCACCCCAAGTCCGTCGTTGATTGAGGTGGGCACCACCCTGTGCTGAGGATAGTACGTAGCACTGATTTTCAATGGCTCGGGCGCGCAAAAGAATTTCCCAGTGATCTTTACCGGTGGTGTAAGTGAATGCAGCGGGAATAATATGGCAATCAACCGAGCCTAGAGCCCTATAAAGCTCTGGAAAGCGCAAGTCATAACAAATACTTAAACCAAACTGCCAATCTACTGAATGGAGAGTAATTTGGAAATGGCCTGGTTGGCTCCCAGGTGCAATCGTTTCAGATTCTTCATAGCGCTCTGTTTCAGTTTGAAAACCAAATAAATGAATTTTGTCGTATCGAGCAATTTGCTTGCCTTCAGGATCAAATACTAGCGAGGTATTCAGCACTTTGTTAGATTCTTTAGCTTCTAGCGGGATAGAGCCGGCTACTAAATAGATATTATTTTCTTGCGCGATTTCAGCGAGCCGCGCTTGAATTGGACCAGACCCAACCGCCTCTCGCACACTAACCTTATCCGTATCTTTTAGCCCCATGAGGCAAAAATACTCTGGCAACACTACAAGCTGAGAGCCAGCTTCAGACGCGGCTTTAATCAAGCGCGCCGCAACCTCAAGATTTTCATTGAGCTTGGGTGTCGATACCATTTGTATCGCTGCAATTTTGAGGTGCGAAGCATTGACTAAATCATTCATGATGGGCTAACTCAGAATTTAGAGGGATGAACTTGGACTGAGAGCGGGAGACGTTGGTGCTGAATTGGGTAAGCTTGGTTTGGTTTGCTCTTTGAGTAGATTTTTCGTGCGAATAGTCTCTAGCGTTTTAGCATCCAATGGTTGACCCTTTTGATCGAGTGGTACCACCTCTGGATTCTCCCAAGAGCCCTGTATTAGATAGTCTGTTTGCATTGTGCGGTTAATTTGATTGGTAATCAGATATTGACCTAATACCGCGCCTAAACCAACGATGGGATTGATCACGAATGCAGCAAGCGAGCCTGCAGTAGCATCAATAGTGGGAAATATGGTGATACGAAGATCCTGAGTTTCTTTAGGGACATTTATTTGCCCCGTCATGGCTACACGCGCTTGATCCAAAATCATGGTGAATTGCTTGGTTTGCGCAATTCCTTGTTTAATTTCAAAAGCACTATCAATAGAATTAAAAGGCGTACCTTTGGTTGCGAGGTTGCCTAAGCTGCCCTTTAGGTCTAGGGTTGCAAATCTAAAGAGACTCTGAAGGCTCAGAACATCTAGCAACTTTGCCCCGTCGGTGTTCACTTCCAACAATCGACCCTTGGCTAAATTCAGGTTGACGTTACCAGCAAGTGAATCATAAGCTGGAGAAAAGAGGGGTCCAGACCACGAAAGAGAGGCATTCAGTTTTCCTTCTCCACCCTCTACAGATTTAGAGCGACTCCAATGAGAAATGATTTGCCCCGCATCCTTAATATTTACGTCAGCAGTGAAGGTGCTTTGATCTGTGCTACCTGGAGTACGACCTACCCATTGACCCTTGATTGATGAGCTTCCTTGTGGATTATCAATTTGAATAGAATCAAGCTTTAGTAGATCGCGGGTAGTTGTAGATTTAATCCTTACTGCCCCGAGTTGCGCTTTTGTCCAGCTAAAATTATCAATCACCAAATCTAAACTAGGAATAGCGTTTGGGCTAGTAGGAGTTTTGAGGGCGCCAATCTTTTTCGTAGAAGCCTCTTTGGATGATGGATCGATAGGTATCAGTTGATCAGGCAATGCGAGACGAGAAAGTTTTCCAGCAATCAAACCGCTTGGCTGTTCATTATTACTGGGGTGCCATTGCACCTGACCAGCAATTTGGGGTGAAGTTAAACGAACTTGCCAAACTTTATTTTTTTCTTGGGAATTTAGGTTGACGTCAGTCCATTCGCGATCAAATGCAATCAACTTCTTGAGTTGAGCAGAGATTTGAATGTCGCCCTCTGACGCATCTGATTTTTTGATCTCACTCACTTTATTTGTCGGTTTTCCTGAGCTTAAAAACTCTAGCCATTGATCCAGATTGAGTTCGTTGGTCGCTAAGTACAGTGCAAGGCCCTGCTGTGGCAGTGGGGCGGAAGACCCAATGCCCACGATATTCCTTATTCGATCATTGGCATCGAGATTTCCTTGAATGAAGTATTGGTCCCCCAACTTTCCGGACCAATCCGCACGTACTGGATTTAATTTGCTGGTAGGGTAAGTTTTTAGACTCAGCTGACCAAGCATAGAGGCTCCGGCCAATTTCTTTGCCGGGGCTGGTGCAGAGCTAGCCCAATTACGCAAATCAAACTTGAGATTAGTTTGACTTCCTGATTTATTAAAATTGATAAGACCGTCATATTTGGCTGACCCACTCATTGCATTTAGCAGTGCAGGACTAATCTGCGATATGAGATTTTTTGAAGCATATTTTTTAATCAAGCCTGCATTTATGTCTCCACTAATGCTGTAACTTGAATTGCCTTCAGCCGAGTTGGCGCTAGAAACTTGAAGTCTACCCCCAAGGAAATTTGCAGTGATGTTGTCAAATTCCGGGTTTATTTCGGTAATGCGCACTTTCCCCTGAAGATTTTCTAGCGGAGGGACAGTCCCCCACTGAGCTGTATTGCCTTCTAATGTCAGCTTGGCATCTACATTGACATCGTTGTTTCCAGTAAGCGGAATTTTTAATCCCAGGTCAAGATTGACGGGGCCAGTTAGCGTGAAGTTTTTAACTAGGTTTGGCTGCTTCACGCCAAGGGGCGAGGCAACGAGGTATTCCAAAAATTCAGATCCTTCACCATCAGCCTGACCATTAATTAGTAGGGTAAGCTGTTTGGCATTGAGATTTGGTATTTGTGAATGCACATTACTAAGCGTAACTTTTTTATAATTTGCCTGGTCAATATCAACCCTGAGCTCGGCTTGTTTCATATTAATATTGCCGCTGACATTATTGAAGGCCGTCCAAACCCCTTGTTTGGCTGGTAGCAAAGGCGCTGGCTTAAAGCTTGCTTTTGAAAATGGCAGATGCAAGGTGAATTCACCTGCCGCTCCTGCTGGGAATGGAATCTGATTCGGGTCGCCTTTAATGTGTAGGGATCCATTTTGAATATCGCCAGACTCAAATGCTTTACTCAGGTACTGTCTGATTTCCTGATTGATCTGAGCGGGAAGATAGTGATGCACTTTAGCTATCTTGGCCTCAACAAGATCCATATCCAGCGTCATTTGATTAGCTTGCTGAGGACCCGTTACTAGATAGTTGAGATCAAAATTAGTAGTGATCTCAGAGTTACTCAGTTGCATTCTCTTGGCGTTGATCAGCCAGCCATTTTTTTGTTTTGACCAGCTGATATCGCCTTTTGCGCGATCCAATTGAACTTGAGACGCAGATAAAAAATCGCTGATCTCTAACACAAGGTTGCTTGAGTCTAATGTGAGATTACCTTGCTTCTGATTGCCGACAAGGTTACCGGATAAATTA
Organism: Polynucleobacter sp. CS-Odin-A6; assembly: GCF_018882095.1. Lineage (GTDB taxonomy): Bacteria > Pseudomonadota > Gammaproteobacteria > Burkholderiales > Burkholderiaceae > Polynucleobacter. Next base: position 272,068 of record NZ_JACVPD010000001.1, read on the forward strand.
GAAACCGAGGGCATTGATTTATTTATCCCGGTGAAGCTAATCGCATTGAGTTTTGCGCTGATCGAGAAATCGAGCTTATCAGCAGAAAACCAATTCCCCGGTATTGGTATGGCAGACAAAGCGGATTTACTTTCGGACCAATTGATTTCTAAATTCTGCAGCTCTCCATCCGCCTCGGAGCGCTTGATCCATTGATGAATTTTTTTCGGCAAAGGGAGATTGAGCGCAAAACGTGCCATATCTGCCAGCTGTATTTTCGGCGAAGAGAAGCCAAACTCTTTGAGTTCGTCACCACCTTTAATTGGACGCCAGCGAAACGTAATAGGGCTTAATTTTTCAAGAGGTGCAGAGCTCAGGCTATCAATATTGCGCCATGCCAACGTTTTTGTGGTGATTGAATTGAGGCCGCCGTCTGTATCTTGTACAAGATCCGTTTCAAGCCTCCCAAACTCGATAGGATCCTCATCTTGATTCAACTGCACCTTGAGGCGATCTGCAGTTAAAGACATCTGCCCACCATCCGCCTTACCGCCATCGAGCTTCAGGATTCCTGTGGAGTGTATTTTTCCACCTAAGCTGTAGGGTGGAAGGACAATATCTTGTGAGATTTGGCTAAGACTCAGATCGGTGAGATCCCATGAAAAGGTTCCTATCCAGTTATGCCAATCACCTGCTTGGCCACTAAGCTGATGAACAAAGTTGGCCTTCACGTTGATGGGGTTTGGGCTCCAAGGAGTTTGTGCAATCAATTGGCCTTGGTGTTTACGAATCCCATTTATTAAGTAAGCACTTTGAACATCAAACGAAGTCTTTAACTTGCGACCTTTTTGGTCCTCCCAAAAAATTTTGGCATTGTTAATTTGAATAGCATTTTGATTGAGTAGCCAGGTCTCAGTAGAGAAGTCATTGCCCGTGTTTTTAATTGGAATTCCGGCGACTGAGACGACTCCTTTTGCATCGCGTTCTGCATATAGCTGAATCTGGTCAAAAGTGATTTGATGAAAATAGGGTGCTAAGTGATACAGGGAAAGCCAACTCAGTTGCCCGCTGATAGTTTGAATAAGCAGAGGGCTAGGTGAGGTAGTTGAATGATTCAAGCTTAAGCCGGTTATGACGAAGCTTGGACGCATCCCGGTCCAAGATGTTTGGACATCATCCACCGTAACATTGACGCCCAAGTGATTGCTTATTAAGCGTTCTAAGGCAGGCTTTGATTTCTCAATCTGGGGCCACACTAGAAAACGCACTCCAAGATGACCTAGTACAAAAAAAGCCGTAGTTATACCAGCAAGAATCAGGGCGCGTTTACGCCAGCGACCGCCATAAACTGGAGGACGTTTTTGAAGCACGCTCTGCAGGCGGGTCCGGATGATGTTTCTCAGCATGGTTCTATTATCCTTCAGCCCTCAGTCGATCACCAAGCTTCCCCGATTCCAGTCTGGAGACAGATTAAGATGGAGAAATGACAGATTTTGCCGACCAAATTGAATTTCTAAAGCTGCACTCGAGCTATGCGCAGCGCTGGCTGAATTCTCGCCCCGAATGGCTGGATTGGCTCAGCATCCAAGGCAGCAAAAAAGTAGATATTGATGGGATTCAGTACTTATTGAGTTCTTGCCAAGAAGCCCTAGCAGGTCCGGAACAGAATGAGGCTCAATTTATGGCGGACTTGAGGCTCGCTAGGCAGCGCCTCATGCTCTGGATTGCCTTCCGAGATCTCAATGGCATGGCTGATCTAAAAGAGGTTACACATGCCCTCAGCCATTTTGCACAAGCAGCAGTCGCCTTATCGATTGCCTATGTACGCGAGGATCTCCGTCAACGCTTTGGCCTTCCTTGGAGCACGGTGACTGACTCAGAGATGCCCTTAATGGTTGTTGGCATGGGTAAGTTGGGGGGTTTAGAGCTTAATCTTTCATCTGATATTGACCTCATCTTTTTATATGAGCATGAAGGAGAAACCCAGGGTGCGCCCAAGAGTTTGTCCTATCACGAGTGGTTCACTCGGATGGGTAAGCGCTTGATCAAGCTGTTGGCGGAGCATGATGAGAATGGCTTTGTATTCCGGGTAGATATGCGCTTGCGACCCAACGGAGATTCTGGTCCTTTGGTTTGTAGTCTCGATATGCTCGAAGAATATTTACTAGTACAGGGTAGAGAGTGGGAGCGCTACGCATGGATTAAGGGAAGACTGATTTTTCCGCTGCCAAGCTCGCCTGCATTTGCCTATTGCGAGCGCGAGCTAGATCAACTCATTCGCCCCTTTGTATATCGACGTCATTTGGATTACGGGGTCATTGCCTCGATTCGAGAGCTGCACGCACAAATACAACATGAAGCGGAGAAACGCTCCTCAAATCATCATGGCCGCTCAAGGGATATTAAGTTGGGCCGTGGTGGGATCCGTGAGATTGAGTTTTTAGCGCAAATGTTCCAGTTGATGCGTGGTGGCACAGATCCCCGCTTTCGCATTCGCCCAACTTTAGAGGTGTTGGAGTTAGTGAAACAGCAAGGCATTTTTCCTGCCGAAGAGGTTGATAGACTAAAAGCGGCCTATGTTTTCTTGCGGCGCTTAGAGCATCGTATTCAAGTGTGGGAGGATCAGCAGACGCACTACCTACCTGAGGATGAGAGTTCCCGTAGCCGCTTGGCATCTAGTAGAGTGAATTCTGAAAAGACTCAAGACCTAGCGGCCTTCTTGAGAGAGCTCGACCAACATCAATCGGCCGTTGCCCAGTATTTTGAAACCGCATTCGTACTGGATGATGCTGCGCGCTTAGATAATGCTTCCTTGCCAGTAGATTGGGAACCAGATGGGATGCTCTTTCCGAAATCTCAGGCTCGCTGGTTAATTTGGGTTGATAGCCCTAAGCAAAGACAGTTGCCAGAGAAAAGTAGATTAATTTTCAATAACCTCATTCGTAAAGCTGTCGATAGCTTGCAAACAGATCAGTCTATTTCGGTTGGTGCGGATCTGACCTTACTGCGCTTCTTTGATTTGTTGGAGGCAATTGCGCGGCGTAGTGCTTATTTATCTATTTTGTCTGAATACCCTCGGGCACTATCGAATGTGCTGGATCTCCTAAAGGCCTCGCAATGGGGTGCTGAATATTTAACTCGGCATCCCCATCTACTGGATTACTTACTCAACTCCCGCACTGAGAGGGCTCTGATTGAGTATCCCGAGCGATATTGGGAGGAAGTAAAAATCACATTGGATATGCGTCTTGATGATGTCATGGGAGGAGCGGATGGCGCAGAACAAGCGATGGATATTTTACGTATCACCCATCACACCGAAACCTTTATTACCTTGTTGGCGGATTTAGGGATTGGGGTGGATCACGAACTGCCCGTAGAGAAAGTCAGCGACCATTTATCTGCTTTAGCAGACTTAATTCTGCAGACCACATTGGAGCGTGTTTGGCCTAGTGTTGCTAAGAAGTTTGGCTTATCTGCAGACGCGAATGCACCATTTGCTGTGATTTCCTATGGCAAGTTAGGGGGTAAAGAGTTGGGATATGCCTCGGATTTGGACTTAGTTTTTTTATACCAAGCCGAGGAAACTGATTTTGTAGCCCAAGAAATTTATGCCTTGCTCGCAAAGCGGATGATCAGTTGGCTTACTACCTACACTTCGGCCGGCAGTTTATTTGAAATCGACACACGCCTTCGCCCGAATGGATCTGCTGGATTCTTGGTAACTGACGCAGATGCATTTAAAAAGTATCAATTGCGTGAAGGTAACAATGCAGCCTGGGTTTGGGAGCACCAAGCTTTAACAAGAGCAAGATTTTCTGCAGGGAGTCAAGCAGTTGGGACATTTTTTGATGATGTCCGCTTTGAGATCTTGAGTCAGAAACGGGATGTTGAGCAGCTACGCTGTGAGATTTTAGAAATGCGTCGCAAAGTCCATGCTGGCCATCCTAACTCGAGTACTGATTTTGATTTGAAGCATGATGCCGGAGGTATGGTGGATGTTGAGTTCATTGTGCAATTTTTAGTGTTGGCGTTTTCAAATACCCACCGACAACTGATTAGAAATCTCGGAAATATTGCCTTACTCCGTATCGCCGGGGAGGCGGGATTAATTCAGATACAAATTGCCCTCAAGGTTGGGGATGCCTATCGCCTACTTCGATCGCGACAACATCGTTTGCGTTTAGATGGTGCAGAAAAGACGCGTGTCAATTTAGGTCTTGAGCCACAACTAGTCGAGGCTAAAGAAGTGGTATTGAGTTTATGGCAAGAGGTGTTCCTTGCCCCCTCTAGTATTTGAAACAGTTTAGTTTTGCTCTAGTAGTTCGCGCGCATGACGGCGCGTAGTATCAGTAATCGTAGTCCCGCCCAGCATGCGAGCTACCTCTTCTACTCGTTCGGATCTTGCTAATGGACTTACTTGCGAGAGTGTTTTATCGCCCGCCTGAGATTTGCTCACTTTTAAATGAGAGTTGCCTTGTGCAGCCACTTGCGGCAAATGCGTAACGCAAAGAATTTGATGGGATTCACCGAGTTGGCGCAATAATTTACCAACAGTCTCTGCAACTGCACCACCAATACCGGCATCTACTTCATCAAATATGAGTGTCGGGGTAAATGAAGCTTTGCTGGTGATGACGCTAATGGCTAAGCTAATACGAGCGAGCTCGCCACCCGATGCGACTTTAGCCAGTGAACGTGGAGTGCTGCCAGCATGACCGGCAACAAGGAATTCAATTTGCTCAAGTCCATGAGCCCCCCCTTCCACCAAGGGAAGTAGAGCGATTTCGAGCTGCCCACCAGCCATCGATAAGTCTTGCATGGCAGCAGTAACTTGCTGGCCTAAGTCAACGGCGGCTAGTTTACGTTTTTGCGAGAGCTGTTTGGCAAGCTTCAGATAAGCCGCTTCTTCCTGTTTCACTTTTTCTCGCAGGGCCTCCATATTTTGGGAGGCAGTGAGCGCATCTAAGCGTTCCTCAGTTTCATTTAGGAGTGCGGGTAAATCATCAGCCTCAGTACGATATTTTCTGGCAGCGCTATGGAGCGCTTGCATTCGCTCCTCAACTTCGCTGAGGCGTCCGGGGTCCAATTCTAATTTTTGTAGATAGCGATTAAGATGATGAACTGCTTCATCAATCTGAATTTGTGCTGTCTCTAGCGCTTGACTAATGTCGCTTAGCGCAGAGTCATGTTCTGCTAAAGCACTCATATTGCTACTGGCTTTAGAGAGGGTAGACTCGACTGAATTCTCTGCATCACTTAAAACATCAATGGCCTCTTGGCAGCCACTCATAATTTTTGCGCCATTGGCTAAGCGTGCATGCTCGCTTTGAATGGCGGCCCATTCACCTAATTGTGGAGATAGTTCGGCAAGCTCTTCTAGCTGCCATTCCAAGCGTTCCCGCTCCCGTTCAATATCTTGTCCAGCATTCTCCGCTTGCTCTAGTCGGCGACGAGAATCCTGTAGCGTTTTGAATGATTTAGTAACGTCACTGACTAGGTCCATGTGATTAGCATGGCGATCCAGCAATTCGCGTTGCGCGCCGCCCTTGAGTAAGAGCTGATGAGCATGTTGGCCATGGATGTCTACTAGCTGATCACCGGCTTCCCTTAACTGCGCTAGGGTTGCTACGCTGCCATTAATGAATGCGCGACTACGTCCATTCGATTCGACAGTTCTCTTAAGCAGCAGGCTTTGTCCCCCGTCTTCAGTGGGGAAACCCATCTCATCAAGCCAATGATTGAAGTGTAGAGCTTGTTGAGGATCAATCCGAAATAGGGCGCTAATTTCAGCGCGGTGAGCGCCTTCGCGAATCTGGCTACTATCTGCGCGCTCTCCTAAAACCAGACTAAGGGCGTCTAATAGAATAGATTTACCAGCACCCGTTTCGCCAGTCAGTACCGTAAAGCCAGAAGCAAAGTCGAGCTCTAATTGATCAACAATGACAAAATCACGGAGCGCGAGAGTCTGAAGCATATGTTAGCGTACTGAGCAATTCGACATCAGAATGTCGATGGATACTCATTCCAATGTAACTTCTCTCGCAAGGTTTTGTAGTCGCTGTGGGCGAGAGGGTGAAGTAAGGTGATTGTTTTTTTGGATTGGCGCACTTCAATGATGTCGCCTGCTTGCAAATTGGTTTGGGTTTGCATATCAAAGTTCACAATAACCTCTCTGCCATCAATCACCTTAATGCTCACCACAATATCTTCTGGCAACACAATCGGGCGATTGGATAGGGCGTGCGGTGCAATTGGCACTAATAAAATTCCAGCGACCCGAGGATGGAGAATGGGTCCACCAGCTGATAAGGCATAGGCGGTTGAGCCGGTAGGGGTTGACACAATTAAGCCATCAGATCGTTGGTTGTACATGAATGAGCCGTTAACGCGAACGGCGAGCTCAACCATTCCAGAAATTCCAGAACGATTCACGACAACATCATTTAAGGCCAAAGCGCGATTAATGACCTGGTCCTTGCGAAGCACGACAGCATCAAGCAGGGTTCTCGCATCCGCTTCATATTCACCAGCAATAATTTGGGGAAGTATGGTTTCAACATTCTGAATGGGAATATCGGTCATGTAGCCCAAACGCCCCATATTGATTCCAACCAAAGGAACATCACTGCCAGCTAACTGACGCCCAATTCCGAGCATGGTGCCGTCGCCGCCCAAAACGACCGCCAAATCAATCGCCCCAGTAAATGCCTCTGCTGTTTTGGAGGGATAGGTGGTTAGGTTTAAATGAGACGCGGTAGAGGCCTCTAGAAAGACCTCGCAGCCCTGCTTGGCTAGGAGTTCAGCAAGATCCTTTAGGCGCTCTTGCATGCCATCAGCCTGATATTTGCCAACAAGCGCAACCCGGCTAAAGGCCTTTTTGGTGGAATTTGAGGATGGGCTTAACATATAACGATTAAACCATACGCATAAAATCCCTTCTACTATGGATGATCGATCCCGCGCCTTACTAAAAACCCTCATCGAGCGTTACATCGAAGAGGGGCAGCCTATTGGCTCTCGGACCCTTTCTCGGTTCTCTGGGCTAGATCTGTCAGCGGCTACGATTCGTAATGTGATGGCTGATTTAGAAGAAATGGGCTTGGTGACTAGTCCACACACCTCTGCTGGCCGCATCCCCACCCCAAGAGGCTATCGCCTGTTTGTGGATACGATGGTCACCGTCCGACCCTTAGAAGAAATTGCCGCCCGTGAGATGGAAAGGGGGCTCTTGCCAGACTCCCCACAGAGGGTAATGAACTCCGCTGCGCAAATTTTGTCCAATTTGACCCATTTTGCCGGCGTGGTCATGACGCCTAAGCGGGCCCAAGTTTTTAAGCATATTGAGTTTTTAAGATTAGGTGAGGGTAAGATTTTGCTCATCATGGTGACTCCAGAAGGAGATGTCCAAAATCGCATTCTGCCGACCACGCAGGATTACACGCCGAGTCAGTTGGTGGAAGCAGGAAATTACATCAATATGCAATTTGCCGGCAAGAGTTTTGCTGAGGTGCGTGCGCATCTTGCTGCGGATTTGGATAATCTTCGCTGTGACATCTCTGGATTGATGGCCTTGGCACTGCAAAGTGGTGTGAGTGACTATGGCATGGGTCAAGGGGATATGTTGCTGTCCGGAGAGCGCCGCTTGCTCAATGTGGGCGATCTGAGTACGAACTTAGATAAGCTTCGGAAGATGTTTGACATGCTCGAGCAAAAATCAGTATTGATGCAGTTATTAGATGTCTCGAGCCATGCGGATGGTATTCAGATATTTATTGGCGGTGAAAGTGATCTGTTGCCCTATGAAGACTTAGCAGTGATTAGCGCGCCTTATAGTGTGGATGGTCAGATTGTTGGTACTTTGGGAGTAATTGGCCCAACCCGCATGGCTTATGATCGCGTCATTCCGATTGTCGATATCACTTCTAAATTATTATCAGGCGCTCTGAGCTCCTGATGACGAAAATTTTTTCTTTTAGCTTTTTTAATTAAGACGGACCCTCATTGAATCAAAATCCTCACCTACGCCCTTCGAAGACAGCAGTTTTATTGCTGAATCTAGGCACACCTTCCGCGCCAACAGCGAAAGCGGTAAGGTCTTATTTGAAAGAATTCTTATCCGATCCTCGTGTAGTAGAAATCCCAAAGTTCATATGGTGGTTGATCCTGAATGCCATCATTTTGCCGATTCGTAGTGGTGCCTCTGCCAAGAAATATGCTTCGATTTGGTTGCCGAAATTAGGCTCACCTTTAATGCATTACTCGCGTTTGCAAGCGAAAGAATTGGGCGATCAATTCGCTCAACATGGGGAGGTGGTGTTGGTTGATCTGGCGATGCGATATGGCGAGCCCTCTACCCAACAAGCTCTCGAAGCCCTTCAGGCACAGGGTATGGAGCGCTTATTACTGCTGCCACTCTATCCACAGTATTCAGCAACAACTACCGCCTCAAGTTTTGATGAGGTATTTCGTGTTCTGGGAACCTGGCGTAACCAGCCAGAGCTGCGTTTGATCAAGCACTATCATGACAACCCTGCTTACATTGCCGCATTGCGCGACCAAGTCTTAAGTGCATGGGATAAGGATGGGCGCCCTGATTTTGCTAAAGGGGATCGCTTGGTAATGTCTTTTCATGGGCTACCTAAGCGTAATTTAATGAAGGGTGACCCCTACCATTGTGAGTGCTTAAAAACAGGCCGCTTGCTTGGCGAGTCTTTGGGCTTAGTGCCTGGACAGTATTTAGCTACTTTTCAATCCCGCTTCGGCAAGGCTGAATGGCTCAAACCCTACACAGCGCCAACAATTGAAAAACTTGGCGAAGAAGGCTGTCAGCGAGTCGATATTTTTTGCCCAGGCTTTCCGGCGGATTGTTTAGAGACTCTGGAAGAAATTGCCATGGAGGCACGCGACATTTTCTTGGAACATGGCGGAAAAGATTACCGCTATATTCCTTGCCTCAATGGCAGCCCAAAGTGGATTGAGGCAATGTATGAGATTGCTCAGCAGCATTTATCTGGCTGGAGTTTGGGTGTTGAGTCCGACGCAACTTTAGTTGAGCGTAATCGCTTGGCTGATTTAGCTGCTGCCAAAACTACCTCAAGTTAGATGTACTTGAAATTATCTCGATTGACCCCATATGGTTGAGAAGTAGTCATTCTGATAGAAAAGTGAGATTGTCCCCATGACCCAAGAAAATCAACAACCCAGTTCTGAGCAGGAAAATATCGCCTCAGATACTCCGGCTGAAGGTAGTGCTGAAGCATCAGTTTCCGAAGCAAATACTCCAGAACAAGAAATTGCTGAGTTAAACCAAAAGCTTACAGAGATGCAAGACAATTTCTTGCGCGCGAAGGCTGAGGGTGAAAACATTCGTCGCCGTGCAGCAGAGGATGTCTCCAAAGCCCATAAGTTTGCAATTGAGAGCTTTGCAGAACATCTTGTGCCCGTAACGGATAGCTTGTATGCCGCCCTGACTGCTGAGGCAGTCGATGCCAAAGCCTTTAAAGAGGGCTTAGAAATCACCTTGAAGCAGTTACTTTCGGCCTTTGAAAAAGGCCGTATGACTGAAATTAACCCTGCTGTGGGGGATAAGTTTGACCCTCACCATCACCAAGCCATCGCCTCAGTGCCTTCAGACCAGGAGGCCAATACCGTGGTTTCAGTACTTCAAAGGGGTTATTCCATTGCCGATCGTATTCTGCGCCCCGCATTGGTTACGGTCAGTGCGCCCAAATAATCCTTAAATCCTGCTTAATCAGCGGTTTTAGCGGGTTTCTAGGCCAAACAAGGTAAAAAGGGCAGATTTCTGCCTTTTTTACTCTTTTGACCCTTGAATTCCTTCTTTTCAACCCCATTTATTGATTATCAATTTAATAGCAGTTTTACTAAATTACACCTAACCTAATTTTTTTGGAGCCATTATGGGAAAGATTATCGGAATTGACTTGGGAACCACAAACTCGTGCGTTTCCGTTGTTGAAAACAATGCACCTAAAGTTGTCGAGAATGCCGAAGGCGGCCGTACAACGCCATCCATCATCGCTTATGTCGAAGATGGTGAAGTGTTGGTTGGTGCGCCTGCCAAGCGTCAATCAGTAACCAATCCTAAGAACACGATCTATGCCGTGAAGCGTTTGATGGGTCGTAAATTTACCGATGCTGAAGTGCAAAAAGACATCGGTTTGATGCCTTACAAAATTGTTCAAGCAGATAACGGGGATGCTTGGGTTGAGGCGCGCGATAAAAAAATGGCACCACAACAGGTGTCCGCAGAAATTCTGCGCAAAATGAAAAAGACTGCCGAAGATTATCTTGGCGAAGAAGTGACTGAAGCGGTGATTACGGTGCCGGCTTACTTCAATGATAGCCAACGTCAAGCAACTAAAGACGCTGGTCGTATTGCTGGCTTGGATGTCAAGCGCATCATCAACGAGCCAACAGCAGCTGCATTAGCGTTTGGCCTGGACAAACAAGACAAGGTTGATCGCAAGATTGCGGTTTATGACTTGGGTGGCGGTACATTCGACGTATCCATTATTGAGATTGCTAACGTAGACGGTGAGAAGCAGTTCGAAGTACTCTCCACGAACGGTGACACCTTCTTAGGTGGCGAAGATTTTGACCAGCGCATCATTGATTGGATCATTGCTGAGTTCAAAAAAGAGCAAGGCGTAGATTTAAGTAAGGATGTATTGGCCTTGCAACGCCTGAAAGACGCTGCTGAAAAAGCCAAGATCGAATTGTCCTCCGCTCAGCAAACTGAAATCAACTTGCCCTATGTGACTGCTGATGCAAGTGGTCCTAAGCATTTGAATCTCAAGTTGACTCGCGCCAAGTTAGAGTCTTTGGTAGAAGAGTTGATCAACCGCACTGCCGGTCCTTGCTTAACTGCAATTAAAGATGCTGGTGTGAATCCTGCTGAGATTGATGATGTGATCTTGGTTGGTGGTCAAACCCGTATGCCTGCTGTTCAGGACAAGGTAAAAGAAATTTTTGGCAAAGAGCCCCGTAAGGACGTGAATCCAGACGAAGCGGTTGCTGTTGGTGCAGCGATTCAGGGTTCAGTATTGTCAGGAGATCGTAAGGATGTATTGCTCTTGGACGTGACTCCCTTGTCATTGGGTATCGAGACCTTGGGTGGCGTGATGACCAAGATGATTCCAAAGAACACCACGATTCCTACGAAGCATTCACAGGTCTATTCCACTGCGGAAGATAACCAGCCAGCGGTGACGATTAAGTGTTTCCAGGGTGAGCGTGAGATGGCTGTAGCCAACAAATTACTCGGTGAGTTTAATTTGGAAGGCATTGCTCCTGCACAGCGCGGTATGCCGCAAATTGAAGTAACTTTTGATATTGATGCCAATGGTATTTTGCACGTGACTGCAAAAGACAAAACAACCGGCAAAGAGAACAAAATCACTATCAAAGCAAACTCGGGTTTGACTGAAGAAGAAATTCTGCGCATGGTGAAAGACGCTGAAGCCAATGCGGATGAAGATAAAAAAGCATTGGAATTGGTAACGGCGCGCAATACTGCTGATGCTTTGGCTCATTCCACTAAGAAGGCTTTGGAAGAGCATGGCGCTACTTTAGAAGGTTCTGAAAAAGAAGCGATCGAAGCTGCCCTGAAAGAGCTGGACGAAGCAATCAAAGGTAGTGATAAAGCTGCCATTGAAACCAAGACCGAGGCTTTGGGTAAAGCCAGTCAGAAGCTAGGCGAAAAGGCCATGGCTGCTGAACAGGCTAAGGCTGGTGGCGGTGCTGCTCCCGGCGCAGCTCCCGGTGGCACACCAGGCGCTACTCCTGATGCCGATGTGGTGGATGCGGATTTTAAAGAAGTCAATGACAAGAAGTAATCTCAGAGATTGAAAGCAATTTAACGCAATTTAGAAGTAATTTAATAACAAGTCGGCCTCGTGCCGACTTGTGTCATTCAGGTTGTTGAGAGGAATTTTGTGGCTAAAGGTAAACGCGATTATTACGAAGTGCTTGGTGTTGCTAGAGGTTCAAGCGATGAAGAGCTAAAAAAGGCTTACCGCAAGTTGGCGATGAAGCATCACCCTGACCGTAATCCCGATAGCAAAACATCGGAAGCGCAATTTAAAGAAGTAAAAGAGGCTTACGAAACATTAACTGATACGAACAAACGCGCTGCTTATGACCAATACGGTCATGCAGGTGTTGATCAGTCTAGCGGTTTCGGCGGCGGTGGCTTCGGAGCTGGTGGAGGCGGTTTCTCTGATGCCTTCGGCGATATCTTCGGCGATATCTTCGGACAAGGTGGTGGACGCCAGTCAGGGCCGCAAGTCTACAAGGGCGCTGATTTACGTTACAACATGGAGATTACCCTCGAGCAAGCAGCTGAGAGTTACACCACGCAAATTCGGGTGCCAAGTTGGAGTGATTGCAAGCCATGTCATGGCACTGGCGCAGAGCCCGGCAGTAAGCCAGAAAAATGTACTACTTGCGATGGCCATGGCCAAGTTCGGGTACAGCAGGGCTTTTTCTCGATGCAGCAAACTTGCCCTAAGTGCCGCGGCACTGGCGAGTACATTCCGAAGCCGTGCAAAACATGCCATGGCAGCGGTAAACATAAAGAACAAAAAACACTCGAAATCAAAATCCCCGCAGGAATTGATGATGGTATGCGTGTGCGCTCAGTCGGTAATGGAGAGCCGGGCGTCAATGGCGGACCATCCGGTGATCTCTATGTAGAAGTGAGAGTGAAGCCGCATAAGGTATTTGAGCGCGATGGCAGTGACTTACATGTCCAGATGCCGATCTCTTTTACCACTGCAACTATTGGCGGAGATATTGAGGTACCAACGCTTTCAGGGCGCGTTGAATTCCCGATTCCTGAGGGTACGCAGACTGGAAAAACATTCCGCTTACGGAACAAGGGTATTAAGGGTTTACGGTCTACCATGGTTGGCGACCTGTTTGTTCATATTGCCGTTGAGACTCCGGTCAAATTAACCGATGAACAGAAAGCCTTATTGCAAAAGTTTGATGACAGCCTCAAGTCCGGTGGTGACAAACACAACCCTCATCAAAAGGGCTGGTTTGATGGTGTCAAAAGTTTCTTTAGTTAAGGTGTCGCAAGGGGAGTTAACCAGCAAAGCCATGTTCAGGTCCGGGAAACTTTCCGGATTTCACTTCTCGAACATAGGCTTTGACAGCGGCCTCAATCGAGGTATGGCCATCTAGAAAGTTTTTAACAAACTTCGGCGGCTTACCTGGGCTGATACCCAACATATCCTGTAGAACCAATACCTGTCCTGAACAATGAGCCCCTGCACCGATTCCGATGGTTGGGATAGAGAGTGATTCGGTAATCTGTTTGCCAAGCGAAGAAGGAATCGCTTCGAGCACAATCATTTGTGCGCCGACCTGTTCGCAAGCAATGGCTTGTTCTAGCATCAGGCTGGCAGCATCCTTCGACTTGCCTTGAACTTTGTAGCCGCCCAAGATATGAACTGACTGGGGTAGCAAGCCAAGGTGTGCGCACACGGGAACGCTCCGCTCTACTAAATATTGAATGATGTCAATTTGCCAATCACCACCCTCAAGCTTCACCATATCAGCACCAGCACGCATAAGGTCTGCCGCTGAATCTAAGGCTTGAGCAGGATCTCCATAACTGGCAAAGGGAAGATCTGCAATCACAAAAGCATTTGAATTAGCGCGGGCAACACATTCTGTGTGATACGCCATCTGCTCAACAGTCACTGGGGTAGTGCTTGAGTGCCCTTGGATTACATTACCCAAGGAGTCTCCAATCAAAATAGTATCTACTCCACAGCTATTTAATAAGGCAGACATGGTTGCGTCGTATGCAGTGAGCATCGCTATTTTCTCGCCCTCGGCACGCATCGAGAGGAGTTTAGAAATCGTCATTGGCTTATCGCCTTGCAAGTAACCCATGGCGTGAGTTTAATGAATTAATGCGCCGATTGACTATAAATCACTTTTTCTTCGCAATTGCAGTTGCGGCAAGGCAGTTTCTCAATGCGCTGGTCAGCTACTTGAGGTAAATACGTCTTGAGTTCACCCCAGTTCGGTAAAAAGAAGTCAGGGGCTATTTCTAAGAGAGGTAGCAGCACAAAGGATCGTTCAATGATTCTAGGGTGGGGAAGGGTGAGTTCGGAATCTTCTTGAGATACCCCTTCAAATGCCAGGATATCTAAATCAATTGTACGGGGCGCATTGGTATAGGGACGCTCACGTCCAAACTCTTGTTCAACTGCTTGGCAGACATGCAAAAGGCCATAAGGGCTCAATTGGGTCTCGATTTCAATCACGGCATTGATGTAATCGCCACCGGTCGCTTGAAAGGGCGCGCTTTGATAAAAGCAACTTTTAGTCACAATCTGGAGTTCACAGCGTTGTGCAAGGCAAATAATTGCGTCAGTAATGAGCTGACGCGTGTCACCGATATTGCCACCAAATCCAATGAAAGCGCGTGCCATAGGCATCCCAACGAGAAATACAGCGATAGAAACTACTGAACCAATTGGGCTTACTTTACTGAATTTTTCTCAAGTCTGCTTAGCTCGCTTCACCCTCTGTTGGTGAAGTGACTTTGGCTTTTCTGCGACGACGTCGCTTAGTGGGTGACGCTGCATGACTGCTCTCGTTCTTTACGCTAGCCATGAGTGCTTCTTGGCCAGCAAGATCTTGAGCAATAAAGCTAGTCCACCACTCACCTAAGGCTGGATTTTTCTCGCCAGTAGCGCACCGGAGCAACATAAAGTCATAACCGGCCCTAAAGCGGGGAGATTCAATCAGGCGATAAGGATAGCGACCTACCCGCTTTTCAAAGCGGGGCTGCATAGACCAGATTTCTCGCATATCACTCTCGAAGCGACGCTGAATGACCATCCCATTGCTTTGGCTGGCAATAGTTTCATCCATTGCATCATGGAGGGCTGGGATATTGGAAATCCCTTTGGCGATATTCTTGTTCCAATTGATTAATAGATCAGGCCACAACAAGGTGGCAAATAAAAATCCAGCGGAAACGCTCTTGCCCGATTGAATGCGTTCATCCGTATTGGCTAAAGCAATCCGCACAAAATCATTGGCTTCTTTAGAATCCGCCTTGTCATCGAGAATGTGGTCAAGTAAGGGAAGTAGTCCGTGATGTAGTCCAGCATCCTTTAAGCCTTGAATTGCTGCCCATGAGTAACCGGACATGAGGAGCTTAAGAATCTCATCAAACAGTCGCGCAGAAGGTACATCATTAATTAGCTTACCCAGTTTGGCAATGGGTTCACGGGTTGCAGCATCTAAGGTAAAGCCGGTTTTAGCTGCGAAGCGAATAGCGCGAAGCATCCGAATCGGATCTTCGCGATAGCGTTTGGCAGGGTCGCCAATCATGCGTAAGGTTTTCTTCTGCATGTCTGCCATGCCACCGTGATAGTCGAGTACGGTTTCAGTGGCAGGGTCGTAATACATTGCATTGATGCTGAAATCTCGACGTGCAGCATCTTCATGTTGACTACCCCAAACGTTATCTCGGAGAATGCGACCATTTTCGGCGACATGCTCTCCAGCGTTCTCTAATAGAGCTCTAAAGGTCGATACCTCAATGATTTCAGGATGACCTTTGCCAAAAAAAGTGACATGCACAATCTGAAATCGCCGGCCAATCAGGCGCGCTTTGCGAAACAGTTTTTGTACTTGCTCGGGCGTTGCATTGGTCGCCACATCAAAATCTTTGGGGCCAATACCTAGGGCTAAATCTCGAACTGCACCCCCCACAATAAAAGCTTCATAGCCAGCTTGTTGAAGCGTATCCGTTACCTTCACTGCGTTTTTAGAAAGTAGGCTTGGATCAATGCGATGTGATTTTTTTGGTACCCGTTTTGGCGCGCCGGAGGTGTGTACGGCAGTATGTCGGACCATGGGGTCGCGACGTAAAATTCGTTTAATAAATTTGGTAATCATGCAAACAGTTCAAGTATGGGCCAGCGACGTTTTAAGGCTTCATCACGTAGGCGAGCATCTGGATTGGTAGCAACGGGGTTACTAACCTTTTCCAGGAGAGGTAAATCGTTCAGAGAGTCTGAATAAAAATAGCTTTTTGGCAATTGATCTAGCGCTAAGTGCTGAGTGGCAAGCCAATCATGCACCCGTTGAATTTTGCCTTCCCGAAAGCTCGGAATTCCTTTGACTTCCCCCGTAAAGTTAGCAAGAGGGTTATCTCCTACAGTAGCGGGTTCAGTAGCAACGAGATGCTCGATACCAAAACTTTCGACGATAGGACGTGTAACAAAGCTATTGGTTGCGGTGACAACGCAGCAAAGATCACCAGCATCTTGGTGGCGCTTGACCAAGTCTAAAGCCTGTTGACGGAGTTGACCGGTAATCACTTCTTGCATAAAGGCATCATGCCATTCCTGCAGCTGTGCGCGAGAATGTTCTGAGAGTGGCTTTAAAGCAAAGCGAAGAAATTCCTGAATATTAAGCTTGCCATCTTTGTAGTCTTGATAGAAGCGCTCATTTTGCTGCTCATAGTATTTGCTATCCACTACCCCAATGCGGGCTAAGAACTGCCCCCATTCATAATCGCTATCGCAGGGTAGGAGGGTGTGATCTAAATCGAACAGTGCTATTTGAGTCATTAATATTTATCTTGGCTGTAAAAGCTCTCGTACAAGCGGCAAAGTAACAGCACGTTTTGTCTCTAGTGAATAGGCATCCAACGCATCGATCAAAGCCATGAGATTTGGCATATCCCGATAAAAGCGATTTAGCAGCCAAGGCAATACATCTGGTGATAGAACTAAGCCACGTGCCTGTGCTGCTTGTTGTAAAGCCTGTATTTTCTCATCATCGGTCAAAAGATGGGTTTGAAAGATTAAACCCCACCCCAGCCTTGTACGCAGGTCTTCTCTGAGCTTCAGATTAGCTGGAGCGCTATTGCCTGCCATAAAAATATATATTGCTTTGCTACCCTGAATTTCATTCAGAATCCGAAATAAGGATGCTACGAGACGCTCATCCAAGCGATCCACATCATCTACGGTAATGGCGGATGGACGATCGCTGCTACGTAAAGAGGGCAGATGCTCCTCTAGACGCACCCATGAGACCGGCTCATTAGGAGTTAGGGGAAAATATTCTAGACCTAGCCCTTGGGCTTGGTTACCAATGGCGCTGAGCAGGTGGGTGCGACCCGATCCTCCCGAGCCCCACCAATACATCCAGCGCTGATCCAATGGGTTTTCACTGGCAAGTCTTGGGTGATTTATTTCCCAGGATTTGGCGACAGTCAGTAAGGCAGAGTGCAGCGCTAGATTCTCACCGGCTAAGAAATTATTTAAACTGGGTTTGGGCGTATGACTAATATCAAGAGCAAACTGCCGTGGTAGCGGAGCCTTATTCATTTCCGCAGAAGCTTACTTTTGGTACCACGGGCTTTGGGTGTAGCGCGACCAGCCGTACTGGAATAGAACCAAGCCGACTGCACTAGCAGGCAATGCCAGAAGCACGCCAAAAAATCCAAATAATTTTCCAAATAACAATAAGGCGAAGACTACGGCGACCGGATGCAGCCCGATTCGCTCGCCAACCAGGCGTGGAGTTAAGAAGAAGCCTTCGAGGAATTGACCTAGTCCAAACACCGCGAGAACGCCAATGATTGCGCCGCTAGGGCCAAACTGCAACAGAGCCGCAAGGATAGCCAAAGTAAAGCCCAAAGTGATGCCAATGTAAGGAATCACAATCATGAGTGCAGTGAATACACCTAATGCCACCGCACCTTTAATGCCAATCACGCTTAAAGCAACACCATAGAAAACAGACATGATGGCGATCACAGTCAGCATGCCTCTGAGATATTGCGATAGTAGGCCATCGGCATGCATGGCCAAGTGACATACGGTATCTTGTGCGCGGAGCGGCACAATCTTTCGGACGAGTCTAAAAAAGTGATCCCAGTCAATCAGAAGATAAAACATGACAAACAAGATCAGAACAGCATTGACGAAGCCTGCAATTACCGAGCTGCCTGACATCAATACGGTATCAAAAGTGGAGGACATCAGAGCTTCAGAGTTGTCGTTCAGGTGCTCGGTGATCTTCTGGGTTGCAGTGGTCTTTAGTGTCCCCCAGTCAAAACTAATATGAAGTTCATTCAGCTTTGGCCCAAGCCAGGATTGGGTGTTTTGGATCCATTCTGGAAACTGAGCCTTAATGAGGGGGATTTCAGTTTTGAGGAGGGTAACAAACAAGGTCAAAATCGAAAATAGGACTGCCAAGCCAATAATCATGGCAATTCCAGCCGCCACTGCACGAGGCAGGCGATGCCTCTCAAGCCACAAGCAAACTGGGCGTAGGGCGTAAGCCAGAATAAATGCAGTTAGAAAAGGGGTAAATATTTCAGCCATCTTGCTCGAATCCTCTAGAATTCAATGATTCTACCGACCAAGTCCTGTTTTTTACTAATCTTCTATTTCTGCCATGACCTCATCTACTGATTCTTCCTCAAAAGGCCTTTCCTACCGTGATGCGGGCGTCGATATCGACGCTGGGGATGATTTAGTAGATCGGATTAAGCCTCTGGCAAAGAAAACCATGCGCGAAGGCGTGCTAGCAGGGATAGGCGGCTTTGGCGCCCTCTTTGAGGTGCCCAAGCGCTACAAAGAGCCAGTATTAGTGTCTGGTACTGATGGCGTTGGCACAAAGCTCAGATTAGCCTTTGAATGGAATCGTCACGATACGATCGGACAAGATTTGGTGGCGATGAGCGTGAACGATATTTTGGTTCAAGGTGCCGAGCCCCTCTTTTTCTTGGATTACTTTGCTTGCGGCAAGCTCAGTGTGGATACTGCGGCAACTGTAGTAGGCGGCATCGCCAGGGGTTGCGAGCTTTCCGGCTGCGCCCTGATTGGTGGTGAAACTGCTGAGATGCCTGGTATGTACCCTCCTGGTGAATACGATTTAGCTGGATTTGCGGTGGGCGCTGTTGAAAAATCCAAAATTATTACTGGGGCAACAATTGTTCCGGGCGATGTGGTTTTGGCAATTGGTTCTAGTGGTGCACATTCCAATGGCTATTCATTGGTTCGCAAAATTATTGAGCGGGCCGGAGCCAAGCCAACTGATGACCTGGGTGGTCGTCCGTTAGGGGATGTCGTGATGGCGCCGACACAAATTTATGTCAAACCTCTCCTTAAGCTTATTTCTGAGATGAATGTCAAAGGGATGGCTCATATTACTGGCGGTGGTCTGGTAGATAACGTGCCTCGGGTACTTCCAGAAAATACCCAAGCGGTGTTACATCGCGATAGCTGGCAAATGCCGGATCTCTTCCGTTGGTTGCAGATGAAGGGTGGCGTTGCCGATGCCGAGATGGTGCGGGTATTTAACTGCGGTATTGGTATGGTAGTGATTGTGTCTTCGGATCAAGCGGATGCCGCAATCCAATCTCTCAAGGCTGAAGGCTTAGATGCTTGGGTTGCTGGAGAAGTGGTTGAGCGTCCAACGGGTGCACCCCAAACGATTGTTATTTAAAGCTCTCTTTTCGACTACTTAGACTTTGCTTGCAGTGCTCCAAGGCTGCATCCCACTCATGTGGGTTGAAGGGATCGAAAGTGTTTCTGTCGGCAATGGCTCGCAACCAAGTGAGCTGTCTTTTGCCAAGTTGCCTAGTGGCTGCCAGCGCTTTATAGCGCATTTCTGTTTGATCAATATCGCCGGATAAATATTCCCAGATTTGTCTGTAGCCAACCGCTCGCACAGCAGGCAAGTCAGCATGAAGCTCAGGATTATTTCTCAATCTCTTTACTTCCTCTAGGAGACCTCCGGCTAGCATTTCATCAAACCGTTTTTCTAAATTCTGATGCAGGCGGGAGCGGTCACTGGGTTCGAGTGATACCAAATTAATCCATGGTGGAATGGCCGAACCTTCTCTGCCGTCTTCGCTCGGCGCATCTGCCAAGAGTTCAGACATCGGTTTGCCGGTAATCTCATAAACCTCTAAGGCGCGTTGCACTCGTTGAGAGTCGTTCGGTTGCAAGCGTGCGGCCGTGTGAGGGTCTACTTTGGCTAATTCAGTATGCATGGCGGGCCAGCCAATCAGCCTGCCTTGCTCATCAAGGCGGGCACGGATTTCTGGATCAGCCGGTGGGAGTGAAGAGAGGCCATGCACCCATGCGCGCCAATACAACATCGTGCCCCCTACAACAACAGGAATATTTCCACGTGCACGAATTTCTTCGCACAGTCGCTTGGCATCATTCGCAAAGCGCGCTGCTGAATACGACTCAGTGGGCTCTAAGATATCAATCAGATGATGCTGAACTGCTGCTTGCTCTGTCTTGCTTGGTTTTGCGCTACCAATATCGAGCCCGCGATATACCAAAGCGGAGTCCATGCTGATTAACTCAAGAGTTTGGCCAATCGATTTAGCGTGCTCTGCTAAAGCCATTGCGAGGTGGGTTTTGCCTGCACCTGTGGGGCCAACGATACAAAGGATGGGTGGCTGATCGGGTAAATGCGGAGGCTGAATGTGAGGTTCAGTTTGCATAACCCATTATAAGAATGAAATGTGGTGAACTGTATTGTCAGCCTGTTAATATCCATGCAATCAGACAGGAGCAAGCCGTTGATTGACACCCTATTGCAGTTAAGTGACATGCTATTGCATATTGACCGCCACCTGGATGTGGTGATTCAGCAATATGGCTACTGGGCATACGGCTTGCTATTTGCCATTGTATTTGCAGAGACTGGTTTGGTAGTCGCCCCTTTTTTGCCGGGCGATTCGTTATTGTTTATTGCCGGCGCTTATTGCGCGACTGAGCATTTTAATCTGTGGACTCTGTGTATTGGATTGCTAATCGCCGCAATTGCTGGCAATACCGTTAACTACTTTATTGGCCGCTGGATTGGCCAAAGAATTTTTACTAGCGAATCACGCTGGATTGATCAGGCAGCTTTGCGTAAAACACACTCTTTTTATGAGAAGCATGGTGGCAAGACGATTATCGTTGCCCGCTTTCTACCGATCATCCGAACTTTTGCGCCTTTTGTTGCCGGCGTCTCAGAAATGAACTTTGCACGTTTCCAATTATTCAATATCACTGGCGCAATCTTGTGGGTATTTGGATTGGTAGTAGCTGGTTACTTCTTTGGCAATATTCCGATCATTCGCCAAAACCTGAATGTCATCGTATTGATCGGCATTGGCGCTGCCGCCATTCCGATCGTGATAGCTGCTGCTTACAAACTCTTTCAGGGTAAAAAGAAATAAGCTCAATGCAGCTTAGTTTGGCCCTCAAGGGTAGCAATGTGCTCCCGAATATCAGCGGCATCTTCAGCGCCTGGCATTTCGCTGAGATACCGGTGTAAGTCGTCTATGGCAGGGCGTACATATTCCAGCTGCGCAAAGATTAAACCGCGGTCGCGAATTTCTTCAGGCGAGTCTGGTAACAAAATCACTAAACGTTCTTGGATGCCGAGTAGACGTTCCCAACGCTCATCCTCTGAGTAAATCATTTTTAGATTTCTCATAAAGCGCGAGAGGATTTCTCGAGGGCTAGAGGCGCGTAAGAAAATATTGAGCGGTAAGCTGAGCTCACCACGATAACCTTTTGCATCAAGGTAAGGATCGAGCATTTCCTGTAATTGATTCTTAGAGAGTGAATTGCCGGTCAAGGGATCCATGATGATTTCACCTTGTTGCAAGGAAATACGCATCATGAAGTGATTGGGAAAAGAGACGCCCCGAATATTCAAGCCAATTTGCTGGCCGAGCTCCATCATCAAAATAGCCAATGAGATGGGAATGCCGCGGCGATTTTCAATGATCTGGTGCGGATAAGAATTTTCAGGCGCATAGAAGTCATTTTGGTTGGGGCCAAAACCTAACTCTTGGTAAAAGAAATGCTTCAATAATTGCAGACGCTGAATCGGCGGTGTATCTGGAGTAATTTGTTTTTTAAGTTTATTACCCCATTGATCGATCTTATCGAGCACCCCTTGTACATCCAGATCAGGATAGGCATGTTGTGCTACGGCCACTGTTGCCTCAGTTAAGGGGAAATGTTTATCCTCAGCGACCAGCGAGGTGAAATAGTCAAGTTGTTGTGTTGGCATATCAGCTATTTTGCATGACGCAGGAATTTTTGCCAGCGGATGCCCACAAGCCCTAGGGCTCCAAAGTAAATGACTGCAGCTGCCCCAAGCCAAGCCGCCACTAGCCCTATTCTAGTCCAAGGGGTTTGTTGAAGCGCAATCCAATCATGGGCAGTAGCTGCGTAATACAGGAGGAAAGCAAAAGGAATTAAGGCAAGTAATAGCTGCCCTAAATATTTCAACCAGGAAGCGCTAGGGAGGGCGCCTCGGCGATGAAGGCCTATCCATAAAAGGGCTGCGTTAAGGCAAGCGCCGGCGCCAACCGATAGGGCTAGGCCGGCATGCCCGAGCCAAGGTACAAAAACCAGATTCGCTAGTTGGGTCGCTACTAAAACCAACAAGCCAATTTTTACGGGAGTGCGTATATCTTGACGTGAATAAAACCCTGGAGCGAGGATTTTTACCAAAATCAAGCCAATCAATCCAACGCCATAAGCGGCTAGAGCGCGTTGTGTCATCAAGACATCGAGGGCGGTAAATTTGCCATAGTGATACAAGACTGCAGCAAGAGGCTCACCAAAAATAAAGAGGGCAATGGCGCAGGGGGCTGCAAGTAAAAAGGTGAGCTGTAAGCCCCAGATTAACAATTCACCAGCATGCGCTAAATCATTTTTTGCATTTGCTTTACTCAGGCTAGGGAGAAGGACGGTACCCAAGGCAACGCCCAACAGTGCTGTCGGAAATTCCATTAAGCGATCCGCATAAGAGAGCCAAGACACGCTTCCTGTCTGTAAGCGTGAAGCAATGTTGGTGTTGATGATGAGTGAAATTTGGGCAACTGATACTGCAAATACTGCAGGCCCCATCAATTTCATGACGCGTCGGGCATCTGGGTTCTGGACGGCTGATTTAATGGCTCCAGGTAATAACCCCACTTTGGGCAATAAGCCAAGGCGAGAAAGTGCCGGCACTTGAATGGCCAGTTGCAAGACGCCGCCCAACAGAACGCCAATGCTGAGGGCATAGATCGGTTGCTCTAGTTGCGGCGCCAAAAAGATGGCGCTAGCAATCAGGGCTAAATTGAGTAAAACAGGGGTAAATGCGGGAATCGCAAAACGTCCAAAGGTATTAAGAATCCCTGCTGATAAGGAAACCATTGAAATCAGCCCAATATAAGGAAACATGATGCGCGTCATCACAACACTTGCTTCGTAGGCTGGGCCACCCTCAAACCCGGTAGCAATCGCCAGAATGAGAACTGGAGCCCCAATGACTCCCAGGAGGACGGTAAGTAACAAAGCCCAAAACAAGAGCGTGGCAACCGCATTTACGAGGATTTGGGACTGTTTTACATCCCCTTGGCTCGAAATTTCTCCCAAAATGGGTACAAATGCTTGGGAAAAGGCCCCTTCCGCAAAGAGTCTGCGGAGTAAGTTGGGTAGTCTAAAGGCCACATTAAAGGCGTCAGTCCACTCGGAAGCGCCAAAACTACGGGCAATCAGGGTTTCTCGGAGAAGTCCGGTAATCCTGGAGAGCATGGTGAGGGAGCTAACCTTGGCGGCGGCAGAAAGCAGATTCATCAGCCAATTTTCCCCTATTTGTCAGGAGACTGGGCTTTTTTGGTCCTTTAATGTAAAATCTTGGGTTTTGGTGAGTCAGCTTACAAATCTGGCGAACCACACAGAATCGCAAAAAATTTAAGTTAACCGTATTTTGAAATTTTATATAGCAAGGTTTAAAGATGGCCAATACCGCACAAGCGCGTAAACGCGCACGGCAGGCAGTAAAACAGAATGAACACAACTCGAGCTTGCGTTCAAAGCTTCGCACTTCCATCAAGGCAGTTCGTAAAGCAATTGAAACTGGCGACAAGGCTGTAGCAGCTAAGGTGTTCGCAGCAACCCAATCAACAATCGACAAGATTTCTGATAAAAAGATTGCTCACAAAAATACTGCATCACGTCAGAAGTCACGCTTGTCTGCCGCTATTAAGGCAATGGCAGCGTAAGACTTTCATAGTTTTAGGCAGGCGCTAGATTGATCTAGGTCTAAGCCCGCTCCTGATCAGAGCGGGTTTTTGTTTTTAGGATTGGGGGCGCGTAATTGAATCCGGCTGGAATTCGCAGGCTTCTTCGATTGATAGACCGTTGTCTTTGGCGAAGTTCATAACAAAGTCTAGCGCTCTCGGATCAAGGTCTCTTAGTCTGGTATCAATAACAACGCATTTTACTTTTGCAACGATTACTGGTCTGACATAAGGCGAGTAAGTGAAGCGAGGATCGCCGGCATCGCCTGGTGGGCGAAAAGTGGCCATGACTCCACAAAGCCGTTCGGCCCAGTCGCTGGGGCGAAAAGGTTTGCCAGAGGTGGTGATGCCTTGAATGAAAAGCTTTTTGTGGTTCAAGTTGACGTAGAAATCGTTGTTAGGAATCGGTATTGCTCAATTCTCGAGCTTAACAGTCTGAGAAGGCCTTAAGATGACTTTAGAAACAATTTTCGTGCGGCTCAATGCCCAAACAAAAAATGCAAGCTAAATCTTTAGTAGGAAGCTCAAAATGACATCGTTGGCAAAGCCTCAAGTGCCTGGCCAGGTCAAGCATTACTTACAGTTTGCTGATCTGACTCGTGAGGAATACGACTACCTGCTGAAACGCGCTGCATGGCTCAAGACCAAGTTCAAAAGTTATGAGACTTGGCACCCCTTGCACGACCGCACCTTGGCGATGATTTTTGAGAAGCATTCCACTCGTACCCGTCTCTCCTTTGAAGCGGGCATTCATCAGCTTGGTGGTCATGCCGTCTATCTCAATACCCGAGATACCCAGTTGGGTCGTGGCGAGCCTGTAGAGGACGCTGCGCAGGTGATTTCACGGATGACCGACATCATCATGATCCGCACCTTTGGTCAAGAGATCATCGAGCGCTTTGCAGCGAATTCTCGCGTACCAGTCATCAATGGCTTAACCAATGAATTCCATCCTTGCCAAGTATTAGCTGATATTTTTACCTTTGTAGAGGCGCGTGGCCCGATTCAAGGTAAGACCGTTGCCTGGGTAGGTGATGCCAACAATATGGCCTATACCTGGATTCAGGCTGCGGAGTGTTTGGATTTTCAGATCCGCTTTTCTGCGCCAGAGGGTTATCAGCTGGATGAGTCAAGATTGACTGCCGAAGCGTTGAAACACCTCACGGTTTGTGCTGATCCAATGGATGCCTGCAAAAATGCTGACTTAGTGACAACCGATGTATGGACTAGCATGGGCTACGAGGATGAAAATACTTCTCGTATGATTGCGTTCAAAGATTGGATGGTGGATGAAGAGTTGATGTCTGTGGCAAAGCCTCAGGCTTTATTTATGCATTGCCTACCAGCCCATCGTGGCGAAGAAGTTTCTGCAGAAGTGATTGATGGCCCTCAAAGCATTGTTTGGGAAGAGGCTGAAAATCGCTTGCATGTGCAAAAGGCGTTGATGGAGTATTTACTCTGTGGACGTTTGGACTAATTCTTTTTAAGTAATTTGCCCTATTTATTTGTTGCTTCATTTTTTTGATTGAATAGAAATCATGTCTGATATTAAAAAAGTAGTTCTAGCGTATTCCGGCGGTCTCGATACCAGCGTTATTTTGAAATGGCTGCAAGATACTTACCAATGTGAGATTGTGACTTTCACGGCAGACTTAGGTCAGGGTGAAGAGCTGGAGCCAGCACGTGCTAAGGCGCTGCAATTTGGTATCAAGCCAGAAAATATTTTTATCGATGACTTGCGCGAAGAGTTTGTACGCGACTTTGTATTCCCGATGTTTCGCGCTAATACGATTTATGAGGGCGAATATTTACTAGGCACCTCTATTGCACGCCCCTTGATTGCTAAACGCCAAATTGAAATTGCTCGTCAAACGGGTGCGGATTCGGTATCGCATGGAGCAACTGGTAAAGGGAATGACCAAGTCCGCTTTGAGTTGGGTTATTACGCATTAGAGCCGGGAATCAAGGTCATCGCTCCATGGCGTGAGTGGGATCTGCTCTCCCGTGAGAAGTTAATGGCCTATGCAGAAAAGCATGGCATCCCTGTTGAGATGAAGCATAAGCAGGGCGGCTCACCCTATTCTATGGATGCCAACTTATTGCATATCAGTTACGAAGGCCGTCATCTCGAAAATCCGAATGCCGAGGCTGAAGAGTCGATGTGGCGTTGGACCGCTTCTCCTGAAAATGCTCCAGACGCAGCAGAAATTATTGAAATTGAATTTCGTGTGGGCGACCCAGTGGCTATTAATGGCAAAGCCTATAAGCCCCATGAGCTGTTAGCTGAGCTCAATCGCATTGGCGGCATACACGGTATTGGTCGATTAGACTTGGTAGAAAACCGCTTTGTGGGTATGAAGAGCCGCGGTTGTTATGAAACTCCGGGTGGCACCATCTTGCTCAAAGCACACCGTGGTATTGAGAGTATTACTCTAGATCGTGAAGTAGCTCATCTCAAAGATGATCTCATGCCACGTTACGCAAGTTTGATTTACAACGGTTTATGGTGGGCACCAGAGCGTCTGGCATTACAAACCTTGATCGACCACACTCAGCTGATGGTCAATGGTGTCGTGCGCTTGAAACTCTACAAAGGGTCGGTATCAGTGATCTCACGGGATTCAGCGAATACTCTGTTTGATCAGACGATTGCCACCTTTGATGATGACGGCGGCGCTTATAACCAAGCTGACGCTGGTGGGTTTATTAAGCTCAATGCATTGCGTATGCGGATTGCGGAGACTGCAAGACGCAAGCGTGCCAAGTAATGCTTGCTGAAAATTATTAACCACAGTTTAGAAAGAATAACGATGCAATTTGATCAAGTTTCTGTAGGCAAAAAAGCGAATGTATTTTTTGATGGTAAATGCGTGTCCCATACGGTTACCCTGCCAAACGGCACCCGTAAGTCGGTTGGCGTAGTGCTGCCAAGCACCTTACGTTTTGACCTCAGCACAAAAGAAATCATGGAAGTGGTAGACGGTAATGCTTTTGTCAGCATTAATGGCGCCCCCGAGGTGGAGTTCAAAGCGGGTCAAAGTTGGGAGGTAGAAAAGGGTGGTTACTTCATTATCCGCGCTGAGTCTCCCGTGCATTACGTTTGTCACTTTGACTAATTAAGCGGTGGAAGTAATCTTCCCTCAAATAAAAAATGCAGACTGAGATCTGCATTTTTTATTTCTTAGGTAATCCTTGAATTACCGTTCCCGGCACGATAACTCTCTCTGAGAACCACTGCTTATTCATTTCTAGGGCATAGCGTACAGCTACCTTGGGGCAGTGATTATTGGTAGTGTCAGCTTGCATTTCTTCAATATTCACAATCTTGCCATCATCGGCAATGAATGCAATCGACAATGGGATTTTGGTGTTATTCATCCAGAAACAGTGCCCTGCTTTTTGTTCGAAGATGAATAGCATGCCCGAGTTGGTTGGCATGCTGGTGCGATTCATGAGTCCGACTTCTCTTGCTTTGGGGGTATCTGCTAGCTCCGCTTGGATACGATAGATGCCCGTCTTTAATTCAATTGTGGGGAGAGCTGTGTTTACTTGAGCTACAGCAATTCCTGAGCTGGCATATAGAGCGGAGAAAATAATATTGCGCAAAACGGTTATAGATGTATGCATACTGAGCATTTTAAGTGAAGCAAATTACAGGCGAAAAAAAACCCAGGAACAAGTCCTGGGTTTTTAATAATGATCTACATCAGATTAAGCTGCTTGGATATTAGTAGCTTGTTTGCCTTTAGGGCCTTGGGTAATATCAAACGTTACCTTTTGGTTTTCCTTAAGGGTTTTGAACCCAGGCATTGTGATCGCGCTGAAATGCGCAAACAACTCTTCTTCACCATCATCAGGTTTGATAAAGCCAAAACCTTTTGCATCATTGAACCACTTTACAATTCCGGTCGCCATGCGAACTCCATTACATAAACTTAAAACAACCGTGATGAGGGTGAATACTTTTTAATCAGTCTCGCTCTACAACACGCCTAAATAGGACTCAAATAAAGCCTACCCCCCGATTGTTTGCCCTTTATGGTGGGGTGTCAAGAGGTTAAGCAAAGATAGTTATTAGTATTTACCCCTTTATTTATCGAAAAATGCCCCAATATGTCTTACTGAGGCCTCTGTTGATGGTTTTTTGCAACAAAGCCCTCAAATCCCCATTTTTATATCTGTGTTTAGAATAGTTCTCATGAGTCGTACAACGAAAAATCCAACGGTTGGCAATCCTAACAACCCTTACATTGAAGACACCATTCTTCTCGAAAAGCAGGCCGAGAAATTAAAGACCCCTTCGATGTATAAAGTTTTACTATTGAATGACGATTACACCCCGATGGAATTTGTGGTGATGGTTATTCAGGAGTATTTTAATAAGGATCATGAGACAGCTACACGGATCATGTTGCAGGTTCATTTAGTTGGCAAAGGCATTTGCGGTTTATTTACACGTGATGTCGCGGCAACAAAAGTGCATCAAGTTATCGAGCTCTCCCGCGAAGCGGGTCACCCACTACAGTGCACTATGGAGGAAGCATGATTGCCCAGGAATTAGAAGTCAGTTTGCATATGGCGTTTGTTGATGCGAGAGCATCAAGACATGAGTTCATTACGGTTGAGCATTTGCTTGCTGCACTACTGGATAACGCAACAGCGGTCGAGGTTCTTAAGGCCTGCGCAGTCAATATTGCCGAGCTTCGTACTCAGCTGAAAAATTTCATCAACGACAACACGCCAGTTGTTCCTGGTAACGATGAGGTAGATACCCAGCCGACCCTGGGATTTCAGCGAGTGATTCAGCGCGCTATCATGCATGTGCAATCGACATCTAGTGGCAAAAAAGAAGTGACTGGAGCTAATGTACTGGTAGCCATTTTTGGCGAAAAAGATTCTCACGCAGTGTATTTCTTGCAGCAGCAAGGAGTAACCCGTCTAGATGTAGTGAACTTTATTAGCCATGGGGTCCGTAAGGATCAGGCTGAGCAGGTTAAGCCTGCTGAAGCGACTCAAGAGACTGAAGAAGCTGGCTCTAATGGAAAAGAAAGCCCGTTGGAGCAATATACCCAAAACCTGAATGTCTTAGCTAAACAGGGCAAGATTGATCCCCTCATTGGGCGCGATAGCGAAGTAGAGCGCGTGATTCAGGTACTTTGCCGTCGCCGTAAAAATAATCCGCTATTGGTGGGTGAGGCAGGCGTTGGTAAAACTGCGATTGCTGAAGGTCTCGCTTGGCGCATTGTCAAGGGTGACGTCCCTGAGATTTTGGCAGACGCCATAGTCTATTCACTGGATATGGGCGCCTTATTGGCGGGCACTAAATATCGCGGTGATTTTGAGCAGCGCCTCAAGAGCGTGCTCAAGTCCTTAAAAGATAGTGCTCATGGCGTCTTATTTATTGATGAGATTCATACTCTAATTGGTGCGGGTGCTGCATCTGGTGGCACATTGGACGCAAGTAATTTATTGAAGCCTGCCTTATCTAATGGTCAGCTTAAATGTATTGGTGCAACTACCTTTACTGAGTACCGTGGCATTTTCGAGAAAGATGCAGCGCTATCACGTCGCTTCCAAAAGGTCGATGTGGTTGAGCCAACTGTTGATCAAACAGTACAAATCTTACGCGGCCTGAAATCCCGTTTTGAGGAGCATCATGGTGTTAAATATGCTTCCGCTGCTTTGGTCGCGGCTGCGGAACTTTCCTCACGCTACATCAATGATCGCCATTTGCCGGATAAGGCAATTGATGTTATTGATGAGGCTGGTGCTGCCCAACGTATTTTGCCTAAGTCGAAGCAGAAGAAAACGATTGGTCGTCCAGAGATCGAAGAGATCGTAGCGAAAATTGCCCGCATACCGCCACAGTCTGTGACCGTAGATGACCGTAGTAAATTGCAAACTCTAGATCGCGATATTAGAAGTGTGGTGTTTGGTCAGGATCCTGCAATTGAAGCGTTAGCCAGCGCCATTAAGATGACGCGCGCAGGTCTTGGAAAGATTGATCGGCCAATCGGTTCATTCTTATTCTCTGGCCCAACCGGCGTTGGTAAGACTGAAGTTGCAAAACAACTCGCCTATATTTTGGGCATTGAGCTTCTACGCTTTGATATGTCGGAATATATGGAGCGTCATGCAGTCAGCCGACTCATTGGTGCGCCTCCCGGATATGTTGGCTTTGATCAAGGCGGCTTGCTCACTGAGGCTGTCAATAAGAAACCGCATTGCGTTCTCTTACTTGATGAGGTTGAAAAAGCTCACCCAGATATTTTCAATATCCTATTGCAAGTAATGGATCATGGCACCTTAACGGATAACAATGGTCGTAAGACTGATTTCCGTAATGTGATCATTATCATGACTACGAATGCCGGTGCTGAGGCAATGCAGAAATCCACCATTGGCTTTACCAACGCGCGTGAGTCCGGCGATGAGATGGTGGATATTAAGAAATTCTTCACACCGGAGTTCCGTAATCGTCTGGATGCGATTGTTTCCTTCAAGGCACTTGATGAGACCATCATCATGCGGGTGGTTGATAAGTTCTTAATGCAACTCGAAGAGCAGCTACATGAGAAGAAGGTGGATGCCACATTTAGTCCTGCACTAAGGGCCCATTTGGCAAAACATGGCTTTGATCCTCTCATGGGTGCGCGACCAATGCAGCGGATTATTCAGGACACAGTCCGCAAAGCGTTGGCCGACGAGCTACTTTTCGGCAAGTTGGCACAAGGTGGTCATGTTGCAGTTGATGTCGATGCTGATGGCAAAGTGCAGCTGGAGTTTGATGCGCCAGTGCAAACGGGCAAAGCACCTAAGACTGATGTAGCGCCAGTCGAGGAAATTTAATTCCTCTTCTCGGTCCAAATCTCTCAAGACATGTTGTCCAGAAATTAAAAAACTACCCTCGGGTAGTTTTTTAATTTAAAGAATCAATCAGTAGCGCGAGATACGAGTGCAGATATCTAACTTAGCCCCGACCCGTACTGCCAAATCCACCGGCCCCACGACTACTCTCAGTGAACTCTTCAACTACTTTTAGCTCCACTTGTTGAACGGGCATTACTACCAATTGAGCTAAGCGCTCCATAGGCTCGAGCTTAAAGACCGAGGAGCCGCGATTCCAAGTACTTACCATCAGCTGGCCCTGGTAATCAGAATCGATCAGCCCCACTAAGTTACCCAACACGATGCCATGCTTGTGGCCTAGGCCAGAGCGCGGCAGAATAAAGGCTGCATAGCGAGGATCTTCAACATAGATGGCTAAACCAGTTGGAACAAGCACTGTTTGTCCTGGGGCAATTTCAATCGCCTCATCAATACAAGCGCGTAAATCTAGTCCAGCACTACCGGGGGTTCCGTAAGCAGGCAGCTGATCGCGCATTCGTTCATCGAGAATTTTGACTTGAAGTTGTTGCATGAGATTTCCTAAAACGGGATTTAAGTATTTGTAGAAGTAATAATTAAATTTTCTTAGCAACCAATTGAATCAGCTGTCTAGCTAGATCAAGCTTCTCCGCTTTTGCAATTTTCTTGCTGCCGCTGCCATCAATAATGAGCAGCTGATTCAGATCACTACCGAACGTATCTGGACCAATATTGCCTGCGATCATGGGGAGACCTTTACGCTTACGTTTCTCTTCAGCGTGCTTTGCCAAGTCAGTAGATTCGGCTGCAAAGCCAACGCAGTACGGATATGGCTTGCCACCCTTAGTCTTCACTGTTTTGACAACATCCGCAAGAATATCAGGGTTGGCAGTGAACTCCAGACTTGGCGCCTGCTTTCCCTGGCGCTTGATTTTTTCTTTCGCTGGCTTAGCAATGCCCCAGTCAGCAACAGCGGCTACTGCAAAGAAGATATCGTAGTCGCTTGCATTGAGAGTGGCTGCATGCATTTCTTTGGCGCTAAGCACATTAGTACGGTTAATTTGTCCGGTAGCCTCAAGCGGCGTTGAAAGCCCGCATGGGCCGGCAATTAACTGGACTTGAGCACCAGCCTCAACTGCGGCGCGTGCAATTGCAAAACCCATCTTGCCGGAGCTATGGTTCGTGATACCGCGCACTGGATCAATCGCTTCAAAGGTAGGCCCAGCAGTAATGAGGACTCGTTTACCAGCTAGCGATTTTTTCTGGAAGAAGGCAATGAGTTGTTCAGTAATTTCAGCAGGCTCGAGCATGCGACCAAAGCCGACTTCTCCGCAAGCCTGCACACCACTGGCGGGACCAAGTAAAGCAACCTTATCCGCAAGAAGACGTTGCGCGCTTCTTTGTGTTGCCGCATGCTCCCACATTTGTTTATTCATGGCGGGGGCAATGAGGAGCGGGCAATCTCTTGCTAGGCATAAGGTGCTTAGTAAGTCATCAGCTAAGCCTAGGGAAAGTTTTGCCATCAGGTCTGCACTAGCAGGCGCTACTAGGATGGCATCAGCTGCCCTAGAGAGCTCAATGTGAGCCATATTATTAGTAATGCTGCTATCCCATTGACTCGTATAAACAGGATTGCCTGTGAGCGCCTGCATGGTGACTGGCGTCACAAACTGTTGAGCGGCTTCCGTCATCACCACTTGAACACTTGCACCTTCTTGCATGAGCATGCGTGCCAGCTCAGCAGATTTATAAGCCGCTATTCCGCCGGAGATGCCGAGAACGATTTTCTTGTTCAAAAGTGATTGCATGGCTTGAGCTTAAAGGGATTGGGAAGTTTTGCCAAATGACTTGCGTAGCTCGCCCCAAATAATGAGCGCTGCTCCTATACAAATAGCGCTATCGGCAATATTAAAGGCTGGCCAATGCCAATTTACGTAATACACATCAATAAAGTCGACTACAGCGCCGTACATGATGCGATCCAGGACATTGCCCAAAGCACCCCCAAGAATGAGGCTCAGTGCCCAGCAGAGCATCTTGTCGCCCAAACTCTTACGTAATAGCCAAACGATATAGGCGGAGGCTGCTAAACCCAAGATTGTCAGGAACCAGCGTTGCCAACCGGATCCCTGAGCCAAGAATGAAAAAGCTGCCCCTGGATTAAAGAGCAAAAGCCAGTTTAAGAAAGGTAAAACTGGCTCGGGCACTCCCAGCTGAAGATTGCTGAGTGCCGACCACTTGGTCAGCTGATCTAACAATAGTGTGATCGAGGCAATGGCTAAATAGCGCAAGAATAAGAGGTTCATGTGATTGGATTAGGCATGAGTTCAGGACTAGTTTGCTTATGCAAACAAACGCGCCTCACCATCACCAAAAAGATTGCTAATACAGCGTCCACATAATTCTGGATGATCAGGGAGTGTGCCAACATCTTTAGTGTGATGCCAGCAGCGACCACACTTCTTATATTGACTGCCACGAACCAGTACTTCTAGACCCGCACTACTACGTTCAATATTGGCGCTGGAAGTGATAGTCACAAAACGTAAGTCATCCTTGACGGACTGCAGAATTGCAAAGTCTGGGTCTCCCAGTTTGATAGTGAGTTCAGCTTGTAGAGAAGAGCCAACATTGCCTGCCTCTCGCTCAATCTCAATGGCCTTGGTCACTTCAGAGCGAATCTCTCGAATGCGATGCCACTTGGCGAGTAATTCTGTGGCTTGGGCGATTTCTGGGAAGGCACCGAACTCTTCCATAAAGATTGATTCGCTAGGCTTCGCGTTAGTACCATGCGGAAATGTTGCCCACGCTTCTTCTGCAGTAAAGGAGAGAAAGGGAGCTAACCATTTCAAGAGATTACGAGTGATATGGAATAAGGCATTCTGTGCAGCACGACGCTCTTTTGAATCTGGTGCGCTTGTGTAGAGGCGATCTTTCAGAATGTCTAGGTAAAAGCCGCCTAAATCTTCTGAACAGAAAGTCAGCATACGCGCTACAGCAGGTTGAAACTCGTAAGCCTGATAGTGCGCTTGTACATCTTGCTGCAATTGACTGGCAAGTGCAACGGCATAGCGATCAATCTCTAGCCATTCGCTTGCTGGCATCGTATGCTGGCTTGGATCAAAGTCAGACAAATTGGCTAACAAGAAACGCAAAGTATTACGAATACGGCGATAACTCTCTACGACGCGCTTCAGAATCTCATCGGAGATCGTCATTTCACCGGAGTAATCCGTAGAAGCTACCCACAGGCGAATAATTTCTGCGCCTAACTTATCAGCAACTTGCTGCGGGGCAATGACATTACCAACCGACTTACTCATCTTGCGACCCTGGCCATCTACAGTAAAGCCGTGGGTGAGAAGTGCCTTATATGGCGGCTTGCCATCAAGCATGGCACCAGTCAGCAATGAAGAGTGAAACCAGCCGCGATGTTGATCCGAACCTTCAAGATATAAATCGGCTAGACGACCATCTGCATTCTCAGCTTCTGGGCGATAGAGTTCATCACGATGCGAGCCGCGAATGACGTGCCAATGGGTTGTACCCGAATCAAACCAAACATCTAGGGTGTCGCGATTCTTTTCATATTGCGTCGCTTCATCACCTAGCAGATCAGCAACTTCTAGTTTTTGCCAGGCTTCAATCCCGTCTTTTTCAACCCGCTTTGCAATTTCTTCGAGCAACTCTACAGTCCGTGGATGTGGCTCACCGGTTTCCTTGTGAACAAAGAAGGCCATCGGCACACCCCATTGGCGCTGACGCGACAAGGTCCAATCTGGACGATTGGCAATCATACTGTTCAAGCGTTGCTTTCCCCAGGCTGGGAAGAACTCGGTATTTTCAATGCCAGCTAATGCTGTTTCGCGCAAGCTTGCTTTGCCATCGGATGGTTTTTTATCCATACTCGCAAACCACTGCGAGGTAGCTCGATAAATGATGGGAGACTTATGACGCCAGCAATGCATATAGGAGTGTGTATACGTTTGATCTCTCAGCAGGCTTCCCGCCTCACGCATTGCTTCAACAATTTTCGGATTGGCTTTCCAAATATATTCATTGGCAAAGAGGGGCAGCCAGGAGGCATACACGCCATTACCCATGACTGGATTCAGGATGTCTTTATCAGCAAGTTTGTTCGCCTTACAGGATTTAAAGTCTTCCTCACCATAGGCTGGTGCTGAATGCACTACGCCAGTACCGGTATCGAGAGTGACATATTCCGCTGGATAGATTGGGGAAAGGCGTTTATAGCCTTCATGCAATGAAGCAAGGGGATGCCAGAAAGAAATGTTGGCTAGTTGACTACCCAAGCATGTGGCAATTACCTTTCCCTCAAGACCGAAATCTTGTAAACAAGTTTCCACCCGTTCTTCTGCCAAGATCAGCAACTTGTCGCCAGTGTCTACTAAAGCGTAGCTGAGTTCGGGATGAACATTCAATGCTTGATTGGATGGAATAGTCCAAGGTGTGGTGGTCCAGATCACAATCATTCCAGGTTTGGCTGGAATCTCTGGCAGACCAAATGCCTTTGCAAGTTGCGGGCGTTGCGCATCATCAAAAGCAAAGCCAACATCTACGGTTGGGTCGGTCTTATCTTGGTATTCCACTTCCGCTTCAGCCAGCGCAGAGCCGCAATCAAAACACCAGTTCACTGGCTTTAAACCACGGAAGACATAGCCCTTTTCCCAGATCTTGCCGAGGGCACGAATTTCATCGGCCTCATTGCGGAAGTTCATGGTGAGGTAAGGATTGTTCCAATCGCCCAAAACACCCAAGCGCTCAAAGTCAATTTTTTGCTTATCTATTTGTACTTGAGCATAAGCACGTGCCTTAGCTTGCACTTCAGCCGTCGGTAAATTTTTACCAAACTGCTTTTCAATCTGGATCTCAATTGGCATGCCGTGACAATCCCAGCCTGGAACGTATGCAGAGTCAAAGCCCATGAACCAACGGGATTTCACAATCATATCCTTGAGAATCTTATTGACTGCATGGCCAATATGGATATCGCCATTTGCATAAGGGGGGCCATCATGCAAAATAAATTTTGGTTGGTCAGCGTGGGCTGCGCGAATCTTTTCGTAGAGCTTATTTTTTTGCCATTGCGCAACCCATTGAGGTTCGCGTTTCGGCAAATCTCCCCGCATCGGAAATGCCGTCTCTAGGAGATTGACGGGATACGAATTTTCTTTTTCAGACATAAGCTTTTTTCTGGAAATAATTTCTGGCATGCGCTGCATCAGATGCAATCGCTTTGGTAAGGGTATCGAGGTCGGAGTACTTCGCCTCATCACGAATTTTTTCTAAGAGTTCTACGGTAATAATTTTTCCGTAAACATCGGCATCATAATCAAAGATGTGAGTCTCAAGTAGAACGCGGCCTTCATCTTCGACGGTTGGTCTTACGCCCAGGCTAGCTACAGCAGGCAGGGGTTTATCACTAAGCCCGGTTACCTGAGCGGTAAAGATCCCAGAGCATGCTGGCTTGCGATGATGTAAGTGATTAGCAACGGCAAGATTTAATGTAGGGAAGCCTAAAGTACGCCCCAATTTTTGACCATGAATGACATGACCTGAAATACCATAAGGCCGACCGAGTAATTTACTCGCTTGCTCCATATTGCCATTGCCTAAAGCATTGCGTAATGCTGAGCTGGAAATTCTTTCGCCATCTTCAAGCACCGTCTGAATACTTGACACTTCAAAACCATATTTCTCACCGGCCATCTTCAAGCTGGCAAAATTACCCGCCCGTTTTGCGCCATAACAAAAATCATCCCCAATCAAAATCCATTTGGCATGCAATTGCTTAACAATAATTTCAGAAACAAATTCTTCTGGTGTGAGGCGAGCGAATGCGCTGTTGAAATGCTCTACCACCACGCGGTCGATGCCAATGTCTGCAAATGCAGCTAGCTTGTCACGCAAATTCAGAATGCGAGGAGGTGCTTTTTCTGGAGAGAAAAATTCTTTGGGGTGTGGCTCGAAAGTCATCACGCAACTTACTAAGCCACGTTCTTGCGCCCCTTCTTTCAGTTGTTTCAGCAGGGCGCCATGACCCCTGTGCACGCCATCGAAATTTCCGATGGTTAAGGCACAAACTGGTCCTGCAGAAAACTGGGTAGGGCCACGGAATACGTTCACTAAATCGCTTTCAGGGTCGCTTTCGGGGTAACCATCAATTATATTGTGGGCATGCCATCCATCGTCACCTTAATCTCTGGTCGCGGCTCTAATTTCGAGGCGATCGTCAAAACTGCTCAAAAAGAGGGGTGGTCCGTTGACTTTAGTGGGGTCATTGCCAACCATTCAGCGGCTAAGGGGCTTGATTTTGCTCGCTCTCAGGGGATTCCAGCCTTTACTATCGAACATCGAGAACACGCAACTCGTGAGTCCTTTGATGCTGCCTTAATGAAGAAAATCGATGAATTAGGCGCGGATTTAGTGGTTTTAGCGGGTTTCATGCGCATTCTGACTCCAGAATTTATTCGCCATTTTGAAGGCCGCCTCATCAATATTCACCCCGCCTTACTCCCAGCATTCCCGGGTTTGCATACCCATGAACGCGCTTTGGAAGCTGGCGTGGCTGAACATGGTGCCAGCGTGCATTTTGTTACTGAGGGTGTTGACGAAGGCCCCATCATCTACCAAGCCTCTGTTCCCGTGCTTCCCGGGGACGATGCCGACAGTTTGGCAGCGCGAGTTTTGACTGCTGAGCATCAGATTTACCCGCGGGCCGTAAAATGGTACCTAGATGGACGATTGCGAATAGAAGGTAATCAAGTTCAGGTTCAACCACCGGAGTCGCAATTAATTAAATTATGAGTAAAGAACGTTCATCCCGCGGCGCTAGTGCTGGAAGTGCTGGAAGTAAGTCGGGATCCAGGTCGGGATCAAGACTAGGCCCACAAAAAAGCTATGCCGCTAAATCAAAAGATCCTTTGCGTCGCCCGGAGCGTCGTAATGCGAGTGGCAATATCATTGCGCCGGAAGGTCAAAAAAACTTTTCCAATGCCAAAGCATTGCCTCAGCATGCGATTCACTTAGAACGATTGCTACCAGAGCTGCTCAATTTTGAGCAACCAGCTGATCGGGTAGTGAGTCGGTATTTCCGCTCTGAACCCCAATTAGGTAATCGTGACCGAGCGTTAATTGCAGAGAGTGCCTTTGCTATTTTGCGTCGTAAAAATGAGTTCTCCCAATTCGCTTCTAGCGGTGAAGGTTCACAAGCTAGACGCTTAGCCCTATTGGGTCTGATGGCTGCTCTGACAGAGGGCGGGCTGGGTTCTGCCAATCGCGCTGAGAGCGCCATTGCTGATCTGGCTCACGTATTAAAGCCCGGTGAGTATGAGTGGTTGCAACGTTTTGCCACCGTCGACTCAAGCGCATTAAATCCATTGGTACGGAACAATTTACCGGAATGGCTGTGGGATGCATTTGGAAAATATCCTGGTGAAGAGACGCGTGAAGCCTTGGCTAAATCATTAATGCACCCTGCCTTATTAGATCTGCGTGCCAACACCATGAAAACCACTCGCGAGCAATTGTTGGTGGAGATGAATGCACTCGGTGGTCGTTACCAAGCCATCCCAACGCCTTACGCACCGGATGGTGTTCGCATCATGGGCAAGCCTGCTTTGCAAAATACCGTCGGCTTTAAGGCGGGTATGTTTGAGGTGCAGGACGAAGGCAGTCAGTTATTAGCTTACTTGCTAGCTCCTAAGCGGGGCGAGATGGTAGTGGACTTTTGCGCGGGTGCTGGTGGCAAGACGCTAGCGATTGGGGCGCTCATGCGGTCTACAGGACGCTTATACGCCCTTGACACATCTGAACGTCGTCTGGCTAATTTAAAGCCACGACAAGCCCGCAGTGGCCTCTCAAACGTGCACCCAGTGTGGATCGATAGTGAAAATGATGCCAAGATTAAACGCTTGGCTGGCAAGATAGATCGTGTTTTGGTAGATGCACCTTGTAGCGGCATGGGTACTTTGCGTCGTAACCCAGATTTGAAGTGGCGTCAGACTCCAGAAGGTGTTCTTGAGCTAAATCAAAAGCAAATGAATATTTTGGCCTCTGCAAGTCGCCTGTTAAAACCCGGTGGTCGCCTGGTTTATGCCACTTGCAGCCTGTTGCCCCAAGAAAATCAACAGATTGCGGAAGAATTTTTGGCCAAACACCCCAATTTTGAGGTGGTTCCTGCCGCTGAAGCTCTTAAGCCACTGTTTCCAAAGGATAAAATGCCCTTAGGCTGTAGCCCAGATAATCCTTGGTGGCAGTTATGGCCTCACATTCATGGCACTGATGGCTTCTTTGCTGCGGTTTTCCAAAAGAAGGCTGCTGCACCAGTTCCTAAAACCGTAAAAGACGATGCAAAAGATGAAGAAAAAGAGATTCCAGTCAAAAACAAGAAAGCTAGTAAAGAACTAAAATAAGGGTTAGATCCACTACCTACTATCTAGGACACCCTTTTGAACATAGTTTCTGATGTCGATTTATTCCTTAATTGGCTTTCCAATGGTTATTTAGATTGGTCTTGGTGGCAAATCCTCGTTTTCACTTTGGTTGCCACCCACATTACCATCGCCAGCGTCACCATTTATTTGCATCGCTGCCAAGCACACCGTGCCTTGGACTTGCACCCGATCATGTCCCATTTTTTTCGTTTCTGGCTTTGGCTCACAACCGGAATGGTGACTAAAGAGTGGGCGGCCATTCATCGTAAGCACCATGCTAAGTGCGAGACTGTTGACGATCCTCATAGCCCACAAATTTTAGGTATCAGTACCGTCCTGTCTCGCGGTGCTGAGCTGTATAAACAAGAGTCGCGCAATCAAGAGACTTTGGATAAGTTTGGTCACGGCACGCCAGATGATTGGCTCGAACACAATGTGTATTCCAAGTTTTCTTGGCAGGGCGTTGCCTTAATGCTCATCATTGATGTGTTCTTGTTTGGTGCCATTGGCTTAACAGTATGGGCAGTGCAAATGCTGTGGATACCAATTACCGCCGCTGGCATCATTAATGGTATCGGCCACTATTGGGGTTATCGCAATTACGATTGCGAAGATGCTGCAACCAATATTTTTCCTTGGGGTATTTTGATTGGCGGGGAAGAATTACATAATAATCACCACACCTTCGCAACCAGCGCCAAGCTGTCTAGTAAGTGGTATGAGTTTGATATTGGCTGGATGTACATTCAGATTCTCAGTGCAGTCGGATTGGCTAAGGTAAAGAAGACTTCCCCCAAGCCGGTTCTTAGCGAATTGCGCCCTGCAGACCAGGGAACGCTCGAGGCGATTATCGCTAACCGTTATGAAGTCATGGCGCGCTATAGCAAAACTTTGCATAAGTTCTTCATTCATGAGGTGCAGCATATGCATGAGCTAGCATCTCACTTGAAGGACGCGCGCACTTGGTTAGGTAAAGATGAGTCCCGCTTAAATATTGAGGAACAAGCTAAGCTCGAAGAACTCATGACGACGAATACTCAGTTACGCAAGATGATTGAGATGCGTCGCGATTTACAGGCCATCTGGAGCCGTTCTAATGCTACTGGTGAGCAATTGCTCTCTCAGCTGCATGAATGGTGTCAGCGTGCTGAAGACAGCGGCTTAAGCTCTTTGCGTGACTTCTCTTTGAGGTTGCGTCGTTACGCTTAAGTTAGTCGGCTAGTAAAAATGAAGGCAATAAAAAACCCGCTGATGGAGCGGGTTTTTTATTGCAGCTGATCAATATCGAATCGATAAATTATTTCAGCTTGGTTTCTTTGTAAGCAACGTGCTTGCGAATAGTAGGATCGAATTTCATGATCTCCATTTTCTCAGGCTTAGTACGCTTGTTTTTTGAAGTAGTGTAGAAGTGACCAGTACCAGCTGATGACTCTAACTTGATTTTTTCTCTGCCGCCTTTAGCCATTTGCGTGCTCCTTAAATTTCGCCGCGTGCGCGAAGATCAGACAAAACAGCATCGATGCCGTTTTTGTCGATAACGCGCAAACCAGCATTGGTTAAGCGCAAGCTAATCCAACGGTTTTCAGATTCAACCCAGAAACGTCGATTTTGCAAATTCGGCAAAAAGCGACGCTTCGTTTTATTGTTTGCATGGGAAACATTGTTGCCAACCATCGGCTTTTTCCCAGTGACTTGGCAAACTTTTGCCATGACATAACTCCATTAATTGCGAAAAGAGAAGATTGTATCAGTCTCTACCTACTTTGATCTACTCCTAATTGGCTTTAGTTTGGGGGATTAAACAATCGAGCCAATCATAGTGGTAGAAACTGGTAAATAAGTTAGTGATTACTTCTGATTTTAGTCATTTTTCATAAGGCCTGAATCTGAAAATGAGAAAAATCCGCTATCGCTGACGATACAGTGATCTAAGAGTGGAATATCGACCAATTGCAAGGCTTGAGATAGTAACTTCGTTAATTCTTGATCGGCTGGACTGGGTAGTGG
Organism: Polynucleobacter sp. CS-Odin-A6; assembly: GCF_018882095.1. Lineage (GTDB taxonomy): Bacteria > Pseudomonadota > Gammaproteobacteria > Burkholderiales > Burkholderiaceae > Polynucleobacter. The sequence continues at coordinate 313,489 of NZ_JACVPD010000001.1, forward strand.
GTTTCCGCTGGGGTGGTTGTGAGCCACGATCAGAGCGCTGGCGTTCTTAGCAAGGGCTTCCTTCAGGATTTCTCGAGGATAGACGGCGGTATGGGTCAGGGACCCCCTAAAGAGCTCCTGGCACTCAATGAGGTGGAGGCGTGAGTCTAGGTGGAGGCAAAGGAAAACTTCATGGGGGAGGCGCCCAAATCTCGCTTGCAAGAACTCCTTGACATAGCTCGGCGATGAAAAAACGGAATCTTGGGAAAGGGTTTCCTCAAGACTGCGCTTCACCAGCTCATAGGCAGCCTGGATTTGTGACCATTTGGAGATACCCATGCCATGAATCTGGGTTAATTCCTCTGGGGTGCATGACAGCAGGCGCGGTAGATTGCCAAAATGATGAAGCAGATCCTCTGCTAGCGCCACGGCAGTTTTGCCTTTGACGCCCACCCGCAGGAAAATGGCTAGCAATTCCGCATCGGATAGGGCTCTAGCCCCTAGGGCGCGCAGCTTTTCACGGGGCTGATCCATTTTTGGCCAATTCGTAATCGGGGAGTGCACGCTGGTGTCCGGCCTAGATACAATTACCTTATGACTAAGCTTACGGTTTTGCCTAACTCCTTCTTGACTCTCAACTATCGGCTGACTCTGCCCAGTGGGGATGATTACATCAATACTTTTATCGATCGCCCTGCGACGGTGCTGATGGGTTCTGGACAATTTGCGCCTTGTTTTGAAAGAGTGTTGATGGGATTGGGTATTGGAGAAAAGAAAAGTGCTGTACTGCCACCAGAGGAAAGTTTTGGCGAGCGTAAGGAAGAATTAATTCAGTGGGTTTCTTTGGGTGCGCTTAAAGAAGGACGCGATGATGATGTGGAATTTAATCCAGGCGATGTCATAGAATTTAATGCGCCTGGTGGAGCGCAATACGCTGGCGTATTGAAATCGATTAACGAAGAGGGCGCCTGGTTTGATTTTAATCATCCGCTTGCTGGCAGGCCAGTGACCTTCGAAGCCGAAGTTGTTGGGATTCTTTAAGTGATGAACAAGCAAACAAATATCCAAACCCCTATGCAAGACAATGCAGAAATATTGATGGCGCAACCCCGTGGTTTTTGCGCAGGAGTTGATCGGGCAATCAATATTGTCGAGGAGGCCATCACCCGTTTTGGTGCGCCGATTTATGTGCGTCATGAGATTGTTCACAACGCTTTTGTTGTGAATGATTTGCGCGAGAAGGGCGCGGTATTTGTTGAGGATCTGAATGAGGTTCCTCAGGGTGGAATTGTGGTGTTCAGTGCGCATGGGGTTTCTCAAGAGGTTCGCAGGGATGCTGAGGCACGTGGTCTTCAGGTGTATGACGCTACTTGCCCATTGGTGACTAAGGTCCATCTTGAAGTGGTCAAGATGTGCAAGGAGGACTTTACGGTATTGATGATCGGCCATGCTGGACATCCTGAAGTGGAGGGCACCATGGGCCAAGTCAAAGAAGGCGTTTACCTGATTGAAACAATCGCCGATATTGCCAGTCTGAATTTTGACGAGAATGAAAAAATTGCTTTTGTGACGCAAACCACGCTCTCCGTAGATGAGACTAAAGAAATTGTTGATGCCTTAACTAAAAAATACCCAAAGATTGTTCAGCCTCGCAAACAAGATATTTGCTATGCCACTCAAAATCGCCAAGATGCTGTCAAATTTATGGCGCCCCAAGTAGAGGTAGTTATTGTGGTTGGTAGCAAAGCAAGTTCGAACTCGAATCGCTTGCGTGAATTGGCTGAAAAGCTGGGCGTACCTGCTTACATGGTGGATGCGCCTGAGCAACTACAGGCAGAATGGTTTGCTGGTAAGAAGCGGGTGGGGCTTACTGCAGGTGCTTCAGCTCCTGAAAGTTTGGCGCAATTGATTGCAGCAAAAATTCAAGAATTTGGCCCACGCAGTGTTCGAGCCTTGGAGGGTGTTGTTGAAGATGTGACTTTTTCCCTGCCAAAGAATTTAGTGGACTAACTTCAGTAGCTCTCTCAAGGCATTACACATCTGATGAATTTCATCATCACTCACATTGAGTGCGGGCATAAAACGCAATAGATTCGGTCTTGGTGAATTAATCAACAAGCCTTCTGGGCTGCGATCGCGTGCTAGCTCAACCAATTTACCGCCAATATCACTGCTCAAAATGAGGGCGCGTAATAGACCCTCGCCACGCTCACCCTGCAAGTTAAATTCTGCAGAGATGGAGAGCAATTCTTTGCTAAGCAATTCTCCTTTTGAGCGCACGGATTCTAAGAAGCCTGGTGCTAAGAGCTGCTCAATGACGCTGATACCCACAGCAGTCATGAGCGGATTGCCGTTATAAGTGCCACCTTGATCGCCCGGCACAAAACACGCAACCGCATCGGTTGCCATTAGTGCCGCCAAGGGAACGCCACCACCAATACCCTTGCCTAAGCTCATGATGTCCGGTTCAATACCATAATGCTGGTAAGCGAATAATTTACCGGTGCGGCCACAACCAGCTTGCACCTCATCAACGATCAGAAGAATATTATTTTCTTTGGTGAATTGACGCAGACCTTGCATGAACTCTTTAGTAGTGGGAATGACACCACCCTCACCTTGAACTGGCTCAATCATCACTGCGACCGTTTTATCCGTCACCAGTTTCTTGACTGACTCTAAATCATTTAATTCTGCTTTGGGAAAGCCGGCCACTTGTGGAGCAAACATGGTGTCCCACCCCGGCTTACCGGAGGCGCTCATGGTGGCTAAAGTGCGACCATGAAAGCTGTGGTCAAACGTGATGATTTCAAAAGCACCTGATTTGTTCAGTTGCCCCCATTTACGCGCTAATTTAATAGCACCTTCATTAGCCTCTGCTCCGCTATTCGCAAAGAAGACCTTATTAAAGCAGCTGTTATTTGTCAGCAAGTTCGATAAACGAATCATGGGTTCGTTATAGAACGCAGGACTAGGATTAATCAGTTTTTTTGCTTGGCCGTTCAGGGCTTCAATCATCCCTGGATTGCTATGACCTAGACAGTTCACAGCCCAGCCTTGCAAAAAATCCAAATACCGTTTGCCATTGTTATCAGTCAGCCATGATCCTTTGCCCTCAACCATCACTATTTCTGGTCGTGGAGTAATAAACATCACTGAGTGGGCATCTATGGATTGGGCCGGCTTATTCATATCGTTTGCGTGGTGAGATCAAATGTGGTTTCTATTATCGCGCTTAGTAACTTAGTTTGTTGCAAGATCAGCGGCGCTGGTAAAGGAGTCTGCGTAGAATTCTTCCTCAGGCAAATGACATTGGGATGAAAAGTCCTGACGAGCCGCATTGACCATCACAGGCGCGCCACAGGCATAGACCTGGAACGCGGCCAAATCAGGATGATCAGCCATAACGGCTTGATGAACAAAGCCTGTGCGACCAGTCCAAGTATCTTCTGGGAGAGCTTCTGAGATCACGGGGATATATTGAAAGTCAGGAATGGCTTGAGCCCAACTTTGGCAAAGTGCATCGCGGTATAGGTCGCTAGGGCGACGTCCACCCCAATACAGTTGAATAGGGCGCTGAATTTTCTTCAGTTGCATCTGCTCAATAATCGATTTAATCGGAGCAAAGCCGGTACCCGCAGCAACAAAAATAATCGGTTTCGGAGAGGCTTCTTGTAAGAAGAAGCTACCTAATGGCCCTTCAAAACGCAGAATGTCTTTTTCTTTTAGGGCTGGCTCTGCAGCGCCAAAGACAAAATCGGTGAAGAGTCCGCCTGGTAAGTGCCGGATGTGCAACTCTAATGGACCATCCTGACCGGGCGCATTCGCAATCGAGTAAGCACGACGTTGACCGTCTTTGAGAAGAAATTCTAAATATTGACCAGCTAAAAATTGAAAGCGCTCAGCCGCTGGAAGCTGCAGCGTCAGAATGGCCACATCCTTATTTGGTATTGCAATCGAATTCACACGGCAGGGTACTTTGCGGATGGCAATGTCACTGTTGCCTTGAACCTCACGAGCCTCAATCAGGAGATCAGATTTGGGATGTGCGCAGCAAAATAAGGTGCCTCCGGCTTCCTCATCAGCTGGACTGAGTGCGGAAGTGCTGTGCTGGCCATGCTCTACTTGACCTTCTAGAATCTTGCCCTTACAGGATCCACAAGCTCCATTTTTACAGCCATAAGGCAAGGTGATACCCTGCTGCAGAGCTGCCTCTAAGAGGGTCTCATCATTCTGGACTGTAAATTGTTTGCCGCTCGCTTTGAGCGTGACTTGATAAGACACTCTCATTCCTTTCAATAAATCGTTACGATGTAACTTATGCAATCTTTTGGTAAATCTCGAATCCTGATCATCGGCTGCGGTGATATTGGTTTGCGCGTCGCCAAACAGTTAGCGCGAAGTTATCGCGTCTATGCCTTAACTTCCCAGAAAACCCGTTTTCAAGAGTTGAGAGCGGTTGGCGCAATGCCGATTTTGGGGGATCTGGATAAGCCCGATAGCTTGTGGCGCTTGAGTGGATTGGCAGAAACCGTGATTCACTTAGCACCACCCCAAAATACAGGTCATCGTGATTGCCGAACTCGCAACCTCCTCCGAATTTTAGCCCAAGGTCCTGATACTGTCAGGCGTCTGATTTATGTGAGCACTACCGGCGTCTATGGTGATCATGGAGGCGGTATGGTCAGCGAAGTGACCCCAGTAAACCCGCAAAGTGTCCGTGCTAAGCGGCGTGTCGATGCTGAAAATAGTCTGCGCTTATGGGCTCCTGCCCATGGAGTGGCGCTCACCATTCTCCGTGTGCCCGGTATCTATGCGGCAGACCGTTTGCCCGTCGAGCGCATTCAGGCCGGTACACCCGCCTTAATTGCAAGTGAAGATGCTTACTCAAATCACATTCAAAGTGATGATTTGGCCAGGTTGGTCTGTGCCGCTGTTTATCACGGCAAGCCGCAACGCGTGATTAATGCCTGCGACGGTGGTAAAACCAAGATGGGGGATTACTTCGATGAAGTGGCTGATGCCTTTGGATTGAATCGACCGCCCAGATTGCCGGGTTCGGAGCTAGAAAAAATCGTCTCTCCGATGCTCTGGTCATTTATGCGGGAGTCACGGCGCGTCACGAATGGTCGACTACACGAATTAAAAACTCCGCTACGCTATCCCAGCGTGACCGAGTTTCTGAAAACTATTTCCAAGAATCCTTGAGGCCGACAGTACGGTTAAATACTGGTTGGCCGGGTTTCGAATCGCTTTGATCGGCAATAAAATAGCCGTGGCGCTCAAACTGAAAACGATCTTCCGCTTTTACCTCGTTCATGCAAGGCTCTAAATAGGCAGTAATCGTTTGCTTGGAGTTAGGGTTAATGGCACTGAGGAAGTTTTTATCGCCACTATCGGGGTGTGGATCATTGAACAGATGATCATAGAGGCGCACTTGTGCACGTACAGCTTCTGCTGCGCTTACCCAATGAATATTGCCTTTTACTTTGTAATTATTTGAACCCGGTGTTCCACTCTTACTATCCGCAAAATGAGTGGCATTGACCTGAATCACCTGACCATTGACGTCGACTTCAAAGCCAGTACATTCAATCACGAAGCCATGACGTAAACGCACGCGTCCACCAGCTTGGTCGCCAATCGGTGGGTACAGTCTGAAGAAGCCCTTAATGGGCTCTTTCATGAAATCATCTTCTTCAATCCACAATTCTTTAGTGAAATGAAATTCGCGATTGCCCCATTCCGGATGCTGCGGATGGCGCGGCGCTGAGCAGGGCTCACTTACAGAGGCATCCAGGTTTGTAATGACGAGTTTGAGCGGCTTGAGTACGGCAGTAGCGCGCGGGGCCTTGGCTTCTAGATCATCGCGCAAGGCTTGATCGAGCGTGCTCATGTCAATCCAACTATCGGCTTTCGAGACACCAATCCGTTCACAGAACAGGCGAATACTTTCGGGCGTATAACCTCTGCGACGGATGCCTACGATGGTTGGCATCCGTGGATCATCCCAACCCTCAACATGGTTTTCTTCCACTAACTGCAGGAGCTTGCGCTTACTGGTGATGGTGTAAGTCAGATTAAGGCGGGCGAATTCATACTGATGTGGAACAGGAGTTTTGAAGATCCCCAGTTCGACTAAAGAACCCACAATCCAATCGTAGAGTGGACGATTGTTTTCGAATTCCAAGGTGCAAATAGAGTGCGAGACATTCTCAAGTGCATCTGAAATGCAGTGTGTAAAGTCATACAGGGGGTAGATGCACCACTTGTTACCAGTGCGGTGATGATCAGTATGACGAATGCGATAGACCACGGGATCGCGCATCACAATATTGGGATGCGCCATATCAATCTTTAGGCGCAGGACATGCTCACCATCTTTATATTTACCATCACGCATCTCACGAAAGAGCGTGAGATTTTCAGTGGGAGTGCGATCACGAAAGGGGCTATTTTTTCCGGCTTGACCAAAGTTGCCGCGATTCGTATGAATGTCATCAGCACTTTGACTATCGATATACGCTTTGCCATTCTGAATCAGAATTTCTGCAAACTGATAGAGCTGGTAGAAGTAATCACTCGCGTGATACAGATGGGTACCCCAATCAAATCCTAGCCATTGCACTGCATCCAGAATGCTGTCTGCGTACTCGACATCTTCCTTAACGGGGTTGGTGTCATCCAAGCGCATATTGCAGCGTGCGCCACCTGCTTGGTGGTTGTAATCGCTGGCTAAGCCAAAGTTGAGACAAATACTTTTAGCGTGGCCGATGTGAAGATAGCCATTGGGCTCTGGTGGAAAGCGGGTAATGATGGAGGGGATAGCCTGCCCATCTAGATTAGTGCGATTTTGATAGGCACCACTCGCAAGATCATGATCAATAATCTGGCGTAAAAAATTGGAGGGCTCGGAGACGGTACCGGTACCGTCAGATGTTTTAGAGGGTTTGCTGTCTTGGGACATGGCTTCATTGTAGAGAAAACCCCACCCATTAAGAAAAAAGCCCGCAAACTGCTGCGGGCTTGTTTTCAGGAGGTGCTCGAGAATTAGTCTTCTACGAAAGCCTCTTCACGGGTTTTCTTCACTGCAGGTAAGGCCACAATCACGACCAAGAGGGCTGCTGCAATGAGCAAACCTAAGGATAGTGGGCGGGTTACAAAGGTGGTGAAATCGCCACGTGACAACAATAGGGCGCGACGGAAGTTCTCTTCCATCATTGGCCCCAGCACAAAGCCGAGTAGCAATGGAGGGGGTTCGCAACCAAGCTTGAAGAAGAGGTAGCCAATAATGCCGAAAGCTGCCGTAATGTAAACATCAAACACGGTGTTGTTCACGGTATAGACACCAATACAGCAGAAGACCAAAATCGCTGGGTAAAGGAAGCGATACGGAATCTTTAAGAGCTTGACCCAAATGCCGATGAGTGGCAAGTTCAAGAGAATCAACATCACGTTACCAATCCACATAGAAGCGATCAAACCCCAGAACAAGGCTGGGTTACTGGTCATCACTTGTGGACCTGGCTGAATATTGTGAATCGTCATCGCACCAACCATCAAGGCCATCACAGCGTTAGGTGGGATACCTAGGGTAAGCAATGGGATGAAAGAGGTTTGAGCTGCAGCATTGTTCGCGGACTCAGGGCCTGCTACACCTTCAATGGCGCCTTTACCAAACTCATGGCTGTACTTAGAAGATTTCTTCTCAACAGAGTAGGCTCCAAAGGCCGCTAAAGCAGCGCCGCCGCCTGGCAAGATTCCTAAGATGGAGCCAATGGTTGTACCGCGCAAGATAGATGGGATCATCCGCTTAATATCTTGTTTGGTTGGGATCATGGTGGTCATCTTGTTTAAGAAGCCCTCATCTTCACCCGTCTTCTCAAGGTTGCCCATGATTTCAGCGAAGCCAAAAACACCCATCGCCACGGCTACGAAACCAATGCCATCACTCAACTCAGGAATATCAAATGCATAGCGTGATACGCCCGAGTTCACGTCGGTACCAATTAAGCCCATCAAAAGACCCAAAATGATCATGCCGATTGCCTTGATCAAAGAACCGGATGCCAACACAACTGCACCAATCAATCCTAAAACCATGAGAGAGAAGTACTCAGCCGGCCCAAACTTAAAGGCTAGTTGAGAAAGGGGTGTAGCAAAGGCAGCCAAAACCAAGGTAGCCACGCAACCCGCAAAGAATGAACCCATACCAGCGGTAAACAAAGCAACGCCTGCTCGACCGTTTCGGGCCATTTGGTAACCATCAATCGCCGTCACTACCGAGGACGTTTCTCCCGGGATGTTGAGCAAAATCGCAGTAGTAGAGCCGCCGTATTGCGAGCCGTAGTAAATACCGGCCAACATAATTAAGGCAGCGATTGGAGGCAGTGCATAGGTTGCTGGTAGCAACATCGCAATGGTTGCGATTGGCCCCAGACCAGGCAAAACTCCAATTAATGTTCCTAGGACGCAGCCAATAAGGCAGTACAGGAGATTTTGTAGAGTAAAGGCGGTATCAAAACCGAGGGCTAAATTAGCAAATAATTCCATTTTTCAGAGTCTCGGTTCGTTATTGTTGTAGGAATACAGGTAGAAGTGGGAATTGAAGCTTGAGGCCCACAACAAATACTGAGTAAGTAAACGCTACCAAAAAGGCGGCATTAATGGCAGTACCTTTCCAGGTAAATTCTTTACTTGCGCCGGCAGATACGAATACCAGTACTACCACGGCAACTAAAAAGCCCATTCTTGGGAGAAGTAAGCCATAAAGGACTACTGAGCCCGTGATTTGGCCAATGATCCTCCAGTTGAATTTGGGGATACTTTCAATTGCAGCAGTAGCCTTTAAGGACTGAACAAGGACTAGAAGGCCTAAAAGAGTCATCAAAACGCCAAGCCAGAATGGAAAATACCCCGGTCCCATTTTGGCCGCAGTCCCCATGGAGTATTGCGATGCCACGATGGTGAAGAAGAGGCCAATAACCATGTACATGATTCCAGCGCCAAAATCCCGTTGATTGCGAATTTTCAAGTCAAGCTCCTTATATATCGACTTAAATGCCGATCTATTTATTAATGTTGTGAGATTGTAAGTCAGGAAGGGGTGTGTTTACCAAGGGTTTGCCCTCAACTAGTGCCAATGCGATAATTATTTGTATGAAAGTCTCCCAAATTCGCCAGGCATACCTGGATTACTTCGCCCAAAACGGCCATCAAATCGTCCCCTCTAGCCCGGTAGTCCCCGGAGATGATCCCACCCTGCTATTTACCAATGCGGGTATGAACCAGTTCAAAGATGTTTTTCTGGGGTTTGATAAGCGCCCATACAGCCGCGCCACCACTGCTCAAAAATGTATTCGTGCTGGGGGCAAGCATAACGACCTCGATAACGTTGGCTATACAGCTCGTCACCATACCTTTTTTGAAATGTTGGGTAATTTCTCTTTTGGGGATTACTTCAAGAAGGATGCTATTACCTTCGCTTGGGGTCTGTTGACGGAAGTCTTCAAGCTCCCCAAAGACAAGCTCTTAGTAACGGTCTATGCCGAAGACGACGAGGCTTATGAAATTTGGAATAAGCAAATCGGTGTTCCGGCCGAGCGCATTATTCGCATCGGTGACAACAAGGGCGGGCGTTATGCATCAGATAACTTCTGGATGATGGGTGATACAGGCCCTTGTGGTCCTTGCACTGAAATCTTCTACGACCATGGTCCTCATATCGCGGGTGGTCCTCCAGGCAGTCCTGATGAAGATGGCGATCGCTATATTGAAATTTGGAATAACGTATTTATGCAGTTCAATCGCGATGAAGCGGGCAATATGAATCCATTGCCAAAGCCTAGCGTGGATACCGGTATGGGCCTTGAACGGATTGCAGCGGTGTTACAGCACGTGCACTCTAACTACGAAATCGATCTGTTCGTCAATTTACTGAAGGCTGCCAAGGAGGCGGTGGATGCCGCCGGTGGTGAAAATTGCGATCCTACCAGCCCATCCTTGAAAGTCATTGCTGACCATATTCGTGCCTGTAGTTTTATCGTGGTAGATGGCGTCATCCCTGGTAACGCGGGTCGAGGCTATGTGCTGCGTCGTATTACGCGTCGTGCAATTCGTCATGGATATAAATTAGGTGCACGCAAGCCGTTTTTCTACCAGCTCGTACCAGCGCTAGTAAAAGAGATGGGTTTGGCTTATCCAGAATTACAAGCAGCAAAAGATAAAGTGAGTGAGGTCATCAAGCAAGAAGAAGAGCGTTTCTTCCAGACGATCGCTAATGGTATGGAGATTCTGGAAGGCGCCCTTGCTGGTGGCACCAAGACTGTTGATGGTGAGACTGCTTTTCGTTTGCACGATACCTTTGGCTTCCCTTTGGATTTAACTGCTGACGTATGTCGTGAACGTGATGTCATGGTAGATGCCGAAGGTTTTGAATTGGCGATGCAAAAGCAGCGTGATCAAGCGAGAGCTGCTGGTAAGTTTAAGGTCGCTCAAGGTTTGGAATATTCAGGCAAGCCAACGCAATTTCATGGCTATGACACCCTAAAGCATGACGGTGCCAAAGTGACTGCGCTTTATGTCGATGGTTCATCCGTCCAGTCAGTAAAGGCTGGTGATGCGGCCGTCATTGTTTTAGACAGCACCCCTTTTTATGCTGAGTCAGGTGGTCAGATTGGTGACCAGGGCGAGCTGCGTAACGAGTCAGTGCGTTTTGCAGTTGCAGACACTTTCAAGATTCAGGCTGATGTGTTTGGGCATCAAGGCGAAGTTCACGAAGGTGAACTCAAAGTAGGCGATGTGCTGAATGCCTTGGTAGACGTGCAGCAAAGAACAGAAACGATGCGCAACCATAGTGCTACGCATATTCTGCACAAAGCCTTGCGTGAAGTCTTGGGCGATCATGTGCAACAAAAAGGTTCACTAGTGGATGCTAGCAAAACCCGTTTTGATTTCACGCACAATGCACCCATTACTGCCGCAGAGATTCGTCGGGTAGAGGATATTGTCAATGCGGAGATCTTAGCCAATACCGCAACCTCTGGAAAAGTCATGTCATTAGACGATGCCCAGAAAACTGGAGCCATGATGCTCTTTGGCGAGAAGTATGGTGATGAAGTTCGTGTTCTAGAAATCGGTAGCTCTAAAGAGCTTTGTGGCGGCACTCACGTAGGACGCACTGGTGATATTGGTAGCTTGAAGATTGTTTCTGAGGGGGGTGTTGCTGCTGGTATTCGCCGCGTAGAGGCGGTCACCGGTAGAAACGCGTTGAACTTCCTGCAGGGTTTAGAAGATAAGATCAATGAGGCGGCTGCGGTTCTAAAAACCCATCCGGGTGATTTAGTCAATCGCGTTACACAACTGCAAGAGAGTCTTCGTCAGGCTGAACGTGAGTTAGATAAAGTGAACTCTAAGTTAGCCGCTAGTCAGGGTGATGAGTTGGCTACCCAGGCAATCGATATCAATGGACTAAAAGTATTAGCGGCTCGTTTAGATGGCGCCGATGGCCAAGTATTGCGCGAGACCATGGATGCTTTGAAGGCGAAATTGAAAACCGCTGTGATTGTTCTTGCTTCAGTACAAGGCGATAAAGTAAGTTTGATTGCTGGTGTTACTGCAGACGCCATTGCGAAAGTAAAAGCAGGTGACCTAGTGAATTTTGTGGCCCAACAAGTTGGCGGTAAAGGCGGCGGTAAGCCAGAGATGGCTATGGCTGGCGGTAATGACCCCAGTAATTTGGGGGCAGCTTTAGCTGGCGTTCCAGATTGGGTGGCTTCTAAATGAGTGATGCGATCGAATTTAATCTCGAGGTGGATGCCATTGGCATGAATTGTCCGCTCCCAATTTTGCGCACGAAGAAAGCCTTGGCCACTATGCAATCTGGTGAAGTGCTTAAAGTCAAAGCCACAGATGCGGGGGCAGCACATGACTTCCCAGCATTCGCTAAGCAAACGGGTAACGAGCTTCTCTCCAGTTCTGCTGAAGGTGATGTTTTAGTCTTTTTTCTAAAAAGAAGGTAAGACCAAACAAAAAGTGAAAAAAGACTGAGGCCTTGAGAATTCAAGCATTAAAAAAGGCAGAAAGTGATTTCTGCCTTTTTTGCTTTTATCTCAAAAGAGATCAAGAGTAGAGTCTAAGTTAAGGAGCGACTCTTGAGATAGGAGGCAAACTCTGTCCTGACCTCGGGATGACGCAAAGCAAACTCCACAGAAGCTTTGAGATATCCCAACTTGCTGCCGCAGTCATAGCGCACGCCATCATATTCGTAAGCAAAGACCGGCTCCTCTTTAAGCAAAGAGGCAATCGCATCCGTTAATTGAATTTCACCACCAGCCCCGGGCTTGAGGTTACGAATATGCTTAAAGATGTCAGAGGATAGAACATAGCGACCTACTACTGCCAAGTTAGAAGGCGCATCTTGAGGTTGCGGCTTTTCGACGATTCCATTGAGGCGATAGATGCCCTTGGATACTTCAGCGCCTGCAACAATTCCATACGAGCTACTTTTGGCTGGATCAATTTTTTCTACCGCTACCACTGAACCATTTTGTTCATCAAATACTTTGAGCATTTGCTTGAGAACGGGCGGCTGGCCATCGAGTAAGTCATCAGCCAGGATGATGGCAAAGGGCTCGTCTCGTACGAGCTTCTCTGCGCATAAGACGGCATGACCAAGGCCTAGCGCTTCAGGTTGGCGTACATAGACGCAATCCACGTGACTTGGTTTTACGCTACGAACAATTTCCAATAGAGCCGTCTTATTTTTCGCTTCGAGCTCGGCTTCTAATTCATACGCTTTATCAAAGTGATCCTCAATTGCACGCTTGCTACGGCCGGTAACAAAAATCATTTCAGTAATGCCGGCAGCAATAGCTTCTTCTACCGCATATTGAATGAGCGGTTTATCCACCACATTGAGCATCTCTTTCGGACTAGCCTTGGTGGCTGGTAGGAAACGTGTGCCCAACCCCGCAACAGGGAAGACGGCTTTAGTAACGGCTTTAGTGCTTAATGGCATTGAAATTCCGATCTATTGAGACTTCACTTCATTCGTTCTAATTGTGCAACAAGCTTCTCATGGTTTTGCTCAAAGCCTGCTAGACGTTGTTTTTCTTGGGCAACAACCTCCTCCGGAGCCCGAGCCACAAAACTCTCGTTACCGAGTTTGCTACGCGCTTTGGTAATTTCATTTGCTAAACGCTCAATTTCTTTGCCGAGACGAATTCTCTCTGCAGCCACGTCAACCTCAATCTTAAGCAATAGCTTTAGATTGCCAACCAAGGCCATAGGTGCGTCAGGCGCATCTTTCTCTAAGGCGGACTCGTCGTCATAGATTTTGACTTCTGAAAGCTTAGCCAATGCAGTGAGGTATGGGCTTGCTTGCCTCAAGAAATCTGGCGGCCCGCTAATCCACAAAGGTACCTTGAGGGCCGGAGAGACTTGCATCTCGCCACGCAGATTACGACAAGCATCTACGATGGATTTAATTTGAGCAACCCAAGCTTCACTTTGTTCATCAATCTTATCGAGTTGGGCAGCTGGATAGGGTTGCAAAGCAATAGTTTGTTTATCTTGTTTGGCTAACTCTTTGCCCACTTTAGGTCCTACGGTTTGCCAGAGCGTTTCAGTGATAAATGGAATGAGAGGGTGGGCCATACGCAAGATCGTCTCTAGAACCCGTAACAGCGTGCGGCGGGTAGCGCGTTGTTGTGCCGGCGTTCCCGTCTGCAATTGAACCTTGGCAAGCTCTAGGTACCAGTCGCAATACTCATCCCAAACAAACTGATAAATACTCGTGGCGATATTGTCAAAACGATAGTTATGGAAGCCTTTAGCAACGTCAGCTTCTGTTTTTTGCAGTAAAGAAACAATCCATTTATCTGCCGCCGAAAAGTCTAACTGGCCCTCAGGACCGCATTGGCTATCGCAAGGGGCAAAGCCGTTCTCTTCATTACTTCCTGGGCAGTTCATTAGAACAAAGCGGGTCGCATTCCAGAGCTTGTTACAGAAATTACGATAGCCTTCGCAACGCTTTTGATCAAAATTAATATTGCGACCGAGCGATGCCATGGAGGCGAAAGTAAAGCGCAGTGCATCCGTACCAAATGCGGGGATCCCTTCCGGAAATTCTTTCTTGGTTTTTTTACTAATACTTTCAGCCTGCCTGGGATTCATCAAACCCGTCGTGCGCTTGGCAACCAAGTCTTCAATCTGGATGCCATCAATCAAATCAATTGGGTCCAAGGTATTGCCCTTGGACTTGCTCATTTTCTGGCCTTCAGCATCACGCACTAAGCCATGAACATAAACCGTGTGAAATGGCACTTTGCCAGTGAAATGGCAAGTCAACATCACCATGCGGGCAACCCAGAAGAAGATGATGTCAAAACCCGTAACCAATACTGAGGAAGGTAAGAAATGCTTGAGAGCAGGCGTCTCTTCTGGCCAGCCTAATGAGCTGAAAGGAACGAGCGCAGAGCTAAACCAGGTATCTAAGACATCGGGATCACGATGCAGTAGGCCTGCATAGCCAGAAACTGCTGCTTTAGCTTTGGCTTCTTCTTCAGAGCGCGCTACAAAGATCTGACCATCATCGCTATACCAGGCGGGGATTTGATGGCCCCACCATAGTTGACGTGAGATGCACCAATCTTGAATATTCTCCAGCCATTGGGAATAGGTGCTAATCCAGTTCTCCGGGACAAGCTTAATATCACCTTTAGTGACAGCATCTAATGCGGCACCAGCGATAGATGAGCCGGGCTGATATTGGTTATCTGGACTCGGTTTAGACACTGCTACAAACCATTGGTCGGTGAGCATAGGTTCGATGATGGTTTGGGTGCGATCGCCGCGGGGCACCATCAATTTATGAGGCTGAACCTTTTCTAATAAGCCGGCTGTATCTAGATCGGCAACAATCTGCTTGCGCGCAGCAAAACGCTCTAAGCCTTGATAAACAGCGGGGGCATTTTCATTAATCTTCGCATCTAAGGTCAGAATATTAATAAGCGGTAATTGATGACGCTGTCCAACGGCATAATCATTGAAGTCATGTGCAGGTGTGACCTTAACAACGCCAGTGCCAAAAGCGGCATCAACATAATCATCCGCAATGATAGGAATTTCTCGATTGCACAAGGGGAGATTCACAGACTTGCCAATGAGATGCTGATAGCGCTCATCTTCTGGATTTACCATCACAGCAACATCGCCTAGCAAAGTCTCTGGACGTGTGGTGGCAACGGTCAGATGTCCAGAGCCATCGACTAATGGGTAGCGAATGTGCCACATCGAGCCATCTTCTTCTTCGCTAACTACTTCTAAGTCAGATACTGCAGTACCGAGGACTGGGTCCCAGTTCACCAAACGTTTTCCGCGATAAATCAGGCCTTGCTCATGTAAGCGCACAAATACTTCCACGACGGCTTTGGACATCTTGTTATCCATCGTGAAATATTCTTTACCCCAATCAATCGAGGCACCCAGGCGACGAATTTGACGAGTGATAGTAGAGCCTGAAGTTTCTTTCCACTCCCATACCTTTTCCAGAAACTTTTCGCGACCTAAATCATGACGAGAAATTTTTTGTGCATCGAGTTGGCGCTCAACGACGATTTGCGTAGCGATACCGGCGTGATCTGTGCCAGGCACCCATAAGGTATTTTTGCCAGACATCCGAGCATGGCGAACCAAGCCATCCATGATGGTTTGGTTAAAGGCATGACCCATATGTAAGGTGCCGGTCACATTCGGTGGCGGCAGTTGAATCGAGAAATCTTCCTTACCTTCTTCTAAGGTCGCGTCGGCAATGCCTCGACGTTCCCATTCCGGACCCCAATAGGCTTCAATTGGGGCCGGTTCATAGGATTTAGCTAGCTCATCTACAGAACTGGCTAAAGGAGAATGAGGGGAGTCGGATGAATTAGGGGTATTCGAAGCATTTGGCATAAGAGGCAAATTATAATTGGGACGATGTACTCAGACCTCCTCGCAAACCTTAATCCAGAACAACGCGAGGCAGTGACCCTCCCGCCCCTGAACCCACAGGGTCAAGCCCAGTCTGCCATGATTTTGGCTGGTGCTGGAAGTGGCAAGACCCGGGTTCTCACTACCCGTATAGCTTGGTTGATCCAAACTGGCCAGGTTTCGCCGATTGGGGTCTTAGCGGTGACCTTCACTAATAAGGCTGCCAAGGAGATGATGCTGCGCTTAAGCGCGATGTTGCCAATTAATACCCGCGGGATGTGGATCGGCACCTTTCATGGACTTTGCAACCGTTTATTGCGCGCACACCATAAAGAAGCTGGTTTGCCATCCACTTTTCAAATTTTGGACACCCAAGATCAGTTATCAGCCATTAAGCGCCTTTTGAAGGGCTTGAAGGTCGATGATGAGAAATACCCCGCTAAGCAGTTGCAATACTTCATTGCGCACGCCAAAGAGCGCGGCCAACGCGCTCGTGAGCTATCGGTTGGTGATGACTTCCAGGCCAAGATGGCTCAGCTTTACGAAGCCTATGATGCGCAGTGCCAACGTGAAGGCGTGGTTGACTTTGCTGAACTCTTATTACGAAGCTATGAATTGCTAAAACACAATGAAGCGATTCGGACGCATTACCAAGAGCGCTTCCGTCATATCCTGATTGATGAGTTTCAAGATACCAATGCCTTGCAATACGCTTGGCTCAAACTTCTCTCCGGACATGATGCCAGCCGTGTCAATGTGAGTAGTGCTGGTAGCAGTGCAGTTTTCGCCGTGGGCGATGACGATCAAAGTATTTACGCTTTCCGCGGCGCAGATGTTGAGAATATGCGTCTTTACGAAAAGCAATACCACCCATTGATGGTCAAGCTAGAGCAGAACTACCGTTCACATGGTCACATCTTAGATACTGCTAATTATCTGATTTCTAATAATACGGATCGCCTAGGTAAAAATCTGCGCACGGACGCAGGTCATGGTGAACCCGTTCGCATTTACGATGCACCAAGCGATCATGCCGAAGCCGCTTGGCTGATTGATGAAATCAAAGCACTGGTTAACAGCGGCATTAAGCGCACTGAAATCGCCTTGCTTTATAGAAGTAATGCGCAGTCCCGCATCATCGAGCATGCCTTATTTTCTGCTGCTATTCCCTATCGTGTTTA
This sequence comes from Polynucleobacter sp. CS-Odin-A6, assembly GCF_018882095.1. Taxonomy (GTDB): domain Bacteria; phylum Pseudomonadota; class Gammaproteobacteria; order Burkholderiales; family Burkholderiaceae; genus Polynucleobacter. The sequence goes on from NZ_JACVPD010000001.1 coordinate 330,618, forward strand.
TGGCGGATTGCGCTTCTTTGAGCGCGCTGAAATTAAACATGCCCTAGCCTATCTTCGTCTTTTAGAAAATCCGAATGACGATACGTCTTTCTCACGAGTCGTCAATTTCCCGACACGCGGTATTGGTGCAAGATCAATTGAAGCTGTTCAAGATTCAGCCCGCGCCCAGAACAGCTCACTCTATTTAGCGGCCTCGACTTTAGATGGTAAGGCAGGTGCTGCGCTTGGTGGTTTTGTTCGTTTGGTAGATCACATGCGTGAGGCAACTCGCCATAACACTTTGCCGGAGACAGTGGAGTTTGTCATTCAGCATAGTGGACTCATTCAGCATTACCTTTCTGAGCGTGAGGGTCAGGATCGGGTAGAGAACTTACAGGAATTGATCAACGCTGCTACCGCATTTATAGCGGAAGAGGGTTATGGCCAAGACGCCACTGCCGCCACCTTGCCGGGTGAGAATGCACCAGGCATAGCGGAAGTTTCACCCTTAGCAGCGTTCCTCTCACACGCTTCTTTAGAGGCTGGTGATAATCAAGCGCAAGCGGGTCAAGACGCTGTCCAACTCATGACGGTGCACTCCGCTAAAGGCTTGGAATTCACCTCTGTATTTATTACCGGCTTAGAGGAGGGATTATTTCCTCATGAGAACAGCATCAACGAGCAGAACGGTTTAGAAGAGGAGCGACGCTTGATGTATGTGGCGATCACCCGCGCTAAGGAACGTCTGTATCTCTCGCATACCCAGTCCAGAATGCTGCACGGTCAAGTGCGCTACAACATGCCTTCTCGTTTTTTAGAGGAGTTACCTTCAGATTCATTGAAGTGGCTTACTCCAAAAGTAAAGGATGCTCGTTGGGGTGGCACTTCTGGTGGCAATGGCAATACTTGGCAAGATGGCTACACCCGTCAGCGCGAGTTTGGGTCCAATGATTTCTTCGATTCAGGTAGTGAGCGTGAGAGACCCGCTAAACAAATTGGTCGCGTTGGGTCTGCCTCTACATCAGTCACCAGAATGGCTTCACCACCACGCGGGAGCTATCCCTTCTCCATCGGCCAAAATGTGTTCCATACCAAGTTCGGTGAGGGACGAGTGACGGGCCTAGAGGGTAATGATACCGACGCGCGTGCTCAAGTGAACTTTAAGCGCCATGGCGTGAAATGGTTGCAACTCAGCATTGCCAAGCTTGCTGCTATCGATTAATTCAATTAGTTAACGCAGTAGTAGAGCTAAGCAATCAGAGTCGCTGATTCTTTTTCGGCAAAGCAGGCTTTCCAAGTAGCAAAGAAAGAGCAGTGCATCACAGTTAATCCCGCCATTGAGAGCGGGGCAATGATGAACGAGGCGGCTTGACCCAAATCGAGTGCATCAAAGATAGTCCCAATCGTGAGTGGAATGGCGATTAAGATCAGGCCCCAAACGGTAATATACAAAAAGAATGCGCCTAGATTAGACCAGCAGGCGAGCACGCTAGAAAAAAGCGCTTTCGCTACCGGCATATCCTCCCAAGCAACCAACACAGGGGAGAACCACATCAACATGGCTACAGGTATGTAGAGTAAGCCACCAAAAAAGAGAATCAGATAGATTTGCCGTACAGCTTCAGGCGTCATCTGCTTATCGCCAGTCAGTAGTGGCAGTAGCAACTCAAAATCGACCAACATACTTAAGATAAAGCTCAGAGTAATAATGAGCGCTGAGTAAACTGTGCCTAACTGCAGAATGCGCTTACGAATCACGGGTGTTGATTGGAGGGCAATTAAATATACCGTTGGGCGGATACGTTCTTTTAGAATGGCTTGTCGACAGGCTGTCATGAAGCCAACCGATAAGGTTGGTGTCAGTAATAAAACTGCAAAAACGCCAATCACGGGTACGAGTACAGCTAGCTGTGCGACAAAAACATACATGAATATCAGCATCAGAAAACCCAGAGGATTTTGTTTAAACAACCAAATACCTTGGCGTATCCAGGTGTAACCCTCTTTGGGTGCGACAGACTGTAGTTTCATATTGCTTTTCTGCTTAAGAGAATATTTTCAAAATGACGAGGGTCATGCGGCGTGAGCATCTGAGCATCGCGCGGTAAATAAAAATCCCAGAGGCGAGAAATCCAAAAACGGAGGGCTGCTGCGCGTATCATCAGCGGCCAACTCTGTTGCTCTAGATCATTTAGTGCACGAACAGTTTGGTAAGCATCCATCAGCGCCTGAAAGCGAGCTGGATCTAGATCCGATTTGTTATCTGCCAAGCACCAATCATTGACAGTCACCGCTAAATCAAATAACCACTTATCTGTACCGGCGAAATAAAAGTCAAAGAAGCCGCCCAACTGATCCTTGGACATATCTTTTTCGGCTTGAGGGTCAAAGAGCACATTGTCTCTAAAGAGATCGCAATGACTTGCACCTTGAGGAAGCGATGCATAAGCGGCTGAAGTAAAGAATTGCTCTTGGGTTGCGAGCTCGCTAGTGAGTAATTCTTTTTGCGCATTGCTGAGATGGGGCAACACTTCCGGTACCGTTTGTTTCCACCAAGCAAGGCTGCGAAGATTTTCTTGGGTATGCTGAAAGTCTACGCCCGCCAAATGCATCTTTGCAAGGTTCTCACCAACTAACGCGCAATGCACGGCTTGGGGTGCAAGTCTTGATAGGCCTGGCAGCTTGCTCACAATTGCAGCGGGCTTCCCCTTTAATGAGAACAGAATTTGTCCATGCTTATTCTCGAGTGGCTTAGGCACTGGAATGCCCTTATTAGCCAAATGCCTCATTAGCTCCAAGTAATAGGGCAATTGCTCTGCTGTTAGTCTCTCAAAAATAGTCAATACATATTTTTGATTCTTGCCATCCTTCTCTGTATCGAGAAAGAAATTCGAGTTCTCAATACCACCATGAATTCCGCGAATATCTGTGGCTCGCCCAATATCAAAATCGGTTGCGATCCAATCAGAGATATCGCTCAGTTCAATAGGAGTAAATACGGCCATAACTAAAAATGAACAGTGCGAATAATTAAATCAAGTACATCAGCGACTAGAACGGGATGCTGATGCTAGGCACGCTGATCAGATCAGTTTCTTTGGGTACGCCCGGCATGACCGTAGCTGGTGGTGCCATTTCATAGGTGGTAAAGCGTGTTTTGACATCTACCTGAGTCGGTGAATTGGCATCTTTATATTCAGTTATTTCAGTACCAGTTGCCTCTTTATGCTGAAAGCTGGGCTTACGACCTTGAGGGGCATTCGTTGCCTCAGCAGCACTGACTGGCGGTGATAATGGTAGGTTGTTGATGCGTTGAAGTTCTGATGGGCTTAAAGCCTGACTATTGCCCTGGGCTTGTGCTGAATGTAAGCCATACGAGGCAAAAGCCACTAAAAAGCTTGCAAGAACAAGGGTTTGACTCAATGAAGAGTGGAGTAAGTTTGTGAGAGCGGGCATCATTTTTTACCTTTTTAAGCCTCTTGTCAGGATTATTTGAACCTGATCAGCGGGCAGTTAGCAACTAGATTGTACGATTGCGGTATGACTAAACATAGACTCCTGTTGGTAGACGGCTCTAGCTACCTTTACCGCGCCTTTCATGCCATGCCAGACCTCAGAAATGGGGCGGGAGACCCTACTGGGGCTATCTATGGCATGGTCAATATGATGCGCCGGGCTCGTTCGGAGCTCCAAGCCGACCATATTGCCTGTGTTTTTGATGCCAAAGGGAAGACTTTTCGCGATGAAATGTACTCTGAGTACAAAGCGCACCGCTCTCCTATGCCTGAAGACTTGGTAAAGCAGATTGAGCCGATTCATGCCATGGTGAAGGCATTAGGCTGGCCAGTATTGATGGTTTCTGGGGTGGAAGCGGATGATGTGATTGGCACCTTAGCTTGTCAAGCAACGCAAGCTGGGTGGGAGACTATTATTTCCACCGGCGATAAAGATTTGGCCCAATTGGTGAATGCCTCCGTCACCCTGATTAATACGATGACCAATGAAACATTGGATATCGAAGGTGTCATTGCAAAATTTGGTGTGCCGCCAGAGCGAATTGTGGATTACCTTTCCATCATTGGCGACACAGTAGATAACGTCCCCGGTGTTCCCAAGGCTGGTCCAAAAACGGCAAATAAATGGTTGGCCGAGTTCGGAGATTTAGATCAGTTGATGGCGAACGCAGATCAGGTGAAAGGCGTTGTCGGAGAAAATCTCCGCAATAGTTTGGAGTGGCTCCCACAAGCGCGCCAACTCATTACCGTTAAAACAGATTGTGATTTATCCCCCCATTTACCTGGGCTGGATGATCTTCATGCAAAACCAGAAGACGCGCCACTCTTACGCGAACTGTTTGAGCGTTATGCATTTAAAACTTGGTTACGTGATGTGGAGAAGCAGCTGAGTGGATCGAGTATTGATGTGAGTAGTGGTTTAGATTTAGCGGGAAGCCCGATAAAAACTACATCCGAGCCTAAGGAAAGAGTTGCTAATAATCCGTTTGGTCCCACTGCTACAGCCGCTACTACGGCGCTATCTCAAGAAACTACTGACTTACAGGGCGCCATTGAAAAAAGTTACGAATGTGTTGTAGATGAGGTGGCATTAGATCGTTGGTTAAAGAAAATTGAGGGTGCGCAACTCACTGCCGTAGATACGGAAACTACTGGCCTAGATGCTCTGGCGGCAGAGCTCGTGGGTATTTCACTCTGTGTTGCCCCAGGGGATGCTTGCTATATACCGGTAGCGCATCGTAATGGGGAAGATCAACTGAGTCGTGAGTTCGTTTTGGCAAAACTCAAGCCGTGGCTGGAGAGCACTAAGCATTTCAAAGTAGGTCAAAATTTAAAATACGACAGTCATATTTTTGCGAACTATGACATCACCTTGCAAGGTATTCGGTTTGATACGTTGCTCGAGTCTTATGTGCTGGAATCGCATATGCCACATAACCTGGATAACTTGGCCGAGCGACATCTGGGCATGAAGACCATTCGCTATGAAGAGGTATGCGGTAAAGGGGTTCATCAAATTGGCTTTGATCAGGTGGATCTGAAAATCGCAACTGATTACGCTGCCGAAGACGCTGACATTACACTGCGCTTGCATTTAGCCTTATGGCCACAAATTCAGGAGAGTCCTGGGCTGCTGTATGTCTATGAAAACATTGAGATGCCGGCAATGCGCGTCTTGGGAATTATGGAGCGCAATGGTATTCGCATTGATTCAGCGCTCCTCTCCAAACAAGGCCAAGAGGTTGGTAAGCGTCTACTTGCTTTAGAGGGTGAAATTCATAAACTAGCAGGCCAGCCGTTCAACATTCAATCGCCCAAACAGATTGCAGAAATCCTATTTGGACAGTTAGCACTTCCGGTAATTAAGAAGACACCATCAGGTGCGCCATCAACGGATGAAGAGGTTTTGCAGAAGCTGGCTGAGGATTACCCTTTGCCAGCGCGCATTTTGGATTACCGTAGCTTAGCTAAATTGATGTCGACGTATATTGAGAAGTTGCCCCGCATGGCTGACGCTAAGACCGGGCGCGTACATACCAATTTTTCTCAAGCCACTGCGGTAACGGGGCGCTTAGCCTCTAGTGAACCCAATTTGCAAAATATTCCTGTTCGTACAGAGGAGGGTCGCCGTATTCGTGAGGCATTTATTCCGGCAGAAGGGTGTAAGTTACTCTCAGCCGACTATTCGCAAATTGAATTGCGCATCATGGCGCATATTGCTGAAGATGAAAATCTACTGGCTGCCTTTGCTGCTGGCAAGGATGTTCACCAGGCTACTGCTGCGGAGATTTTTAGTGTGCCATTAGAGGCCGTCACTTCAGAGCAGCGTCGTTATGCCAAGGTCATTAACTTTGGCTTGATTTATGGCATGAGCGCTTTTGGCCTCGCAGGTAACTTGGGTATTGAGCGCTCAGCCGCGCAAAACTATATTGCTAAGTATTTCGATCGCTATCCTGGAGTTGCTCAATACATGGAGCGGACTCGCCTTGAAGCCAGAGAGAATGGTTATGTGGAGACTGTCTTTGGCAGACGTCTCTGGCTACCTGAGATCAAAGGCTCTAACGGTCCCCGCCGTCAAGGTGCAGAGCGCGCAGCGATTAATGCGCCGATGCAGGGAACTGCAGCTGACTTGATTAAGTTGGCCATGATCGCAGTAGAAAACTGGCTTGAAAAAGAGCAGTTAAAGACCCGCATGTTGCTCCAAGTCCATGATGAATTGGTGTTTGACGTACCCTTAGACGAATTGGAGTTGCTGCAGAGTAAGTTACCTGACTTAATGTGTCGGGTAGCTGAACTGAAGGTTCCTTTGTTGGTGGGGATCGGGATTGGCGATAATTGGGAAGAAGCGCATTAAGAATAGGAATCTGGAGACATAAATGACTAAGAAAATACAATCAGACATACGGACAGTATCCGAAGATAGAAGAGGCTTTATTAAGGCGTCTGCGATCACCGCCACTACTATTGGGATTGGATTTGTGGCTGCCTCAGAGCCAGTGATGGCTGCTGCAATTGAAACCGATTTCACGGGCATTAAAGCGGGTGAGCAAATGATTCCGGTGGGCAGTTTTCAGATGCCGGCCTATGTCTCTCGTCCAGACAAAGCAAAGGGCTCTTTGCCCATCATCATCGTTGCGAGTGAAATCTTTGGTGTGCATGAATACATCGCAGACATCACAAGACGGTTTGCCAAATTGGGCTATCTGGCCATTGCCCCAGAATTCTTTACCCGTGCTGGTGATCCTAATGCCTATGGAACCATTGCTGAAATTCAGAAAAACATCATCGCGGTGACTCCAGACTCACAAGTAATCAATGATCTACAAGCTGCATTAGTGTGGGCTGGTAAAAATGGCGGCGACTTGAAAAAGGTAGGCGTGACTGGATTCTGTTGGGGTGGTCGGATTGTTTGGTTGTCTGCAACCCTTCCTCAAGTGCGCGCAGGTGTGGCTTGGTATGGTCGGGTCATCGGTGAAAAAACAGAAAATAGTCCACGTCATCCGGTTGATATTGCAGCCGATCTCAAAGCCCCTGTCTTGGGTTTGTATGGCGGTGCGGATACCGGTATTTCTCTGGAAAGCGTTGAGCAAATGCGCGAGGCGCTGGCAAAAGCGGCCCCTAAAAACCCAGCAGCCAAAGCCAGTCGTTTTGAAATCTATCCAGATACACCCCATGCTTTTCATGCGGACTATCGCGCAACCTATCGTGAAGGGCCCGCTAAGGATGGCTGGGAAAAGTGCCTTGCTTGGTTTAAGCAAAACGGGGTAGCGTAAGTTCTATGTCAGTACTGCAAACAATTTTATTGGTCACGGCACTAGCGGGAACCGCGAGTGTTTTAGTGGCTGCGAGTTTTTCTTTATCTTTGCTCTCAAAGATGGTTCACAGTATGGTGAGTGTATCGGTCGGGATTTTGCTAGCGACTGCCTTTTTACATTCTTTGCCTGAGGCTTTCACAATGGCTGGAGCGAGCCCGCAGTTACTATTCGCTACTTTGCTTGCCGGACTCTTGGGCTTCTTCTTACTGGAAAAAATTGCTTTATTGCGTCATAGCCATCATCACGAGGGCGATGGTCATGATCATCACCATGGTCACGATGCAGAGGTGGCGGGTCGAAGTGGCTGGATGATTTTGGTGGGCGACGGAATACATAATTTTGTCGATGGTGTTTTGATCGCAGCCGCCTTTATGGCGGATTACCAAGTGGGTATCTTCACCGCTATTGCGATCATTGCCCATGAGATTCCTCAAGAGATTGGGGATTTCATCGTGCTACTGAATGCAGGCTTCTCGCGTGCGCGTGCTTTGTTTTACAACCTCATTTGTGGATTGTCTGCAGTGCTTGGTGGTGTGTTAGCTTATTTCTTTTTAGAAAAAGCCCAAGGAGCAATGCCTTACCTTTTAGTCATTGCATCTAGTAGCTTTATTTATATTGCGGTGAGTGATCTTATTCCGCAAATGCATCGACGCCCGCATTGGGCCGAGTCTTTGCGTCAAATTATTTTGATTGCGTGTGGGGTTGGTTTTGTAATCTCACTATCACTACTGCATTAGAGTGCTGCATTAGAGCGCTGCATTAGAGCGCCGCATCAGATTTCTACTGGCCTACTAGGGTCAGCGCACCATTCACTCCAGCTACCTGCATAAAGACGTGAACCCTTTAGGCCAGCCAATTCCATGGCCAGTAAATTATGGCAAGCAGTCACTCCAGAGCCGCATTGATGAATGATTTCTGAAGCTTTAGTAGACCCTAAGAGGTCATGAAAATCTTTGAATAACTGTTCAGGCGTTTTAAATGATCTACCAGACAGATTTTGTCTAAAGCAGTAGTTCAATGCATCAGGTATGTGGCCGCCGACAGGATCTAAAGTTTCATTTTGACCATGAAAGCGATCATTTGCACGAGCATCGAGCACAACACTCTTCTTGGCCTGAAGATTTTCAACCACATCCTTTACCAGTACCAAGCCAACATAAGGCATTGCTGGTACTGCGGCGATCGTCGGCTCTGCTTGCCGAGGCAAAGTACCAATCGGACCGTTCCAAGCGTCTAGGCCCCCATCTAAGACTTGGACTTTGGCATGACCGGTTGCCTTCAGCATCCACCATAAGCGGCTCGCATAAACGGAGCCCTGAGCGTCATAGGCCACTACCAAGGTATTGGAGTCCATTCCTAAGCGCGATTTAGTCTGCGCCCAAGCTTCAGAGGTAGGTAGGGGGTGACGACCATTTTTACCGTTTACCTCGCCTGACAAGTCGACATCGAGGTCTACATAAATAGCGCCGGGAATATGACCTTCTAAATAGGATTTTTTGCCAATGTTTGGATCTACTAAATCAAAACGACAGTCGCAAAGCAACACATTCTCACCGCTGTTAATGATTTCTTCTAACTGGTTTGCAGTAATGAGGGGAGTCATAGTAGCTTCCTATTGAGGGCAAATAGAGTGTTACCGAATTATGCGCCTTGATACTGCATGGCACGGCGATACCATTCATGAAAATGTTGCATACCATCTTCCATAGGGCTTTGATAGGGACCTACTTCATTGTGGCCGCGAGCTAGTAGCGCAGCTCGTCCCGCATCCATGCGCTCTGCAATCTCGTCATCCTCGATACAGGTTTCCATATAAGCCGCCCGTTCTGCCTCGACAAACTCTCGCTCAAAGAGGGCGATTTCTTCTGGGTAATAAAACTCCACAATGTTGCGGGTCTTATTAGGGCCCATTGGATGTAAGGTGGAAACGCAGAGCACACCTGGATACCACTCCACCATCACATTGGGGTAGTAGGTCAGCCAAATGGCACCGTGGCGTGGTGTCTTGCCTTTATGGTGGCGCAGGACGGCTTCATGCCACTTTTGATAGACCGGCGAACCTGGCTTCTCAAGATTTTTATGAATGCCGACAGTTTGTACGCTATGCCAGTCACCAAATTCCCAGTGCAAGTTTTCGCAAGAAACAAACTTGCCTAGTCCCGGATGAAAAGGCACTACGTGATAGTCCTCTAGATAGACCTCAATAAAAGTCTTCCAGTTGTAATTACATTCGTGGACTTCAACGTGATCGAGAACATAGCCCTCAAACTGAAGATCATCAGCCACGCCAAGTTTGGCCAGATCTTTGCGAACGTCACGCGGACCTTCAAATAAGAGTCCTTGCCAATTCTGCAAAGGAGATTTGCCAAGGTTTAGGCAGGGCTTATCTTCAAAATGGGGTGCACCCAATAATTCGCCATTTAAGTCATAGGTCCAACGATGTAGGGGGCAAACAATATTGTTCGTTTTGCCAGAGCCATTGAGCATGAGTGCTTGGCGGTGGCGACAGACATTGGATAGCAGTTCAACGCCTTGCTCGTTACGAACTAGTAAACGACCTTCGTTTTCTGAGGTCAGCGTTTGATAGGAGCCAATCTCTGGAACCATGAGTTCGTGCCCTACATAGCTCGGGCCCTGCTTAAAAAGCAGTTCAATTTCGCGTTGATAGAGCTCAACGTCAAAATAGGCCGAAACCGGCAGTTGTAAGTTGGACGGCGCAAATTGCTGCGCGGTAGCCAGATTAGTCATTCTCCCCACCCCCGAAAACGTCAGCCGAAGCTAAGCGGAATAACCAATCCAACCATCGACGGATCGATATTGGAAAGGAAGGAGGCGATTATACCCATTCGACCCCCATCTCGCATTAATATGTAGGGCTATACCTGTAAGAAATTTGAAGGAAATAAGTCTATGCCAGCTAAAAAGTCTGAGGGTCAGAAACCCGATATTGAGGTTCAAATCGATCCCAACTTGCGTTATGAGCAGGCCGTAAAGGAGTTGGAAAAGCTCATTTCCGATATGGAATCAGGCAAATTCTCCTTAGAAGAGACACTTTTGGCCTACCAACGAGGTGCAGCGCTCTTGAAGCATTGTCAGGGCATGCTGGCTCAGGTTGAGCAGCAAGTCCGCGTTTTCGAGACTTAAGCCAAACTGAGATTCTGCTGATATGAATAGCAAAGGTTCATTTGAGAATTGGGTAACTAGCCATGGTCAACGGACCGAATTGGCTTTGGAGCGGCTACTGGATGGCGCCAACACCCATCCTGCCCGCTTGCATGAGGCAATGCGTTATGCGGCGCAAGGGGGTGGAAAACGGATACGCCCTTTATTGGTTTATGCCGCTGGCGAATTAGGTGATGACTCTAGTACAGAAATTCAAGGCGCTTTAGATGCCGCTGCCGTTGCGATTGAATGTATTCATGCGTATTCCTTGGTGCACGATGACTTGCCGTGTATGGATGACGATGACTTACGTCGTGGGCGACCTACGGTACATAAGGCATTTGATGAAGCGACCGCCCTCTTGGTCGGTGATGCCTTGCAAACACGCGCATTTGAGATTCTGGCCAATGCGCCCTGTGATGCACAGAGTTGCCTAGCCATGATTAGTCTATTAGCGAGCGCCTCAGGCTCACGGGGTATGGCTGGCGGACAGGCGATTGATTTAGAGAGTGTTGGTAAAAAGTTAGACCTTGCCGGCTTAAAGCAAATGCATGCCATGAAAACAGGTGCTTTACTTTCTTGCTCCGTTGAGTTGGGTGGTATCGCCGCCAAGCTCAACTCGACGCAAATCCAGCATCTCGCAAATTACTCCGCAGCTTTGGGCCTGGCCTTCCAAATTGTGGATGATGTTTTAGATGCCACTGCAGATAGCCAGACCTTAGGTAAAACCGCAGGGAAAGATGCTGCTAACGATAAGCCAACCTATGTCACCTTGATGGGTTTAGACTACGCCAAGAAGGCAGCAAAAGATTTGCAAGAAACAGCAATAGCTAGCCTAGAGAGTTTTGGTGCTAAAGCCCAGGCCCTAAAAGATTTGGCTCTGTTAGTGGTGAATAGAGGCAAATAAGATTACTGAAGATTTGATGACTTTACTTTCGATTCACTCCCCTGCAGACTTAAAAAAACTCTCGCGCGAGCAGCTTCCCGCGCTGGCAGATGAGCTACGTCAATTCATATTGGATTCGGTTTCTAAAACGGGTGGGCACCTCTCATCGAATTTGGGAACGGTTGAGTTATCGATTGCACTGCACTATGTATTTGATACGCCGCAAGATCGAATCGTATGGGATGTAGGCCATCAAAGCTACCCGCACAAAATTCTGACTGGCCGTCGCGAGCGGATGAATACCCTTCGCCAGTTCAATGGCCTTTCTGGTTTTCCACGGCGTGCCGAAAGTGAATACGATGCCTTTGGTACAGGGCATTCTTCAACCAGTATTTCTGCAGCGTTGGGGATGGCACGTGCCTTTCAAACTAAAGGTGAAAAGCAAGTCGCTGTTGCGGTGATTGGCGATAGCGCCATGACTGGCGGCATGGCATTCGAAGCGATGAACAATGCGGGTGTGTATGACGATTTGCCGTTGGTTGTCATTCTGAATGACAACGATATGTCGATCTCTCCAGCAGTAGGCGCCCTTAATCGACACCTTGCTAGATTATTGAGTGGCAACATTTACTCCAAGACAAAGAAGGGGATTGATAGCGTCCTCTCTATTGCTCCGCCATTGCGTGAGTTTGCTAAACGCCTAGAAGATCATGCCAAAGGTATGGTCTCACCCTCCACGATTTTTGAAGAGTTTGGATTTAATTATTTTGGTCCAATTGATGGACATGATTTGGATACCTTGATTCCAATGCTGCAAAACGTCCGTCGCTTAGCGTTAAATGGTGGTGGTCCTCAGTTCCTGCATGTGGTGACTCGCAAAGGTCAGGGCTACGAATTAGCCGAAGCTGATCCCGTCCTGTATCACGGTCCTAGTAAGTTCAATCCAGAGGAAGGTGTTAAGAAGTCTACGGCCCCTTCGCCGAAAACCTTCACCCAAGTATTTGGTGAGTGGTTGTGCGATATGGCTGAAGCCGATCCTTTATTAATTGGTATTACGCCAGCCATGCGTGAAGGCTCTGGTCTTGTTGAGTTTGAAAAGCGTTTCCCTGAGCGTTATTACGATGTGGGAATTGCTGAACAGCACGCAGTGACATTTGCTGCTGGCATGGCATGCGAAGGGTTGAAGCCAGTAGTGGCGATCTATTCCACTTTCTTACAGCGCGCCTACGATCAACTCATTCATGATGTGGCTATTCAGGATCTGCCCGTCTTGTTTGCATTAGACCGAGCTGGCTTAGTCGGTGCAGATGGTGCAACTCATGCAGGCGCATATGACATCCCCTTCTTGCGCTGCATTCCGAATATGTTGGTGTTGACACCTGCTGACGAAGCAGAGTGTCGTGATTTGTTAACGACCGCGTTTCATCAGCCTCACCCCAGTGCAGTGCGCTATCCGCGTGGTGCTGGTGTTGGCACTATCCCCTCGAAAGAATTACGTACCATTCCATTAGGTAAGGGTGAGTTACGCCGCCAATCCAATGCGCTAGCTGGTCAGCGTCTAGCAATCTTAGCTTTTGGAACTTTGTTGTATTCCGCTCTTGAAGTTGCAGAGCAGCTGGATGCCTCAGTTGCCAATATGCGTTTTGTAAAACCATTAGATACTGAACTCCTCAAATCCTTGGCGCAAGATCACGATTATTTTGTGACGATTGAGGATGGCGCCATTTTGGGTGGAGCAGGAAGCGCCTGCTTAGAAGCGCTCTCCGCCATGGGTATCAATAAACCCCTCCTGCAATTAGGTCTTCCAGATCAGTTCGTGGAGCATGGCGATTACAAACTCTTAATGGGTCAATGTGGCCTTGATGTGGCTGGGATTGCTCGGTCGATTACTGCTCGTTTTCCAGGGCTCAATTCTGCTAAGTCAGAGTTAAATACTGAGCAAATAGGCAAATAAGTCATTTTTGTCTGAAAATAGAGTCATGAACGATATCAACACCACCTTTCTTAAACCGCAAGTCATGCCGGATATTCAGTCCTTGCATGATGAGCGTGCGTTGCCAATTGAGCAAGTGGGTATTCGAGGCTTACGTCATCCACTCATGATCCGTACCAAAACCGGTGAGATGCCAGCCGTAGGTAATTTTGAAATGGATGTTGCTTTGCCTGCACAGGTGAAGGGCACGCATATGTCGCGCTTCATCGCCCTATTGCAAAAGCACAATGGTCCAATTGATAGCGCTGCCGTGGTGACCATGGTGCGCGAGATGTTGCCTCTACTCAATGCGACTGAAGGCCGGATTCAATTTACTTATACACACTTTGTCAAAAAAGCGGCGCCAGTTTCTGGTGTTGAAAGTTTGATGGATTACGAAGTGACTTGGATGGCGAAGGCCAAACAAAATACAGCAGGCTCAATTGAGGTTGAGCTCAATCTTCGTGCTGTAGTTCCAGTCATGAGTTTGTGCCCTTGCTCAAAAGAGATCTCTGAGTATGGCGCACACAATCAACGTTCCCATGTCACGATGTCAGTAGAGCTGGATTCAAATACCAAGATGACAGTAGAAGATTTAGTATCAATCGCTGAGAGCCAGGCATCGAGTGAGTTGTGGGGTTTGCTCAAGCGTCCCGATGAGAAGTGGGTGACTGAGCGCGCTTACGACAATCCAAAATTTGTTGAAGACTTAGTGCGCGATGTGGCCGGGCAGCTAGAGAGTGATCAACGCATTCTGTCTATCGTTGTTGAAGCCGAGAACTTTGAGTCGATTCACAACCACAGCGCTTACGCCAAAATTAGTTTGGCCAAGTAAATTCTCACTGTTAATCGACTGTGTTGAGCGATTGTTTTAAGCGACTGTGTTAAGCGAGATTGTTACTTTCCAAATCCCAACGGGGTTTGACATCAAAAGCCCCCGAAGCGGTTGAGCCATTGTTGTCCGCCAATAGGCGTAATGCGCCAGCAAAAGCAATCATCACACCATTGTCGGTGCATAAATCTACTGGTGGATAGTGCACTTCAAAGCGATTCTTTTTAGCACTGGCATTGAGGGCTGCGCGTAATTGCAGATTTGCACCCACACCACCGGCAAGCACCAGATGTTTACAGGCAGTTTGCTTGAGCGCTTTTTCTGACTTACTTACCAATACCGCCACTAAGGAATCCACAAAGCTACGCGCTAAATCCGCCTGAAATGTGGCAATCTCAGAAATATCCGTAATACCCAGCGCGTCAAATTTTTTCACCTGGTTCAAAACGGCTGTTTTAAGTCCAGAGAAAGAGAAGTCCAAGTCTCCCGAATGGAGCATCGGTTTGGGTAAATCAAATCGCCCAGACTGACCTTTTTCTGCCAATTTTGAGATTGCAGCACCACCCGGGTAATCCAAGCCAAGTAATTTAGCCGTTTTATCAAAGGCTTCTCCAGCCGCATCATCTAGAGTTTCGCCTAAAAGTTGGTACTTACCAACATCGCTTACCAGCATCAACTGGGTATGTCCGCCCGAGACTAGGAGCGCAATAAAAGGAAATTCTGGTGCTGATGCCCCTAACAGCGGGGAAAGCAGATGACCTTCAAGGTGATGCACCCCAATCGAGGGTAAATTGAGGCCTTGGGCGAGGGATTTGGCAAAGGCGCTGCCCACTAATAGGGCGCCAGCTAAACCAGGACCTTGGGTAAAGGCCACGGCATCGATATCCTGTAATTCGAGCCGAGCCTCTTGCAAAGCCTCATCTAAGAGGGGTAGAACCCGCCGAATATGGTCTCTAGAGGCTAGCTCTGGGACTACGCCCCCATAATCCCGGTGCATGGCGATTTGGGAGTGCAGGGCCTGCCCCAGAATGCCCTGATGGGCTGGGGCCTGGTTTTCCCAGGGGGCGGTGTTGTATAAAGCCACCCCGGTCTCGTCACAAGAAGTTTCTATGCCTAAAACAATCATTTTTTGCTTGGTCGTGCTAGAATCGCACTTCAGTTAATTTATCGATATTTTTCGAGCATATACGAGTTAAATAAGTATGACTACAGTCCGCCTCCGTGAGAACGAACCTTTTGAAGTGGCATTGCGCCGTTTCAAGCGCACCATTGAAAAAAATGGTCTTTTGACCGACTTGCGTGCCCGCGAGTTTTACGAGAAGCCAACGGCTGAGCGTAAGCGTAAGAAGGCAGCCGCTGCTAAACGCCATTACAAGCGTATTCGTAGCCAGATGTTGCCTAAAAAGCTGTATTAATCGAATTTAAAAGCTCTCCTCACCGAGAGGCTTTGAAACCCGCTGACGGTGAAACGCAGCGGGTTTTTGCTTTTTAAGTCATTCACAAAAAGCCAATACACTAAAGATTGAATGCGCATTAAACCTATTAGGAGTGAATTTCATGAGCCTTAAAGATCAAATTACTGAAGATATGAAAAACGCTATGCGTGCAAAAGAAGTCGCACGCTTAGGTACCATCCGTCTTTTGCTGGCAGCAATCAAGCAGCGCGAAGTAGATGAGCGCATTGTGCTCGATGATGCCGCTGTGATTGCGACAGTAGAGAAAATGATCAAGCAGCGCAAAGATTCGATCTCCCAGTTTGAAAAAGCTAGTCGTGATGATTTGGTGGCGATTGAAGCTGCTGAGATGGTCATTTTGCAAGCCTATTTACCAGCGCAGTTATCTGATGCTGAAGTGCAGGCAGCAGTAGCCGCCGCATTAGTATCAACTGGCGCTGCTGGTCCACAAGATATGGGCAAAGTCATTGGTGTTCTCAAAGGCCAATTGGCTGGTAAAGCAGACATGGGCAAAGTATCGGGTTTAGTCAAAGCCGCGCTTGCTCAATAAAAACTCAATAACACTAAGCTAAGCCGCATCCATTACCGATGGCTCTCATCCCTCAATCGTTCATTGCCGATCTATTAAATCGGGTTGACATCGTGGATGTGGTTGGGCAGCACGTGAAGTTAAAAAAAGCGGGTGCCAACTTTCAAGGCTTGTGCCCTTTTCATTCAGAAAAATCCCCTTCATTTTCAGTATCCCCAACGAAGCAGTTCTACCACTGCTTTGGTTGTGGGGCGCATGGCTCGGCGATTAGTTTTCTTATGGAGTATTCCGGTTTAGGTTATGTCGATGCGATTGAGGATTTAGCGCGCTCTGCGGGTTTAGATGTGCCGCGAGAAGAGCGCACTGCGAATGATATCGCGCGCCAACAGCAAACCATGGCATTGAGTGAAGTGATGAGCGCAGCAGCTGATTGGTATCGCCAGCAGCTCAAAGTAGCACCCCGTGCGGTGGAATACCTTAAGGGTCGCGGTCTTACTGGTGAGATCGCCAAGCGCTATGCCTTGGGTTACGCGCCTGATGGCTGGCAAGGACTAGAAGCCGTCTTTGGCACGTATGCTAATGATGAAGTGGCAAAAATCTTATTAGAGGGCGGCTTACTCATTCAAAGCGAACAAGGTGACGGTAAGCAAACTGCTCGTCGTTACGATCGTTTTCGTGATCGCATTATGTTTCCGATTCGTAGTCCTAAAGGCCAGACCATTGGCTTTGGTGGACGCATCTTGGATCAAGGTGAGCCTAAGTATTTAAATTCTCCTGAGACGCCACTGTTTTCCAAGGGTAATACGTTGTATGGATTATTCGAAGCCAGACAAGCCATTCGCTCTCAAGAATATGTCCTCGTGTGTGAAGGGTATATGGATGTTGTGGCGCTTGCCCAATTGGGATTCCCCAATGCAGTAGCGACATTAGGCACCGCATGTACCGCAAATCATGTACGGATGTTATTACGTCAAACGGATCGTGTCGTATTTTCATTTGATGGGGACTCTGCAGGACAGCGCGCAGCTCAACGGGCACTAGAGGCCTGCTTACCCTTGATGTCAGACGACAAAGAGATTCGTTTCTTATTCTTACCGACTGAGCATGACCCAGATAGTTATGTTCGCGCCTATGGTGCAGCGGCTTTTGAGAAAGTGATTAAAGAGGCCATGTCGATCTCTAGCTTTTTCTTTAAGATCGCCAGCCAAGATCATGAGTTGACTACTCCTGAGGGCAGAGCACAGACTCATCATGCCGCTAAACCTCTATTGCTCTCAATGCCACCGATTGCTCTACGAACACAAATTTTGCGTGAGTTAGCGATTCGGACAAATTCTACGCCTGCTGAATTAGAGTCCTTTTGTGGTTTAACGGTGGCACCTGCTCCAGTGCAGCAGGGCTCTTATGGGGCTAATCAGCGCGCACCCAACTTTGTACAGGCCAATAATGGCAATCGAACTCAGGGCGCGCCTTGGCAAGCATCTAAAGGTTCAGCAAAGAGAGTGGCAACACAAAATATTGCCCCTCCTCAAGCGCCAACGGATTTGGCCGAACAGATGTTGCGCGTCTTAATTCAGTTTCCCCATTTAGGCAAAGCGTTAGATGACAACAAGAGAGCACTTGCTCTCCAAGCTTCCGAGTTGCGATCCCCCAAAGCGTTAGAGTTAATGAAGGATTTGCTTGCCCAGTGTGATTTAGTGGAATTGATTCCTGGTGAGAGCGGTAAGCCGCCTGCAGTTGGTGCTGGGGCTTTTGCCCTCTTTCAAGAGCAGTTATCCCGCAGTGAGTTAGCCCCACTCTATGAAGTACTGAGAAAGCGGGTAATGGGCTCTGATTTAGAGATTGAAGGGGCCATTGCGGATTTGGAGGGCGCCTTCAAAAAACTAGAGCTGACCCACCTTAAAACAGAGATGACAGCAATTGCTCAAAAGATCGCTAGTAGTGATGCCACCGAGCAAGATCGAGCCCGCTATCGCGAGCTGGGCGAAAGATTGAAATTTACATAAGCATTTTCTGATTTAGCCCTAGAAAAACCCGAAATTTGCCCCATCTTTAGAGTGTAGGCGGGTGTAAAAAAGTCGTAATCGACTATAATCCTCTATTCCCAGAAAAAACCGATTTAATTCAGCCACTTGCGCATTATTTTGAAGATATTTGGGGCAAGTGGACAAGGTGGCTGTATTTAATCAGTCGAGATCAATCATCAGTAATGTAATGAAGTGCTAATAAATGCCAAATACGAAGAAAAAACCAGCTAAACCCGTTGCCAAGGCTCCTGCAAAAGCAGCTAAACCTGTTGCGAAAGGAAAGGCTCCCGCTAAACCGGCAGTGAAAGCAAAAGTACCTGCCAAAACAGTAAAGACTTCGGCTAAACCAGCTGCAAAAGCGAAGGCCCCCGCTAAGCCCGCAGTAAAAGCAAAAGCAAAGGCGCCTGCGAAACCAGCTGCAAAAGCAAAAGCACCCGTCAAAACAGTAAAGACTCCAGCTAAACCTGCTGCAAAAGCGAAGACCCCCGCTAAGCCAGCAACCAAAGCAAAGGCGCCAGTAAAGCCAGTTGCTAAGACTTCTGCTAAACCAGCAGCGAAGACTCCTGCTAAAGCAGCTAAGCCAGCAACTAAGGTGGCAACTAAGACTGTCGCTAAGCCAGGAGTAAAGATTGAGGCAACTCAAAAAGGGAAAGCTGCTGCAGAAAAGGAAGCAAAAGATACGAAAGAAACTAAGGGCAAAAAAACTAAGGCAGTAGAAGTTGAGGGTGTAGTAACAGAAGAAGTGAAAAAGGGCCGTAAGCCAAAAGTAGATGCTCCTGTTGACGGCGCTGAGCCCGTTTTGACGGATCGTCAAAAAGCGCGCGAGCGTAAGGCAAAAGAAAAAGCACTTTTAAAAGAATTTGCAGCACAACAGTTGGGCTCTGAAGAGCAGCAAGAATTACGTCGTACCCGTCTGAAGACATTGATCAAGATGGGTAAATCCAAGGGTTACTTAACCCATGGCGAAATGAATGACGTGATGTCGGATGAGTTGTCTGATGCTGATGCCTTAGAGACGCTGATTAGCCTCTTAAACGACATTAACATTACTGTTTACGAGCAAGCTCCTGATGCTGAAACACTCTTGCTTAATGAAAATGCTTCAGCAGCTACTACAGAAGAAGAGGCTGAAGAAGAAGCAGAAGCAGCACTTTCTACAGTGGATTCAGAATTTGGTCGTACAACCGATCCAGTGCGAATGTACATGCGCGAGATGGGTACCGTTGACCTTTTGACCCGTGAGGGCGAGATCGTCATTGCCAAGAAGATTGAAGCTGGCCTTAAAGATATGGTGATGGCTTTGGCTGCCTGCCCCGTTACGATCAGTGAAATTCTGGGGAACGTAGAAAAGATTGTTAGCGGCGAGATGGAGATTGATCAGTTTGTTGATGGATTGGTCGATCCTAACGCTGAAGATATTAAGCTGGGACCTGAAGAGCCAGAAGTGGACCCAGAAGCCGCAGTAGAAGAAGGTGGCGAAGAAGGTGAAGATGAAGGTGGAGGTAGTGGTGCAGCTACTGCTAACGCAAAACAGTTAGAAGAGCTCAAACAGATTTCTTTAGAGAAGTTTGCGATTGTTCGTACTCAAGCTGACAAGATGCGCCGTGCCTTCGATAAAGAAGGTTATAACTGCCCAGCGTATATCAAGGCGCAAGAAGCGATTCGTGGTGAGCTGCTCGGTTTCCGCTTGACCGCAAAGAGTGTGGAGAAGCTGTGTGACACCATGCGCTCACAAGTTGATCAAGTTTGGAAGCTAGAGCGCGGTATCGTGAGCTTGTTAGTCGATAAGGTTGGGGTGAACCGTGGTGAAGTGCTTAAAGACTTCCCGAAGATGTCGATGAACTTAGAGTGGGTAAATAAGTTACTCAAAGAAAACAAGCCGTATACAGCTCTCTTGCAACGTAACGTTCCGGCGATTCAAGAACTTCAGCAGAAGTTGATTGATATTCAAACTCGCGTTGTATTGCCACTTCCAGAGTTAAAAGAAGTGAACAAGCAAATGACCGCAGGCGAGAAGCGCGCTCGTGAAGCAAAGCGTGAAATGACCGTTGCTAACTTACGCTTGGTTATCTCGATTGCTAAGAAATATACCAATCGTGGTTTGCAGTTCTTGGATTTGATCCAAGAAGGCAATATTGGTTTAATGAAGGCGGTAGATAAGTTTGAGTATCGTCGTGGTTATAAGTTCTCTACTTACGCAACCTGGTGGATTCGTCAGGCAATTACCCGTTCGATTGCTGACCAAGCACGTACGATCCGTATTCCAGTTCATATGATTGAGACGATCAATAAGATGAACCGGATTAGCCGTCAAATCTTGCAAGAAACTGGTCATGAGCCCGATGCTGCAACCTTGGCACTTAAGATGGAAATTCCTGAGGACAAGATTCGCAAGATTATGAAGATTGCCAAAGAGCCAATCTCAATGGAAACACCTATCGGTGATGATGCCGACTCGAACTTGGGTGACTTCATTGAAGATAGCAATACCTTGGCTCCAGCAGAGGCAGCATTACATGACTCTATGCGCGATGTAGTGAAAGATGTGCTGGACTCATTAACGCCACGCGAAGCAAAAGTCCTTCGTATGCGCTTCGGTGTGGAGATGAGTACAGACCACACTCTCGAAGAGGTTGGTAAACAGTTTGATGTCACTCGTGAGCGTATTCGTCAGATCGAAGCTAAAGCGCTACGAAAAATGCGTCATCCAAGTCGTAGCGACAAACTCAAGACCTTCCTCGAGGAAGACTGATCCAAAGACTAACGGGCCCATAGCTCAGTTGGTTAGAGCAGAGGACTCATAAGAAAGAAGCCCTAGGGGTCTTGTAACAAAGACCTCAATGATTTCAAGAGCTTAGCGGTGAAATAGGTGGTCAAAATTGCTTACACACCGCTTACACACCGGAGTAAAAACCGAGGTGTGTAGTAAATGCGGTTTTAGTGTGGTTTTGCAGTAAAAACACCAGCAGTAAGGTGTGTAGTAAATGTAAAGTTTTAGGGCCCATAGCTCAGTTGGTTAGAGCAGAGGACTCATAGCGAAAGTTGTGCCTTATGCGTGGAAACTGCATAAGGGATGGTGTCAAATTCGGAGAAAGCTAAAGGCAGCCAAAAGCTGCACAAGTTAACGCCGAGCGAAGCTTAGTAGAAATACTTTGAACGTGTAGAGACTAGACGGCACCCATCTAAGTTGAGCAATCAATATGATGAAGGCATAGTCCAGGGAGTAGTGAAAGCTACACAAACCGGAATCCTTTGGTCCCAGGTTCAAGTCCTGGTGGGCCCACCAGAAAAGCAAACCCTCATCAGCAATGGTGGGGGTTTTGCCTTTTGAGCGTTACTTAAAGTAACGCTTATGGATTCACTGGTCTGGTATATATTCAAAATCATGCAGAAAAGATCCAAGCTTCCTAATGGCCACTGGAATAACCTTGAGAATTGCAAAGCCGAGGCTATTAAATATGTCACCCGAACAGAGTGGCAAAAAAGTTCGCCTTTAAGCTATCGCTGGGCTACTAAAAATAAATGGCTTGAGGAATGTACGGCTCATATGTCATTGGTTCGAATGCCTGATGGCTATTGGACGCTAGATCGTTGCCAGAAAGAGGCGAGGAAATATAAGACAAAAGTTCAATGGAGGATGGAGCATAGAGCATCCTTTTCTAAGGCCAATAAACAAAAGTGGTTGACTCAATGTTGCGAGCATATGGAATCAAGCGGTATGTGGTTTGGTCCAGCTTCTATTCTAGAAACATTACTTTCACATGATGTAAGTTACGAGATGGAGTATCGCTTTAAAGATGGCCTAGAGATCTCTCGTAGACCGTTTGATTTTTATTTGCCAGATTACAACTTAGTGATTGAATTTCATGGAGAGCAGCATTTAATTGGTTGGGGGAGAAAAGATTCAGATGCTAAAGATATTCAAGTACGAGATTTATTTAAAAAGACATGGGCTAAAGACCATGACATTAATTACTTAGAAATAAAGCAATGGGAAATCAAGTCAAAAGAAGAAATCTTTGAGAAAGTGATTAAAGAGCTTAAATCGATTGCAAAAAAGAATAACCTTGCCATTGTCCTAATTAAAAGGGACTTAACAAAATCCGAACTACTGAAAGTTAAAAATAGACTCAAGTGGACAAAAGAAACATGTATTTCAGAGGCAAAGAAATACTCGACTATCAAGGAATGGCAGATAGGTAGTGCTGGTAGCTATCAAGCAGCCTTCAAAAAGAAATGGCTTGAGGAGTGCTCAAGCCATATGGATCGACAGCTCCATAAAAAGAATCACTGGACATTAGCTGCGTGTATTAAAGACGCTCAGCAATACAAGACGAAGTCTGAATGGCAGCAGGCAACGAGAAGTGGTTATTCAATAGCTGCTAAGAATAAGTGGATTGAGAAATGCGCAGCCCATATGGAGCCTGATGGCCGAAAAACTGTAGGGCAAAGATTATGGACAAAAGAAAAATGTATAGAGCTGGCTAAGACTTGTAATTCTCGTGCCGAATTTAAAAAGGCTTCTGGGTCGGCGTATTTAAGGGCAAGAGTAAAAGGCTGGTTGGATGAGTGCTGTGCTCATATGTAGAGTAGCTAATCGCTGTAATAAGCGTTACTTAAAGTAACGCTCCGTGCCCCCATAGGTCTCCATTAAACACCATAATTAGCCACACTTTCTTTTGGCTAAATTGACCTGAATAATTAAGCCAACTTGGTTGCTCTAGCTGGTGGTCAGAAGCTAAAGTATGTGTATGGCAACTAAAAAAGAAAGTACACATCAACTCATACACCGTAACCTAACCCTCTATCAACGCGAGCATAGTGCCGTATGGCAATGCCGCTATAAGGTGGATAACAAGTGGATACGAGCTACTACAAAAGAGATTCAGCTTGATTTAGCAGTGAATAAAGCAAAAGAGCTATTAGTAGAGGCTGAAATACGCAAGCGTTCTGGCATCCCAGTGGTAACCAAACGCTTTAAAGATATTGCCATGTTGGCAATTGATCGCATGGAGCGAGACTTAAAGGGTGGTTTAGGTAAGTCAATCTACAAGGACTATATTCGCATTATTAATGAGCATTTCATCCCCAGTCTTGGGCAGCGTCTTATTACCAATATTGACTACGATGCCCTACAGCAGTACTACGACGATCGTGAGGCTAGATATGGCTTGGCACTATCTAACAGCAATCGTAAAACCCAAAACGCTGCATTTAATAGAGTGTTTGATGAAGCTATTGTTCGGGGTTACTTAACCGAGAGTAATCGTCCCAAGTTGGATGGCAAGACCAAAGAGAGTGTTCGTCGCCCAGCATTTGAATTGCATGAATTGCGAGCGTTACTTAAGCTACTGGGCCCATACATAGAATCCGGCAGAACCAAGGACGTGTGTGAACGCAGGGAGATTCTACGGGACTATGTAGAAATGCTGGTCGATACCGGAGCAAGACCAGGCATTGAACTCTTAGATATGAAATGGAAGCAAATCCGCTTCATGATGAACCCTATTAGTACGGTCACAGATCAATTGGACGAAGACGGGGAAGTCATTGAAGTGCATAGCCTTAACCGCAGTTGCGAGATGACGGTCAAAGGCAAAACAGGGCAAAGACAGATTATTGGGCGATTACCTAGCGTCAGAGTTTTAGAGCGGATTGCCTTGCGGAACTATGGGGTAGCTAGCTCAATTAAAGATCCTTTGGCGGAGCTGATTAAGCCTACTAATGACGATTACATCTTTAGAACCAAAGAAGGTAGGGATTTAAGTGACGTCTTAAACCATATGTTTGATGGCTTCTTAGCAGACCATGGTTTGCTTATTGACCCCAAAACTAATCAAAAGCGGGTGTTCTACAGTCTACGTCATACCTATGCCACGTTAGCACTTACTCACGATATGGTACCTATTCATACGCTAGCTAAACAGATGGGTACTAGTGTCTTAATGATTGAGCGGCACTATAGTCATTTACAGGTAATACAGGCAATTGAGCAATTACGTGGGGCTACGACTAGAAAGTTGATTGAGGCGGATAACAAGGCTGCGGACAACTATCCCAGTAAGAAGCTGGCTCAAAAACAGCAATTGGCTGCTTAGAATGATTAAAGTGGACTTTTTATAAAGGTTCCCAAAAGGAACTTATAGTACTATAATGGAACCACCTTACGGAGAGCCATCATGTCCATTAACGTGAAATTGTCAGAAAACCTAGTTGAGCAAGCCAGAGTGTTTGGGAGCATTGAGCATCGCTCAGTACCCAAGCAGATTGAGTATTGGTCGCAAATTGGCAAGATTGCCCAAGAAAATCCAGACTTGCCATTTTCTTTGATTCGTGAAATCTTGGTTGCAGATCAAGAACCAGTCATTGGTGAATACGTTTTTAGTTAATGCGCTTACTGATTACGGCCAGTTTTGCAAAGGCCACTAAAAAACTGCACGCCCCACAAAAAGTAGAGCTAGATGCTGCGCTCAAACTGATTGCCAAAGATCCCATCATTGGTGAGGCAAAAGTAGGAGATTTACTGGGAGTGTATGTTTATAAATTTAAACTTTCCCAGCAGCAGTGTCTATTGGCTTATCGAATTATGGATCAAGAAAGTATTAAGCTTTTAACGTTTGGTCCGCATGAAAATTTCTATCGAGATTTAAAGCGTCAAGGTGAGTAGTCCTTAGCTCCCCAAAGCCTTCCGCAAATAAGGATCAATATCTCCTTGAGTCAGTAGCCACTGTTTGTAGTCGCTGGGAACATCCGCTAACAATAAGCCCTTATGTTTACCAAATGGCATGGTGGTTGGGGTTCTAGCTTTCTCGGATTCCCCATACAATTCTTCAACGGTTTTAACGCCTAGCTGCTGGCAAATGTGATCTAGGATTACAGCGCAAATACCCACATCTGCGATAGCTGAGTGTGCATTACGTAATTGCTCGCGTGCTGTAGCTCGCTCTAAGTAATACATCAGTGCGCTTTGATTGTGGCTATCTAAATCAGGCCAAAGCTTGCGTGCTAGAGCTAGCGTACAGATACGTTTGACTTCGGGCTTGCCAATCACTTCCCAGTCAAAGTCCACGTTGTGCCCAATGATGTAGTCCACGTGCCCGGGCAAGGTAAAGTCGGCTGCCGGTGGGCAATCAACCAATTCCTCATCCATGATGTGATGGGTTACTAGTGCACCTAGGGTAATAGGTTTGCCAGGGTTATAACGCTGCACAAAAGGGTTAGTAACTTTATAGGGCTCAATGGACTCAAGCTCAACCCAAGCAGCTTCTATTAATACGGGTTCTTTAATGCCTGTAGCTTCGGTATCGAAAATAATGGTTTTGGACATGGGAAATTAGGGTTGGTAGTTATGGGTAATTATGAGCGTTACTTAAAGTAACGCTTAGAAAGTATCAGTATTGCGGCTCGCATAGTGCGCTTGTCTGATGAATTAATAAATCAATTACTAGTAAATAGGCGGGCTTTTGAGTCAATAGAGCGGTTTGGTCTGTTTTGACCATTCAATTTCTCGCTGTGCATCAGGCCCATTAACTGGGCTTAGTACAGACGTTGGTAAAGGTTTCAGACTCGCTGGCATTGGCGTTGATTTATTAATGGGTTTTTTATATGGCTGCTGAACTAGGGCTGGAGTTTTTGTCGGCTTACTTTGAATGGGTTTTGGTGTGGCAAGCTTGGGGTGAGCTTTGGGTAACGGAGGTGTTTGAATTACTTGAGGCCTTTTTTGCGGTTTTGGGATCTTTGGCTTAGGAGCCTTAGTTGCAGCTCTATTGTGTCTAGCCTGCTGCTCAATAGCTGACCAACTGTTATCAAAAATAGTTCTGAGTAATGTTAACTGCTCTTGGGGGTTGGTAATTTCATAAACTCGCACGATATTCTCCTATTCATATATTTATCAATCGCTAGATTTATTGAAATTGTTTTTTGTATAAGCAGTAATTTCTGCAATAGCTAGATCAAGTTCACCATCGAGTACCGCAATCTTCAATGTCTTTAGAGCCTGTACTAAAGCTTCCTTATTGGCGCAGACAATGGCATTACTACCATCGTTTGATAGAGGTAGTACCTTTGAGCCATACTTAACGGATAGGTGAATAAGCCCATCTGAAGCAGTCCAGTGCCATTCTTTAATACGTTTAACCGCTTCCACAGTCATACGTTCACCAGTTTGTTTGTTGATGTAGGTGCGTAGTTTTTTTGGGGCATAAAGTTGCCCATTTATTTTGGCTTCACACAGCTCTAATTGCTCATGGATTTTGGCCACTAACTTATTGCGTTTATGAACAATGGGGCTAGCCTTCAAAGTCTTCTTGCTGCAAACCAGTTTTAGACTGCTAAGCGCTGTCATATCTTTCTCCTGTAGTTTTGTATAGCTATTACAGTAATTTCAGAGATTAGAAATTCCTACCGAAAAAGGCCATAAAACAGGCCGTATAAGCCATTGAAATCCATGAAGAAATAAAAAATTAACTAGTAATCATTGGTATTACTAAATATCTTTATGCAAAGTTATCGAACAATTAAAGATATCAAGCTAAGAGATGCTTGGCTCAAAACTAATGGGTATAGCCCTAATACATTTTTTAATCCAGATTTAAAGGCTGAGTACATAAGGGCGAAGGCAGCTAGTAAGCAGTTATTAAGTGATTGCGTTGATCTATTAACGCCAGAGCAAATTGAATTAGTGCAGGCATTTAATAGTAAGGCTACACAAAAACGCTTGTATCAGGTGCTTAATTTATACAAGAAGATACGCAGGCAATTACATAGGCAGAGTTAAACGTAGTGAGGTTAGCCCACCTAAAATGGCAAAAACGCGGGTTGTAATACGTCGGCTAATGAGCCCGCACTTGGCATAACTGCTCTAAAGGTTATGCGCTACAAGTAGGCCGCAGAATTCCCTAGAAGTTAGGGTTTGGAGTTTTAATACATCAGTCTCCAATAAATTCTTTTAGAGTCGTGTTACTGGGGAACTCGTCAGACCAATCTACACGAAGCGGCGGCTATAGTACTTTTCTAGTGCTATAGCCGTCGTTTGACTAAAGAATCTATCAACCAATCATTAGTAACGTTTCAAGAGAAAATGTGTGAGCGAGAGCGAAACACAGGCGAATGTAATTCGCCTTAATGTCATCCGTTATGGTGGACAGAGCATTGAAGGTATGTTTGGTCCATACTTCCACCATCCGTATCTAGCTCCAAATCTTCATAAAATACTTTTGAGTACAGAGGAGTTCCACCGTTTAGATCCCAAAATTCAAACTTTAACTTTAATGGATCGAAATGTGCCGTCTCAATTTCTGTCTCTATGTAGGTGCCAGATCTAAAGTCTTCCCAGTAGATATAAAAACCTTCTTCAGCCGCTGTGAATGGGACGTATAACTCACCACTATCATCGGTATTGATATCTTCAGAGTCTTCATGCAAGGCATATAAATCACTAAATGTCCCACTGAATATAGTGGTACCTTTTGGATCAGTGACTAATATATGGAAATCATCTTCATAAATACCTGTCACAGAACCAACATCACCATATTGGCTATAGTGCTCAGAGAATTGAGCTTCTGCTGGAACTTCTAAAAGATCTTCATCCAAAGACTCTTGTAGGGCATCTGCCAAGTATTGCTGGTTACTTTCATCAGACCAAAAATCATATTGCTCTTCAGAAATTGAGCCGCAGCCAAAGTCTCCACCACTGCCTGTAATAGTAATTTTGTATTTCACGGTTTTACCTTTAAATCAATTATTAATAGCTCTTGAATGATTCTATCTTTAATAGGAATTTAGCGCTAAGGCCTACCTATTTCGCCTTTTTGAGTTGAAATTTTTTGAAAAATTAGCTAAATATAAAACTACAGGAAATCCAGCTTTCCTGTAGTTTTAGTTGTAAGCCATTGAAATCGAAGAAATTCACAAGACCGTTGTATTTTCACGGCCTCGGTTGCCCATTCCATACATCAGAAAATATGCTTATAGCTAAGTAAATATTACTTTTAGGAGCTAGCTATATGGCACAAGCAAAGACATTTAAAACTGAAGAATTAGAGCAGGTACTTGATTACGTAAAACTATCTAAACATGCCCAGCGTAATAGGGCGATATTGCTACTAACGCATTGGGCTGGACTTAGAGTGGGTGAAGTTGCTGCGCTACGCATGTGCGACGTTTTAGACGCCAATTTGACGGTGAAAAGCGAGATTCGTTTAAGTGCAGAGCAAACCAAGGGTGGTTATGCTCGTACCGTATTTGTGAATGAAAAGCTTAGAGCTGAATTACAGTGCTATGCAGATACCTTAAAAAACAGAGATCCCCAGTGGGCATTCTTTCCTACTCAGAAGTTTCCACGTCGAGGCTTTACGGCCAATACACTCACTCAGCATATGAATGGCATCTACAGGCAATGCCAAATAGAGGGGGCTACCAGTCACAGTGGACGTAGAAGCTTTATCACTAACTTGGCTAGCAAAGGGATTGGTGTGAGAGTACTTATGAGCTTGGCAGGTCATAAGAATATCAGCACTACACAAGCTTATATTGATGTGAACGATGATATGAAGCGAAGAGCTGTAGAGCTAATCTAATGCTTTTCTACGTTTGGGGGCTTGACTACCTGAGGGTCTTCCAGATTCTCGTTCATAAGGGGTCAGTATTGCCTCTTTAAATGGGCGGTTGTTTGGAAAGCGTCCACGGGCAGCATTCTCAGCAACTAAGGCAGCATTTTTGATGAGTCTACTAGCTGCAATGCTCATAATCTCTTTATTTTCGGAATACTTGTAGGCATTTTTAGAATCTAATAACTTTTGATTGAATGTTTTGCTAGGCACTAGATTAAGTTCATTACCAATCTGCCATAAAGGCATCTTTTTACTATAAAAGCTCAAGGCATCTAAACCCAGTCGTAAGTTTCTTTCCCTCAGCTTAATTTTTTCTAATTGATACTTTGGTTTGAGGGTCTTAGGTGTTGATTTGATAAAGTCAAACTCCTCGGCAATCTTTTTAAATTGCTTAACCGCATCTGATACTGTCATACTCAGCGGGAAATCCACTACCAAAGAATCATATGCGGATTTATTAACAACTAATTCATTATGGTCGTCATTGAGTAAGCCAATCCCCTTAGCTTTAGGTGCCGGTGCTTTAATTCCGTATAGGTGCATGCCAGTCTCACGCCACCAGGAAACTTCACGCATTTTGTAAAGAGGTCCAAAGTCCTGAATGATCTTAGCAACTAGTTTGTAGTCTTTAGGCAATGGATAAGGACTCTTTTGTCCCAACAAATCTCGTTCTACTGCCTGATAGCTTGGGCTAGCTATGAAGTAGTGATAGATCAAATCGTAGCGCCAATCAGGAGCTACAAATACTCCCTTTTCATCAAACTCTGCGCCATATTCAATTAGCGCTTTACTGGTTATAGAGCGTTTTTTCATACTTTAAATATTAACAATTATTTAAAAATAAAGATAGTAATAATAATACTTGTTAATAAAACATATCCTACTTACATAGCAATTTCGCTATGTTAATTGGGAGATTTAAATGAAAAACAACTATGTAAAAACATGTAGCTGCTGCGGTACGCAATTTAGCAGATTTAACACGCCCTTAATTAATGTTTCGTATAAGGAGGAGTTAGAGGGGTTAATGGAAGAGCAAATTAAAGAATTTGATATGAAGGGAAATTTTGAGTTGTTATGCACAGATAAAAATGTGACTGCTTTTTATTATGAGTATGCAAATGCTGCTGAGGAAATGTATAGCAACGATTTATGTGACAGCTTATATGACATTGCATGTGATTTTTATGAAGGACGATTGACTGAAATAGATGATTACGCTTTTGAAGATTAATTTATCAAAAAAAAGTAAAGCTAGCTACACGTTGTGTAGCTAGCATAAATCTTGAAAAGGAAACTAAAAATGAATATAGAAGTGATTGATGTAACTATGACATCTACTAGCCCGATAGTAATAACTAAAACCTTAATTGGCCAGGCTGATGATCTAGCTCGTGAACATGAAGAATTTAACGATAGATTTATCATCTCAGGTCGCAAAGCCCTATATGAGCTGCTTGGAAAAATCTATGCTTTAGCTGAGCAGTTAGATGGCTCCATTGATAAAGAAGACCAAGTTACCATCTTAAGAAAGGTTTTATCCGAAAAGTACGGTATCCGTACGCAGGAAAACACCTCAGATACTACTGTTCTTGTGCGCTATATAACTCAAGCAGACCGTAAGACTGCCCATGTGTATTCCCGGGCAATTGAGACAGCTCGCCTGAATAAAGTTGATAGCTCTAAATTTGCTGGGTATGTCGAGCAGGCGGGCGGGGTAGAACGTATACGTTCAGATAATGTCGCTCCAGGACTGACGAATCAAGAGGTGGAGGCTATTGAGACTGAGAGAGAGTTAAGGCTCGAGTTAGCACGTAAGTACTTAACTGCGCGTACTGAGCTTCCACTTTCCAGTTTTAACTTGGGCAAGAGATATTCGCAAGCACCAAAGACTAATACTTATAAGCAATTCATTGGCTATGAGCGAAAAGGAAGATATTACGTCCTTGCTCAGCAAGATGTTAATGATGTACAAGAGTTAAAGTTGGTTGAGCAGATTGCAACAGGACTTGACGCCAATATTAAGCATGCCGAAAAAAACATCAATGCTTTTTATTCAAAAGCAATGCTTAAGCGCAAGCAAAGAACTATTAAGGAGATTTCTAAGAGGCATCCTGAGCTAGCAATGCGACTTCGCAAAGTTGTTGATTAAGAGTTTGCGCAGATAATCGTTCATAACCAGAGAGCCTAAACAGTACCTAAACGTCACAAAAAGAAGGCTTTTGAGATAAATGTGTGATTTGGTCATCTGAGCGTTACTTTAAGTAACGCTGGGGGTGCTCGAAAGTGTGCAAGCGATTACTGCACAGTTTGCCGATTGGCAAGACTAGATATATCAATTCAAGCTTATAAATTCATTTTTTAATAAGTGGAAACTTCTCTAAGGTTTTATTGAAAAAATAAACTGCTACGAGCAATATAAGAACATCAATTGCAATTGGATCAAAAGCTAAGGTATAGTCTCTCAATCTCTCGCTAATAATCATAATAGGCAACATTATTGCGGGAGGGTGTAAGCATTCGAGCACCAGCATGAGAAAGAAGCTAATTACAAAGGCGGCAATCATTAACCATTGGGCATAGTCAAATACATATACAAATGCAAAACCAATAAGCGAACATAGAAGATAAGACTGAAAAATTACGCTAGCAGAAGTCATTTTCTTGCTTGGCATTGTAAATATCATTAATGCGCTGGCGATGAATGGCGCAAGCAGTAGCAAATTTTCTTTATCTAAGAGATGGTTAACCAATGATAGGATGCAGATAGTAGCGGTCGTGCCTATGGTAATGATGAATTGCTGCGTAAGAGAAAATTCGGAGGGGGGTGGCTTGAGTGCCTCATAAAGCTTATGGCACCAGATTTTTAATTTATTCATTAATCTATCGAGTAATTATTTAATAGTAGATAGCCACTAATTTAAACGATTTAATTTAATTTAGTTTTGGTGGTGCGAGAGTTATTAAACAAATTTTGTTGTCAAATGTAGAAACTGGGCTATTCTGTTTAAAATATTGATGTATATGAGCTGGCATCTGGCCTATCTTTATTAGGCTTATGGGTTGAGATGGTTCCGATGGTTATGAAACATAAGGGCTGCTCTTTCTCTTTTAATAAAAATAACTCTCTCATTTTTTGACTATAAAGAGCCTTGCCGCTCGAAAGTCCAGATCCAAATCCCAAAGCATTGGCCATTAATAAAATATTTTGAATTGCGCATCCCGCAGAGATGATTTTTTCTTGTTCAGGAATGTTATCTAACTCACTATTGAGATTGACGGTTGCCAATAGCAGCAAGGGACCTCGAAAAGCTTTCTGCCTAGCTTCATCAACCTGAGTTAGAGTTGCGCCTGGGTCTCTTGCGATGAGAGCATCGGCAAATAAGTCGCCTAGCAAATTACGACTTTTGGAACTTACTTCATAAAAGTGCCAGGGCGTTATTTTTCCATGATCAGGGGCAGCTCCTGCAGCATTTAGGATTTCTAATTTCTGAAATGGGCTTGGACCAGGATCAATTAGCCTTTTAGGTGAAACATGCTGGCGACTATGGATTAGTCCATGTGCAAAGCTGCCGAGCGAATCTAAATTACTAGAAGCCAAAATGACTCAGCCCTGGGTGATCATCCGGCCTTCTTCCAAGGGGCCAAAAGAATTTTCGATCTGATTCTTTAATAGGCAAATCATTAATGCTAGCAAAACGCCTCATCATGAAGCCATTTTCATTAAACTCCCAATTTTCATTTCCAAAGCTACGACTCCAGTTGCCGGAATCATCATGACATTCGTAAGCAAAACGAACAGCGATACGGTTATCTGTAAATGCCCATAATTCCTTAATTAATCGGTAGTCAAGCTCCTTCGCCCATTTGCGATGGAGAAACTCTTTTACCTGTTCGCGACCTTTAGGAAATTCAGATCGATTTCGCCAAATGGTATCTTCGGTGTAGACCAAGGAAACTTTTTCAGGATCTCTGGTATTCCAAGCATCCTCAGCCATTCGAATCTTTTGGATAGCGGTTTCATTATTAAAGGGGGGTAATGGTGCTTTTTGTTCCATGGCTCTCTCTGTTTAATTTTAAATATTGAATCCCAACTACCCCCAAACGCTCCAGTCATTTGATTTCGGGGAGGGCTCGTTCCATTTCACTGGGTAATGCAGCGCCTTGCCAGGCGTTAAACGACTCCAGATGGCTGCTACTACTGCAAGAATCGTAACGCTTACTAAAACAACCACTATGAGATGGCCAAAGCCAGCGTGCGCCTGAATCATAATCAGTGGATTAGCTCCCGCTGGTGGATGTACAGTTCGCGTTAATAATAGGATGCATAAAGTAATTACCTCTGCCAGTAAGTAAACCCACAATGCGTCCTCAAAAAGTTGATAGCAAACTACTCCAATGAGGGCGCTGATTAAGTGACCACCAAATAAGGCTCGTGGTTGTGCCGCGGGAGCACCAGTTAAGCCAAATAGAAATATTGTTGAACCGCCTAGGGAGGCAAGTAGTAATGGGGTTGTCGGTGGTTTAGTAGCAAGAAGGGCCAAGCCAAGCGCAACGATTGCTCCCAATGAAACCCATGCTAAACGTTTAACTATTCTAAGCATGGCTTAGTGTAATCCAGCCATCGTCGATATTTGGGCAGCTTGTCTTAGGATTGAGTTTGGACATATGACTTGTCCGGAGAGAATTTGTTGGGTAATGGATGCTGTTGATATGGCATCAATTTCTATAAATGGGCTAGGACCTTCGAATCGCTCTTCTTGACTAGTAACTTCATTGCCATTTGGAAACAAAAAATGCATTTCAGGTAATCGCTGTATGGAGGCGGTTGGTTCGCCCTCGCTCCCCCTCATCAAAATTACATTTGCTAAGCGAAGTTGAAAAAACTCCCGCAATTTTTCTGGGTATTCTGGATGAGTGTAATTGGATACTTGCCAAGGGCTCTGAAGAGTTGGATTAATGAGTTTTGCAAGGACATGACCAGTATTCCGTAGGCCTATTCTTTCTCTGACGTCTAACAATCTTTGCAGCGCTGGGGAAATAACATTGAGGGGGCAAAAAATTGGCTGATTGGAATTTAAGAGGGCACCAAATTGATTCTTAGTGTGAAGAATTGGCCACCCAAGCGATTTAAAAATTTCATGGCTCGTCACCCTGCTTGGATCTTTCTCCACTCCCTGCACAAGAACGGTAAAACCATAAGTAGAAAGCATTCCGGCAAGAAGTGGTGTGAGGTTTGCCTGTTTTCTGGCTCCGTTATAGCTTGGTAAGATTATGGTTGTACGAGAGCCTAGGTTGAGTAAATTTAGATGTGGTTCTAAAGCATCCATAAAGCCCATTAGCTCAGATACTGCTTCACCCTTGATACGCATAGCAATACAAAAAGCACCTAACTCAAGATCGCTTACGTTGCCCTCTAGAATTTGAGCAAATACTTCTTTGGCTTGATTACGATCAAGATCGCCAGCGCCTTTACTACCTCGGCCAATGACCTTTAGGAATGATGTGATGCTCATTACAAGATTATGCAGCTACTTCTACTTGCTTGAGAAAGTTCGCAATAATTTGCTTGACTTCGGGTTTGCAAGAGCCGCAATTGGTTCCACATTGCGTTGCAGATTGAAGTGAGTTCATTGCATCATCAAAGGAAGTTCCTGCTGGCATTTTGCTTAAGCATTGCGTCATTGTGTCTGCAGAGACATTAAAGCAGTTACAAATTGCTTTACCCTTTGGCTTTATTTCCACAGGAGGTTTGCTGACTGACATCAATAGAGATCGGCCTAGCGATTTTGCATCTAAGCCGCTTTCTAGGTACTCTCTTAGCCAGGCAGTACTTGCTAGACTATCTACGGAACCAGTGAGCATTGCAGATAAAACTTTCTCGTGAGCACGTACGAGCCGCACAATGCCTCTGCGCTTATCGCTATAGCGCATTACCGGCTCACCAGATCCCTCATCCAATTTAAATTTTTGCATCACTTGCTTTAAAGCTTGTGCGGCAAGAGATTCAGATTCTTCAAGAGGATCATCGTGGTGGGCAGCTTTGAATGAAACTCCAATAAGGTCGCCATCTTGCTCTCTACCAAATAAGACGCATTGGGCCGAGTCAAAGTGAGGCAAGATACTGCGCAAACTGTTTTGAACAGAAAAGACTTCCTCTTTCGGGAATAGCCCGAAGGCAACGAGTTGCCAAGGAAGATTTGCTGGCAAAATCTTCACAGCTGCATGCTTTAACTCTGGCTGACCTGATATAGGGTCAATCATGTTGCAGGTTAGTCCGTTGACTCCGCGGCCTGGTGCTTTACCAGCAGCGCCTGAAATAAACTCAGAACCCCAGTGCATCGCAATAAAGGCTTGCGAGGAGGCAATATCATCTGAAACTTTAATTGGAAAGATTTCGCTGCCTCTGCGACTAGTGACATGAACTAAATCACCATTTTCTAGATTCATCCTGCCTGCATCTTTGGGTGATAGCTCTACACAAGGCTCGGGTGAGTGCCCATAGAGTGTTCCAATCGTTCCGGTTCTACTCATACCGTGCCATTGATCTCTCAGGCGTCCCGTATTTAATGCAAATGGATATCGTGCATCCACTGATTCTGCAGTTGCCTTATAAGGTGCAGCAATAAAGTGTGCTTTCTGATCTTTAGTGGGGAAGACACCATTTTCATAAAGTCGCTTTTTGCCAAAGTAAGACCCTTTTGGCATTGGCCATTGCTGTGGTCCACGCTCTTCGAGAATTTGATAGCTCAGACCAGTGATATCCAGATCACGACCGGCCGTACTCTCACGATGCTCATTCCAAATATCTTCTGGTCCAGCATAAGGGAAAAGCGTAGCAATTCCATCTTTTCTGTTTCCTGGAAGTAGCGCTTCTAAAGCACGTCCAATCTCTAAAGCAATCTGCCAATCATGTTTTGCAGACTCAAATGGATTAATGGCGGGATTGACTTTGGAGATGCGGCGCTCTGAATTGGTAACGGTTCCCACCTTTTCTGCCCAGGTCGTAGCGGGTAATAAGACATCCGCATAGAGAGTGGTTGCTGTATGTGCGTACGCTTCTTGCACTACAACAAATTCCGCTTTACTCAGTCCCTCGTGAACGGCATTGAGATCAGGCATGGATTGTGCAGGGTTTGTGCAGACGATCCAAATAGCCTTAAGCTTTTCAGTGCGCAATGCTTCAAACATGGGGATGGCGCTAAGACCTGGTTTCTCCGGTACAGAGTGCACTCCCCAAAGGTTGGCAACTTCTGCGCGGTGCTCTGGATTAGCAAGATCGCGATGTGCAGATAGTAGATTTGCTAAGCCTCCAACTTCTCGGCCGCCCATCGCATTAGGTTGCCCGGTCAAAGAGAATGGACCTGCACCGGCTTTGCCTATTTGCCCAGTAGCCAAATGCAGATTGACTAAAGCGGCATTCTTAGCGGTGCCTGATGCTGATTGATTTAATCCTTGGCAGTACATGGATAGCGTTGCAGGAGAGGTGGCAAACCATTGCGCTGCTTGGAATAAGTCTTTTTCCTTAATGCCACAAATCTGGCTCACTGCTTTCGGCGTGAAGTCTCTTACTAGATCACGCAGAGCATCAAAATCTACTGTGTATGATTTGATATAAGACTCATCAATCCATTTCTCCCAAAGCATGATGTAAAGCATGCCGTGGTAGAGGGCAACATCAGTACCAGGCTGTATCTGTAGGTAGAGATCAGCTTCTTTAGCGGTATCTGTTTTTCTGGGATCAACAACAATGACTTTGAGATCTGGATTATTTTTACGGGCATCCTCAAGGCGCCTATATAAAATAGGATGGGCAAAAGCGGTATTTGATCCTGTTATAAAAATAGTCGATGCCGAATCTATATCTTCATAGCAGCAGGGTGGGGCATCCATCCCCAAAGTTTGCTTGTAGCCAGCTACTGCGCTAGACATACATAGGCGTGAATTGGTATCAATGTTATTGGAGCCAATTAAGCCCTTCATTAACTTATTGAAGATGTAATAGTCTTCGGTCAATAATTGACCAGAGACATAAATACCAACGGACTCTGGACCATGCTCTTTAATGATGTCGGCAAATTTTTGGGCAACAGTTTGAATTGCTTCAGGCCAAGAAATATCAATCGGATCTTCGCCTCTTGCCTTGCGGATTGCTGGTGAACCTAGCCGAGCTTGTAGCTGAAGACTTGGGTTTGCAGTGAGATGGAGGGTAGAGCCTTTACTACAGAGTCGACCAAAGTTTGCAGGATGATCAGGATCACCACGAACCCCAGTGACTTCGATCTTCCCATTACTTGCAGCCGTAGTTTCAATAATGACACCACAGCCAACACCACAATAGCAACAGGTGCTTTTAACTTCAGCCATGTGTGGTTTGTAATTCCTCGCGGCTTAGCCAAATCACACCAGACTCAACTTTGACTGCAAAGGATTTGGCACAGCCCTCATCCGGAGCAACGGCGCAACCAGTAGAAAGATCTATGTTCCAGGAGTGCAGTGGACAGGTTACAGATTTACCATGAACAATACCCTGTGAGAGAGGGCCACCCTTGTGTGGGCACTTATCCAATACGGCAAATACTTCGTCTTCTGAATTTCTGAAAATTGCAATTTGACCAGCGGGTGCTTGAATGACCCGAGACCCTAGAACGGGAATCTCATCAACTGTTGTGATTTTCTGCCACTGATCAAGTTGGATGGTGTTAGACATTGCCAACCTCAACAATAGGAATAGTTTTAAATTGACGAATATCTACACCGGCACGTTCAAACTCTTTCCATGGGTCTGGAGCATCTTTTAGATCAAATAAGAGTCTTTCATAAAGGGCTTTACGGCTTTCAGAATCCTCAACAACTTTTTGCTTAATGTATTCCATGCCCACTCGTGCCAAATAGTGAACGGTGCGATCCAGATACCAAGCTTCTTCACGGTATAACTGCAAGAAAGCGCCTGAATACTCTCGTACTTCTTCATCCGTTTTGACTTTACAGAGAAATTCAGCAACTTCCGTCTTGATGCCGCCATTACCCCCAATATAGAGCTCCCAACCAGATTCAACGCCAATAATGCCAACGTCTTTAATGCCTGCTTCTGCACAGTTTCTGGGGCAACCTGAAACGGCAAGTTTTACCTTGTGAGGTGCGTACATGCCAAACAGCATACGCTCAAGTTCAACACCCATCTTCATAGAAGACTGAGTGCCAAAGCGACAATGTTCATCGCCAACACATGTCTTCACTGTACGAATAGATTTACCGTAGGCATGACCTGATGGCATATCCAATTCCTTCCATACTGCTGGTAGATCGTCTTTTTTGATGCCAAGCAAGTCGATGCGTTGACCGCCAGTTACTTTTACTGTTGGTACTTGATATTTCTCAGCAACGTCAGCAATTCTGCGTAGCTCAGCGGGAGTAGTTAGCCCACCAAACATCCTTGGAATGACTGAGTAGGTACCGTCTTTCTGAATATTGGCATGAGCACGCTCATTAATGAAGCGTGATTGTGGATCATCAATTGCTTCATGCGGCCATGTAGAAATCAGATAGTAGTTAAGGGCTGGGCGACAAGTCGCGCAACCGTTAGGCGTTCTCCAGCTCAATTCAGTACGAACTTGTTCTTGGGAAATGAAGTGCCCTGATCGTATGGCTTGACGGATTTCGTCATGAGAAAGATCGGAGCATCCACAAATCGATTTCTTTCTGGGTGTAGCTGAGTAATCTGTACCAAGCACATTCATTAGTACTTGTTCAACAAGACCAGTACATGATCCACAGGAGCTGCTCGCCTTAGTGCACTTCTTTACTTCATCTAATGTAAAGAGACCTTGTTCACGAATAGCTTTAACAATGGTACCTTTGGTAACTCCATTGCACCCGCAGATTTCATCTGCATCTGTCATGCCAGCAGCTTTATTATGACCTTGATGGCCAACATCGCCAATATTAGATTCGCCAAACATCAACGTGTCACGAATTTCTGCAACGCTTTGTGCGTCACGCATGAGTTTGAAATACCAAGTGCTGTCTGCTGTATCGCCAAACATGCAGGCACCAATTAAACGATCATCTTTGAGTACTAACTTTTTGTATACGCCGCCAATGGGGTCGGCTAGAGTAATTTCTTCTGTGCCTTCACCGCCCATAAAGTTTCCGGCTGAGAAAAGATCAACACCAGTTACCTTCAGCTTTGTAGAGGTGACAGACCCCTCATAACGGCCGATGCCGTGTTCAGCTAGATGGTTTGCGCAAACTTTAGCTTGCTCAAACAAAGGGGCAACTAAACCATAGGCTATACCGCGGTGGCTAGCGCATTCTCCAACAGCGTAGACTCTTGGGTCAAAAGTTTGCAGAGTGTCATTCACGACGATGCCGCGTTGGCAATGTAAGCCGGCAGATTCTGCCAATGCTGTGTTGGGCTTGATACCCGCCGCCATAACAACTAAATCAGCCGGAACTTCGAGACCACCTTTAAAGCGAATATGCCCGACACGATCGCCAGATTCATTTGGAGTAATTGCTTCGGTAGAAGTTTTCAGTAAAAACTTGAGACCTTTTTCTTCCAAGGATTTTTGCAGTAAATCAGCCGCTGTTTTATCTAACTGCCTTTCCATTAACCAGTCGGCAAGGTGGACTACGGTCACACTCATGCCTCTTAGGGCTAGACCGTTAGCAGCTTCAAGGCCTAGTAAGCCACCACCAATCACAACGGCATTTTTGTAGCGTGTCGCTACATCAATCATCTCATTGGTATCTTTAATATCTCTATACGTAATGACACCAGGTAAATCATTGCCTGGAACTGGAAGAATGAAGGGGAGCGAACCGGTAGCTAGAAGTAAGCGGTCATAATTCTCAACGGTGCCATCATCAGCAGTGACTGTGCGCTCTCTACGGTCTATTTTGGTAATAGTCTTGCCAAGGTACAAATGAATGCCATTGCTCTTGTACCAATCTAGGTCGTTTAGAACAATTTGCTCTAGCGTCTGTTCACCAGCCAATACTGGAGACAGCAGAATGCGGTTGTAGTTGGGATGGGGTTCAGCACCAAAGATAGTAATGTCATAAAGCTCTGGGTCGAGCTTTAATAATTCTTCGATGGTCCGAACGCCGGCCATCCCATTGCCAATCATGACGAGTTTTTGCTTTTTCATGCTTTGATTTTGAAGCTATCAGCGTAAGCTGCGGGGTTAGAGCCATTCCATACAACGCCATCAAATAACTTACTGGAGCGCATATCGCTTTTTGGCAATGGTGTTTTTGAAGCGGTGGCCGCCTCTTTGTAAAGTGCGATGTTATTAACCTTTTTAGCTACAGCCAAATAATCAGGATGTTCTTTTAACAAGCCCCAGCGCTTGTGCTGAGTCATGAACCACATACCATCCGATAGATATGGGAAATTAACTGAGCCATCGTTATAAAACTTCATAGCATGTGGATCATCCCATGTTTTACCAATACCATTGCTGTAGCGACCCATCATGCGATCTTGAATAACGTTGATATCAGTATTGACAAAAGATGGTGCAGAAACTACTTCAGCAGTTTTATGTTTATTGCTTGTAGATGAGTCGATATATTTTCCAGCCTCCAAAATGGCAGCGGTAACAGCGCGACAGGTATTAGGATATTTTTTAGCAAAGTCAGAGGTTGTACCTAAGGCTTTTTCTGGATGATCTTGCCAAATAGCTTGTGTAGTAATTGCAGTAAAACCCACGCCATCAATAATTGCGCGGGCATTCCATGGCTCACCTACACAATAACCATCCATATTACCGCTTCGCATATTCGCAACCATTTGTGGAGGCGGAACAGTAATAATCTTGGCATCTTTAAATGGATTAATGCCGTAATTCGCTAGCCAGTAGTAGAGCCACATAGCGTGCGTACCGGTTGGAAAAGTTTGTGCGAAAGTATAGTCACGCTTTTCTTTGTCCATCAGGGTCTTGAGGCTAGCGCCATCCGTCACACCTTTTTGGTATAGCGCCTTAGACAGGGTAATCGCTTGACCATTGTTGTTGAGGGACATTAGTACAGACATATCTTTTTGCTGGCCGCCAATCCCCATCTGTAATCCATAAACTAAGCCATAGAGAATGTGAGACATATCATTTTCGCCATTAACAAGCTTGTCACGGATAGCTGCCCAAGAAGCTTCCTTAGTTGGGATAATTTTCACGCCATACTTTTTGTCCAGACCAAGGTAATTAGCCATTACAACGGATGAGCAGTCGGTCAGTGCGATGAAGCTTACCTTGACATCGGTTTTTTCAGGGGCATCAGAACCTGCGGCCCATGCGCCCGCTTTTACCATTGGGTCTATTAAAGACAAAATGCTGGCGGAGCCAATACTTTGGATAAGCTTGCGACGCGTAGGATTCGCATCAGTAACAGTGGGGATGGTGGCTTCGGGTATTAAACCGCTAATATTCATTTTTTCTTTCATGCTGAGCTCCTTTAGTCGATAACTAACAATAAGGAATTGGCGGCACCTGATGTAAGGACCATGGCTCGGTTTTGGTGCACCAAATCTATGCATGCGCACTTTTGGTTCATATAGAGAATTTAGGGTTCTAACTGACTGTTACAAATGAAGCATGGAACAAATTGCACCAACAGCATTCAAATCACCCAAATCAATTGCGGTGTTGCCTGGCGTGTACCTCATTGGTGCAGGGCCTGGAGCTGCTGATCTCATTACTGTGCGCGGTGCCAGAATTTTGGCTCAGGCAGACATCGTTTTTTATGACGCACTCATCGATATTTCAATGCTAGCGTGGTGTTCTAGCACTAAATTGGTGCAAGTTGGAAAAAGATGTGGTGCCCATTCTAGTTCTCAACACTTTATTAACAAGCAATTAGTGGACGCTGCTAGTAAGTTTTTAGTAGTGGCGCGCCTTAAGGGTGGGGATCCATTGATCTTCGGTCGTGCACAGGAGGAAATTGACGCCCTTGAGAAGGCAAGCGTGCGCTATGAGGTTGTTCCAGGAATCACCACTGCCCTAGCAGCTTCAGCAGAATTGAAGCAACCACCAACTACTAGGGAATTGAGTCGAACACTGACTCTAACTACTCTGCCTGGTCGTTGTGCACATGAAGATCATAAAACCGCAATTTATTATATGGCGCGTGACCAGTTGCCTGAAGTCGCCACAACCTTACTTACTCAAGGCTACTCGGCAGATACCCCTGTTTGTTTGATGGAGTCGGTCAGCCTGCCAACACAGCGCAGCTTTGGTTGCACTTTAAATGAATTGTGCTTTGGTGATGTACATCATCGTTTTTTAGATAAGCAACCAGTTGTGGTGATGGTCGGAGAGGTTTACAGAAAAAAACTTCATATGCTCATCCCATTAATTGAGTCACAAAATCATTTCAACGTACTGCAAGCAGTATCTTAATTACTTTCTAGGAGCTATAAATGAATTCATATCGCCCATTTGATCCAGATAGACCTCTGTTTAGCAACCGCTGTAGCTGTGGACAGCATGCGTCTGAGTTGGATCATGCAAACTCACTTTCAGCAATGATGGATGCAGAACAGCAAAGTGCAGATTTTGTCGAGGCCAGCTTAGTTAAGGCTCTTTTCCCTC
The DNA here is from genome assembly GCF_018882095.1 of Polynucleobacter sp. CS-Odin-A6. Taxonomy (GTDB): domain Bacteria; phylum Pseudomonadota; class Gammaproteobacteria; order Burkholderiales; family Burkholderiaceae; genus Polynucleobacter. The sequence goes on from NZ_JACVPD010000001.1 coordinate 372,994, forward strand.
AAGAAGATCGTAGACGCGCATTTCTAAAGGCTGTTGGAGTTGGTGGGGCAATGAGCGCTCTCTCAGGCTTCTTGCCAGTAGGGTCCTTGCAGGCCATGGCGCAAGAAAAAGCCCCACTAGAAAAGCCCGACTTAAAAATTGGCTTTATCGCAATTACTTGTGCAACTCCATTGATCATGGCTGACCCACTGGGTTTTTATAAAAAACAAGGTCTAAATGTTACTCTCAATAAGACTGCGGGTTGGGCTTTAATACGTGACAAGATGCTCAATAAAGAGCATGATGCCTCACACTTTTTATCCCCAATGCCGCTCTCAATGTCAATGGGCTTGGGTTCCGATCCTTCTCAAATGCGTGTCGCTACAATTCAGAACGTAAATGGTCAAGCTATTACTTTGGCTAATAAACACAAAGATAATCGCGATCCGAAAAACTGGAAGGGTATGAAGTTCGCTGTACCGTTTGAATACTCAATGCATAACTTCTTATTGCGTTATTACGTAGCGCAAGCAGGATTGGATCCAGATAAAGATATTCAGATTCGCGTGACGCCTCCACCAGAGATGGTTGCCAACTTGCGTGCGGGCAATATTGATGGTTTCTTGGGGCCTGATCCATTTAATCAGCGTGCGGTCTATGACGAAGTTGGATTTATTCACATTCTAACTAAGCAGATCTGGGATGGACACCCGTGTTGCGCTTTTGGAACTTCTGAAGAATTTATCAAGAAGAATCCCAATACTTTTGCGGCTTTATACCGGGCGGTACTTAATGCATCCACCATGGCGCGTGATCCTGCGAACAGGCCTTTAATTGCTAAAGTAATTTCTACGCCAAATTATCTTAACCAGCCCGAAACAGTTGTAATGCAGGTTCTCACTGGTAAGTTTGCGGATGGTCTAGGCAATGTGCAAAACGTACCTGATCGCATCGACTTTAACCCAATTCCTTGGTACTCCATGGCAACCTGGATGTTGACCCAAATGCAGCGCTGGGGCTATGTCAAAGGTGATGTGAATTACAAAGAGATCTCTGAAAAAGTATTCCTGCTTACCGACGCTAAAAAGTATATGGGCGAGACTGGTATTGCAATTCCACCACTGGCTAAAGTGGGATACAAAAAAGACAAGATTATGGGTAAAGAGTTTGATCCTAGTCAGCCAGCAGCTTATCTAAAATCTTTTCAAACTAATAAAGCATGAATTTAAGGTAAATGAATGAAAACAGTATCAATTAGGGTTAAAGGCGCCATTCTATCGGTTGTGATTTTGTTAATGTGTCTATTTATATGGCATATGGCAACGACACAAAAGGTTGTGCCGTCTCCAGGCATCTCAACTAACTCTAGTGAGTACAGCAGTCTCATGGGTCAGGGCGGTAGTGAGCCAGTTCAAAAAACTGGATTTCCAACGTTAACGCAGATGGGGAAGACGATCTATAAGCAGTTGTCACACCCCTTTTATGACAATGGTCCAAACGATAAAGGAATTGGCATTCAGCTGGCATATTCCTTAGCTCGTGTGGGTTTAGGTTTTTTACTGGCAATGATAGTAGCTATCCCATTAGGATTTTGGATTGGTATGTCACCGTTGGCAAATGCAGCATTCAATCCATTCATTCAAATTCTTAAGCCCATTTCCCCTTTAGCTTGGATGCCTATTGCGCTGTACACCATCAAAGACTCTTCTATTTCTGGAATCTTTGTGATCTTTATTTGCTCTGTATGGCCAATGCTTCTAAATACTGCATTTGGAGTTGCCAGCGTCCGTAAGGAATTATTAAACGTTACCAAAACGTTAGAAGTCTCTCCATTACGTAAGGCATTCTTAGTAATTCTTCCTGCTGCTGCGCCAACAATACTGACTGGTATGCGTATTTCTATGGGCATCGCATGGCTGGTGATCGTCGCTGCTGAGATGCTTGTTGGTGGTACGGGAATTGGTTATTTCTTATGGAATGAGTGGAATAACTTATCTCTTTCTAGTGTAATTTTTGCAATTCTTTTAATTGGTATTGTTGGAATGTTGTTAGATACCACATTCGCTAAGTTACAAAAGGCGGTTTCGTATGCAGAATGAAAATAGCTTCCTTAAAGTCTCAAACCTCAGTAAATCATTTAAAGCTGATGCACCCCCAGTATTTGAGGGTATCGATTTTGAAATCGAGAGAGGCGAGTTTGTTTGTATTATCGGACACTCTGGATGTGGTAAGACTACTATTCTGAATGTATTGGCCGGCCTTGAAGAGGCAACTGGTGGCGATGCGATCATGCTAGGTAAGCGCATTCAAGGGCCTGGCTTGGAGCGTGGCGTTGTTTTTCAAGGGCATGCATTAATGCCTTGGATGACGGTATTGCAGAACGTGGCCTTTGCTGTGAAGTCAAGGTATCCCGACTGGTCAAAGCAGCAGATTTCTGATCATTCTAAAAAATATTTGGAAATGGTTGGCTTAGTCAATGCTGAAAATAAAAAACCATCGGAATTATCTGGTGGTATGAAACAAAGGGTTGGCATTGCAAGAGCCTTTGCAATTGAGCCCAAAATGTTACTGCTTGATGAGCCCTTTGGTGCTTTGGACGCATTAACACGTGGGGTTATTCAAGACGAACTCTTAAAAATCTGCAAAGAGACAAATCAAACTGTCTTCATGATCACTCATGATGTGGATGAGGCAATCCTATTGTCAGACAAAATCATGCTGATGAGCAACGGCCCGAATGCACGCATTGCTGAAATCGTTGTCAATACCCTACCTAAGGGGAGAAAGCGAGCTAATTTACATCACGATGCTATGTACTACCCAATGCGTAATCATTTAGTGGATTTCTTGGTAAATCGATCAAAAGATCTACAGGTTAAGGGTGCAAAGGGTGAGTTGGATGGTTATAAGCCTGTCATAGTCTTTCCGGGCGTTGATACAGCTATTGCTTAATATATTTATTTAGGAGAGAAAGATGGATCGTTCAGTAGTTACACAGAAAATTATCGAAGCTAAAGTTCGTAAAGGCATGAAGTGGAGTGATATTGCCACTGCAATTGGCGAGTCAAAGGAGTGGGTTACTGCGGGCTGCCTAGGCCAAATGACTTTTACTAAAGCCCAGGCTGAAGCTGCTGGCAAGTTATTCGAATTAACCGATGAAGAAATGGCTTGGTTGCAAATTGTTCCTTATAAAGGCTCTTTGCCAACTGCTGTTCCGACAGATCCATTAATCTATCGTTGGTATGAGATTGTGAGTGTTTACGGCACAACAATCAAAGAACTTATTCATGAAGAGTTTGGAGATGGCATTATGAGTGCGATCGATTTCTCCATGGATATTAAGCGTGAGCCAGACCCGAAGGGCGATCGCGTACAGGTCGTGCTTTCTGGTAAGTATCTTTCATATAAGACTTATTAATTAACAGAGCTCCCCTGTTAGCCACCTTCGGGTGGTTTTTTATTGGGGTATTCTTAGTAATAAATGACTAAACAAAAGAGATTAAGTATGTCGGATAGCATCAACTTTAAAGCGCTAGTAAGTCATATTGGTGAAGCCGTGGTTATTTCCGATCGTGATGAAAATATCTTGTTCTGGAATGCATCTGCTGAGCGCATATTTGGCTATAGTTCAGATGAGGCTTTGGGAAAAACTCTTAGCATTATTACGCCTGACCGTTTTAGGGAGCGACACTCTAAGGGCTACTTCCATACGATGGAAACTGGTAAAACCAAGTATGGCAATACCTTGCTGAGAGTTCCAGCAATTCATAAAGATGGTAGGTCTATTTCAATAGCCTTCTCGGTTACGATGATTTTTGATGATCAAGATCAGCCTATGGCAATTGCAGCCATCATTCGCGATGAAACAGAGCGATTCCAAGAGGAGCGCAAGCTGAAAGAAAAATTAGCAACTCTTGAGAAAAGTACTCAGGCTTAATATGAAAGCTATTATTTTTTTCGGCCATGGTGCACGTAATTTACGTTGGCGTGAACCTTTTGATCGTCTCGCTGCTTTGTGGCAAGCACAGAATCCCAATACTCCTGTAGAGCTCGCTTTCTTAGAGCTGATGCAGCCTTCTTTATCTGGCGCTATCCAAAAAATCATTGCACAAGGTATCAAGGACATTACTGTTATCCCAGTATTTTTTGGACAAGGGAGTCACTTGCGTAATGACTTCCCTAAAATTTTGGAAGAATGTCGGATTGAATTTTCAAATATTTCTTTAAATGCGACACCTGCAGTAGGGGAGAATCTGCTTGTTCTACAGGCGATAATTAACTACAGCGAAAATGCACTATTTAAATAGACGGGTAGCGTGAGCGTTACTTAAAGTAACGCTCACTCACTTAAAACCACTTTGGAGCAACGAGGTGTTAGATGGTTGCTCCAAAAATCCTGTGGTTTTGAAAACCAAAGAGTGAGCCAGTACTTCTTTTAAATCCCTGAATTTGCTTACACATTTGCTTACACACCGACACTGACCACCTGCAGAGCCCCTGTTTATATGGCTCTATCATGGGCTTCTGCTCTCATAACCAGAGAACCTAAACCCAACCTAAATCTCACAAAAAGAAGGCCTTTGAGACTAAACGTGAGGTTTGGTCATTTGAGCGTCACTTAGAGTAACGCTGGGCATGTTCAAAAGTGTGTAGGCAAATACTACACATTTTCAATGGTAATGCTGAAAGATTGTGATCTTCAAGGAGGAGGTATTACTCAATCAAGTTATTTCTACCTAATTGACCCTTGACTAGATCAATGCCGTATTTGATAAGTGCTACAAACAAGATTGATCCCACTACATCCCCGCAAAACATTGCTAAGAAATGATTCCAGCTGCCTGAATCCAAGTCTCTAGCCACAAACCAAATTTGATGAAGGCCAGAACTTAGCAATGAATAAATGGTGATGATTGCCAATAGTTGCTTTATCGATATGTTGCTCAAATCAGCTTGGACTTTTAAGTTGTGAATAACAAACAGCCTACCTAGGAGCGGGGCTATTCCACAAATAATGGCTACACCTAGAGTGGATGTAAGATCCAGCTCATAAAAGCCAGTATGATTGATTAATAAAGAGGCAATGGCTAAACCTATAGCGCCCGAGTAATTAAATATCAGTGTGACAAAAATCCGTACGCCAGCAGGTAGAAATATCCAATTAACCCCCATACCAATTTCAAAAGGCTGTGTAATATATTGATTGAAGTAAAAGAGCCCTATATACAAAGCGGCGCTAATAGTGACTTCTAAGAGAGTTTGGCTGGAAGCCATTAAATATCTCATTAAATTATTATAGTTTGTAAAAATATAAGGCATGCTGGTGTTTACCCTGCGGGGGGGGGGTAAAATGAAATTTATGAAAGCTATTAAACCTACCGCCTATATCCGTTTTTTAAATTGCTTAGACAGCCTTGATCGTATGAATTTGGGTAAGAAGCTAGACGCAATTGAAGAGCAGCTACTCAATAAAATTACTGTGGCCGCTACACAAGGCGAGGAGCTATTGGTGGGTGACTTAATCTCTCTAAGTGAGCTTGGTTCACAAGCAACACTTCATGGGCGCATTAAGAACTTAGTAGTGATGGGCTATGTAAAGCTAAATGAAGATAAAGCTGATGGTCGTAGAAGGTTTGTTACACCAACGACTAAGGCTATCAAGCATTACGAGTATCTGTCTACTTGCCTAGAAAAAGCACTTAGAAGCAGTTAGGTGGGATCAAATATCCTAGACCCTAGTCGATACTAAGAAACGCCAAAACTACCCCTGGGCGGTTTTTTGTTGGACGTCTTCTTTGGGTCGTTAGCTGCTGTCCAGAAAAGTGAGCGTTACTTTAAGTAACACTTACAAATCACTCGAAAAGTACTTTGGAGCAACGAAGTGTTAGATGGTTGCTCCAAAAATCCTTTGGTTTTGAAAACCAAAGAGTGAGAGACCGCTTCTAGTAAATCCATGAATTTGCTTACACATTTGCTTACACACTGACACTGACCACCCGCAGAGCCCCTGTTTATATGGCTCTATTAAGGGCTTCTGCTCTCATAATCCTTTGGTCCCAGGTTCAAGTCCTGGTGGGCCCACCAATGAAATCAACGACTTAGGGAGAAATTCCTAAGTCGTTTTTCTATTTGTACTGCTGGGCGTGTAAGTAAACTCATGTAATGTATTCTTCTCTCGAACATTGATTGTAGGCAATTCACTTTTGATCGCAAGGAAAATATGACACGTTACTTTATCTGGCAATTATCGATTGCACTGAGTTTATTTTTCGGCTGTTTAATCTTAATAGGTGAAGACACGATTAAAGTTTGGATTCTATTTTCAATCTGCGTTGCTTTAGCTATCGTAGGGGTAAGTGATCTATTGCAGAAGAAGCATGCCATTTTGCGCAACTATCCCATCATTGGACATCTTCGATTTTGGTTGGAGTTTATTCGTCCAGAGATACGTCAGTATTTTCTAGAATCTGATAATGAGAAGCTACCATTCTCCCGAAATCAGAGGGCTTTGGTTTACCAGCGCTCCAAAAATTTATCTGATCAGCGTCCCTTTGGAACGATTGAAAATGTGTATGCCGATGGGTATGAGTGGTTAAGTTACTCTAATGCACCCTTATTAGCGCCGGTTGATCCTCAGGCACTTCGTATTACGGTGGGAGAGTTCAATTGTGCGCAACCCTATTCAATGTCGGTATTTAATATTTCGGCCATGAGCTTTGGGTCGCTTTCTGCTAATGCGGTGCTCGCGTTAAATAAAGGTGCAAAACTCGGTGGATTTGCTCAGGATACTGGCGAGGGTTCAGTATCCAAGTATCACAAAGTTCATGACGGAGATCTCATTTGGGAGATTGGCTCTGGCTACTTTGGATGTCGCTTTGAAGATGGCCAATTTGACATCAATCAATTTACTGAGGTTGCCTTAGACCCGCAAATCAAGATGATTGAAATCAAATTATCTCAGGGTGCAAAACCAGGCCATGGAGGAATATTACCGGCAGCGAAGATCACCCCTGAAATAGCAGAGACACGTGGCGTTCCAATGGGAGTGGATTGCATATCCCCGAGTCGACATACGGCTTTTAACACCCCTATAGAAATGCTTCAATTTATATCTGAGCTCAGAGAAAAATCCAATGGCAAGCCTGTTGGTTTTAAATTGTGTGTTGGAAAACCTGAAGATTGGTTTGCCATATTAAAAGCGATGATGGAGAGTCAGTTAACCCCTGATTTTATTGTTGTGGACGGTAGTGAAGGGGGTACTGGGTCAGCTCCAGTTGAATTTATTGATCATATTGGTATGCCAATGCGAGATAGTTTGAGATTAATTCACACCACATTGATTGGTGCGAATTTACGAGATCGTATTCGAATTGGAGCTGCTGGAAAAATCATTTCTGCATTTGATATTGTGAGGGCTTGCTCTATAGGTGCCGATTGGTGCAATTCAGCGCGGGGCTTTATGTTTGCAATTGGCTGTATTCAGTCTCGGACTTGTAATACAGATCTTTGTCCTACGGGGGTCGCTACTCAAAATAAGCTAAGACAAAGAGCCCTCATACCAGCTGATAAAGGGGATCGAGTATTTCAGTATCACAAGAATACCCTGCATGCCTTATCTGAAATATTGATGGCTGCTGGCTTAAGTCACACGGCTGGACTGACATCAGACCTGATTATGAGGAGAGATGAGAGAGGTATCGCCCAGCCCTTCTCAAAAAGTCTCATGCACATCGAGGCCGGCTCCCTAACGAATCAATCTCCAGAACTTGCATTTACTGCAGAATTTTCTTTCTTGAAGCAGGCATGGGGTAGAGCTAGACCAGAAGTTTGGTAACGTCATTCGTAAGTGAGGGGCGAAAATTGAATGGAGTGAAGTTGCCGTACTTGAATTTTTTAATACGCCCTTAGTGCTACAAAGGTCTCATGAATTCATAAAGGCGTCATACAAAAGAGTGAAGATAAAAGCCTGATCCTACTGTTATCAAAGGAAGATGGCGTGTTCACTCCAAAATTAAGTAGTAAAAAGGTGAGTTTCAATAGCAAATTCAATTCGCAAAATCAAGCATGTTTATCGAGGAATTCCTGGTTTAAAAATGCACCATTTTTATTATGCTTAATCGCCATTCAACCTTGTTTTGCTAGCGCAGAATTATCGCCATACGATTTACAGGTTACTGTTGCTAAATCTCAATCCGGTTTTCATATACAGGCAAGCTATGTGGCCCCGGTGAGTCAGTGTGAGGCTTACGCTTTCTTGACTGACTATGAGGATATAAAAACGATTCCAGGGATTGTGGAATCTAAAGTTCGCCGAAGGAGTGGAAATAAGGTGACTGTAGAAAGGTTGATTGAGGAGCGCATTATGCTATTTCCGGTTCAATTACGATCTGAAGTGGAGTTTACGGAAATACCTAATCAAGGCTTAAATTTTTTACAGACTAAGGGCGACAGTAAATCCTATTCAGGGACATGGCGATTGCAGCCCAGCGAAAAAGGTATTCAGGTCAAATATTCTAGTGTGGTGGAGCCTGACTCTTTTGTTCCTAGTGGGGTAATCGAGTATTTTATGAAAAACAATATTCGACGAACTTTTGAGTTGATGGCTGCCAGCATGGAGCGCAATCGAGATGTTCTCAACTTAGCCTGCAGATAGCCCCTGCTGATTGACAGTTTCAAATAAAGCCTCTCCCATCCGAATTGGGTCGCCAAGCGTTAATTTTGAAAAGAGTCGATAATTTTTTGGGGCAAAAACAATAATAGTGGAGCCATGCTGAAACCAGCCTAACTCTTCACCTCGCTTGACCTTAACATCGCAGTCAATTTGATTTGGGCCCTGATACTTCAAATGAAGCAGTAAGTTGAGGCAATGAAGGCGAATGCTAGCAACCAATATCGCAGCTACAGGTACAAGAGTAAGGACAGAGACTTCACTTGATGTGCCGATGGGATTTAACTCACACTCGATTACAGCCCTTTCATTCTTGCAAAATAACCGTTCAACCCGCTTTAAGGCAATTGGGTTGACATTCCAGGTATCGCCTGAAATATAAGTTATTTTTCTTATGCGCATTGCTGCAGGAGCATGAAAGCGGTGATACATACTTGAAGTGAGTCTTAAGGTGACGTATTCGCATCCCTCATAGCTCTTTGCTAGAGTCTGGTTTGGTATCAAGTCATCCAAAGGATAAGCAAATCCCTTCGCTTGAAAAACTGCCCCATTTTTAACTTGACCAAATGCGCCTATAAGCGCATCACAAGGGCTCACTAAGTAATTCAAATCGGGGTTGATGGGCCTTGCATTCGGTTTTAATTCACGGGTAAAGCAGGCATGCATGCTTTTAAAGTGGCGCTCTTTCGCCTCAGATAAATCCAGCGCAGAAAAGAATTGCCAAATTTTGATGGAGATAAAAGCGACCAGTGGGTTTTCAATTTGGCTAAACCAACCGATAAAGCGGGTTAAAGCATTGCGAGGGATTCGATTGGTCAGAAGAAAATTGAGATCTTCTTGCGAAAGAATGGTTTGGATAGTTTTTTTGACTGACATAATTTTGTCAAATAAATGAAGTAAAAGTGTTATATATCAGGAATTGGGGTTTGTATGGATAATCAGATCGCTTTAAGTATATTCGGTGCAGGATTTGGGGTGTGGATTGCCCGTAAGATTTTTCAGAGACTTCAGTTATCTAAGGCAAAGCATCCCTCCTTAACCGGTCATTCTCGTATGGCAAAGCGAGTGGCACGCTTAATTCCCTTCTATTCTTTTGGCCGAGAATCCTTTTTTCAAGTAGATGGAGCACCGGAAAATATCGCATCCTTGAGGGAGGCAGGCTTTACTCGTCTCTCAAGTCTGTATAAAGAGCGTTTTCCAAAGTCAGTAAGTCTGACTAACCAGGCCGCACACAACATATCCGATTTGCAATTTACTGCAAAGTACCGAGTTCCTTTTCAGTTCACCCAAGTAGTCAGCGAGCATTTAAAGTCGGGTAGCTTTATGCAATCGTCTTCGGGTGTGACATTAACCGATTTGGATGGCAATCTCTTTTATGACTTAACCGGCTCATACGGTGTCAATGTGCTTGGTTATGACTTTTATAAAAAATCTATTGAAGAAGGTGCTAGACGCGTTTCTGATTTAGGCCCTGTTCTTGGCTTTTATCACCCCCTAGTTGCAGATAATGTAAAGCGCTTACAAGCGATTTCAGGACTCGATGAAATATCCTTTCATATGTCCGGTACAGAGGCAGTGATGCAAGCAGTACGTTTGGCCCGTTATCACACTAAGAGGAGCCATGTAGTGCGCTTTAATGGCGCTTATCACGGTTGGTGGGAGGATGTTCAGCCTGGCATTGGCAATCCGCTTCCTCCAAGAGAAACCTACACACTGAAAGAGGCTGATCAGGACACATTACGCGTCCTTCGCAACAGAAAAAATATTGCCTGCGTTTTAGTGAATCCATTACAGGCATTGCAACCTAATAAAAGTGCGCCTGGGGACTCTTCACTTTTGGATAGCTCTCGCAAAGGCCATTTTGACCGTGCTGCGTATACCAAGTGGCTTAAGCAATTAAGAGATGTCTGTACTGAAAACGGGATTGTTTTAATTTTCGATGAAGTGTTTGTGGGATTTCGTTTGGCCCAGGGTGGTGCCCAGGAGTATTTCGGTGTTCGTGCTGATATGGTGACTTATGGCAAGACCTTAGGCGGCGGCTTGCCTATTGGGGTAGTTTGCGGGCGTAGTGATTTAATGAAGCGGTTTAGAGATACAAAACCAGCAGATATTTGCTTCGCAAGGGGAACCTTTAATTCGCATCCCTATGTAATGGGAGCAATGCAAGTCTTTTTAGAGCAACTCGAAGCCCCAGAAATACAAAAAATGTACTCAGACTTGGACCAAATATGGGATCAACGTGCTGAGCGTCTGAATGAGCGGCTGCTTGAGCTGGATTTACCAGTCAGAGTGGCGAACATGTCGAGTATTTGGACTGTCTATTTCACGGAACCCAGTCGCTATAACTGGATGCTTCAGTACTACTTAAAAGCGCAAGGCTTAGCTTTAAGCTGGATCGGTACAGGAAGATTTATTTTTAGCCTGAACTATACAGACGAGGACATGCTGGTTGTACAAGAGCGTTTTATTGCTGCAGCCCAATTAATGAAACAAGATGCCTGGTGGTGGAATGGCAATGGCCACAGCAATAAATCAATTAAACGCCAAATCCTTAAAGAAATGCTTTTCAGTAAGAAAACCTAAGTAGCAAGAGGTCTCTGTATTACTTTACGGAACTTAGGTTTTCATCTAGCTCAACCGCTTGATTCATTGGGTCGATAAGCTGTCCACGCAGTAAATAGAGCGGGGAAGTGGCATAGATTTTTGCATCATGAAAAGGATCCGTAATGATCTTAGTCATCCAAGCAAAGGCAGCTTCAACATCGTGAATGAAGAACAGATGGACTGTGCGAAAAAGTACTCCACCAACTCCAAGCCAAAGCCATAAAAGACCCGTTTGTCGAATAAAGCCTTCAGTATTGGTGAAGGTGTTTAAGGCTACAAATTTTTGTAGGAAAACTGGGTTGGCGTAAACCAAGACTGGAATTGCAGCCCAAATGACCAGGAGTACTATTTTTCTATTCAAGTTATAGCCAACCTTAATTTCTTCTTTATATTCATGAGTGGCACGATTGACCTCATCGTATCCTTTAGGCTCAAAAAAGAAATGCCCGCTTTGACGGGTTGTCATCGCCACTAGCCAGGCTAATAGTGAAGCGGCAATGGGATCGGTAAATAGTAAAAAATAGGCCGTCAAGAAGCTCAATGCACTTACCAAGTGTAAAGATTGGTTGATACGGCTGTGGTGATAATAGCGATGATCATCCCAGCGTTGTTTTTTTAGAGTTTCAAGAAAATGAATCAATTTTGGATCCCATGCAAATAATTGGTGTTTAAAAATTACAATTTTGTGAATGCCACCTATATTTACAATTTTTTTATGACAAATTTATGTCAAACCTAGATTTACATTGTCATAAAACTGTTACTTTTCTCAAGAATACTCAGTACTTATGACTGTACTATTCGAAGAAAATCTAAACAATGATCTTAATCACGCTTTGAAGATAGCTATCGTTACTGAAACATATCCTCCAGAGGTAAATGGGGTAGCTAGTACAGTCGCTCGTTTTATTAACGGTTTGCTAGAGCTGGGCCATGATATTACGCTTGTCAGACCTCGCCAAGGCTTAAAAGATAGCCCTAAAAGTGAATCTAGATTCCGAGAAGTTCTGACTTTGGGAATTCCGATTCCAGGTTACAGCTCTTTAAAGATTGGAATACCCCAAAAAAATAGATTGTTAAAAAAATGGTCATCAGACAGACCCAATCTTGTCCATATTGTTACTGAAGGACCTCTTGGACGCTCGGCTCTAGAGGCGGCTAAAAAATTAGGCATTCCTGTTTGTTCGGATTTTCGAACCAACTTTGATGCTTACTCGGCTCACTATGGGTTGAGCTGGCTGAAAAGTCCAATTCAGAGATACATGCGTTACTTTCATAACAAAAGTAACTTCACTATGGTGCCAACCCAAGCACTCAAAAATCAGCTATTGAGTCAAGGATTCGAAAGAATCAGAGTATTAGCACGAGGCATTGATACGCAATTATTTCACCCATCAAAGCGCTGCCAAGACTTAAGGGGTAGCTGGGGAGTAAGAGAGCATGAAAAAGTAGTGCTGTATGTCGGCAGACTCGCATCCGAGAAAAATTTGCAAATGACTTTAGATGCATTTAAGGCGATGTCGCAGCAAAATCCAAATCTGAAGATGGTGTGGGTTGGTGATGGCCCTCAAAGAGGTGCATTGGAGTTAAGTTGCCCCAATAGCATCTTCACTGGAGTGCAGGTTGATCATAGTCTTGCAGCGCATTACGCAAGTGGCGATATCTTTTTATTTTCTAGCCTAAGCGAAACCTTTGGGAACGTGACGCTAGAGGCAATGGCTAGTGGTTTAGCTGTCTTGGCCTATGACTACGCAGCGGCTAAGCAATATATTAGTCATGGTGAAAATGGTCTCTTGGCTAACCCAGAGGATGCCGGCTCTTTTATTACGCATAGTCTTGAAATGGCGAGGAATGACTTTGATCTTGAAAAATTAAAAATCAATGCAAGAAAGACTACCTTGGATATTTCGTGGAATAAAATCACTAAAAATCTTGAAGATAATTATCAGGATTTAATAGTAAATTCGTCTGCAGAAGATGCATTATCACCCTCAATTAATTTGAGTGAAATGCTTATCAAGCAATGAATCGTACTTTCTATACAGTAGCGATTTCACAATTCCTATCTTCACTAGCAGACAACGCATTACTCATAGTGTCAATTGCGCTCTTAGTTGCGATGCAGGAGCCTGATTGGGTTTCGCCATTGCTCAAAATTTCATTTGTAGTTCCTTATGTTCTTTTTGCTCCATTTGTTGGGGCATTCGCAGATTCGCGACCTAAGGGTCAAGTCATGCTGATTTCCAACCTGCTAAAGGTATGTGGATGCAGCTTAATTCTTTTTGGAACACACCCTTTATTGGGGTATGGCATCGTGGGAGTTGGAGCAGCTTTGTATGCACCTGCAAAGTATGGAATCTTGACTGAATTATTGCCAAAAGATAAGTTGGTTGCGGCGAATGGCTGGATGGAGGGTCTCATCATCGCCTCTATTATTTTTGGAACACTATTGGGGGGATTCCTAATTAGTGATTATTTGTATCAAATATTATTACAGCAGAATTCAGAATTATTCATGAGTCATATCCAATCATCTGGGGATATTGCAATCCATCTCATTTCGATTATTTACCTAATCGCTGCCATCTTGAATGTACCGCTATTGAATTTTGGGACTCGTTATCAAAAATTGACTCTAAATTGTGGTGATTTGCTAAACAATTTCTCAAATTGTTTTAGGAACTTGTGGCTTGACCGACTTGGCAAAATCTCCCTAATAGTCACCACATTATTTTGGGGTGCTGGGGCAACGCTCCAATTTATCATGTTGAAATGGGCTGAGTATGCTTTAGGTATGAATCTTGCTCAAAGTGCAGCTCTACAAGCTATTTCTGCTATCGGTGTGGCTTTGGGAGCGGTTTATGCGGCCTGTAGAGTGTCTCTGCAGAATTCTACTAATGTATTGCCTTACGGAGCGCTAATGGGTTTGGTAGTTTGTTTAATTGGTATGTACAACAACGAACTACTGCCACCAACGATTCTCGTCCAAGTTGATTTCATCAAGATAGTGTTGAACGAATTACCTGCCTATTGCTTATTGATCTTATTGGGTTGGTTATCAGGTTATTTTGTGGTTCCAATGAATGCCTTATTACAGTACCGAGGATATGCCTTGATGTCTACCGGCCAATCTATTGCCGTACAGGGTTTTAGTGAAAACATCTCTATTTTAGTCATGCTGTTCATCTACTCCGTGCTACTGTGGCTCAATCTTAGCTTGACTCTAATCATTATTGGATTTGGCCTATTTGTTTTTCTGTCTATGCTGTTCATTATGTATGGAAATTCTAAAGCTGAAGGCGAGGATCTAAATTTGGTCAACAACACCGCTAACTAGCTTTAAGAGTGATCCATTTTTAACAGCATCAGCAAGATTCAAGATCATCATCGATAAATTCGTATTCCAAGTCGATTTGTTTGCAAACTTGATGTTGCCATATGAGTCTTTCTTTTAATAAATCGTGCGTTAGTGAGTTGGTGTACAGATCGAAATATTCGTCATCTTCTGTAGCATAACGGCGGTCATTCATCATTCCCTCCAATGTGTTCAGGTTTGTAACCCAAGCATTTAAAAAGTAAGTGCATTAATGTGGTTATTAACTACTTCACTTTTTTATTCAAAAACCGCTTAAATTCTCTTATGTCTTTAATGACATGTCTATCGTTTCTTAAAATATTTCTATGGATTTTACGAAGTGAAATTAGCCTATGGGGGTTTGATCAATAGATCTCAAATATGACAAGGAATGCAATAGAAAATTCATCGAGATGTCATATGAAAGGTTGAGCATAGCGGTCGAGATTGATAATCAATTGAAGGAGACCCGTAATGTCAGATCAGAATTTAAATGACAAAATTATTAATCTGAGAAGAATGGCTGCCGAGCATTTTCAAAAAGCGGCGTGGAACCAATTATTGGCGCTAGATAACTTCAGGGAAAACAATTTCGAAGTGGCTGAGCGCTTTGCTCAACTCTCTTTTGATGATCAAATGAATGCAGTGGAATATGCAGAGTTAGCAGATGCCGAATCAATTCTTTTACTTGAGTTGGAGCTTATCAAGGAAAGTTAATGTTTATTAGCAATACTGCCAGGATTCGGATGTCTTTTTTCTTTGAATCCGCCACATAAAAGCGCACAGATTGAAAAATAGGGAGCATAAGCCCCTGATTCCTGTTGGGCCCACCAAAAACAAATGCACATCAACAATGGTGGGCGTTTTGTCTTTTGAGGGGTGCTTTAAGTAACGCTGAATTTTTGATTTATATTAGGTCTAAATCTATTCTTTTAAAAATTGACAATGCTGAACAATGCAAAGAATAGTCTTAGAAATAGTTAAAATATAAAAAATCAGGAGATATATGACCACTCAAAGAGATTTATTTAATCAGCGACTCAGTAGTCCTGGATTAATAGTTGCGCCGGGAGTCTATGAGATGGTTTCGTTACGGCTGGCTGATCGCATGAATTTCGACGCACTCTATATGACGGGCTATGGAGCTGTTGCTTCATTACTTGGCCTCCCAGACGCAGGTTTAGCGACCTATACTGAGATGGTTGGTAGGGTTACTACAATGGCCGGAATAGCTAAGACTCCATTAATAGCAGATGGAGATACTGGGTATGGCGGCTTATTAAATGTACGTCACACTGTTCGAGGTTATGAAGCTGCTGGAGCTGTTGCAATTCAGCTAGAAGATCAAGAGTTTCCGAAAAAATGTGGTCATACACCTGGTCGAAGAGTCATTCCGGCGGAGGATATGGTCAAGAAGATTGAGGTTGCAGTTGCGTCGCGCACAGATCCTAAATTCAAAATCATTGCTAGAACGGATGCCAGAACGACATTGGGTTTAGATGAAGCGCTAAGACGTGGTGAAGCCTACGCTCGAGCGGGTGCAGATATTTTATTTATTGAATCTCCAGAAACTCAAGAGGAAATGAGGCTCATTGGCAAGGCATTTCCTAATCATCCTTTAGTTGCTAATATGGTAGAAAAGGGTAGGACACCAGTTCTCTCGAAGACAGAGTTAGAGCAATTAGGTTACAAGATTGCTATTTTTCCAGTAACCGCTTTACTTGCTTCCGTTCAGGCCATGACCAAGGTCTACGAGCACTTTAAAGATTCTGGATCATCAATTAATAATCCAGCAGATTTATATGATTTTGGAGAATTATCAAAGCTGATGGGCTTTGAAGATGTTTGGGAATTTGAAAAGCGTTTTGTTGAGACGAAGTAAAACTAGCTAAAGGCTTGAAATGAAATTTTATCGCTATCTCTTATACACTATTTTTTTGTTTGCAGTAACTCTTCCTTTGACCAGTTTTAGTCAATCCAGTTACCCCAATCGACCTATTCGTTTAATCATTCCATTCACACCAGGCGGGGTAACGGATACCTCGGGTCGTTTTATTGCAGAACAACTTTCTTTAAAATTGGGTCAACAGGTCATCTCGGATAACAAACCAGGCGCATCAGGGAACATCGGTACCCAAATGGTGGCTACCGCTGAGCCAGATGGCTACACTTTATTATTAGGATACGCTGGAACTTTATCGATTAATCCTTCACTTTTTGAAAAGATTCCATTTGATAGCGCAAAAGATTTTTCTCCAATCGGAAAAATTGGCGATGCTATTTTGATACTAGTAGCAAATAATGATTTTCAAGGTAAGACTTTGGCAGATGTTATTGCTATATCCAAAAAAGATCCCAATGGGCTCTCTTACGGCACATCAGGCGCCGGTGGAACGCCACACATTGCCGGCGAGCTGTTTAAGCAAAAAACAGGCGCAAATTTAGTTCACATTCCTTATAAAGGAGGCGGTCAGGCCTTGCTTGACCTATTGGGTGGCAATATCCCATTAGTTTATACAGCGGTTGCTGGAGCAAATCAGTATGTTGCCACTGGAAGAATTAAAGCTATCGCTGTATCCAGTGCAAAGCGAAGTCCAAGCATGCCTGATGTGCCGACTTTTATAGAGGGTGGTGTTAAAGATTTTGTGATTGATGATTGGGTTGGATTATTGGCCCCAGCAAAAACACCCAAACCAATTATTAACAAGCTGAATCAGGCGTTAAATGAGATCCTGAATTCTCCGGAAGGAAGAGCAAAGCTCTTATCTATGGGTATTTTTGCATCTCCCGGAACACCTGAAAAATTTAGTGAGCAAATTAAAGCTGACATTATTCGTTTTGCGCCTATTGTGAAGGCTTCTCAAATCAAGTCTGAATAAAGGTAGGATGGATTGATTGCTCCCCCAGAAATAAAAATACCAACCCGAGGGTTGGTATTTTTACATTCTTAGTGAAACCAAATCAAAGAGTGCGATAACTCTCCGATCTTATTTATCAAAAGCCTGTTGTAAAGATTTTTGATCCTTAGTGCCTTGCTGTAAAAGCAGCATCAATAGAATTCTGGCCTTCTGGGCACGTAAGTCATCCGCCATTACTGCCCCTGCATCAACAGTAGTTTTGCCTCCACCAACAAATCCATAGCTACCCATGACTCGGCCATTAAGAACACGAGTTGAAATGACAACAGGAATATTTTTTGAAATGGCGTATTTAACCGCCTCATACATAGATTCATTCATGTTGCCCATTCCTAGAGCTTGAACAACTATGCCATCAACTCCGCGATCTGCAGCTTGCTTGAGTGCAATTCCATCTGCACCACCGTACATTGGGACGATATCGACTGTAGGCATTTTGTCGGATTTAATCTTGATGTACTGGCGTCTAATTGGATTGTAGGCATAAAAAATACGATCAGGATAAACCTCACCAATAATTCCAAAAATTCCTGAATTAAATGTTTCCACATTGGCGGTGTGAGTTTTAGTAACGTATCTGGCTGAATTAATTTGATTATTCATTGCCAGCAGCACACCTTTGCCTTCTGATTGTTTATCGACAACGATGCGGACGGCATTGGTAAGGTTTCTTGGACCATCAAAATCGGATACGGATGCATTTCGTTGGGCACCGATTAGCACAACGGGCTTATTAGATTTAATCGTCAAATCAAGCCAAAAAGCAGTCTCTTCGAGGGTATCTGTTCCATGGGAGACAATGACGCCCGATATATCGGAGCGCTCTAACGCCTCTTGAACTGCCTTAGTTAGACTCACCCAGCGCTCAGGATTCATATAGTCTGATGGAACATTGGAAATGTTATTCACTTCAATTTTTGCGTATTTGCCAACCTCTGGTGCGGCAGCAAGTAAATTATCCCCATTAATGGCAGGAACTGGTGCATTTTTGACGGGGTCGATTTTCATTGCAATCGTACCGCCAGTTGCAATAAATTTAACGATGGGAAGATTTTGTGCTGCCACTTGCTTCATTGGAATGCAAGAAATTAGGCTCAACATGATTAGGTGCTTATATTTCATTTTTGTACTTACTCCCCTGTATGTATTTTTAGAATAATTGATGGTTTTGTTAGAAACTTGTTCTAAATGTATACCTACCTTTTAACTTTAGGGTTTGCACTTAATTGGCGCTCTATATCCTAGGTGCGCAGGCCAAATTTCAGGCTAAAAGTGCTATTGAAGCCTAATGACTAAGCAGAAGCTATCAGAGTGTGTAGCATATGGCCAAGCTCTGTTCCCTTTGAACTCTGGTTCACATCCTAATTCCCTCATCCGAAAAGAGGGGGTTTTGATGTTTACTAACTCGTTTCCACTAAAACGATATGTAGCCATATCTAATATTTTCACTAATAATGTAATTTCTATACGTTTAGAGCAGGCTTTATATGATTAAAAAATTACTACCAATCTCCATTATTCTTTTTTCCATTGGGTTGGGCGCACAACCATCCAAGACCAGTATTGGGGGTGCAAGAGATATTTATGACGGCTCTCTTTACCCCGACGAAGCAGTTCGTACTTACAGTCAAACAGAGCGAATATTTCCAACGCGTGTAATTAAAGCTGGTGGGAAGCCTTCTCCTTTGCTGCAAAGTAATCAACCATTAACTTCAGTGAAATTTATCTCAGAAGGTAAAAGCTATGATTTACCGGATTACATTGCACTTAATAGAATGGTGGGTTTATTAGTTCTAAAAGATGGCAAGATTGCTTATGAACACTATGATTTCGGGGTAACTCCAAATACAAAATGGATGTCGATGTCTGTAGCAAAGTCATTTGTATCGACACTAGTGGGCGCAGCTATTAAAGATGGCTATATCAGCAACTTAAATGATCCAGTCACTAAATATTTACCACAGCTTTCTGGAAGTGCTTATGAGGGGGTCTCCGTCCGAGATTTATTAATGATGGCTTCTGGAGTGAAGTGGAATGAAACTTATACTGACCCATCATCTGACCGTCGCAAGTTATTGGAATTGCAAATTGCAAGCAATCAGCAAGGTGCTATTTTCGATGTAATGAAAACACTTTCCAAGGCATCGGAGCCTGGCAAGAACTTTAACTATAGTACGGGTGAAACAGTGTTGATTGGGGAGGTTGTTCAAGCGGCAACGAAGATGCCCCTTGCTGACTACCTGTCTAAAAAAATATGGATACCCGTTGGTATGCAAGCCAATGGATTGTGGTGGCTAGATTCTCCAGGGGGTCATGAAGTCGGGGGAAGTGGCATCTTAGCTGCATTGCGTGACTTTGGCCGTTTTGGTCAATTCATATTGGATGGTGCAAAAGTAAACGGGCAAAGTATTGTTCCAGAGGGATGGCTTGCTGATGCTGGAACTGCTAAACCGATTTCAGGCGTGACAGGAAAAAATGGCTATGGCTATCAGTGGTGGACAGTTAAGCCTGAGGCTGGAAAAATTCATGAGAGTGTTTTTATGGGTAGAGGTATTCATGGTCAATATCTATACATTAATCCAGCCAATAATATGGTGATTGTGGGTTTGGGGGCTCGCCCCAAACCGGTTGGAAAACAAGTAATTGATGACTTGGATTTCTTAGCAGCAGTTGTAGAAAGTTTGAAAAACAATTAACTAGTCAGTTTATTTTGATTGAATAAATTTTTGAGCCCGTTTTCCAGTATCTACTTCTGTGGTGTACACGCTGCCGTCAGAATCAACCGCGATATTGTGTACCCAGTGGAAATCACCAGCATTTCTGCCGCTTCTACCAAAAGATCCTACTTTTTGGCCGGTATTGCGCACGAGCACAGTAACTTCATTATTAGTACCATCAGCAATCAAAATATATTTTTGACTTGCATCGGAAGGAATTAAATCCCATACCGATCCTGAGCCTCGGGTTTCGGTTTCAAAAGCTATTTCACGTATAAATTTTCCATTTTTTTCAAATACTTGAACACGATTATTTGCTCTGTCGCAAACGAATAGAGTGTTATCTTTCATGAGGCGAACGCAGTGTACTGGGTTGGCAAATTGTGTTGAAGTCGGATTGAAATTTGGCATCTTTTCATCACTTGGCGTATTTCCATATGCGCCCCAGTGACGCTTATAAGCCCCTGTGGTTGAATCAAATACAATGACGCGTTTATTCAGATAGCCATCAGCAACATAGACTTCGTTTGCAATGGAATCGACATTCATGTGTGCAGGACGACCAAGTTGAGTGGTGTCGTTACTACCAAGGCTTGCTCCAGGCGAACCAATCTGTAAGAGAAATTTTCCTTGTTGGGTGAATTTAAGAATCATGTGATCAGTTTGATCATTTCCACCAATCCAAACAAATCCATTTGGATCGATGTAAATTCCATGTTCATTTTTTGGCCAGTTATAGCCATTGCCGTTACCACCCCATGCCTGCAGTAGATTACCTTTTTTATCAAATTCAAGAACAGGAGGAGCAGGAATACAGCACTTTGATCTTTTGGGATCTAGTGTGGCGCCTTTTTCATCATCTGTAATCGTGAGTGGACGATGAATAATCCAAACATGATCATTTCGATCGGTAGCTACACCAGCTACCTGACCCAATATCCAGTTATTCGGCAACGCCTTTGGCCAGCTGGGATCTACTTTATATTGCGGCGCTTTTGCAGTAGATTGGCTTTGGGAAAATACGCTGCAACTCATTGCTATCATGATGATGAATAAACTACGTTGAATGATTTGACGCACAATAATCTCCTTAGCGACTAGCTGGTTGTGATAAATATTTAAGTGACTGCGCTTCACTCTTCAGTGGCGTGACCTTATCTGGATCAAACCGAATCATAAGGTAATTAATATGGTCTGGGATTTCAGTAAACCAGTGTCCTGTTCCCGCGGGGATTACCACAACATCTCCTGCTACTAAATTACGTGTGATTCCATTCAAAATTTCGCTCCCATTATTTCCGGGGCCATTGAATTCAACAACTGTTTTTTGCGTGGCTGGTCTACGCTCTCGATTCGTGATATCAGGCCCAAGTACCAAAGTTCCAGAACCAGAGATGATGTGATAAACCTCACTTATTTGATCATGTTCTGCTACGGAGTCTGGATTTGGGGCATCAAGCTTGCGACGATAAACCATACCGATTCCTACCCTTGCTTTCCCAATATCGATATCCCGTACCTGTTGGTCAATATGACCTTCCTGGACCGCTTTTTTGGTGTAGGCATTTAACTCATCTACGGTTATGAATGTTCCGGGACACATATAACAAGTTGGCTGTGGGTCCGTAGGATTTACTTTAGGCTGTGCTGCCAGTGAGGTGCATATAAAAAATGAGGCAATGCTATAAAAATATCTCATGCTGTCTCCTTGTTTTCTTGATTATTATTTTTGAAAGAGCTTACTCTCAAATAGCCTCTTAAATAGGTGATTTCGGGTTATCCCTTAGGGTGCTTTCTTAGTGAGCGTGTTAGATTTTGATTCATATCAATAGGTAAAAAATCACACTCAGAGGCGCTTATGAAACTTTACGGCATACCAAAATCATTTCTCGTTATTGCATGTCTCATGACTTTTACCTTTTTAGTACAAGCCCAAACAACTGCAAAAGAGTTTGTGCTCGTTAAACCAGATCAAATCGTTTGGGGAGATGCCCCAGCTGGGGTTAAATCAACAGTGCTCTATGGTGATCCAAGCAAACCCGGAATGTATGTTGTTAGAAATATATTTCCAGATGGCATCATGAGTACCCCCCATTTTCACTCTGAGGATCGTTTTGTCACAGTCATCAAGGGCACTTGGCATGCGGGTACTGACGCAAGTTGGGATCCTGCTACCACCGTTGGTTTACCTGCAGGTAGCATGATGTTTCATCCTGCTGGGGTAGTTCATTTTGATGGAGCTATCAAAGGTGCAACAGAGATACAGATTATTGGGATGGGCCCTGTTTCAACCACTAGCATTTATCCAAAGGAGGGTCGGTTTGGCTCTCCCCGTAAGCTCAACTGACTAGTGAGTCCTCAGCTGATTCTGATGTGCCTATATGGAACAGGAGAGCCAATCCTGAAGGCCTAAATATAGCTCACCGGTAAAGTTGTAACGATTTTTATCTAATAAAAAAATTTCTAGGAGACAAAAATGAAAATGAGCAAACAGCTCTTTCTAGGCCTGCTCGCGTTCTTGGGTTTTTCCCAAGCCTTTGCTGCCGGAAAAATTGAGATGAATGAATACATGATTCAGAGTGATACCCCTGGTATCTCTCTTTATGTACGCAATAAACATGCAGCGGGAATGAAAAAGTTTTCTCCAGAAAAGACATTGCTGTATGTGCATGGCTCAACCTATCCGTCAGAAACTGCTTTTGACTTATCTTTAGGCGGCACTTCTTGGATGGAATACATTGCCGCTAGAGGGTACGACGTTTGGTTGGTAGATTTGCGTGGCTACGGAAAATCTACTCGCCCCCCGGAGATGGATCAACCTGCAGACCAGAATCCACCAATAGTACGAACAAATGTTGCGGTTAGCGATGTATCTAGTGCTGTAGATTACATTCTTAAAAAACGTAATATTAATAAGTTGAATTTACTCGGCTGGTCCTGGGGGACAACCATTATGGGTAAGTACACTGCTGAAAATAATCAAAAGGTGAATAAGCTTGTTTTATATGCGCCGCAATGGCTTCGTCAGGGCGGTGCACCATTAACAGATAAAGGTGGCTCATTAGGCGCCTATCGAGTGGCTTCAGTTTCTGATGCCAAAGGGCGTTGGTTAACTGGTGTGCCCGAAAGTGCGAAGGCTACTTTAATTCCAGATGGTTGGTTTGAGAAATGGGCTGCAGCAACATTTGACACGGATCCATGGGGGAGAAATCAAAACCCTAAAAAACTCCGTGCACCGAATGGCACCGTTCAGGATGCCCGAGAATTCTGGACTGCAGGTATTCCGGTTTATGAGCCTAAGGATATTCGCGTCCCAGTCATGCTGGTTCATGCGGAGTGGGATGCAGACTTGCCCAGCTACATGATGTATGAGTATTTTACTAAGCTAGAGAACGCTCCTTACAAAATTATGCTGCAAATCAGTGAAGGCACTCATACCATCATCATGGAGAAAAATCGCATGCTGATGTTCTCTGGGGTGCAAGAATTTTTGGATAGTACATTTAAGCCTGAGAAATAAGCGTTAACCTATCATTCACCCGGAGGCTTCGTGATATTGAAATTCTTTATTCAGTTTTTTGGAGCTGTCTTTTTAATAAATTATTCTGTGCTGGCTTTATCAGCTTATCCAGATAGACCTGTCACAATTATTATCGGCTTTCCGCCGGGAACGGGTACTGATACTGTGACGCGTATTGTTGCTGATCGCCTTTCTCAAAGAATGGGTCAGCAATTTTTAGTAGACAACAAGGTGGGTGTTGCAGGAAGCATTGGAGCAGGCATTGCAGCAAAAGCGAAGCCAGACGGATATACCCTCTTGGTTAGCGCATCCGCGCCGATGTCGATCAATCCACATATCTATAAAAATCTTACTTATAACCCATTGACAGATTTCACACCGATTGGGATGTTGGTGTGGCTACCTTATCTGATGGTAGTTAATCCAAGCGATCCTGCAAATACTTTGCAACAATTTTTATCTAATGCACAAAAAAGCCCAACTCCAGTGAGTTATGGATCTACAGGTAATGGTGCAACAAGCAATCTAGTGATGTCGGTCTTGGCTAAGCGTGCTGGTGTCGACATGACCCAAATACCATACAAGGGGAGTAGTCAAGCTCAAGCCGATGTTATCGGCGGACAATTGCCAGTAACCTTTGATACTCTCTCTTCTAGTATTGCTATGGTCAGGGCTGGTAAGTTAAAGCCCTTGGCGGTATCCACTCTGAAGAGAACAGAGCTTGCGCCAGAAATACCAACGGTAGCTGAGCAAGGTTTTGCTGGTTTTGAGATTGGTGCATGGTTGGGTCTCTTTGGCCCACTAGGTTTGCCTCCTGCAATTCAAAAAACCTTATTGAACGAAATCAACTCAATCTTGCAGGAGCCTGAAACACGTGCAAAATTAGCAAAGAGCGGAGCAGAGGTGCGCATGTCTACCAATGCTGGTGAATTTGCTCTGTTTATTAAAAATGATAACGAAAATACGGGTAAGCTGATTCGTGAGTTCAATATCAAACCGATGGAGTAATGGGGTAATGTCTAGGAGTAACTATGTTGTCACGGCTGAAGAACGACAGGCTCGAATTGATTTAGCTGCTTGTTACAGGCTTGTGGCTCATTTTGGCATGAGTGATCTAATCTATAACCATATCACTGCCAGAATTCCCGATAGTAAAGATGACTTGATTTTAATTAATCCATATGGATTGATGTACAACGAAGTGACCGCCTCTAATTTAGTTACCATTAATTTGGAAGGTGAAATAATCTATAACCCGAATCCTGATTTTGGTATTAATCAGGCTGGCTATGTGATTCATAGTGCGGTGCACCGTGCAAGAGGGGATGTCAGCTGCGTCATCCATACTCATACCCGAGCTGGAATGGCAGTCTCTGCAATGGAGTGTGGCCTTTTACCAATGACTCAGACTTCAATGCGTTTCTATGGCATTCCTTATCATGACTACGAAAGCGTTGCGATTGATCTAGATGAGCAATCTCGTTTAGTAGCGGACTTAGGCGATCAAACGGCGATGATCTTACGAAATCATGGCTTACTAGCGGTTGGACCTAGCATAGCTCAAGCATTCAACACCCTATATTGGTTAGAGATGGCTTGCAAAGCCCAGGTTGATGCACTCTCTGCTGGGGTAAAACTCACTATGCCACCAATAGAAGTCATTGAGAAAACTCACCATCTTTATCAGCCTCATGTCAGAAGACCTTTTGGTGAAATGGAGTGGCCGGCAATGCTACGTATTGTCGAAAAACTGGATCCTAGCTATAAGGTGTAGGTCAATACCTCAATCATTCTAAAACCGCTAGTAAACAATTTCTAATAGCGGTTTTTTATTGATAAAGTTTTGGATATTTTTTGTGAGCGATTCGATCCGTCTTCTATCGAGATCATCCGTCCAGCTGGCAGTATGAGGTGTCATGATGACGTTATCGAGCTCATGAAATGGCAAGACAGATGGCTGCATCTCAAGATTGTCAGTACTAGCGTATTGGTACCAGACATCCAAAACCGCTCCACCGATCTGATGGTTTTTCAGGGCTTGATAAATCGCCTCTTCATTGATGATCGGACCCCGGGCTACATTAATAATGACACCAGTTGATTTCATTTTTCTGAGTGTGCGTGCATTAATCATGTCTCTAGTACTATCGCTTAGAGGGGAGGTTATTAATATGTAGTCACTCTCAGAAAGCAATTGATCAAGATGTGAGCTGTCTTTCCACCACTCCAACCTGGGATCTTCTTTGGGAGTGCGACTAATGGCTAGAAATTTCATGCCAAAAGGGGTTGCTAATTCGGTGACACGCTTTGCTATGTGACCGAAGCCTATAAAGCCAATGGTTTTATTTTGAATTTCACTATGTTTTTTGCCTCGCACAATTGATCCGCCGAAAGTCCAGCGGCCTTGGCGCAACTCACGATCCATAAGGCGCATGTGAATTGCAAACTCTAGAATACCAAGCATGACGTATTCAGCGATAGGCTCAGAGTGTTGATTGGTATTGCATACCCTGCAACCATCTGTAAGCCAGTCTTTATCCAGCCATTCCATTCCCGAAAACGGCACCTGAATCAATTGAAGCTGTCTACCAGCTTTAATAAGGCTCTCAATCAGTTGGGTATCTTTGAGATAGACTAGCTCAGCTGTTACGACCAGAATCCTCGCTTTTGATGCTAAGTCTAGTAGATTTGACTTAGATTGCCCAATCGTCCAGTGTTGAACAGTCCAGCTATCCCCGAGCGCTTTGCTTAATGGATCTAGGAAGATCTTTCCATAATCTCCAACAATCAGAATATTTTGATTCATGGTTTAGGCAGGCCCAAGTCTTGCAATGTGTTTAAGCGTGTTCCCGTTTTTTCTGCAGCCCCAGTTACTAGCTTTACCTGAGTAATTTTCTGGCCCATGTTTTTCCTTCTGAAGTCTGCCTCAAACAAATTTATTTTTTTACTTGATTTATTTCAAGTTAATGTTAAATCATCTAAAGTCTTTCATGGTTAATCCTTACACATTGATGAATTTTTTGTAGAAGAGATCCAACCTTGATTTTACCCAAAGAATAAATCATTAGATTTCTAGTTCACAGTCAGTTAACTACATCAGAATTAAGGCGCTCACTTTCGAGTCGATGCATTTTTTTCGCTCTACTTTTAGTAATATTCAATTGTTGATATATATTACAAATAACTGGTTTAAGTAAGTGCATGAATCACAATTTAATCTCTGGGGGTTAGTCATGGATCATAAAAGAAGAAAATTACTGCAATACTCCATTGGAGTGGCATCACTTCCCATTATTGGTGCTGTAGGTCCCAGTCTTGCGCAACAAGGATTATCAGCCCCGGGTGGGTATGATTTATTGGTGACTGGCGCCCGGGTAATAGATCCATCCCAAAATCTAGATTCCATTATGGATATTGGCATCCGTAATGGACGTATTGTTGATATCCAAAAAGATTTGCCTAGAGATAAGGCAGCTCAGCAAATTAATGCCAGTGGAAAAATTATTACTCCAGGTCTAGTTGATTTGCATGCGCACACCTATCCTCAGGGTTCCGCAATTGGTTTGCCTGCAGATGAGTTAGCGCCTTTTACTGCTACCACTACTTACGTTAGCGCTGGCGATGCTGGTGGCAATAACTTTTCTGCCTTTAAGCACTTCATTCAGGCTCAGGCCAGAAGTCGTATGTTCGCGTTTGTACATATTTCTTCTATTGGATTGGCTGGATATCCAATAGGTGAAATGAAAAATATTGATTATGCCAATATTGATCTTGCTGCAAGAGTGGTGAATGAGAACCCAGATATTGTACTTGGAGTGAAGGTGAGGGAAACGCTTGATGTGGTGGGTGAGAATGGTATCGAGCCTCTCCGGAGGGCGAGGATGGCTGCCGAGCGCTCAGGCGTAAAGGGTGCGCGTGTGATGTGTCATATCGGAAATGCCCCAGGAGATCTTGGCGCTTTATTAGATCTTCTGAGGCCAGGTGACATCCTTACGCATGCGTACAGTGGTGCAGGAAATAATACCGTTCAAAATGGAAAGTTAATCTTAGCGGCTCTAGAGGCTAAAAAGCGTGGGGTCATTATTGATGTTGGTCACGGCGGGGGTAGTTTTGATTTCACGATCGCTGAGCCTGCTATTCAGCAGGGTTTAATACCGGATACGATTTCTAGTGACATACATGCGTTTAGTGGTAATTCTCCTAGCGTTCCCTACCTTCCTAACGTGATGAGTAAGTTTTTAACTTTAGGATTTAGCTTAAATGAAGTCATTGCCATGACAACAAATAGGCCTGGAGTCATTATCAATCGCGATCCTTTGTTGGGCACATTGAAGAAAAATGCCGCCGCCGATATTTCAATTTTAGATTTGGTAGAAAAGCCAGTTGAATGGTTAGATACCCGAGGTAATAAACGACCAGGTATGTACAGCCTCGTGCCTGTCCAAACTATTCGTGCTGGTCGACCATTTGGGCGCCCTTATGTATCGCCATTTGGTTATTAGCCAAAATGGATAAATTCAAGTCCGCAGCGCCCTACTGATAACTGGCGATCACTCAAAAGCCAATTCGCATCAGAAATGCCGGGAATTTGTCATTTGAGGGTCGCTAGTTACTTTAAGTAATGCTCCAAGTTACCTAAACTGGAGCTGGAAAGGGGCTAGGGAGTTAGGGCAAAAGAGCCTTTTTTGAGCATTAATTTGGTGTCAAAGAGAGCGGCTTGAAAACGCAATTCATCGAATCCCCATTTAAAGCTAAAAATAAGCATCTTTATTAAAAATGCTGCACAGCAAAAAAATCGTTATCCCTATTTAACCCTTATACTGCTTACGCCTACCAGGCCCATCTTTACTTTCTCAGTGACCTGAAGTCACCAAAAAGTATGTGGCAGTTTGTTGATCATGGCTTGCTCCAAAAGAGTTGCTAAGCGCCTTCAAGCAGAAACCACTAAATGAATTGATTGCGTATGCTTGATTAAGCTTGCGTTGAAAATGCGTATTACAGAATGAAGCATTAAAAGTTTAT
Organism: Polynucleobacter sp. CS-Odin-A6; assembly: GCF_018882095.1. GTDB lineage: Bacteria > Pseudomonadota > Gammaproteobacteria > Burkholderiales > Burkholderiaceae > Polynucleobacter. Next base: position 401,777 of record NZ_JACVPD010000001.1, read on the forward strand.
TAAAAAGTAAAAATCTATATTAAAAAAATATTAAGGAGATAGTAATGGCTGGTCGTAATTTTGTATTTGTTCCTGGTCCAACTAATGTGCCAGATCGTGTTTTGCGTTCAATGATGGTTCCGATGGAAGATCATCGTTCGCCAAAATTTCCACAACTCTTAAAAGAAATCATGCCTGGCCTCAAAAAGCTCTATCGCACTGAGCATGGCACACCATTTATTTTCCCTTCTTCTGGGACAGGTTGTTGGGAAGCAGCGATTACTAATACCTTAAGCCCGGGCGATAAAGTACTGGCTTCTACTTTTGGTCAATTTAGCTACTTGTGGATCGATATGTGCCAGCGTTTTGGTTTAAACGTTCAGGCAGTGGATGTTGAATGGGGAACAGGTGTGCCCGTTGAGCAATATGCTGAGATCTTGCGCAAAGATACTGGCCATGAAATTAAGGCTGTATTAGTTTGTCAGAATGAGACTGCGACTGGTGTTGCTTCTGATGTAGCGGCAGTGCGCAAAGCTTTAGATGATGCAAAGCACCCTGCTTTGTTATTTGTCGACTGCGTTTCATCATTGGGCTCACTCGATTTCCGTTTTGATGACTGGAAAGTAGATATGGCTGTTTCTGGCTCACAAAAAGGCCTCATGTTACCTCCTGGTTTAGGTCTTCTGTGCGCTAGCCCTAAGGCATTGGCAATGCAAAGTTCTGCAAAGCTACCAAGATGCTATTTTGATTTAAAAGATATGTTGGCTACCAATCCAAGTGGCTATTTCCCATATACACCTGCTATTCCATTGATGTACGGAGCGATAGAGGCACTCAAGTTGATTGAAGAAGAAGGCTTGGATAACATCATTGCACGCCACCACTATTTGGCTGAGGGTGTTCGTGCAGCGGTTCACCAAGGCTGGGAGCTCAAGCTTTGCGCTAAGGAGCCAAAATGGTATTCCGATACCGTTTCTGCGGTGTTAGTGCCTGAAGGCTTTAATGGTGCTGAAGTGATTGCTCAAGCTTATAAGCGCTACAACTTGTCATTGGGCGCCGGCTTATCAAAAGTAGCAGGTAAGTTATTCCGTATTGGTCATCTCGGAGATATGAATGAACTCCACTTGATGGCTGCTATCAATGGCGCAGAAATGGCGATGTTAGATTGCGGAATCAAGGTCAAGCCTGGTAGTGGTGCGGCTGCAGCTAGTGAATACTGGCGCAAGAACACCCCTCCATCTGGTTTGTTGATTCGCTAATCTAGGATTACGTTGCTAACCAGTTAATAAGTCAATTTCTAATTTAATCAAAATAGGAGATGAATGATGCAAAGTGATATCGAGATTGCTCAGCTTGCAAAAATGCAAAGAATTTCTGAGATAGCAAAGAATACCTTGGGCATTCCAGAGGAGGAGCTTGAGCCATTTGGTCATTACAAGGCAAAGGTATCTCTGGCCTATCTAGATAAATTAAAGGGCAAAAAAGACGGTAAGTTAATTTTGGTTACGGCTATTAGCCCAACACCTGCTGGTGAAGGTAAAACGACGACGACTGTAGGTTTGGGTGATGGCTTAAATCATATTGGCAAGAAAGCCATGATCTGCTTGCGTGAGCCTTCGCTTGGCCCTGTCTTTGGTGTTAAGGGTGGAGCGGCTGGTGGTGGTTGGGCCCAAATCGTACCGATGGAAGATATTAATCTGCATTTCACGGGTGACTTCTCGGCCATTGCTTTAGCCAATAACTTATTGGCAGCGATGATTGATAACCATGTTCACCACGGTAATGCCTTGAACATCGATGTACGTCGAATTCAGTGGAAGCGTGTTGTGGACATGAATGATCGTGCCCTGCGTGATGTCACTGTTGGTCTGGGAGGCACTCCAAATGGCTTCCCGCGTCAAGATGGTTTCGACATTGTGGTGGCATCTGAGGTGATGGCGATTTTCTGCCTTGCAACTTCCATTGAAGATCTCAAAAAGCGTCTCGGTGAGATCGTGGTTGCATATACCTATGACCAAAAGCCAGTTCTCGCAAAAGATCTGAAGGCACATGGTGCCATGACTGTCCTGCTCAAGGATGCCTTGGCTCCCAATTTGGTTCAGACTCTAGAAAACAATCCAGCGTTTGTTCATGGCGGACCTTTTGCCAATATTGCGCATGGCTGTAATTCAGTGATTGCAACCCAAGCAGCATTAAAGTTGGCTGACTATGTCGTTACTGAAGCTGGCTTTGGTGCGGATTTAGGCGCGGAGAAGTTTATTGACATCAAATGCCGCAAGTCTGGATTAAGACCATCAGCGGTGGTCATTGTTGTTACTGTCCGTGCGATGAAATACCATGGCGGCGCAGATTTAACCAGTCTGACAACAGAAGATTTGGCAGCCCTTGATAAAGGCCTAGTTAATTTAGAGCGTCACGTTGAGAACATCACTAAGGTCTACAACATGCCTTGTGTCGTCTCGATTAATAAATTTACTAGCGACACTCCTGCTGAAATTGAGATGGTCGAGCAAAGAATGAAAAAGCTGGGTGTCAACATCGTTCTAGCCTCTCATTGGGGTGAAGGCGGTAAAGGCGCTGCAGAATTAGCTCATATGGTGGTTGATTTATGTGAATCCGACACTCAGAAGATGCAGTATGTCTATGAAGATGAGGATACTCTCTGGGAAAAGATCAACAAGATTGCCAAGAAAGTCTATCGCGCCAGTGAAGTGACTGCAGATGCCAAGGTCAAAGCGCAGATTGAGAATCTGCAAAAGAGTGGCTATGGTCATTACCCAGTATGTGTAGCTAAGACCCAAAGCTCATTCTCTACCGATGCAAAATTGCGTGGCGCTCCAGAAAATCATACGATTGCCATTCGTGAAGTGCGTTTAGCAGCAGGTGCAGAGTTTGTTGTGATGGTCTGTGGCGACATCATGACGATGCCTGGCTTGCCAAAGGTGCCGTCAGCTGAAAAAATCGATTACATCGACGGTAAAGTAGTCGGCTTGTTTTAAATAAGCTGCTAGAAAAAACCTTAAGTAAGTAAATGCCAACTAAAGTGAGTTAATCATTGAGGTTGGCATTTTTTTAACCCACTTACCTTAAGGCTTTACCAGATCTCCGGCCTATTTATCGGCTTTTGGGTTAGGTAACTTATTAGAAGCTGTGTGTAAAGAAAGAATTACAGAATATAATTATTCACTTAGTTTAAAAACTAAGCGTCTATTTATCTTATATGTGATTTTTTATGACAACTATCAAACAATTCATTAGCCAAAAATCTAGCACCATTTTTTCCGTACGATCATCCGACTCTGTTGAAAAAGCCTTGATCATCATGCGCGATCATCGGGTGAGGGCTGTTTTAGTAATCGATGATGATAGATTGACGGGAATCGTCTCGCAGGGAGATTGCGCTATTAAAGTGCTATTGCCACATCACGATCCAAAGCAAGTTGTCGTTTCAAAAATCATGACGGCGAACCCGCTTAGTGTGACACTTTCCAACTCTTTAGAAGAGTGTATGGCAATTATGGTGCACAAGCATATTAGGCACTTACCGGTAGTCGAAAATAATAAAGTAGTTGGCGTGATTTCTATTGGAGATATGGTAAAAAATGTGATTGAGCTTCAGGGTAATCAGATCAAGTTTCTTGAAACTTATATCAATGGTCATGGCGCTTAACTTTTCTTAAAAGAGGGCGCTCAACTCTTGAGGACTTTTATTTTCACCGCTAGTAATTACTAGCCCCTTTGCCAGAGGCAAAAACCCAATGTCAAATCTGGGAATGGTAAGCCCTGCTGTTTTTCTAAATTGTCATTTCTGTGCCGCAGGCCATCCTCCAATGGATGCTGGTGAGCGCGATGAACCTGTTGCTCCCGTTCTGATTTCAGCCCTATCCATCAAGAGATTGTGCTTGTGCTGTCTTTTTAAGCGATCGTCAAATAAATAACCACAGGGGATGTAGGTATTGGGGTTATCCCTTGGTCTGATGGGACGCAAAAAGCACTATAGTTGCAAGATTACAAATTTATTAAATATGTAAAAAATCGGAATGTTTAAGGAGACAAAATGTTTCATTTATTAGATAAAGAAAGAACGATTGCAGGCCCGGGCTTTAATCGTTGGCTAGTACCACCGGCGGCATTGGCAATCCATTTATGTATTGGTATGGCTTATGGCTTCTCTGTTTTCTGGTTGCCATTATCCAAATCCTTGGGTGTATCTCAAGGTTTAACTGAGGCAATTAAATGCCCGCCAGATGTTGGATTCTTCGGTCAATTGTTCACAACTACTTGTGACTGGCAAATTTCAACCTTGGGTTGGATGTACACATTATTTTTCGTCTTCCTTGGCGGCGCTGCTGCTATTTGGGGTGGTTGGTTAGAGCGTGCTGGTCCACGTAAAGCGGGTGTGGTTTCCGCTTTCTGCTGGTGCGGCGGTATACTCTTTTCAGCTCTGGGTATTTACCTTCACCAGTTCTGGATGATGATTTTAGGTTCAGGTGTGATCGGTGGTATTGGTCTGGGTCTGGGCTATATCTCTCCAGTTTCCACATTGATTAAGTGGTTCCCAGATCGCCGTGGTATGGCTACGGGTATGGCCATTATGGGCTTTGGTGGTGGCGCGATGATTGGTTCGCCATTGGCAGCAATGCTCATGAAAAATTTCGCAGACTCTACTAGCGTTGGTGTAGCGCAAACTTTCGTTGTGATGGCCTTAGGTTATTTTGTTTATATGATGGCGGGTGCATTTGGCTATCGCATTCCTGCGAGTGATTGGAAGCCTGCTGGCTGGACTCCACCGGTTGCACAAACAAACAACGTCATGATTACTAAGCGTAGCGTGAATGTGAAAAAAGTTTGGGGCATTCCACAGTTCTGGTTAGTGTGGATGGTTCTTTGTATGAACGTTTCTGCTGGTATTGGCGTGATTGGTATGGCCTCACCAATGCTGCAAGAAGTGTTTGCTGGTAGCTTGATTGGTGTCCAACAAACGTTCACAGAATTAGATAAAGCACAGCTGACCGCCATTGCAGGTGTAGCTGCAGGCTTTACTGCTCTATTAAGCCTCTTCAACATTGGTGGCCGTTTCTTCTGGGCTAGTCTGTCGGATAAGTTAGGACGTAAGGTGACTTATGCGGTGTTCTTCATTCTTGGCGCCTTAATGTATTACAGCGTTCCAAGTAGTGCGCAATCAGGTAGCCTGGCTTTGTTCGTAGGCGCTTTCTGCATCATCTTGAGTATGTATGGTGGTGGTTTCGCCACTATTCCAGCTTACCTCGCCGATTTATTTGGCACGCAGATGGTTGGTGCGATCCATGGTCGCTTATTAACTGCATGGGCTACCGCAGGTATTTTGGGCCCAGTCGTGGTGAACTATATGCGTGACTATCAATTAAGTCTTGGCTTGCCAAGAGCTCAGGTTTACAACCAAACCATGTATATCTTGACCGGTATGTTGGTGGTTGGATTAATTTGTAACTTATTGATTCGTCCGCTAGCAGACAAGTGGTTTATGACTGATGCTGAACTGGCTGAAGAGAAGAAGTTGGCTCATGAGAAGGCGCTGAGTTCTGTTGTTACAGGCCCTGGCGGTAATGAACACACTTCTAGCTTTACGGTCTTCTTAGCTTGGGCCTTAGTGGGAATACCTCTAGCTTGGGGTGTTTACAAAACTGCTTTAAGTGCAACTAAGTTATTTTGATAACAATGCTTTGGTAATTTAAACCACCCTCCGGGGTGGTTTTTTATTGCCTCAATATTCACCCAAAGTCATATTTGAGTCATTTTGGAGGAGTATCTTCCGATTTTAGAAAATTGCGTTATGCTCAATTGCTTAAACTAATTTGAGAAAAACAATGAATACATTCGACGCCATTCGTGAGCGCAGAGCGATTAAGCATTTTGATCCTCATCACCAATTTACCGCGCAAGAAACCGAGCAATTGCTTGATCTTGCTATGCAGGCCCCATCCTCTTTTAATATTCAGCATTGCCGTTTGGTCAATGTGACCGATAAGGCTTTAAGAGTGAAGTTACGTGAAGCGGCCCATGATCAAGCTCAGGTTACCGAGGGATCCTTATTGTTTGTGGTGACGGTAGATATCAAGGCTTGGGAAAAAGATCCTGCAAGATATTGGGTAAACGCCCCAAAAGAAGCTCAAGATATTCTCGTTCCCTGGATTAATCCTTTTTATTCTGGAAAAGAGCAGCTTCAGCGTGATGAAGCGATGCGCTCTGCTGGCATCATGCTGCAAACCCTGATGCTTGCTGCAAAAGGAATGGGTTACGATTCCTGCCCAATGGTAGGTTTTGATTTTGATAAGGTGGCTGAGTTGATTCATCTGCCGAAAGACTATGCGATTGCAGCCATGCTAGTTATAGGTAAGGGTATTCAACCGGCTTGGCCAAAACCAGGGTTTATTCCTAAATCAGAAATGATGATTGAAAATCATTTCTAAAATAGTTTTTAATAAGATCTACACCGCATTACATTCTCAGTTTGAAGGGGCCTGCTTATGAACATAAAAAATATCATTGGTGCAATCGAAAAAATCTTTCTGATGATTATTGCGATCTTTACCATTATCGCGATGGGTCAAGAAGTTTTATCGCTTATTAAAAATCCCCGTGTACAACTGCAAGACCTCTTACTCATGTTCATTTATGCAGAGGTACTGGGGATGCTTGGGGCTTTCTACTCTAGCCGTCGGATTCCGATTACGATCCCGTTATTTATTGCAATGACGGCATTGAGTCGATTAATTATCCTTCAGGGTAAAGAGGGGGATCCCTCGATCTTGCTCTATGAGAGTGGGGCTATTATCTTGATTGCAGGAGCTTGCTGGATCATTAATAGCGTCAGCACAGATAAAAGTCGTCCCAACGTAGATAAAGAGACGCATTAGATGCTAGCAATAGATTGGAATAGCCAGCTGAGGTGTTTAGCTACACTTTTATATCGCTAGACATCCCGAAGTAATACATGAATATCAATGCTGATTTCACTCAGAAAGTCGTGCTGAATCATCATGATTTGCCCTGGGTTTCAAGCCCTCAAATGGGGGTAGACAGGCGAATGCTTGAGCGGCAGGGTGATGAACTAGCAAAGGCGACCTCTATTGTTCGCTATCAAGCAGGATCTAGCTTTCCTGCCCATACCCATGAATTTGGTGAAGAGATATTGGTGTTGGATGGTGTGTTTAGTGATGAGCTTGGGGATTATCCCGAGGGTAGCTACATCATGAATCCCCCCGGTTCCTCTCATGCCCCTTATAGTAAAACGGGCTGCACTCTTTTCGTGAAATTGCGACATCTTGGCTCGGATCAAGTGGAGCGAGAGGTCATCGATACCAAAACAGCTCCCTGGTTTCAGGGCATGGTGCCAGGACTCAATGTCATGCCTTTGATGCGTCAAGGTATGGGATCGACGCTAGTGCGGTGGGCGCCTCAGACTTACTTTAGTCCCCATAAACATTATGGTGGCGAAGAAATCTTTGTAGTCGAGGGAGTATTTGAAGATGAGCATGGCCGTTTTCCTGCTGGATCATGGATCAGAAGTCCCCATCTAAGCTTGCATCAGCCCTTCAGTAAAGAAGGCTGTACCATCTTTGTAAAGACAGGGCACCTGCTTGCCTAAATAAGTGGGCGGTATTCAGTAGATCAATAAACCAGTGCGAGGGACATTAGTGAAATTTTTTTTGGTGGCAATAACCCTTTTGATTTCATCAAATACTGTCTTAGCCGCTTATCCTGAAAAATCCATTCGACTGGTTGTTCCATTTGCTACTGGCGGCACCTCTGAAATCATTGCGCGGTCTATTGCAGGTAGCCTTACCAATAGCCTAGGTCAATTAGTGTATGTTGAAAACAAGCCTGGTGGCGCCGGAAATATTGCCATGGAAGAAGTTAAGCGTGCCAATCCAGATGGCTATACCTTGATCTTGGGACATGTTGGAACCTTGGCGGTCAATCCGGCCTTATTTGGTAAAAAGTTGCCCTACAACCCCAGCAAGGATTTTGCACCTGTGACGCTGATCGCAAAAGTGCCTAATGTCATCGCTGTGAGTGAGAAGAGTCCCTACAAGACACTGAATAATTTGGTTGTAGATGCCAAGAAAAATCCTGGCAAGATTAATTACGGCTCAGCAGGCAATGGTAGTGCTGGACACTTAGCAATGGAATACTTTTCATCGGAAGCGGGTATTGATTTAGTGCATGTCCCCTATAAGGGATCTGGCCCGATGTTGACCGATCTGATTGGTGGGCAGATCCAAGTCACCTTTAATGGCCTCCCTTCTTTAATGGGGCAGATTCAGGGGGGTGCTTTGCGACCCTTGGCCATTGGTTCTGCCCAGAGATCAACAGTGTTACCGAATGTCCCCACTCTTGCGGAGTCAGGATACAAAGGATTTGAGACGTCTCAGTGGTATGGAATTATGGTGCCAGCTGGCACCCCTCAAGCAGTGATTGATCGCCTACAAAAAGCGATTGTTAAGTCCTTACAGTCTAAAGAGGACTCTAAAAAAATGCTGGAAGATGGGGCGGTGCTGGTAGGAGATACTCCCGCTCAATTTGCTGCCTTTATTAAATCAGAGCAGAGTCGCTGGTCTAAGGTTGTTGAAAAATCAGGAATCACGATCGATTAAGCATTCATCCATGCCGGAGTTTTTATAGGGAGCTCTTAAGGGGAATCACCTAAATACACCGAGATGTGTCTGAAGTAGACTGAGTCGATAATTAAGGGGTCAGTCAATGAATCGCTCTACTATCAACCAGGTTTTACTCGCATGTTTTGTCAGTCTAATGGGCTGCTCTAGCGGCCTAATGGCCCAAGTGGGATTTCCACCACCACCGCCAAAAGTGAGTCCTGCCGCTGGGGTGATTGATATGCATGTACACCCCGATCCTGACGTCTTTGGTAGGTCACTGACGGATATTGAGCTTGCGATGATCGCTAAGCGTAAGGGGATGCGTGGATTTGTAATTAAGAATCACGTGGTTACTACTGCTGATAGAGCTGCTTTGGTTATGCAGCAAGTACCCGGTATTGAAGTTTGGGGCGGAATTGTCCTGAATAAATCAGTTGGGGGTGTAAATCCATCTGCAGTTGAGTGGATGCACCGCATGTCTGGCGGACGCGGAAAAGTAGTTTGGCTGCCTACCTTTGATTCTGATAAGCACATCAAAACTTTGGTTGATAAAAATAAATCGGGTCTGGTTGTGGCTGCGAATGGAAGCGTCACACCAGAGATGGATGAAGTCTTAAAGATTATTGCAAGAGAGAATTTAATTTTGGCAACCGGTCACGTTTCCGCCGATGAAATCATGACAGTGGTTAAGCGTGCGAAAGAGTTGGGAGTAAATAATATTTTAATTACCCATGGCTTAACCAATATTCCTGGTCTAAGTATGGAACAGGCGAGACAAGTAGCGGCAATGGGTGCAAAAATCGAGATCTGTTATTTGCAATTTATGACTGGTCCAGACGCCCAATATAAATGGATGACGCATTGGGAAAAAGTGGATGCAAATGCTGTGGCAAAAGCAGTGAAAGAGATTGGCGCAGAGCACTTAGTATTATCGACTGACCTAGGTCAGCAAGGGATGATGACTCCGCCTGATGGCATTGAAAATGAGATTGCTGCTGTTAAGGCTGCAGGTGTTTCTCAGTCGGATATCGATACCATGATGAAAAAGAACCCTGCCAAACTATTGGGATTATAAGACTAGTCCTGATGCTTATTTGAAGACATTAGCGGGAGGCTTAGGGCCTTCTGTAGCACGAAATTCTTTTTTGTCTTAAGATAGCTAATTATTAAAAACATCATTCTTAGGAATCATCATGTTTGCTAAAACACTACTCAGCGTTCTTTCCCTTGGCATAACGATAGTGGGACTACTAATTTTTTTCAATACCGGTGAATATTTGACTTTTGCTATCGGTTTTGCGCTCTATTTTATCGCTGCTGTTTCAAACTCTTTTTGCAAAAAGATGAGCGATTAATTTTCTGCTTTAACTTTGGCCGGAGACTACACTGGGTTATTGGTCAGTAAATTGTAGTTTCGCTAAGCGGGCATAAAGACCACTGTGTTGAATTAAGTCAGCATGGGTGCCGGTCTCAATAATCCGACCATTTTCTAGCACAATAATCTTATCGGCTTGTTTCACTGTGGACAGTCGATGGGCAATCACAATAGTCGTCCGGTGATCCATTGCCGCCTCCAAGGCGCGCTGAACGAGTAATTCAGACTCGGCATCTAAAGCGCTGGTGGCTTCATCTAGGAGTAATAAGGCCGGATTTTTCAACAGTACTCTGGCAATCGCAATTCGCTGTTTTTGTCCTCCAGATAAGCGGATACCCCGATCACCTAAGAAGGTTTGATAACCCTCTGGTAGCTTAGCAATGAATTCATCAGCAATTGCGAGACGGGCGGCAGCCAAGACCTCCTCATCAGTTGCATCCATTCTGCCAAAACGAATATTTTCCATTGCATTGTCAGAAAAAATCACAATATCTTGGGGAACAACCCCAATTAATTTTCTAAGTGCTTCCAGTTCAAGGGTGCGAATGTTAATTCCATTAAACAGAATTTCCCCACTGGTGGGGTCATAGAAGCGTTGTAAGAGTTGAAAGAGTGTAGTCTTACCGGCGCCTGAGGGCCCAACAATCGCAATTCTCTCACCCGGTTTAATCTCTAGAGAGACATCGGATAAAACAGGATTATGATTTGATGGATAGTGAAAGTTGAGATGATCTATTTTGACTTCAATACCCGCTGCATTGACTTGCGGGATTGCCTTCACATTGGCCAGAGCTTGGACAGAGGATTGAACGCTTAAGAGCTCAAGCAAGCGATCACTTGCGCCAATGGCCCTTTGGGTATCGCCTATCACTTCGGAGATGCCGGCAATCGCACCTGCAACAATGACGGCATACAAAATAAACTGTGACAATTCTCCTGCGGTAATTTGCTTGTCCATGACCGCATAAGCACCAAGCCAAAGTACCAAAATAATGCTGGTAAAACCAAATAAGATAGCCACAAATGTCAGTAGTGCTCTTGCTCGTGTCCGAGTAATCGCTGCATCAAGAGCCGTATGAATCGCTTGATTAAACCGATTAATCTCAATTTTTTCATTGGTAAATGATTGAATCGTCGGGATTGCATTTAATTTTTCTCCCGCTAAAGCAGAAGCATTCGCGATCTTATCTTGTGAATTTCGAGAGAGTTTTCTCACTCTTCTACCCATGATCACGGTTGGAATGATTGTGAGTAAGAGCGTAGCAAAAATCAATACTGATAATTTGGGGCTAGTGATAAACATCATCACTAAACCTCCGGCCAGTAGAAGAATATTTCTGATGGCCATTGAGACGCTAGTTCCAATGAGCGTCTGTATCAGCACGGTATCGGTGTTGAGGCGCGACAGAATTTCACCGCTGTGCGTGGATTCAAAAAACTCGGGACTTTGTTTAATGACATGGCTGTAGACTGCCGACCGAATATCCGTAGTAATTTTTTCACCCAGCCAAGACACCATGTAAAAACGGAGTGATGTTCCTAATGCGACTAAGCCAGCAACAACAAATAAGGTTAAAAAAGTGGTATTGATTTGGCTGCCACTATTTGTGTTAAATCCTAAATCGATGATTTGCCTGAAGGAGAATGGAACAGCTAAGGTTGCGCTGGCAGCGAGCACTAAACTAAAGATGGCCAATATGAATTGCTTCTGATATGGCTTTAAAAAAGGAAGTAGCGCTGCTAAGGTGCGAAAGCCGCTGGGATTGGTCTTATTGCTCTGCTTGGTCATTGAATAATCCCTAATAATTATCTATGATAGTTTACTTAGATTGGACGTGTTTATTTAGTGATATCAAGAAGATGACAGGCGATAGCTCCACAAGTAATAAAGAACCCCTCTATACAAGAAGTCCCTGGCTACCCCGAGGTCAAGTGCGCAGGCTCATTTTTCTGGGGCTAATCCTATTGAGTGGCTATGGGTCTACTAGACATTGGTCTTTTTTCATCTTACTACTCCTAACGATAATCACGCTGTCACCCAAGGTCCTGTTAGCCACTGCTTATTACTATGGTCGATCTGCCTTATTTCTTGGCCAGCTGTTTAGTAAATGAAAATCTTTTTGACTGGCGCGAGCGGTTTTGTAGGCAGTCATTTGGCCAAGTCTTTGATTGCAGCAGGGCATGAGATCGTGTGTCACTTTCGTACACCGCAAGCTGTCAATATTGAACCCAACCCCAATCTGGCGATTTGGTCGGGAAATCTGAATGATGTGGAAGGTTTATCAAAGAGACTGCAGGACTTAGACACCGTGATTCATTGTGCGGCAGAGATGAAGCTCTGGAATTCAGAAAACGCGCTACTAGAGACTAATGTGCTGATGACGAAAAATATTCTAGAGTCAGCAAAGCAAGCTGGGATTAAGCAATTCATTTTCATGAGCGATGCTTCGATAGCTAAAAATCCATTAGATCAAAATCTGAATGTTTCGGAATCTCGATCGCTACCCATGCTACAAAATTTTCCCTACAGTCATAGCAAGTCCCAGGCAGAACAGTTAGTCCTTCAGGCTGGCAATGAAAGATTCCGAACCATTAGCCTGAGGCCCGCCTCCATCTGGGGTAAGGGGGATGTCGTTGATCAGATGCTGGGAAGAGCTGCTGATTTGAACAAGTTTGGCTGGTTTGACCAAGGTAACTACCCGTTTTCAACTTGCTATATTCAAAATCTGTGTGAGGCGGTTAAAAAAGCGCTGTTGTCAGATGCAAACCAAGAAAGCTTTTTTATTAGTGATGGGCCAGTAATGCAATTTAGGGAGTGGATGGGCATGAGACTAAAGGCAGGCCATTACAAGGTGCCAACCCTATCCATTCCACGTTTCTTTGCTCTGCCTTTAGCCCGCTTTACAGAAAATGGCTGGAAATACCTGCCACTGCGTGGCGAGCCCCCCTTAATTAGAGAAATGGTCCATTTAATAGCGCACCCATTTTCTGTTTCTATTCAGAAAGCTAGAGAGCAATTGGCTTATGAACCCCTCTTTACAATTGATGCGGGCATGATTGAAATAGAGAAAACAGCTGGTTGATAAGGGGTTTACCCTAGCTAACTTGACTCTGACAAAGACGAGGTTTACATTTCCGAAGTAAGCAATCATTCGTTAATGTCTTTATCAGAATTAGATGTAAACCTTGAAAGGATGCAGAGCATGTTTAAATTTCATAATGTGAGAGACCAGATTTCTAAAATAGCCGGATTTTGCGGCATGGTGATCAGCATTACCGTTGCCTTCTATCTGATCTTCCCCGTGGGCCAGGCCCAATCTAAATTTGCCATGTTTTTAGTCTCACTTGGAATTGGCATTGCTCTGAGTGTTCTGACCTTCAAGGCATTATTGAAGTCACAGAGATAGAGGGTCACTCTTCAGTAGTAAAAAGACCCAAATGCTAGAGTATTTGGGTCTTTTTACCTTAGCCCTTAAATAGGGCACTTCTTGATCTAGATGGATTGATGGGTATAAACACTAATATCTGATAGCCCCTGAGAGGCCTTTACTGCTAGATAATAATAAATAGTCTAAATGAATAACCATTTTTTGCCGTTCTATCTCTTGTGAAATTGATTTAATGATTCAACAATTCCATCTCCAATTTACTTCGTGCGTCAAAGTTAGGGGTCAGAATTGAATTCAGCAGTTCAAGAAGTCAAGATGGAGTTCCAGCCTCTAAAAGAGCGCGGTCAAAGAGAGGTCTTCTGTGGCCTCACTGGAATCATCTGGCTGCATCGAAAAATTCAAGATGCATTTTTTCTAGTCGTGGGTTCTCGGACCTGTGCGCACTTAATTCAGTCTGCCGCAGGAGTGATGATTTTTGCGGAGCCACGCTTTGCAACTGCCATTATTGATGACCGCGATTTAGCGGGCCTCGCAGATGCGAATGATGAGCTAGATAAAGTCGTCAAGCAATTGCTAGAACGCCGTCCTGATATCAAATTACTCTTTTTAGTGGGCTCTTGCCCTTCAGAGGTCATTAAGTTGGATTTATCAAGGGCAGCACAGCGCTTGAGTAAAACATTTACGCCGAATGTGCGCATTCTGAATTACTCTGGCAGCGGAATTGAAACGACATTTACCCAGGGCGAAGATGCGTGCCTCGCTGCTCTAGCCCAAGATCTACCCCAATCTAAAGAATCTGATGCAGTAGAGCTATTAGTAGTGGGTTGTTTGGCTGATGTTGTCGAAGACCAATTTAGTCGCATCTTTAAAGAGCTGGGGTTGAAGTCAGTTGCTTTCTTCCCACCACGTGAATCGACTCAAAGAACCGTCGTCGGTCCGAAGACTCAATACTTGTTGGCTCAGCCCTTTCTAACGGATACTGCCCGGTTCTTAGACGATATAGGCGCTCGCAGAATTACTGCGCCTTTTCCACTGGGAGTGGATGGGACTGAAAAATGGTTCTTAGCCGCAGCTAATGCCTTAAATGTATCTCCCGACGTATTTGAAAAAGTAATTGCCCCACAAAGAGATCGCGCCAATCAATCGCTTGAGCCTCATCGAGAGGTGTTGCAAGGTAAATCGATTTTCTTCTTCCCCGACTCTCAGCTAGAAATCCCGTTAGCGCGTTTCTTAAATCGAGAGCTGGGAATGCGTCTGATGGAGGTTGGTGTTCCTTATTTGCATCGCCAGCATATGGCAGAAGAATTGGCGATGTTAGATCCGAAGACGCAATTGTCTGAAGGGCAGAATGTAGAGAATCAATTAGATCGCTGTCGTGCTCAACAACCAGACATGGTGGTGTGCGGCCTGGGTTTAGCTAATCCATTAGAGGCAGAGGGATTTACTACAAAGTGGTCTATCGAGTTGGTCTTCACGCCTATCCAAGGATTTAATCAGGCAGCTGATCTTGCAGAATTATTTGCTCGCCCCTTAACGAGAAAACAAAAGCTCATGATGCTGGAGACGGTATGAAGTTAACGCTCTGGACTTATGAGGGGCCACCCCATGTGGGCGCAATGCGGATTGCTACGGCAATGGAGAAGGTCCATTACGTGCTCCATGCACCGCAAGGCGATACCTATGCTGATCTCCTGTTCACCATGATTGAGCGGATGAAAAAGCGGCCGCCGGTAACCTACACCACTTTTCAGGCGCGTGATTTAGGTAGCGATACAGCAGAGTTATTTAAAGATGCTGCGAGAACCGCTTATGAGCGTTTTAAACCTGATTTATTAATGGTGGGTGCTTCCTGTACTGCAGAGCTGATTCAGGATGATCCTGGAGGATTAGCGGCAGCCTTAGATCTGCCAGTTCCAGTGTTACCTTTGGAGCTACCGGCTTATCAAAAAAAGGAAAATTGGGGCGCGGCTGAAACTTTTTATCAGATGGTTCGGCTTCTAGGGCAGTCGTTTATTTTGGCTCCAGGCCAACAACGTCCAGCCCGAGCAGCAGGTGTAAAACCCAGTTGTAATATTTTGGGGCCAACAGCGCTCGGTTTTCGTCATCGTGATGATGTTGAAGAAATTTCCCGCTTGTTGAGTGACTTGGGTATTGAAGTCAGGGTAGTTGCGCCACTCGGTGCTAATCCAGCCGATATTGCCCGTTTGCATGAAGCAGACTTTAATGTGAATTTATATCCAGAGACTGCCAATACGGCAGCTACTTGGATGACTCGCAGCTTTGGTCAGCCCTCTACTAAAGCAATTCCGATTGGCTTTAAAGGAACGCAAGCGTTTATTACTGAAGTATGTCAGCTGGCTGGTATTGAATGTGATGTCCAGAAACTCAGTCAATCCTCTAAAGCGCGTTGGTATGCCTTGTCAGTGGATTCCACTTACCTCACTAACAAAAGAGTATTTATCTTTGGCGATGCGACCCACGCCATCGCCGCAGCAAAAGTGGCCGCCCATGAGATGGGTTTCAAAGTCGTTGGCTTAGGAACTTACAGCCGTGAACTAGCCCGCGAAGTACGTGAGGCTGCCGCAGAGCTCGGTCTTGAGGCCATCATTACAGATGACTACTTGGAAGTGGAGTCAAAGATTGCTGAACTTCAACCAGAGCTCATTCTGGGGACGCAAATGGAACGCCATATTGCCAAACGCTTGAGAGTACCTTGCGCAGTGATTTCATCTCCAGTTCACGTTCAAGATTTTCCATCACGGTATTCCCCTCAAATGGGTTTTGAGGGTGCCTGCGTATTATTTGATTCTTGGGTTCACCCACTCATGATGGGCCTAGAAGAGCATTTAATTGGGATGTTCAAAGGGGACTTTGAATTTCATGATGGCGCAATGCCATCCCATCTAGGGCATGCTTCTGCACCAAACCATGAGCCCCAAGAGATGCCACCGTCGATGGTAGCAGCTGCCAATGGAGCGCCTGCTTGGGAAAGCGAAGCACAGAAAGAGCTCAACAAAATTCCATTTTTTGTTCGCGGTAAGGCAAAAAAGAATACAGAGCGTTATGCGGTAGAGCAGGGGCTTATTAGTATTACATTGGAAACTTTGTATGACGCAAAGGCACATTTTAGAAGTTAAATATCGACCCTGTGTCGAGAAGAGTGAAGGTTAGAAAGCATGAAAGCAATCAACATACCCGTTTCAGATTTTCGTAGCGCTCCACCGGATGGTGAGGGCAGTCTTCAGGTTCAACTCGATCCCAATTTAAAAATTGGTAAGGCGAAGGTATTTGCGATTTACGGAAAAGGCGGTATTGGTAAGAGTACAACCTCATCCAACTTATCAGTCGCTTTTTCTAAATTAGGAAAACGCGTCATCCAGATCGGCTGCGATCCTAAGCATGACTCGACATTCACTCTCACCAAAAAATTGATGCCCACCGTAATCGACGTACTGGAGAAGGTGGACTTTCATTCTGAAGAGTTGCGCGTTGAAGACTTTGTGTATGAGGGTTATAACGGCGTAATGTGTGTTGAGGCAGGCGGCCCACCAGCTGGTACTGGTTGTGGTGGTTACGTTGTCGGTCAGACCGTAAAACTCCTTAAGGAGCATCATTTGCTGGACGACACCGATGTCGTGATTTTTGACGTTTTAGGTGACGTGGTGTGTGGTGGTTTTGCTGCGCCACTTCAACATGCGGATCGTGCGCTTATTGTTACTGCTAATGACTTCGACTCTATTTTTGCAATGAATCGTATCATTCAAGCCATTGGTGCGAAGGCCAAAAACTATAACGTGCGATTAGGTGGTGTGATTGCCAATCGCAGTAAAGATACCGATCAAATTGATAAATTTAATTCACAAGTTGGATTAAAGACGATGGCTCACTTTCCAGACTTGGACGTGATTCGCCGTAGTCGTTTGAAGAAATCCACTTTATTTGAAATGGAATACTCCCCTGAGCTTGAACTCGTTCAGCAAGAGTACATGCGTTTAGCGGCAGCACTCTGGTTAGGAACAGATCCGCTGCCTTCAGTGCCAATGAAGGACAGGGATATCTTTGATCTACTGGGCTTTGATTAAGTAGCTTACTTAATTGCTTAGTTAACTGCTACTTAATCAGTCGGCATGCCCACTAACTTAGCAGTTACTTCCCACAGATCTTTACTGAGTTTTTCACTCTTAGCCTTCATGGAGAGCTCTTGGGCAAAGGGCTCCCTAATGGCGGAGTTGCGATTGCCCCAACTCCAATGAACGCCGGATTGAGTAAAGCGTGAATCAGCTACGACCTGAGCAACCCGTTCACCAGCAAGCTCTTGGGTGACATAACCTTTGGTAATATTTTTCTGAAACCAGGGAAATATTTTTTGGAAGAGTGGGGGCGTATCTCTGAAGAGCGCAGTCTCAGCTACGCATCCAGGATAGAGGGTATTAAAGATCACACCAGTACTAGCGTGATATCTTTTTTGCAGCTCTCGATTCATGACCATATTGCATAACTTACTGTCTTTGTAGGCTTTGCCTGGTTTAAAGGATTTCCCATTAATCATCGCAATAGGTGCTTTAAAGCCGGCCATAAGACCCTCGAGAGCACCAATATCTGCAGGAGCCGGAATCGGAACTTTGCCTCCGAATTCTTCTGAGTTTGCGGTTACTGTACCCAAGGTAATCAGACGCGCATGCTCATGTTGTGCAGCCGTTTGTTTGAGATTTTCAAGCAGCATTCTGCTTAAGACATAGTGTCCAAAGTAATTCGTGGCAACGCTGATCTCAAATCCCTGAGGCGAGCGCGCTGGTTCTTTTAATAAAGGTAAGTAAGTTGCTGCGTTACAGAGCAAGGCATTGAGTTTTTGACCGCTGTCATTGAAGCGCTGTACAAAGGCTTTCACGCTATCCAAATCACCCAGGTCTAATGGCCAGATTTCATATTGGCTCGAATCAAATTGATGCGCTTTGGCAGCTAACTCCATTTTTTGGGGGTCGCGGACCGCAAGTATCAGCCGCCAATTTCGGGCTAATAGGGCCTTGGCCGCATTTAAACCAACACCAGATGAGGATCCAGTAATAATTGCAAGTGCTTGAGTGGTAATGGAGGTCATTTTTCTATTACAGTCTTAGTTTGGTAAAAATTAATCATCGTCATTTTAAGGCTAGTCTCGATGTTCCTAAAAGCGCTAAAGATCATTGCTATTCTACTAACGGCATTTTTATTGCTTGCCGCCCTCTATCTATGGACTCCCGATAAGTCCAAAGTAGAGTTAGAGAAAATCTACGGAACCCCTCAAACTGCTTATGTCAGTGCATTGGGTGTCAAAATTCATTACCAAGATACGGGAGCTTCTAAAAATCCCATTCCCATTCTATTTTTACATGGCTTTGGATCCAGTCTGCAGACTTGGGATAACTGGTCAGAGGCTTTAAGTAAAGAATACCGCGTGATCTCGGTGGACTTGCCCGGATTTGGTCTCACTGGAGCAGACCCCAGTGGTATCTATACTGATGCGAGAAGTGTGGAAGTGCTTGAAGCCTTCTTAAAAGAGTTACAAATTCCAAAGGTAGTACTGGTTGGTAACTCGATGGGCGGAAAGTTTGCCTGGCAATTTGCCGCGCGTTATCCGAATGAGGTTGCCAAGTTGGTACTCATTTCACCAGATGGATATGCCAGCCCTGGTATCGAGTACGGTAAAAAACCAGATGTTCCCGCCATTGCTGAGCTCTATCGCTATTTCTTCTCTAAAACTTTTTTAGCGATGAACCTGGAGCCGGCTTACGCTAATCCCAAGACCTTAAATGACAGCTTGGTAAATCGTTACTATGATCTGATGCTAGCGCCTGGCGTTAGAGGCGCTATTTTGGCCCGCATGCAACAAACAGTGTTGCAAGATCCAGTGCCGTCTTTAGAGTCCATCAAGGTGCCCACATTGTTGCTCTGGGGTGAAAAAGATGCTTTTATTCCCATTGCAAATTCAGATGATTACTTAAAAGTAATGCCGAATGCGAAGAGAGTATCCTTGCCTAACATTGGTCACTTACCGCAAGAAGAGCAACCAGAAATTGGTCTTCAGGCACTCAAAGAGTTCTTAAAGTAATGAAACGAATTCCCTTAGACTGGCCTAATCGACAACATAGCAGGATTGTTGCTGTTGGAGATTTGGATTGGCATGTGCAGCTCACTGGTAAAGGCCCTGTGGTTTTGCTATTGCACGGCACTGGCAGTTCAACCCACTCTTGGTCAGATCTGATTCCTTTGCTAGAACCGAATGCACAAGTCCTAATACCGGATTTGCCAGGCCATGCTTTTACCTTAGGCGCAAAATTAGAAGATCTCAAACTCGATGTCATCGCACGCTCATTAAAACTGCTCATTGATCAATTAGGGATCGAAGCGCCTTCGATCGTAGTGGGACATTCTGCTGGCGCCCCCTTAGCACTGCGTTTCGCGGTGGCTGCATCTAAGCAACCTAAGTTAGTGATCGCCTTAAATCCGTCTTTTATACCGCCACCCGCTTTCTATACCAGCTTCTTTGGGCCACTCTTAGGTCCCCTGACTCGATCCTCAACACTGTCTAGCCTACTGGCTTCGTTCTCACCCAACTTAGGAATGGTAGATAAGTTACTGGACTCGACTAATACAATTTTGCCGGAGGCTCGCAGAGTGTATTACAGAAAACTCTTTGAGCGTTCAGACCATGTACGCGGTTCGATGAATTTTATGGCAGCAGCAGATATTCAAAAAGTGTTGGTTGAAGCTGATTTGTACCGAGGTAAATTAATTTGCGTATTGGGTAATCAGGATGCGTGGATTCCGGTAAAGCCTTTAGAAAAGATTATTCAGGACTATTTTCCCGCTGCAGAGATTGTGAAGTGGGAGGGTGGCCACATCATGCATGAGCTTGAACCAAACAAAGTGGCCGAACTGATTCTTACAGGGTTAAAGACTTAAGCCAATAACTAAGGTCGTTTGAGTCCTTGCATGATTGCTTGAGAAACCTCATTGGCTCCTGCATTCGGTAGGGGTAAGTACATTGATCCAAGAAGCGCGGCAATAGCTTTGCCTTCATCCCTAGCTTGGGGTGAAGTATCAATCCACAATGACTTAAAAGAATAATAAGAAGCTGCACGGGCGGACTTCTGCGCATCTTCCATTGCCTTAGGTCTACCTGGAGAACCATCTTTAGCAATATTGGCTCGGCCATCAGTTAAGAAGACGAGAGCAGGGGTAAGTCCTTTTCTCATCGATGCACTGGCAACCTCAAAAGACTCTTCAATAGCGCGGGATAAGGGAGTTCCACCACCACCAGGCAGGCCACTCAGGGCCCGTTTTGCCTTTACCAAGGAGCGCGTTGGAGCGAGAATGAGTTCTGCAACGCTACCCCTAAATGACATCACTGCTACTTGATCCCGTCTCACATAGCATTCTGCTAACAGGAGTTCTACCGCACCCTTTGCTTCCGCAAGGCGATGCATTGCAGAGGAGCCAGAAGCATCCACGATAAACATCGTTAAGGTTTGCGTCCGTTCTTGATAACGCTTGATCCTAAAATCTTCTTTGCGGATAAGAATCTTGCCTACAGGAATGGATTTACCTGCGGCGATCATTTCTGCTCTGCGCACGCCTTGCCAAGGAACGGCGGCTCGCAAGGTATCAATGATGCTTAAGGTTTTGCCACCTTCAGGCATACCTGGCATATTGCCTAGGGGGCGACCACGCATGCGACCTACTTTGACGGCACCTGTTTTACCCCCCATCCCTTTTGGCGTTTTCAGATCAGCCAAATCAGCCAAGCGAGCCAAGAGATCTGCAGGGATGGCTGCTTGAGCAGCTTCTACAATTTCATCTTCGAGGGCTTGAGGATTTTCTGAGTTTGTTTTGTCAGTGTCATCTTCATCCTTATCTTCCTCATCATTTTTTTCTTGGTCCTGATCTTCATTGGGATCTGGCGGAGGCACCTCTGGTGGAGGTGGGGGATCTTGATCTATGCTTTCTTCTGGCTGATCATCAGTTTGATCTTCTTCAGATGGCGCTTCGTTTTCATCTTCAGGTGGAGGTGCGCTTTGTGGCAAGCGGGTCGCTCGGGGTGATAACACTAAAGCAATTGCACGTTGAAGATGAATGCTGCTGACTTCCGATTCCATATCAAAGGCAGCCATGCATTTTGCAGTATTGAGTGCTAAGTTCAATGCCCGAATTGATGCAATCCCGAGTTGCTCGGCAACGCCTACGAGTGCATTGAGACTGTCTTCGCTGATGATGACATCCGAAAAATTGTCGCTAGCATATTGCAGCGACTGCGCATCTGGCAAAAAGTCATCATCCGTCTCGGGTAAATCTCTCCATCCGATGACATCTAGATTGAGAAGATAGGCAACTCTTTGCTTGATTTTTTCATTTGGCTGCTCATCATCTTCGATGCCTTCATCTAAGGCAACCACACCAAAGCGACTATCAATTTTTTGACTTTGCCCATCGCGCTCAATGGCAATGAAAGCATTGTCTAGTGCACTAACTACTTTTGCTACCGCACTCACTTCAACCCGCTCTGCCATTGGCATCAGTAACAATTGACCATCACATTGAGCTAGCAAGCCTTGTCGTAAGACTGCCTTACCAGTGCGTAAGGTTTGATCAAGATCGATTCCACCAATGAGATTTTCATCAGAAATTCCGAGTGGCATTCTTCTTAGCGGGAGCCTCATGCCTGCCAACTGGGCTACCGAGTTTAGGTAAGCTAGCCAACGATCTCTTACAGGCCCTGAGCGGGCGCGCAGAATCACGCCACCTAAACCATGCGGGTTAATGGCTAAGAGTTGGGCAACCTGTAAAGCGCGTAACCAAGTTTCTAATTTGGCGCTTTTACTGATTTCTTGCGTTTGTTCTTGATTTTCCAAAAGACGGTAGTTGCTTACTTGCTTGGCTCAGGAAACAATTCTTCTAAGGCTCTTCTGACTCTGACAGCAGAGCTAGAATCATCTAGTGGATTGCGTCTGAGACGATGTTGCAAAGCAGGTACTGCAATCTTTTTCAGATGATCAATCGTGACATGATTTTTTCCACACAAGGCCGCATAAGCACGGGTTGCCCTGAGAAGCGTTAACTCACCACGCAAACCATCGGTTCCAAGGTGACTACAAAGTTGAGTCACTTTTTCTAGCATGTCATCATCGATCTTTACATTTGGCAATTTCTTTTTTCCTGCCTGAATTTGTTGCCGAATGATGTCATCTTCTTTTTCCCAGATCTCCATGAACTTAGCTTGATTACGCTCAAACTCATCACGTCGTTTAATAATTTCTACTCGGGCTTTAGGTTCTTGCGGCGTCTTAACTTCAACTGCAAGACCAAAACGATCCAGTAACTGAGGGCGAAGTTCGCCTTCCTCAGGGTTGCCGCTACCTACTAAAACAAACTTAGCAGGGTGACGAATACTTAAACCCTCTCTTTCAACAACGTTTACTCCAGATGCAGCAACGTCAATTAACAAGTCGACTAGGTGATCTTCTAAAAGATTCACCTCATCGATGTACAGAAATCCGCGATGTGCTTTAGCAAGCAGACCAGGCTCATACGCCTTCTCCCCGGAGCTCAAGGCTTTTTCAATATCTAACGCACCAATCACGCGGTCTTCTGTGGCGCCTAATGGCAAGTCAACTACTGGCACTGGTTTCTTGATAGCCTTGAGTTTTCCGCCAACCTTCAGCTTGGCTCTCAGGTCATCACATACTGGACAGATTCCAGTCGAGGCATTTGGATCGCAGGCATAAACGCAATCTTGAACCGAGCTCATTTCAGGAAGTAATGCTGCAAGCGCACGCACTGCGGTGGATTTACCAGTACCGCGATCGCCCATCACCAGCACACCTCCCACGCTGGAATCGAGTGCCGCAATCAAAATTGCCAATTTCATATCCTCTTGCCCAACGATTGCGGAGAAAGGGTAATTACGCGCCATGAAAAATTCCTTCAATTTTTTTGAATAAAAACAGGGTAAATCAATTTATTGCACTGCATCAAAATCATTTATCAGTAGTCAAGCTCCTCAATATACTGGCATTGAATTTTTACTAGGACATACCCTTAAATGATACTTTTAAAGCGAAAAATGTGTCAATTTAGGTTGACAGTAATCTGAGATTCCGAAAAAATCATTCGGAGACTAAAAGTAAAAAGAGTAGGGAAAGTAAATTTTTCAAATTTAACCTTTTCAAATAAAACAGATTAAATGCTGACAAAAACAAAAAATTCTCATTTGCATGAGCCTATCAAATTAGTGCTTGTGACGATGGACACCCATTTAAATAGTGCCGCAAATCGCGCCTATGATGATTTAAAGAAAACCATTCCGGGAGCAACGCTCACTATCCATTCAGCTAGTGAGTTTGCTGGTAATCCAGAGCATTTACAAAAGTGTAAGGACGATATTGCCACTGGCGATATTGTGATCGCTACCATGCTATTCCTGGAAGATCACTATTTGCCAATCTTGGACGATCTTAAGGCTAGGCGTGAGCATTGCGATGCCATGGTTTGCGCTATGTCTGCAGGTGATGTAACTAAGTTAACAAAAATTGGCAAGTTAGACATGAGTCAGCCGGCCAGCGGCTTGATGGCGATGCTGAAAAAGCTTCGTCCAAGCGCTAAAGATAAAGATGGTAAGAGTAAGAGCAGTACAGCTGGTGCAAAGCAAATGAAAATGTTGCGAATCATCCCGCAGATGTTGCGCTTTGTACCTGGCACAGCCCAGGATTTAAGGGCCTATTTCTTATCCTTGCAGTATTGGTTGGGCGGCTCTCAAGAGAACATGTACAACATGATGACTAATCTCATCAATAGGTATGCCTCTGGATCGCGTGAGTCATTACGTAAAAATGCAAAAGCAGTGGATCCGGTTGAGTACCCCGATTCTGGTGTGTATCACCCGCGGATGAAAAGCAGACTTAGCAACAAGTTAAGCGATTTACCAAAAGTGATACCGGATGCAAAAGCGCGTGGCAGGGTGGGGCTGTTAGTTCTGCGTTCTTATTTAGTCTCCGGCAACAGTGGTCACTATGATCCGGTTATTGCTGCATTAGAAGCTCAAGGTTTGCAGGTAGTGCCTGCTTTTGCTGCGGGCTTAGACGCTCGTCCTGCAATCGATGATTACTTCAGTCAAGATGGTAAGCCAACCATCGATGCCATGATTTCTTTAACGGGCTTCTCTTTGGTGGGTGGACCTGCTTACAACGATGCTCATGCAGCTGAAGAAGTACTCGCTAAATTAGATATTCCGTATATTGCTGCTCACCCAGTGGAGTTCCAAAATCTGCAGCAATGGGGCAGTTCAGAGCGCGGGCTACTTCCCGTAGAGAGCACCATCATGGTGGCTATTCCTGAGTTGGATGGTTCTACCGTGCCGATGGTTTATGGTGGTCGCCCTGGGGCATCTGGCACAACTTGCAATGGCTGTCATCAGCATTGCTCTTTCACAGACGATCACAATCCGCAGGATATGTTTACCTGTGTTGAGCGCGTCGGCATGTTGGCTGCTCGCATTGGTAAGTTGGTGGATTTACGTCGTTCAGAGCGTGCCGAGAGAAAAGTGGGTGTGGTACTGTTTAATTTCCCACCCAATGCCGGCAATATTGGGAGTGCAGCCTACCTTAGCGTATTCCAGTCATTGCAAAATTTATTGATTGGCATGAAAGAGCGTGGCTATACGGTTGATGTTCCAGAGTCAGTTGATGAGTTACGCGATTCGATTCTCAAGGGCAATGCTCGTCAGTACGGTGCAGATGCCAACGTTCATACTTTAATTCCGGTGGATGACCATGTTCGTCGTGAACCTTGGTTAAAGGAGATCGAGGCTCAATGGGGTCCAGCACCAGGCAAGCAGCTTTCGAACGGCAGCTCCATTTTTGTTCTTGGCAAGCAGTTTGGCAATGTACTGATTTCTGTTCAACCTTCCTTTGGTTATGAAGGCGATCCAATGCGCTTGTTGTTTGAGCGTGGCTTTGCCCCAACCCATGCATTTTCGGCTTACTACCGTTACTTGCGCGAAGACTTTGCTGCTACAGCCGTGATTCACTTTGGAACACATGGTGCACTTGAGTTTATGCCGGGTAAACAAACTGGTATGAGTGGTGCCTGCTGGCCAGATCGTTTGATTCATGATCTTCCGAACATTTACTTGTACGCATCCAATAATCCCTCAGAGGGCGCGATTGCAAAACGCCGTTCTGGTGCCACATTGATTAGTTACCTCACACCTCCAGTCACTCAAGCAGGTTTATATGCTGGTCTAGCCGATTTGAAGGCGTCGATCGAACGCTTTAGATCTTTGGATGTCGATGCTGATCAAGAGCGCATTGATTTAGGGGAGTTGATTCAGGCACAAGCTGCTGAAATTGATCTGTGTAAAGCTGAGCCTGCATGGGATAAGACTGATTTGAATGGGTTGCAAAATACAGTAAGCAGTCTCTTTAACGAATTGCTTGAGCTCGAATACACCTTGATACCCCATGGCTTGCATGTGGTCGGTGCCGTGCCCCCTTTGGCTGAGCGCTTTGGTTTGTTGAAGGCGATGGCTGATGTGGCATTGGATCACCCCATCGAGGATCGCGTTGTCGAGGCTCTCATGAGTGGCGAGAAGTTTGAAAAAGTAATTGATGCTAATCCCGAGTTGCTTGAATTGGGAACTCGCGAAACTCTAGTCGATTTATTTGGAAAGATGGTCAAGTCCAACGAGCTGATGTCTGCTGAGACTGAAGTGACTGGCATGTTGGATGCATTAGACGGTCGCTTCATTCGACCAGCCGCAGGGGGCGATGTGATGCGTAACCCTGAAGTGCTGCCTACAGGCCGTAATTTGCACGGCTTTGATCCTTTCAGAATTCCGAGTGTTTTTGCTGTCAAAGATGGCGCTAAACAAGCTCAACGCATTCTGGATAAATACCAAGAAGATAGCCATGAACTTCCAGAATCCATTGCAATGGTTTTATGGGGCAGTGATAACTTGAAATCTGAGGGCGGTCAAATTGGTCAAGCCCTCGCATTGATGGGGGCTAAACCCCGCTTTGATAGTTATGGCCGTTTAGCTGGTGCAGAATTGATTTCATTAAGCGAATTAGGTCGCCCCAGAATCGACGTAGTCATTACTCTGTCTGGTATCTTCCGCGATCTCTTACCTTTGCAAATTAAATTGTTGGCTGAAGCTGCATTTATGGCTGCCTCTGCAGAAGATGAGCCACTTGAGCAAAACTTCATTCGTAAACATTCCTTGGCATACCAAAAAGAACATGGTTGTGATTTAGAGACCGCCTCATTGCGGGTTTATGGAAATGCAGATGGAGCTTATGGATCGAACGTGAGCAATATGGTTGAAAACAGCGTGTGGGAAGAGGAAGATGAATTAGCTGAAACCTATACCCGCAGAAAAGGCTTTGCTTTTGGACGTGCTGGTGTGCCGATTCAGAACAATGCTTTGTTGAAGAGCGTTTTGTCTGATGTGCAGATGACTTATCAAAATCTGGACTCGATGGAATTAGGCGTTACTACGATTGACAATTACTTTGATACCTTAGGAGGTATTACGAGAGCAGTGAAGCGTGCCAAGGGCGGAGCGGATGTGCCGGTATTCATTGGCGATCAAACCAAGGGTGAGGGCGCGGTAAGAACGCTCTCTGAGCAAGTTTCTTTAGAGACGCGTACTCGTATGCTCAATCCAAAATGGTATGAAGGCATGCTCGAGAGTGGCTATGAAGGTGTCCGCCAAATTGAGGTTCACATTACCAATACGATGGGTTGGTCAGCTACTACAGGTCAAGTTCAACCCTGGGTTTACAAGCAGTTGACTGAGACTTTCATGCTGAACCCAGAAATGCGCGAACGTTTGGCAAAACTCAATCCGACTGCCGCAGCACGTTTAGCGAATCGCTTGACCGAAGCATCACAAAGAAATTATTGGCAGCCTGACCCAGAGATGCTCAAGCAGATGCAAGAGGCTAATGATGAGCTGGAAGATCGTCTCGAGGGGATTTACGACGACGTACCCATCGCTGCTTAATTACGTATTCACAGACTAATCTTTACAACGCACTATTTACACAATATTGACTATGAGCATGTTAGAACGAATCAACCAAAGTCTTGAAGAAGCAATGCATTTAGCCCGCTCGCAACAGGGGCCTCAACTATTACAAGAGGCCATGCATTACTCAGTGTTCCCGGGTGGCGCAAGAATTCGCCCTCAACTCTGTTTAGCAGTGGCATCTGCTTGTGGTGATGATGATCCTGCTTTATCCAATGCAGCTGCTAGTGCTATCGAGTTATTACACTGTGCGTCTTTAGTTCACGATGACTTACCTTGTTTTGACGATGCAGAGTCACGCCGAGGCAGACCTTCTGTTCATACGGCTTATGGTGAGCGGATTGCTGTGCTTGCAGGTGATGCTTTAATTGTTTTGGCTTTTCAGTGTTTAGCAAGTTCAGGTACGCGTTCGATTTTCCGCTTAGCGCCCTTGATCAACACGATTGCCATGAGCGTGGGTTCACCCCATGGCATCGTTGCTGGTCAAGCTTGGGAGTGCGAACCTAGAGTCAATTTGAGCGACTATCAACGCGCTAAAACCGGATCTTTATTTGAGGCGGCAACCGCTGCGGGCGCACAAGCTGCTGGAGCTGATGCGGCAACCTGGAGACCCTTGGGTGAGTGGCTTGGTGAGGCATATCAAGTGGCGGATGATATTCGCGATGTAGTCGCAGACCAAAGCGTTCTAGGCAAGCCTTCTGGACAGGACGTAGCTCATAACCGCCCTAGCTCTGCAAAAGATTTAGGTTTAACTGGTGCAGTGCAACGGTTTGATGAGTTGGTGCAAAAGGCAATTGCTTCTATACCGCATTGCAAGGGTGAGAAAATGTTGCGTGGTCTAGTCAGCCAAGAGTCTGAGCGGCTAGTGCCTTCAGATTGGTTCAAGGATAAAGAGAGAAAGATTCTATTCCGCCAAACCAGTAATTCTTAATTTTCATCTTGTTTTTTTCTAATTTATAAATTGCCATTCATGGAATCATTTCTCGATTGGCGAAATCGTCTGATTGCATCGCACAGCTTTCAGCGTTGGGCCACCCGCTTTCCTCTCACGCGCTGGATAGTCAGAAAGCAAGCCTCCGATATATTTGATTTGATGGCGGGCTTTGTTTATACCCAAGTCCTACTTGCCTGTACCCAAGTCAATGTATTTGATATCTTAGCTAATGGCGCCCTCAGTTTTGATGACCTTCAAAAACAAGTTCCTTTAAAACCAGCTGGCTTGCGGCGTTTATTGGATGCAGCAGTGGCGATCAAGTTGTTGGTCAAACGTGATGAAGACCGTTATGCCCTCAGCATGATGGGAGCCCCCTTGGTTGGGAATATCGCGATTCTGGATATGGTGAAGCACCATGCTGATTTTTATCGTGATCTCTCTGATCCCATTGCGCTACTACAAGGCGATACCAGCTCTGCAGCCCTCAATGAGTACTGGCCCTACATCACGCCAGAGCAGGGCGCTGCGCCAGAAAATTTATCCGCTGAAAAGGTTGCTGACTACTCTCGATTGATGGCACATACCCAATCACTGGTGACGGATGAGATTTTGGATGCCTATCCAATGGATAAGCATCAGATGGTGCTCGATATCGGTGGTGGGCAAGGTGCTTTTATTAAAAGATTAGCCAATCGTTATCCCCACCTCACTTTCAAATTATTTGATATTCCTGGGGTAGCAGAGCTCTCCAATAAGCACTTCAGTGACATTGGCTTATCCACCAGGGCGCAAGCCGTAGGTGGCAACTTTTTTCAAGATCCCTTACCTAAGGGCTGTGATCTGGCAACACTGGTCCGCGTGATTTTTGATCATGATGATGTTCGGGTGAGGCAGTTGCTTACGAATGTGTTCAATGCCCTCAATCCCGGTGGGACTTTATTGCTGGCAGAACCGATGGCTGAGACCAAAGGTTTTGAGGCCATGGGCCATGCCTATTTTGGTTTTTATCTCCTGGCCATGGGCAGGGGAAGGCCCAGAACGGAAGCTGAAATTAGAGGCTTATTAAGCGAAGCGGGCTTCACGGGTATTCAGCTTTTAAATTCGTATATGCCACTCAATGCTCAAGTGTTGCAGTGCAGTAAACCGACTATTTCTGGTGCATAGAGGGGCTTTAAAAGCAGTTTTTGAAGAAAATTCAAAAATAATTTCATTTAGTAGAGAAAACCCCTAGTGGCATTTTTGCAAATAAGGATTAAAAAGTAACTGTAAATATTTTTTTACACTTTTTAATAAAAAAAGACCACATAGTTCGAAATGACCAATCAGTATCAAACAAGGGCAATCGTTCTGGAAAAGCCAGAAAGTGTCATTCTTAGCGACCTAGAATTAACACCCATGACCCCTATAGATGTCTTGGTGGATATGGAGTGGAGCGGGATTAGTACGGGCACAGAAAAATTATTGTGGACTGGAAAAATGCCAAATTTCCCTGGAATGGGTTATCCCTTAGTACCTGGTTACGAATCTGTCGGCAGAGTTATCAAGTCGGGCGCAGATTCAACCCTGAAAGTTGGTCAAAGAGTGTTTGTTCCTGGAGCTAAGTGCTACGGAGAGATTAAGGGCTTGTTTGGCGGTGCAGCCTCACGGGTCGTAGTGGATAGCAATCGTGTGATTGCCATCCAAGATCATTTGGGCGAAGAGGCGATTCTCTTTGCCTTAGCCGCAACGGGCTATCACGTTACTTCTGGTCCTGGTCAAGAGCAGCCAGATTTGATAGTCGGACACGGTGTATTAGGCCGCTTGATCGCGCGCATTGCAGTCGCTAAGGGCAAGCGTCCAGTGGTCTGGGAGACTAATCCAGGGCGCCGTGAAGGTGCCGTTGGATATGACGTCATTGATCCGAAAGATGATCAACTGAAAAAGTACAAAACAATTGTGGATGTGAGTGGCGATGCCCGCTTAGTTGACACACTGATCAGCTGCCTGGCACCTGGCGGTGAAATTGTTTTGGCAGGTTTTTATGACACGATTTCTTTTTCCTTCCCGCCGGCATTTATGCGTGAAGCACGTATTCGGATTGCAGCCCAGTGGGCCCCTGGAGATTTAGTTGCTATCAAAGATTTAGTGGAATCGGGGAAATTAAAGCTAGATGGCTTGATTACACACCGCTCATCACCTAAAGATGCAAACGAGGCTTATCACACGGCTTTCAACAATATCGATTGTTTAAAAATGGTTCTAGATTGGAGAAATCTGCAATGAGTTCATCAAGCATCCCAGCAACAGCAACAATTCAATTTATGGATCTAAAAAAAGAGGCTGCTATTGAGCCGGATCCAGTCTCTACCGGTCCAGTGACTAAAGAAACTCAAATCATTGCCATTTATGGCAAGGGCGGAATTGGTAAGAGCTTCACACTTGCAAACCTGTCTTACATGATGGCTCAGCAGGGTAAGAAAGTATTGTTGATCGGTTGCGATCCAAAAAGCGACACCACATCACTCTTATTCGGCGGCAAAGCTTGTCCAACCATTATCGAAACTTCATCAAAGAAGAAATTAGCTGGTGAGTCCGTATCGATTGGCGATGTTTGCTTTATTCGTGATGGCGTATTCGCGATGGAGCTTGGCGGACCTGAAGTCGGTAGAGGTTGCGGCGGGCGCGGCATTATTCACGGCTTTGAAACCTTAGAAAAGCTCGGCTTCCATGATTGGGGCTTTGACTATGTGCTACTCGACTTCTTGGGAGACGTTGTCTGCGGCGGTTTTGGTTTACCAATCGCTCGAGATATGTGCCAAAAAGTGATCGTAGTTGCCAGTAACGATTTGCAATCCCTTTATGTTGCTAACAACGTGTGTTCAGCCGTTGAGTACTTCCGTAAATTAGGCGGCAACGTTGGAGTAGCAGGCATGGTAATTAATAAAGATGACCTGACTGGCGAAGCACAGGCTTTTGCTGAAAAGGCCGGCATCCCTGTACTGGCAGCGATTCCTGCGAACGAAGATATTCGCCGTAAGAGTGCTAGCTATGAAATTATTGGTCAGCCTGGTACACAGTGGGCTCCACTCTTTGAAGAGTTGGCTACCAATGTTTCAGAAGCTCCACCAGTGCGTCCTAAGCCTTTAACTCAAGATGAGTTGCTTGGCTTGTTCTCCTCAGAAATTACTGGCCGCGATGTGGTCCTGAAGCCTGCGACCGTTAAAGACATGATGGGTAAAGACGAAGTCATCAAGAAGACACTTGAAGTTATTTACGATCAAGCCTAAAAAGATAGATAGCAATACGCCGTTATGAATAAAACAATTATTCCCATTACCCCAGAGGAAAAGTTAAAAACTGATCCTACTTTAGGAGATGGTTTAGGTTGTCATTCTGGTGAAGCAGAAATGCTTGCTGCTGCAAAGGCTGCTGGTAAGTCAGAAACCTTGCAGCAGTATGCAAAAGACTATCCTAAGGGACCGCATGATCAACCACAAAGCATGTGCCCTGCATTTGGTGCACTACGAGTTGGTTTGCGGATGCGTAGAACGGCCACAATTCTTTCTGGCTCTGCTTGTTGTGTTTATGGCTTAACTTTTACCTCCCATTTTTATGGTGCCCGTCGTAGTGTTGGGTATGTGCCTTTTAATTCTGAGACATTAGTGACTGGTAAGTTGTTCGAAGACATTCGTGATGCCGTCTATCAAGAGGCGGATCCAGAAAAATATGATGCGATCGTCATCATTAACTTATGCGTACCAACAGCCAGTGGCGTACCACTCCAGTTGTTGCCAAAAGAAATTAATGGTGTGCGCATTATCGGTATTGACGTACCTGGATTTGGCGTACCAACCCATGCTGAAGCAAAAGATGTGTTAGCAGGGGCAATGCTGAATTACGCTCGCAATGAAGCGATGTCTGGCCCAGTTCAAGCCCCACGCGCTGGCCGTTCAAGCAAGCCAACGATTACTTTGTTGGGTGAAATTTTCCCAGCTGATCCGGTTGGTATCGGCATGATGATTGAGCCGATGGGTTTAGCGGTAGGTGCTTCAGTACCGACTCGCGAATGGCGTGAAATGTATCAGGCGCTAGATTGCGCAACTGTTGCCGCATTACATCCTTTTTACACATCATGTATTCGTGAATTTGAAGCAGCAGGCCGCTCCATTGTGGGCTCAGCTCCTGTAGGTTACGAAGGTACAGCCCGTTGGTTAGAAGCCATTGGCAAATCAACCAATACTCCCCAAGATTTAATTGCGGCTGCGCAAAATAAGATTCTTCCTGCAATTAAGGGCGTACTGGCTGCTGCACCGATCAAAGGTCGCATTACTTTAAGCGGCTATGAGGGTTCAGAGCTCATCGTTGCCCGTTTGCTGATTGAGAGCGGTGCGGATGTCCGTTACGTAGGCTCTGCATGCCCACGTACCCCTTGGAGTGATGAAGATCGAGAATGGCTGGAGTCAAAAGGCGTTCATGTACAATTCCGCGCCTCCTTAGAGCAAGATTTAGCTGCGATGAAAGAGTTCAAGCCAGACTTAGCGATTGGAACAACTCCAGTGGTGCAGGCGGCTAAGCAAGCTTCGATCCCATCCCTTTATTTTACAAATCTAATTTCAGCTCGACCATTGATGGGTCCTGCAGGTGCTGGTTCACTCGCGCAAGTGATTAATGCTGCGATTGGTAATCAAGCGCGCTTTGACGAGATGAAGGCCTTCTTTGGTGATACTGGATCTGGATTTAAGTCCGGTATTTGGGAAGATGTTCCCCAAGACTTCCCAGAATTCAAAGCTGAAGTACGTCGTAAGATGGAAAAAAAGTTGAAGAAGCGCAAAGCTGAGGAGATGATGTAATGTTTGTCATTGATCATGATCGCGCTGGTGGATATTGGGGTGCAGTGTATGTGTTTACTGCCATCAAGGGCTTGCAAGTAGTGATTGATGGACCTGTTGGTTGTGAAAATTTACCGGTTACTTCAGTCTTGCATTACACCGATGCATTACCTCCTCACGAGTTGCCGATTGTAGTCACCGGTTTAGAGGAAGAACAGTTAGGTCGCGAAGGTACTGAGGGCGCAATGAAGCGTGCTCACGCAACCCTAGACCCTGATTTACCAGCAGTAGTGGTGACTGGTTCTATTGCAGAAATGATTGGCGGCGGTGTTACTCCTGAGGGCATGAATATTGCCCGCTTCTTGCCAAGAACGATTGATGAAGATCAGTGGCAATGTGCTAACCGCGCGATGTATTGGTTATGGAGCGAATACGGTACTCGTAAGATTCCAGAGCGTAAACCTAGAGCAGAAGGTGAAAAGCCCCGTGTCAATATTATTGGCCCATGCTATGGCACCTTCAATATGCCTAGCGACTTGGCAGAAATTCGCCGACTGGCTGAAGGCATCGGCGCTGAAATTAACATGGTCTTCCCACTGGGATCCCATTTGTCAGAAGTGGAGAATTTAGTCAACGCTGATGTCAATATTTGTATGTATCGCGAGTTTGGTCGTATGCTTTGCGAAGCCTTAGAGCGCCCTTATTTGCAAGCACCTTTGGGTTTGCATAGCACGACTCAATTCTTGCGCAAACTCGGTGAATTGCTGGGCTTAGATCCAGAGCCATTTATTGAGCGTGAAAAGCACACCACCATTAAGCCAATTTGGGACTTATGGCGTTCAGTGACTCAAGATTTTTTCAGTACAGCAAGTTATGCAGTCGTTGCGAACGAAACTTACACTCGCGGCATTCGTCATTTCTTATCCGATGAGATGGGCTTACCTTGTAGCTTTGCTGTCCCCAGAAAGCCTGGCGAGAAAACGAATAATCAAGATGTCCGCAAGCTCACCAAAGAGAAGCCTCCATTGGTTATGTTTGGAAGCTATAACGAAAGAATGTATTTGGCTGAAAACGGTAGCAAAGCCTCTTACATCCCATCATCCTTCCCCGGCGCAATTATTCGTCGCCATACCGGCACCCCATTCATGGGTTATGCAGGTGCGACATACATCATTCAAGAGTTTTGTAATGGTTTATTTGATGCGCTCTTTTATATCCTGCCGTTAGGTACCGATATGGATAAAGTCGACGCCTCATTAACACGCACCTATCGTTCCAATGCATTACCTTGGGATCAAGATGCGCAAAAACTAGTTGCTGATTACATTAAAACCAGACCAGTTCTGATCCAGATTTCTGCTGCTAAAGAAATGCGTGATCGTGTTGAGCAAGATGCAGAAAAGGCTAGCGAAGAAAGAATCACCGCTGCCAGGGTGAAGGCTTCTTGCAAAGAGATTATTGAAGAGGTTGAAGCGTAATGGCCTCATTGAAAAAGAATCAGTACAACAAGTCACTTGATTTGTTGGAAACGGAATGTGGCATGCCGTACGCTACAGCCCATGTCGCGCGGGTTAAGCGCGGTAACGGCCGAAAGGCTATTTTTGAAGGAGGTAATTGGTTATGAGCGATCACAGAACAGGTTCAATATCTGGCCTTACTGATGACGAAGCCAAGGAGTTTCACCAGTTGTATATCCAAGGTTTAGTTGGTTTTACTTCTATTGCTGTAGTTGCCCATATTTTGGTTTGGGCATGGCGTCCTTGGTTCCATTAAAACCGGAATAAATCTTAGGGGAATGATATGAAAATGGATCACGTTATTGGCAAAGAACAAAATATGATTAGAGAGGACTCGATCACTTTTAATCTTATTTTTATTTTGTGTTTTGTAGTGTGTTTTGTTATTTCTTTATTCACCCAGATTTTGCCAACGAAGTGGAGTTCTTGGCTTCCAGGAGCTGAAGAAAAATCACTTATCGATGGTACGAGGTCAGCAGTCTATAGCTTTATGTCTTACTTAAATTAGGAGAAGATTATGTGGAGAATTTGGAAACTTTATGATCCGTTGCGATCAATGGTTGTTCAAGGTATCTTTTTGTTTGGTCTTGCAGCGATGATTCACTTGATTTTGCTGAGCAGTGTTCGTTTTAACTGGTTGGATGGTTTAAGCCAAGCCCAGTTTAAGGCGATGGATGCAAAAACAGGATCTGCAATGCCACCATCAGTTCCGGCGGCAAAGTAATTTGTATAAAAAATGGTGAATAGGGTTAGGTTAATTAGCTGCTTAGCTCAACCCTATTTATCCATTCATTGGAGAGCATAAAAAATGGCCATGCTTAGTTTTGAAAGAAAGTATCGCGTCAGAGGCGGTACATTAGTCGGCGGAGACTTATTCGATTTTTGGGTGGGGCCGTTTTACGTTGGATTTTTCGGTATCACTACCGTTTTCTTTGCTTTTTTAGGTACCGCACTGATTTTGTGGGGTGCTTCACAGGGTCCTACGTGGAATCCCTGGCAGATTAATATTGCGCCACCGGATATTAGTTACGGATTAGGTTTTGCCCCCTTATTGCAAGGCGGGCTCTGGCAGCTCATTACGGTCTGTGCATTAGGTGCATTCCTCTCTTGGGCCTTACGTGAAATCGAAATTTGCCGA
This sequence comes from Polynucleobacter sp. CS-Odin-A6, assembly GCF_018882095.1. Taxonomy (GTDB): domain Bacteria; phylum Pseudomonadota; class Gammaproteobacteria; order Burkholderiales; family Burkholderiaceae; genus Polynucleobacter. The sequence goes on from NZ_JACVPD010000001.1 coordinate 437,618, forward strand.
AAACTAGGCATGGGACTGCATGTTCCTTTCGGATATTTAATGGCCGTGTTTGCGTACTTCACTCTGGTTGTGATTAGGCCTGTACTGATGGGTGCATGGGGACATGGTTTCCCATACGGCATCTTGAGTCACTTGGATTGGGTATCCAATACCGGCTATCAGTACCTCCATTTTCACTACAACCCAGCGCATATGATTGCGGTGTCTCTGTTCTTTGCAACTACCTTTGCTTTAGTTCTGCATGGTGGCTTGGTCTTGTCATCAACCAATCCGCAAAAAGGCCAGTTTGTTAAAACGCCTGAGCATGAAGATACGTTTTTTAGAGATGCGATTGGTTATTCAATTGGTACTTTAGGAATCCATCGCCTTGGATTATTTTTAGCTTTAGCAGCGGTTTTCTGGAGTGCTGTTTGTATCGTGATCAGCGGACCATTCTGGACACGTGGTTGGCCTGAGTGGTGGGGCTGGTGGTTGAACTTGCCAATCTGGCGTTAAGAGGAAAAATATATTATGGAATATCAAAACCTATTTACTCAAGTTCAAGTAGTCGCGCCGCCACATCATGGGGTAGCTATCGATCCTCGTGATGAACGAGAGCGCTTTGGCACACCGGTCTTAATTCATTTATTTGGTCGTCTCGGTAATGCGCAGCTCGGACCCATTTACTTGGGCGGCTTAGGCATCGCTTCTTTATTTTTTGGCCTTATTGGATTTCAGATTATTGGCTGGAATATGTTGGCCTCAGTCAATTGGGATCCAATTCAATTTGTACGTCAATTATTTTGGCTATCTTTAGATCCACCCTTACCTAAGCATGGCTTGTCTTTATTCATGCCTCTCAATGAGGGCGGTTGGTGGATGATGGCTGGCTTCTTCTTGACTGTCTCTATTTTGTTGTGGTGGGGAAGAATGTATCGCCGCGCGATTGCCTTAGGTATGGGTACGCATATTGCTTGGGGCTTCTTGGCAGCAATCTGGCTATATCTCGTATTAGGATTTATTCGCCCCTTGTTGATGGGTAGCTGGAGTGAGGCAGTTCCTTTTGGAATCTTCTCGCACTTAGATTGGACGGCTGCTTTCTCACTACGCTACGGAAATTTATTCTATAACCCATTCCATATGTTGTCTATTGTTTTCCTTTATGGCTCTGCCCTCTTGTTTGCAATGCATGGTGGAACTATTTTGGCAGTCAGTCGCTTTGGTGGCGAACGAGAGATTGAGCAAATCGTTGATCGTGGTACAGCCTCAGAAAGAGCAGCTTTATTCTGGAGATGGACCATGGGCTTTAATGCCACCATGGAATCGATTCACCGTTGGGCTTGGTGGTTTGCTGTTCTAACTCCTTTGATTGGCGGTATTGGTATTTTGTTAACTGGTACCGTAGTGGATAACTGGTATTTGTGGGCAGTGAAGCACAATGTTGCGCCTTCCTATCCATATGTTTTTGGAACTCCATTACCTGACCCAGCAACCACTGGATTTGTGCCACCAGCTCCACCAGTTATCCCAGGAAGATAAGCCATGAAGCAATTAAGAAAATTTCTGATGTTGCCGGTGTTACTGGCAGGTATTTTGCTACTAACTGGCTGTGAGAGACCGCCTATAGAAGCAGTTCAGCATGGCTTCCGTGGTACGGCAATGGATTTGATTTATAACCCCCGGATATTAGCTGAGCAAGCTGAGAAAAATACTATTCCAGCTTCCGCTGGACTGGTGCCAGCGGAAGGACCAAAGGCGGGTCAGGTATATAAAAACGTCAAGATCTTGAATAATTTGAGTGTTGCTCAATTCACTTCATTCATGGTCACGATGACAAGTTGGGTCGCCCCAGAGCAGGGCTGCACTTATTGCCATAACGCGGCAAATTTTGCAGATGACTCCTTGTATACCAAGAATGTTGCTCGCAATATGATTTTGATGACGCAACGCGTCAATACCCAATGGCAAGACCACGTTGCTCAGACTGGGGTCACTTGCTACACCTGTCACCGTGGAAATAATATTCCGCAAAATGTGTGGTTTAAAGATCCCGCAGTACAGGTTGGTAATGGCATGTTGGGCAATAAAAATGGTCAAAATACGCCTGTTGAGGGTTCTGGCTACTCATCCTTGCCGAAGAATACCTATGCAGCGTATTTGCTGAATGATGAGAAGATTAATGTCAATGGTCCTACTGCATTACCCACGGGGAATAAGAGCAGCATTAATGAAACCGAGGCTACCTATGGGTTAATGATCCATTTCTCAAAGTCATTAGGTGTGAATTGCACTTATTGTCATAACACTCGAGCCGTAGCATCTTGGGAAGAAAGCCCTCCACAGAGAACGAAAGCTTGGTACGCTATTCGAATGGCGCGTGATATCAACAATAACTATATGGAACCTATCCAAGGATTATTTCCTCCACATCGTTTAGGCCCTACTGGTGATGTTGCTAAAGCCAATTGCGCTACTTGCCACCAAGGTGCTTATAAGCCACTTTATGGTGTATCGATGTTAGCGGATTATCCTTTCTTGACTGGTCCTGCTAAGACAACACAGAAAGCACCCGACGCTGTACCTCCAGCAAAATCGGTGGCAATGAAGTAATCTATAAGCTGATTAACCAATAGCGTCATACGGTGAATATGACGCTATTTTTTTGTAGAAAAGTTGGTTTGAGGAAATGTTAAAAAAAGCTGACTTTAAGGAAGATAAAGTTTCTACCGCCATTGTGATTGGAAGTGGATTTGGCGGATTGGCCTCTGCAATTCGTTTGTCTTGCAAGGGTTACAAGGTCATTGTGATAGAAAAGCTCGATGCACCTGGTGGTAGGGCATACGTTCATCATCGTGACGGCTTTACATTTGATGCAGGACCCACCATTATTACTGCGCCATTCCTACTCGAAGAATTATGGGAGTTGTGTGGCAAGAAGATGTCAGATGATGTCGATCTGCGCCCAATGGATCCTTTTTATCGGATCCGTTTTGATGATGGTACTCATTTTGATTACACAGGCGATCCAGCCAGAATGCGCGCTGAAGTTGCTAAGTTTGCACCTGAAGATTTACCAGGCTATGAACGATTTCTGGCGGAAGCAGAAAAATGCTACAAGCTTGGTTTTCAGGAGCTCAGCTCAACTGCATTTGACTCAATCGGGGATTTAATTCGTGCCATTCCATCAATGGTGAAGATGAAGGCTTGGGAGAGCATCTACAAATTAGTTGCACGCCATTTAAAGAATGACAAGATACGTCAAGTGATGAGCTTTCATCCACTCTTAATCGGCGGCAATCCTTTCTCTGTCACTGCAGTCTATGCGCTCATCAATTCTTTGGAGCGACGCCATGGAGTCCATTCTGCGATGGGTGGAACCGGCTCTTTAATTAAAGGCATGGCTGGCTTATTGGCAGGTAGAGGGGTGGAAATTCGCCTGAACTCTGAAGTGAAGCGTATTGAAGTAGTCGATGGCAAGACTCAAGGCGTAACCCTAGCTAATGGTGAATTTATTCCCTCCGATATTGTGGTCTCCAACGCGGATGCTGCCTGGACTTATAAAAAACTCATCGCACCAGAACATCGAAAAGTGTGGACCGATGCTAAGGTCGATAAGAGTAAATACTCGATGAGTCTTTTTGTTTGGTACTTTGGCACAGATAATCAATACCCTGACGTACCACACCATATGATCTTATTGGGTAAGCGGTATAAAGAGTTATTGACGGACATCTTTAAGAGACATGTGCTGGCAGATGACTTTAGCCTTTATTTACATAGGCCCACTGCTACTGATCCATCCTTAGCCCCTGCTGGCGGAGACGCCTTTTATGTATTGGCTCCAGTGCCCAATTTAGCAAGCGGCACGGACTGGGCTATAGAGGCTGAACCCTATCGTCAAGCGATTGCCAAGTATCTAGACGAAAGCGTTTTGCCTGGCTTTGAAAAACATCTTAAAACATCGTTCGTGATGACCCCTCAGGATTTCCAAGATCGGCTCTTGTCAGTCAAGGGTGCGGCCTTTGGTTTTGAACCACTCTTACTGCAAAGTGCTTGGTTTAGACCGCATAACCGTAGTGAAGATATTCAGGGGCTTTATATGGTTGGTGCCGGTACTCATCCGGGTGCGGGTATCCCCGGTGTTTTATCTTCAGCAAAAGCATTAATGTCTGTAGTAGCAGAACCTAAAACAGTCACTGCATAAAGATTGAATAGGTTTAAATAGGTTTATTCAGTTCCTTATAGTAAAGAGTGAAGCATGAATCAAAATATCAGTGACCTTCAAGAATGTGTCGCAACCATGCGGGATGGCTCAAAGTCCTTCTTCGCCGCTTCAAGAATTTTGCCTCAAAGGGTCAGAGATCCCGCAACAGCTCTCTACGCGTTTTGTCGGATTACTGATGATGTAGCGGATGCGGTAGACGCAGAGCCGGATGCGATTCCTAAACTGCGTGAACGCCTGGATCGAATCTATCAAGGTTGCCCTGACGATATTCCTGCTGATCGCGCCTTATCGATTGTGGTTAAAGAATATGATTTGCCGATTAGCCTTCCCCTGGCCTTAATTGAGGGTTATGAATGGGATACGCAGTTCAAAACCTATAACTCCTTAGAGGATTTATTGGACTACTGCGCTAGGGTTGCCGGTACAGTTGGAGCGATGATGTGCGTCATCATGGACCGCAGGGAACCAGAAACTTTGGCGAGAGCTTGCGAGCTTGGCCTTGCAATGCAGCTCACAAATATTGCCCGTGATGTAGGTGAGGATGCTGCTAATGGACGAATCTATTTACCGTTGGATTGGCTCAGAGAAGCGGGATTAGATCCACAAGTTTGGCTAAGTAAGCCTGAGTTTAATGACCAAATTGCGAGCGTCATTGCCCGCCTCTTAAAGCATGCGGACGTCTTGTACTCTCGTTCAGAGGCTGGGATTTGTGATTTACCCTGGGATTGTCGTCCAGCGATTCAGGCAGCTCGCTTGATTTATGCAGAGATTGGGCGACAAGTAGAAAAGCTCAATTTAGATTCAGTTTCGACTAGAGCTTATGTACCCTCTAAAAGAAAGTTGATTCTTTTAGCAGAAGCCTTTACAGCGATTTCTAAAATATTCTCTAGAAAACTGAAAGTAGATGCAGATAAAGCAATTCAGTATTTAGTGGATGCGGTCATTGAAGTACCGCATGACAAGCGTTTTGATGGAACAACTCATGATCACTTATTGTGGTTTGTTGATCTCATGGAGCGTCAAGAGCGTCGCCGCAATACTCGCACGCACGGTAGAGCCCTTCACTAGCTATTAGCGCTAGTTACCACGTAATCCGCGGCATTCTCCAAGGTAGCATCAATTGAGTTGAAGTTAACGTGAGTTTGGGTACGCTTAAAGTTTCATGAAATGAGAGTACCTTCTCGCCCAATAGTTCAGAATTCAAAACAGAGCGGGTATAGAAAGGCGTGTTTTCCAATACCTTGTGCACTGCCAAGGTCTCAGAGTTTGGATTACGCATGTGCCCCCGAATACCCCAAACAGTTTTTGGCAATGCTTGCCTCGGCGGGGCTTCAAAGTGATCAATCGTTCCATTGGGATTGAAGGTCAATGCCAAGACATTTTCTTGGGCATTCTTTTCGCGCACATCATAAATTACTGAAGTTCTACCACCACTCATTTCTGCCCTTGACCAATCCCATTCATGAAAAGCTTGGCTGATTGGCTCATCCCCTTCATTAGAATCTAAATAGGCATTCCCTTCCCAATGTAAGTCAGGGGAGTTCAATTTGACCTTCACACGTGCTGAGGGAGCAAGCGGGCCCCAGCGGTGTTTGCCTGCGGCATCTAAGGGTGTACTAAAGTTGAAGAGGGTGTTGGGATAAAGCTCAACAGTGCCAGAAATCTTTTGCCCAAACGGTACTGCGCGCTCTTGAATACGGACAGTTAATTTATTGCCATCCCAATCAATACTGCTGGGGCCAATGACAAACTCATTGGAGCTACGGGAAACTTGTTTTTCTCCCCGCTCAGTCATCGCCCAACGATTTTTCCCCGGACTATAAATTGCTACATTTAGTGAGCAATGATTTTCAGGATTTACTGCCGAATTATTTCTTCTTGCCCAGGCATAGTAGGGAGAGAAAACACTGCCAACAAAGGCAATCAGTACGATGCCGTGCTTGCCATCATCACTTAGAGCGTCGATGTACCACCAGAGATAAGCGTTCTCCCCGACAGCTTGATCAAACCGAGGTGATCCATCAGGGTTGCGGCCGCCATGCGCCCCGATAGGGCTGCCATTGGCACTCCCGGGCCGGGATGCACGCTCCCCCCCGCTAGATACAGGCCCGGAATCGGGCTTTGCGTTGAAGCTCGCTGAAAGGTTTCCATCCAGCCGTGATTCGCTTGACCGTAAAGGGCTCCACCCGTTGCCGGAAAGAGCTGATTGAAAAGAGAGGGCGTTGTGCGTTGACATATTGCGCTATCCAAGTCGATGTTTAGACCACATTGTTGCAGAAGACTAAAAGTTTCGCGTTCGCAGGCGTCGATTTGCTGCGCACTGAATTCCGATTGATCGCCGATTGCTGGTGCATTAACTAAGCAGAGTAATTTTTGTGGATGTGAACTGGCTTCATAAGCATCGCCTTGATCTTGAGCGCAAACGTATACCGTTGGCTTTTGGGGGAGACGCTTTCTAAGAAAAATATCATCAAATTCAGCACGATAATCTTGATTAAAGAATACATTATGTCGGACCAAGGGAAAGCCATCGGCTTTGGCATTAATCGACCAAGTAACAGCAGAAAGTGATCTTTTAGCAGCGCTTGGTGGCGTCATTTTGGCATTCATTGCTTGCTTGCCAGATGGCTTGAGTAAGCCAGTTTGTAGTGCGGCTAAATCACCATTAAAAATCACGGCTTGTGCTCGAATAATTGTTCCATCAGCCAATCGCACTCCGCTAGCACGACCCTGCTCCATGAGGATTTCTTCACAAGCTTGGCCTGTCAGGATTTGTACGCCTTTAGCTTGCGCTAATTGCTGAATCGCTTTGACCAGGCTGTACATGCCACCTTCCACAGCCCATACTCCTTGTGCCTCTACATCCGCTATCAACATTAAGGTGGCAGGGGCTTGATAGGGGGAGGAGCCGCAATAGGTAGCGTATCTTCCAAACAGTTGGCGCAATCTGGGGTCATGGAAATAGTCACCCAGTGATTTCCAGAGAGAATTAAATAAACCAATGTCGTATAAGACTTTAGATCCCGATATGCCAAGATCATTGATCATTCCCCCAAAGCTGGGCTTTTCAGAGAGCATGTAAGGCTTCTCAAGCGCCTGATAGAGTTTGCGGCATTGTTTTGAGAATTGAAGAAAGCGGTCTGCTTCAGCTGCGGAAGAAAATGCTTTTATTGCTTCCCCTGATTGATCTGCGTTAGCAAATAAATCCAGGCGCTCATCTTTGCTCCAGGCATGACGGGCTAAGATGTCTAACTTAGTAATAGTTAACTCAGACTCTAAGGAAGTTCCCGCTTTTTGGAAGAGGCCATCAAAAACCCAGCGCATGGTAAAAACGGTGGGACCAGAGTCTATAAGTGCGGGAACCGAGGGATCGCTTGCGCAGTTAAGTTGTCTAATTTTGCCGCCCAGCTGAGCTTCTTTTTCAACCACAATGACTTCGACTCCAGACGATGCCAGATCGAGTGCACAACTTAAGCCACCAATACCTCCACCAACAATGACTACTGGTAATTTAGACAAGGGTGCGACCCTTCCAGCTACCGTTTGCATCAAAGGGGATGTAGCGAGAGAACATCGACTCAGAAAAATAATGACCGCTTAAGGAGGCGCGAATCGCATTTTGGTGAGCACCCTGCCGGGCGTATTGATCCATTGCTGCTTGGGATTCCCAAATAGTAAAGGTAGCCTGCCGAAAGAAAGGCGCTTCGCCAACACCCGCGGCAATGATGCAACCAGCGGATTGTTGTAATGAGACTTCTGCAGCAGGTTGCTTCTGCCAAAAAGGAATGCAATACCTTGGCTTGATTGATGCTCTAGTAATGGAGACGATCGGACCAGAAATGGGGGCTTCCGCAGTAATGTAGGGGGCGAAGCCTGACCACTGACCCTTGATGGAGTAAGCCTTCAGCTTGACGGAAAAAAAATCCTGAGCGTGCTCTCGATACCAGCGAATTAATCTAGACGATTGGTAAAAATGCTCTAGGCTGGCCATATCTTGAAAAACACAAAATAGGGCTTGGTGGGTTCCGCTCGGATGAATTGAGAAACCCCCATTTTTGCCAGAACCCATGTGTTTGTAGAATTTCAGTCCTGGAGTTGTCCAGAGCCCAAGGCGGGCAAACATGAGTCTTAAAATGCCACTGATTTTTGCTGATAATTGGATGTCCACAAGAACCATTAATGCAACTTGGTCGTTCATTACTGGCTTTCTAATCCATATCCTTAATGTCGTAATCTACTAAACCATATTTTCTAAGTTTGATGTACAGGCTTTGACGAGACAGACCTAAAATTTCAGAGGCAGAAACGCGATTGTCTTTAGTTAAGTCTAAGGCAGCTTTGATACAGAGCTGCTCAATTAAGTCAGTTGTCTCAGCTAGGATCTCTTTCAAAGGTACTTTGCCAACCAGCATCGATAATTCTTCAGAGCTACGCACGAGTTTTTTATCAATGCGCTTATCTTTATTTTGTCTCGAATCAATTTGTCGAAAGATCATGCCAATGCAGGCACGTGGTTGAGATACGGATACTGCTGAAATATCCACCAACTTAATACCACCATTTTTATTGCTGATCGAAGAAACGCAGGCTTGAGCGCTGGCTTTACCTTTTAAGGATTGCATCATCCGTTCAAAATCTGCCGTCTCTGAGCCTAGATAGTTTTGTATAGAGGTGCCAATTAATTCTTGTTCGCCCTTGGTGTTGCTGAGTTTGATAAAGGCTTTATTGGCTTTGAGAATCAGACCCTCTGGAGTACAAACAATAAAACCATAGGCGTTATCTTCAATGGCCTTAACCGCTAAAGAATCAGATTCCAATAAGCTGGCTGAATTGGTTGGATCAAGTGACTTCAGATTTAGTAGTAAATAGGGTTTCCCGCTATTGATAAAGGAGGTTGCACTGATCCGAAGTTCTTTGTCGCCGACAATGAATGTGTCCAATACTCTTAAGCCACTGGTTTCCAGTACCTCCTGAAGAAATACTTTTACTTTATTAATCTCATCAGCGGGTAGGAGCGATAGAAACGATTTACCAACGCAATGATTTTTAGCGAGCAGCAGTTGCTTAATAGCGTTACCGTTCATCTCGACTATTGGGTAACCATCGTTGACTTCAACAATAATGATCGATTCGACGCCAATTTCAAAGATAGACCGAAAACGTTCTTCTAGCTGATTTATTTGTAGCTGGTTCTGACTGATCTCTTTTTGAGCGGCAACTAAATTTTGTTGGAGCTGAGCAGTTGGCGTCAGATCCCGACCAATCACAACAATCTTTTGATTCGATAAAGTCTTGATTGAAGCGCACATGATTGGTAACGCGATATTTTTCTCATTAGTAGACAAATTGATTTGTCTAAATTTTGAGATGTTGTCTGGATTAGCATCATCAAGTAAGTACTGTACTTTTTTTCTACTGTCGGGCTCTACTACCTCCAGCCATTTTTTCCCAATCAGATCATCTGGAATGTGTTTGACTAGACTTTCATTGTGAGAGTAGACATCCTGTATTGAACCGAAGTCATCCAAAACAAAGGATATGTCCGCCGATGCTTGTGCAATGTGGCTGAGCTCTTTACCACTTAAATCTTGGAAGAGCTTATTAGGATGTTGTGAGATAGGCATCTTAATTTAAGCGGGCTCTTTGCGATAGGAGGTCAGAAACAGTCTTAATCGCCTCTTCAGCTCTGAGGGCGCAAACGTCTGCAGAGCAGTCCTGGAGCAGCTCGGGATTGAAGTCGAATAAAGGACCACCCGCCATTGTCAATATCCCTGGATTTTTTGAAACGATTTTTATCTCTTTCAGCAACGATTCCATTGTATCCCACTGAGCTTCACAAGAAATAGAAATCGCCACTAAATCATAGGGTTGTAATTGAATGCGCTCTTTAAGCTCTTCGCTAGAAATTTCAATTTCAACTGCGGTATTCCAACCTGCTTGCTTAAAAAATTCACCCAACATCAAGATGCCTAGAGTGTGTTGTGACCCTGGCACATTGATGAGCAAGGCATTGCCCTGGAAGTCACTGAAATTACCTTGATTTACAAAGATAGGACTGAGCTGGTGAATTAGATTCTGAGCGCGGCCTAAGGCAAGCGTGACTTCGGTGAAACTGTTTTCATCATTTTCCCAGAGCTCTTGCAGGCGCCTAGTCGAGGCGGGGATGAGATTCATATAGAGCGAGATCAGGGAATGACCCGATTTTTGCATCCGATCTATATAGGAGAAGCACTCTTCAACGGGGCCATCTAATAATGTTTGGCAAAAGTCGACAATTTCAGTCTGTTTTACTTGCAACTCACTCGATTGGTCTATAGATTGATTGTTGCCCGAGTCGAGTTTGTGCCCCATCAGCAAGCGGGGGATGATTTCAGATTCGATGGTTTTGTTCAGCCATTGCATCATTTCTGCATTATCTAATTCGCCTAAATTAGATTGAAATGTTTTTTTCAGCGATTCCGACACAGCCCATCTCCCAAAACTGCAATAAGTAAGACAAAATAAAGGGGCGCTAAATACTCACCGAAAAAAATGCTGCACTGCAAAAAATAGACAGCCTAATTTAGCTATAAAAGTGATTTTTTGCACTCGTACCATTTAGCCCTCTTTTTTTGGAACTTGCCATAGGGAAAGTACTAGCAATAGGGTTATCCCGAGGACTTTCTTTTTCCAAATATCGTAAACTTTGATTGACACTTTTCGACTACAAAAAGTGTATTTACGATCGTCTTAAAGTTGTTTTAGAAAAATAGCAGACTGTGCATGGAAAAAACATATAAGCCACTCTACACCCCAGAGGAAAGGGTAAAAAGAGACGCGACTAAATGGACTTTGGTTCAGGGAATTTTAGCGCCCGTCCAATTCTTGGTTTTCTTAGTCAGCTTGTATCTAGTGTTGCGTTTTTTGTGGACCGGAGAGGGTGAGTACGCCGCTAATGTTTCGGTGGTGGTGAAAACCTTAACGCTCTACACCATCATGATTACCGGATGCATTTGGGAAAAAGTCGTTTTCAATTGCTATCTATTTGCACCGGCATTCTTCTGGGAAGATGTCTTCAGTATGCTGGTGTTGCTCTTGCACACTTTATATCTAGTAGCCCTAGCAACAGGTTATTTAGATCAATACCAATTAATGATTTTGGCATTAGCTGCCTATGCAACTTATGTCGTCAATGCAGGCCAATTTATTTGGAAGTTGCGAATGGCACGCTTGGATATGGAAAAGAAGCAGCGCGAGTCTAAGCTTGGCGCTGAAGCTATTCGCCTCGAAGCCGTCCAAGCGGCAAGCCTTTACAGTTCGCCCGCAACCTTAACCGGCTTGAGCATAGAAGAGGCAGAAGAGTTGCATCGCAATCTGGTACAGGGAACGCAATTTTTTGGGTTGATTGCTGCTATTGCCCATTTGCTTGCTTACATCTATTCCCCTTGGTTGAAATAATTTTTAAGACTTCATTTACTCATGCAAAAAAACTCTTACACCCAAAAACGTAGCCAGTTAGAGGAATACTTTGACCGGACGGCGGTTGATGCTTGGGCGAAGCTCACTTCGACTGCAAAAGTGAGCGGTATTCGCGCTAAGGTTAGAGCTGGGCGTGAAGAAATGCGTCACCTATTGCTCAGTTATTTGCCGAGCGATTTGACTGGCCAACGCGTTTTAGATGCGGGCTGTGGAACAGGAATCTTAGCGGCGGATTTGGCAAAGCGGGGAGCCCATGTGGTTGCGATTGATTTGTCGCCAACCTTAGTTGATTTGGCTCGCGAGAGAATTGGTAATGATTTTGGAGCCGGCTCTATTGAGTTTCGTTCTGGTGATATGTTAGATCCCGCCTTAGGTGACTTTGATCATGTGGTTTGTATGGATTCGATGATTCACTATCACCATTTGGATATTGCGGATGCGATGGCCAGGCTGGCTGATCGCACCAGCGCCAATATCGCTTTTACTTTTGCGCCTAATAATGCAGCACTGAGTACCTTGTTGACCCTGGGCAGCTTGTTTCCAAGAAGTGATCGTTCTCCGTTTATTCAGCCTATTTCGATTGACTCCCTCACGAGAACGTTTAGCAAGCATGATGGTCTTGCAGACTGGGCTCCAGTAAGCACTCAAAAAGTACAACGGGCATTTTATTTTTCACAGGCTATGCGCTTAAGTAAGAAGCAGGCTGATCAAGGTACCGTGCAATAACAATGAAAATGTTTACTCTGACCTGGCGCGGCAAAGAACTCTTTGAAAATTGGAAGAGAGTGAGTCCAAGGTTCTTGCCTTTTGCCGATGTCGCCACTAAAGAGTTGCCACTAAGCCGTCTCTTAAGGCTGTCGCTATTTCAGGTCTCGGTAGGCATGGCGATGGTGATGTTGATTGGCACCCTTAACCGAGTCATGATTGTTGAATTACAAGTAAGCGCTGCTTTAGTTTCTATTATGGTTGCCTTGCCTCTCCTGTTCGCACCTTTTAGAGCACTGGTTGGCTTTAAGAGTGATAGTCATAAGTCTTTTCTTGGCTGGCGCAGAGTGCCTTATATCTGGATTGGCTCTTGGTTGCAATTTGGTGGTTTTGCCATCATGCCTTTCGCACTCATTTTGTTATCTGGTGACACCACGTGGCCTGCTTGGTTTGCACAAGCAGCAACAGGACTGGCTTTTTTATTGGTAGGCGCTGGTATGCAGACCACTCAAACTGCTGGCCTTGCTTTAGCTTCGGACTTGGCTGAACCTCAGGCGAGACCCAGAGTAGTTGCACTCATGTACATGATGCTGTTAGTGGGTATGGCAGTGAGTAGTGCCATCTTTGGCTATTTGCTCATTGACATTACTCCTCTGCTGTTAATTCGTGTGGTGCAGGGAGTTGCTGCCACTTCCTTAATACTTAATGTCATCGCAGTCTGGAAGCAAGAACCTCGTCAACCGCATTTAACAGCCTACTCAACTCCAACCCCCAGCTTTAAAGAAACTTGGGCAACCTTTGCGAAACAAGGCAAAGTGATGCGCTTCTTGGTAGCCTTAGGCTTGGGTACCGCAGCCTTTAGCATGCAAGACATTATTTTGGAACCATATGGTGCCGAAGTATTGGGTCTATCCGTTAGTGCTACTACTGTATTAACTAGTTTGACTTCCTTAGGCGCTTTAGCAGCCTTTGGTTTTGCAGCCCGTTATTTAAATCGTTCGATTGATCCCTATCGCCTTGCTGCCATAGGAGCCTTGTTTGGGATTTTGGCGTTTAGCTGTGTCATTTTTTCCGAACCATTACTCTCACCGACGCTATTTCGTTGCGGTGCATTCTTGATTGGCTTTGGGGGCGGTTTATTTTCTGTGAGCACTTTGACTGCCGCGATGAGTTTTGAATCTGGTGGCATGAATGGTTTAGTTCTCGGCGCTTGGGGCGCGGTGCACGCTACCGCATCGGGTATTGCCATTGCCGCTGGCGGTGTTATTCGTGATGTGATTTCTAGTTTAGCAACTAGTGGTCTCTTGGGTGATGGCCTGCTTTCAGCTGCCACAGGTTATAGCTTTGTGTATCACATTGAATTTTATTTGTTGTTTATTACATTGATTGCAATTGGGCCTTTAGTGGTGATGAATAAGCAACCGATGATGAAGGTTTCTCAGAAGTTTGGTTTAGATGAATTACCTAGTTAACCAGCAGTAAAGTATTTTTTTCACAATAAGCATTGTTGTTAAAAGGGAGAGCAAGATGGCAACCGGAGCAATTACAGAATATATAGATGTTGCGCAATTGGTTCTATACGCATTTTGGGTATTTTTTGCAGGTCTCGTGTATTACCTGACTATTGAAAGCAAGCGCGAAGGTTTTCCGCTCGAGTATGACGTTCGCGGCGAGACGCGACGAGCGGATGGAATCGCTGGCATGCCGGCGCCAAAGACTTTTCATACGGAGTATTTTGGTGATGTGACCGTGCCAAAGAATGAGCCTCTCGAAAAAGTGGCCGCACGACCTTCAAGTTACTTAAACGGCGCACCTTTAGTGCCAACCGGCAATCCTATGTTGGACGGGGTCGGGCCTGGTGCATTTACGATGCGTGCAGATATTCCTGATATGACATCAGAAGGTCAAAAACGCATTCTGCCAGGGCGTTTACTCGGTCAATTTAGTGTTGCCAAGCAAGATCGAGATCCGATTGGCATGGAAGTCATGGGTGATGATGGTGTGATCGCCGGTACCGTGAAAGAGCTCTGGATTGATCAGGCTGAAGTGGTCATTCGCTATTTCGAAATTGAAACCTTGCCTGAGTTTGGCGGTAGAAGAGTCTTGCTACCAATGAACTTTTCTCGAGTCCGTCGCGATTACATTAAGGTCGAATCGATTCTAGGTAATCAATTTGCCTTGGTACCAGGCTTAAAGAGTCAGGATCAAATCACCTTGTTAGAAGAAGAGAAGATCATGGCTTACTTTGGCGGTGGCACTCTGTATGCAACCCCTGAGCGTCAAGAACCTCTTATTTAAATTGTTTTAATGTGAAAGTATTTTGTGGATCAAAAACCTTATCAATCAGCAGAATATGAGTTCGAGGCAGCCTTAGGGTTGCCCGAACCATTACCTCCTGGCGAAACGATTCTTTGGCAAGGTGCTCCTGATTGGACTGCTATGGCTAAGCATGTATTTCGCCTGCAATGGCTCACACTCTATTTTGCAGTGATTGTAGTTATGCAAGTGTTTTCAGTAGCAGGAAGCGAAGGTGGATTAGCAGAGGGTTGGAGTAGCATTGCTCTCGCCTTCTTCTTAGCCGCTATGGGTCTGCTGCTGGTAGGTCTTTTAGCCTACTGGTCAGCAACTACCACCATGTACACCTTGACTAACCGTCGAATTGTGATGAGGGTGGGTATTGTTCTGACGGTTACCTTCAATCTTCCATATAAATCACTCAAAAGTGCAGATCTGAAGTTGTATAAAGATGGCACTGGTGATATTCCGATGCAAATTGCTACTGAAGATAAGATTGCCTACTTTCATTTATGGCCTCATGCACGTCCATGGCGTATGGCAAAACCAGAGCCGATGATGCGCTGCGTTCCAGAAGCGGAGCAAGTAGCCAAATTGCTCACAGAAGCCTGGCTGGCTTCAACTAATCGAGGCAGGATGGAAACTCAAGAGATTCAAGTTGAGCAAGCGGGAGTACAAACGGCATGAGCATTCCACAAAGCAAGGATTTTCTGTCGCCTGTGGCCAAGATACTGGCGGCCACCGGCATTGTCATTGTGGTGCTATTGGTATTTATTAATAGTCGTGACTTGACTCAAGTAAGAGAGCCAGATGCAGCCCCTACTAAAGTATTGCAATTGCGCTTTGAGGATCGCCCTGACGGTTCGATTGCGGTAATTGATTACAAAACTGGACGAGAAATTGATGCTATTCAGGGTGAGGCAGGATTTGTGAGGGGGACCTTACGGGGTCTTGCGCAAGAGAGAAAGCGCAGGGGATTAGATAGCGGGCCACCATTTGAATTAATTTACCGAGCAGATGGCCGATTGACTCTGGCGGATACCGCTACTGGCCGTATGGTGGATTTAGAGTCTTTTGGTCCTACCAATGCATCAACCTTTTTTAAGTTATTTAATGCGTCACAAGTAGTAGCAACAAGTAAATCATAAATATTTTTTTGGAGTAGGAAATGAATTTAGATAGCGCAGAAAGCATGTTGCAAAGTCAGATCCCTGCAAAGGGATCAATTAATGAATCCACCAAGATGGCCTTAGAAGATGCGGTATTGAGCCCGCGCTTTTATACGACTAACTTCAAAGAAATGGATCGCATCAGTATTGATGCCTTGCGTCCTGAGTGGGATGCATTGATGGCCGAGTATGAAGGCGACAATAATGCGGATCACTTCCAACGTCCTGCCGATATGGATAAGGATTACTCCAATCTTCATCCCGCTTTGTATGATGAGTTTGTTGATTTTTTAATCAGCTCTATCACCTCTGAGTTCTCTGGGTGCATTTTGTATGCAGAGATTAAGCGTAAAGTGAGCAACCCAGATATGCGCCAGTTGTTTGGTTACATGGCAAGAGATGAAAGCCGACATGCTGGCTTTATTAACCAGTGGCTTAAGGACTTTAATATTGGTATTGATTTAGGTTTTTTAGCAAAAGCCAAGAAATACACTTACTTCAAGCCGAAGTTTATTTTTTACGCTACCTATCTCTCAGAGAAGATTGGTTATGCCCGTTACATCACTATTTTCCGGGAACTGGAGAATCGCCCTGAAACACGCTTTCATCCGATCTTCTTATGGTTTGAGCGCTGGTGCAATGACGAGTTTCGCCATGGTGAATCCTTCGCACTCATCATGCGCGCTAATCCAAAGTTACTCCAAGGGGCGAATAAGTTGTGGATTCGCTTCTTTATTCTTGCGGTATATGCCACGATGTATGTTCGTGACCACACCCGTATTGAGCTCTATAAAGCGATGAAGATCTCTCCTACAGATTACGACAAGAAGGTGTTGTTTATCACGAACGAAATTATTAAGCAGGTATTCCCAATCTCAGTGAATTTAGATGACCCCCGTTTCTATCAGTATCTTGAAGAAATGAGAGCGTTGTTTGAAACGATGGATGCGTATAAAAAAGAGGGCGGCCTGATTAATAAAGTGAAGACTGCTGTTTTAGGCGCTCGTGCTGGCATTGTCTTTTTGAAGTTGTATTTCATGCCAGTTCAAGACAATGCCTTGCCGGCCGATGTTCGTATGGTTCCTTCTTGGTAATTCGATGAGTATTGTTTGGCCTATCCTCTATTCCATATTTATATGGTGGTTTAGCACGGGAATTATTCTCTTGCTAAACCAGCGGGATCCTTCGACCTATAAAAATACCTTCTTTGTCAGTGGGATGGTTTTGGCTTTGGCTTTAGTCGGACTAAAAACCAGCGCCAACGTCAGTACAGTAGCGGGTGCGTATTGTGGATTCACCTGTGCCATTTTGGTTTGGGGTTGGCAAGAAATTGGTTTCTTATTTGGTTATGTCACCGGCCCTCGTCGAGAGCCCTGTCCAGAAGGCTGTCGGGGTTGGCAAAAGATGTACTTTGCATTTAAGACGATCCAGCATCATGAGATCGCTTTAGTTATCTTGGCGCTGGCTGTGACTGCGATGACCTGGGGAGGTTCAAACCAGACCGGTTTTTGGACCTTCATGATTCTCTGGCTCATGAGACAGAGCGCCAAGTTAAATATCTTCTTTGGTGTTTTAAATCTCAATGAGCGTTTCCTACCAAATCATCTGAAATATATCTTTACTTATTTCACCTGCAAACCGATGAATCCACTCCTGCCACTATCGGTGATCGGCGGTGTGCTCTGCGCCATACCGTTATGGCAAGCGGCATTTCATCCAAGTAGCAGTGATTTCATGGTTGCCTCTATGTCATTGACTGGCGCTATTTTGTCCTTAGCGGTCTTAGAACATATTTTGATGGTGGTTCCTTTTTCTAGCGAAGGCTTGTGGAAATGGGGGATGCGATCATAAACACGCTCACCATGCGCCGCCTTCCTGCGCCATCCGCCATTTTGGAATTGCTAAAACCCATTACTTGGTTTCCGCCAATGTGGGCTTTTGCCTGTGGCGTCATTGCAACCGGAGTTTCCTTTGAGGGGCGCTGGCACTTATTAGTTGCTGGGGTGATTCTGGCTGGCCCAATGGTGTGCGCTGCTAGTCAGGCCGTGAATGATTGGTTTGACCGCGAGGTAGATGCCATTAATGAACCACAGCGTCCCATTCCTTCTGGTCGGATGCCGGGAGCTTGGGGTTTATACGTTGCCTTTATTTGGACCGGCCTCTCACTTCTATTAGGTTGGTTCATTAGTCCTTGGGCATTTGCCGCAACACTGCTTGGACTTTTGCTAGCCTGGTTCTACAGCATGCCGCCATTACGATTTAAGCAAAATGGTTGGTTGGGTAATGCGGCTTGCGGAATCTCTTATGAGGGATTGGCTTGGTTTACTGGCTCAGCGGTAATGATGGGAGACGTATTTCCTTCTACCCCATCTATTCTGCTCGCGATTTTGTATAGCATTGGTGCACACGGCATCATGACTTTGAATGATTTCAAGGCGATCGAAGGCGATCGTCAAATGGGTGTCCTCTCTTTACCAGTCCAGCTCGGCATTGCAGGTGCCGCTGAGAATGCTTGCTTAATGATGTTGGCTCCCCAGTTTGGAGTTTTTGGCCTCTTGTTGATCTGGGGTGCTTATTGGCAGGCTGGTGTGATTCTGTTGCTGATCGCAGGACAAATCATCATGATGCGTAATTTCCTGTTAGATCCTGTCAAACGTGCATTATTTCTGAGTGGGTTTGGGGTGCCATTATTTGTTGCTGGAATGATGGTGAGTGCATTTGCAGTGGCGGGACGTTTCTCGGTTAATTAATTCATTTCACTATGAGCACTTCTCAATCCACTTATCTCACTTGGCCCCAAATCGCTCGACTGGGTTTGGTCCAAGCGTCATTGGGATCGATTGTGGTGTTAACTACCTCGCTATTAAATCGCGTGATGGTGGTGGAGTTGGCTCTGCCAGCGATTCTGCCTGGTGCGCTAGTGGCGATACATTATTTTATTCAGTTAATACGCCCACGGATGGGTTTTGGTTCCGATCAAACTCGTAGAGCTAGCCCTTGGATTCGTGGCGGTATCTTGGTATTAGCTAGTGGTGGCATATTGGCTGCCGCCTCAACGATTCTCTTAAGTAGCTCACTTGTTTTAGGTATTGCGCTGGCGACAGTTGCCTTTTTAATGATTGGTATTGGCGTGAGTTCTAGTGGCACTGCACTGTTAGTGTTGCTGGCAAAACGTGTGGAGCCTAAAAAGAAGGCGGCAGCAGCTACCTGCGTTTGGCTCATGATGATCTTTGGTTTTGCTTTTACTGCCAGCGTCAGCGGAAAGTTTCTGACACCATTTTCATTTGAACGACTTTTAATGATTTCATCTACTGTCTCGGTGATTGCGGTGATCGTAACCTTCCTAGCAATTTGGGGGATGGAGTCTCCTATTTCAAATACTCAGCAGTCCCTGTCTAATGCAGATCAGGCAGAGCCAGAAGCGAGTCCGGTAAAAACAAGCTTTCGGGAAGCCTTTGCTGAGGTCTGGCAAGAGAGTAGAGTGCGTTCGTTTACGTGGTTTGTCTTTGTGTCCATGTTGGCTTATAGCTCGCAAGATTTGATCTTAGAGCCTTTTGCAGCGGTGGCTTTTCGGTTCTCACCCGCAGAAACAACTTCCTTATCAGGCTTGCAAAATGGTGGCGTACTCGTTGGCATGCTTGCCTTAGCCTTTATTACGACTAAGGCTAAATCACAGACCTTAACGACCTTAAGTACTTGGACTATTGGCGGATGTCTTGCTTCAGCCTTAGCCATGATGGGGCTGGTTTTATCCGGCCCTATTGATAACGTGCTTTTCTTTCAGGTAAGTGTTTTCTTATTAGGTATCTTTAATGGTGCATTTTCTATCGCTGCCATTGGATCGATGATGCAATTTGCCAGTATGGGTAGTGCGCGGCGTGAGGGTGTGCGCATGGGTATTTGGGGCGCATCGCAAGCGATGGCTTTTGGTTTAGGTGGAATTATTGGAACTGGCTTGAGCGATATTGCAAGGATTGTTTTAGGTGATCCTGCTTCTGCGTACGCTTTTGTCTTTTTCTTAGAAGGTGTTTTATTTGTTGTGGCTGCCTACTTGTCTTATCAGACACGGACGCAAAAACAAACAAACAATATGTCGAATCATTTAGTGGGTGTGTAGCAAATCAATCAATTAACTGAATCAATTAACTGAGTATGATGGAGATGAAAATGAGTGCCCTAGAAACTTTTGATGTCGTTGTTGTTGGCGGTGGCCCTACTGGAGCTACAGCTGCAAGTGACCTTGCCAAAAAAGGTCGTAAAGTGCTCTTATTGGATCGCATGGGCCGTATCAAGCCTTGCGGTGGCGCAATCCCTCCCCGTTTAATTAAAGATTTTGAAATCCCGGATGAGCTTTTAGTAGCCAAGGCCAATTGCGCCAGAATGATTGCGCCGTCAGATAAGGCGGTAGATATGCATATTGAGGGTGGCTTTGTAGGGATGGTTGATCGCGATAAGTTTGATGAATTTTTACGTGTCCGTGCTGCCAATGATGGCGCTGAAAGAAGAACCGGCGTCTTTGAAAAACTGAGCAGAGATGAGGATGGCGTCTCAGTAGTGCAATATGTCGTTCGCGGTGGCAAGCAAAGTGTGCCTGACGTAACCGTATCGGTCCGTGCTAAGGCAGTAATTGGTGCGGATGGTGCCAAATCCGGCGTGGGTCGTCAGGCTATTCCAGGAGCCAAGGATGTGGAATATGTCTTTGCCTATCACGAGATCGTGAAAGTCCCTGAAAATCCTCCCGCAGACTTTGACGGTAGTCGTTGCGATGTGTTTTATCAAGGTGCTTTATCCCCAGATTTTTATGGCTGGATATTCCCGCACGGCACAACCATGAGTATTGGCACAGGTACAGCTGACAAAGGCTTTTCCTTGCGCGGTGCAGTTACTGCCCTTAAAAAACAGACCGGTCTTGAGAATGCTGAAATGCTGAGACATGAAGGCGCACCCCTGCCTATGAAGCCCTTAAAGAAATGGGATAACGGTAGAGATGTGGTGTTGGCTGGAGATGCTGCTGGCGTAGTAGCCCCGGCTTCCGGTGAAGGAATTTACTACGGTATGTATGGCGGTCGTGTAGCTGCAGAAGCGGTAGAAGAGCTGCTCGTGACTGGTAATGGCAAAGTTTTAGCAAAAGCCCGTAAAAAATTCATGAAAGAACACGGCACTGTATTTTTGGTGCTCGGCATCATGCAGCGTTTTTGGTACAACAACGATAAACGTCGCGAACGTTTCGTCAAAATGTGTGAAGATAAAGATGTCCAGCGTTTAACATTTGAATCGTATATGAATAAAAAGCTCGTTCGCCGTGACCCTATGGCACACGTGAAAATTTTCTTAAAAGATACTGCCCATTTATTGGGTTTTGCAAAAGTTTAAGCAGTAGTCACTCGGCAGCAGAGTTTAATTAGTCCTAAAACTGAAGGGAAGTGGAATTATGAAAGATAACAGCGCAACCACCTTAAGAAATAAAACCGGAAAAATCTATGTGATTGGCATCATCGCATTTTCAGGTTTGATTATCGGAATTACCTTTATGAAATTCTTGTTTTCTTATTAATTTTGTGGTGTCAGGCTCAGCTGTTCGAGGCTGAAGCCATTGTTGTTCACTAGGCGATTGAGTAGGGCCTGATATTTTGCGGGCTCTACCGTCTTAGTGCGGGAGAGTATCCAGAGGTATTGTCTTCTGGGGTCGCTGACGGCGGCCAATTGATATTCGGGATCGATATCGATTACCCAATAGTCTCCCCAGACCATGGGCAGGAAGCCCAGCCAGGCTGGGGCAAAGCGGACTTCTAAGGTTGGGGAAGTGGAGTCACCAATCTGTCTTGCAGTACCCAATGCCTCGCCTTTTTCTCCATTCTCAAAGGTGCATCGATTAGTGACGCTCACATTGCCATCTTCTTTGATCTTATAAGTGGCATTCGTATCGGCGATACATTTTCTCTGAAACCAATTTGGAAATTTTGCAATCTCGTACCAAGTGCCTTGGTAGCGCGGCACATCGAGCGATGCAATCGTTTTGATGGGTGCAACTGGCTTTTGCTCGCCTTGCGCAATTGCCGCATTGTGAATCAGGCTAAATGCGAGCAGGCCGATGATGGAGTAAATTGTTTTCATGGTATTTCCCGGGAAAAGAAGAGTGAAGTTTACGAAGATTTTAGTTCTGTTAAGCACGGCTCGATCTGTTCTTGCGCTTCGCGTAATTGAATCAACACTGTACCCGCTTTATTGATCTTGAGTTGCCCAATTTTTGGATCAAAGCGCATGATGATTTGATAAAAATCTTTCACTTCTAGTAAATTAACCTTGATCTCTTTACCTTCGTAGAGCATAAGCGCATCGAGGGAGCTCTTGGTAATCGCCACCTTAATGGGGCTACCGTTGAGAGAGCATGTCAGCGTCTTGGTCTGACTATCAATAGCATCTATTTTTGGAGTTTGTGAGTCACATCCCCACAAAACCAAGGCCAACATGAGGCTAAGGAATGCACCTCTAGCGTTCATGTAAGTTGACTTGTGAATAGCACTCAAGATAGTTGGGCTAGAGGAGAAACTCCAATGAGATATTGGTGTAATCCGAATATGAAAACCACCCACAGAATTACGCCAGAAGCGACAGCAATCACCGTCGCTTTGGTGCTGATTTGAGCCTGCTCAGGCATATGAACAGGGCGTTTTCTGGCTGAACGAAAATCTAAGACAGCCCAGATCAAGAAGGCGCCAAACAGAATGAGATTAACTAAGGTGCCATTGGAAATCAAATGCGCTAAGGCCCATACTTTAACGCCCAAAATCATTGGATGCTTCAGCTTGAGGCGAATCGCATTATTAGAAGGCGAGCTACCTGCCAGGAAAATAAAGGCGACTAGGTTTAGTGCTAGGGCGATATAAATTAGGGCTACATTAGGCTCCCATAAAACCACCGTGTCTTGTCTTGCCTGACCATAGCCAATCACCATGATGATGAATCCTACTAAGGAAACGATGGTGTATAAACCTTTCCATTTCACTTCGCCGATTCGATCAATCATATGATTACGCCATGACTCAGCAAAGATGCGACAAGAGTGGCTAGCGAGAAAAATAATGAGACCAACTAGGAATAAAGCCATTGAATGCTCCAAGGGAAAAATAAGTTTTTAAGGTTTATGCGTTTCAGATTCAGTCGGTTTGATGCCGTAAGGCTCTACTAAAGGCCAGATGTGGTTCGGAATCATCGAAGCCATTTTTGCTGGCTGCTCTCTTCTGAGATGAAGCACAGTTTCAATCGCTTTCATTTCCACTCGTGTTCGAGCAAACTCCAAACCACGGGGACCCACTCTGGGCATCAACCAGCCGACAATCGGTCTTAACCAATTCGGCATTTTTCTCAAGGGCAGACCGCCTGCAGCACGTTCCACGTTCTTCATAAAGCCAACAACGGCAGAGTGACGTTTACCTGCGGTACCTGGAGCAGAGGTTGTTACTTCATCCCCCAGTAAATTGAGTAATTCTTCACCGCGCTCATTACGCACGATGAGCCATTGCTCTCCTTGTCCACCCATATAGCCAACAGTGATATCAGACAATACATTGGTGTAATCAACACAGGTGCGGCAGGTTAAGGGGAAGAAGTCATTTGGCAGAGTAGAGAGTGGCAATTGCAGAAACGGAATCTCTTTCTTTTTGCCATTCTTAAAACGGACTTCAACATGGTAGTCTGCTCTAAATTCAAGGTAGTTAATCTCTTCTGGTTCAGAGCTAATCAGTGATAGAAAATGATGAAAGTTCTCGGTAGTGGTGTTGTCTGAGCAGGGCGTGCCAATGACGTAGAGTTTTTCCAGTCCCAGTTCTTTTTCAAGCGCTCTTAAGGCATAGACCTGACAAGGGATTCCGATGACAGCCATCCTCTTATAGCCCTTGGCAATGGCGGGCTCCAAAAGCGAGAGTAGCGGCGCATAGCCCATTCTCATGCCGCGACATTTAGCCATGTCAGCAGCTTTATCAATAATGATGGGTAGTGGCTTCCAGCGATCGTTAGGATCTTCTGTCATCGTCAGAATGGCATCAACCGCGCCGGTTTCCAATAAACGCTCACCAATGCGGGTGGTAATACCAGTCCACTGTGCACCGGTGCTAGGATTTTTTAGTCCTGCGCGAAGCATCTTTGTGAATGGACCAAAATGGAGTTCGTCCGGCCGATTCAAATCTCGTGATCTGCCATGAACCTGAGTTTCGAGTTCGGGATATTTTGGCTTGATGAACTGGCAGGCATCACCACAGCGTTTTGGATTACTGGTGCGAGAGATGCCGCAGTCAGTACACAAACTCCGATAGGGTGCTGTATCTGTTGTCACGCAAGCCTTTCATGATGTTGATGTGAGTGGGGCAAAGCTATATCAGCTAAAGCCTAATAACCCATTTATTATGAATCGAGTATAGAATATTTTCAGAGCACTTTAATCATCTTGGAGAATCAAATATGTTGCCAAATATCCCTTTAAAAAGACTCAACGGAGACCAAGAAAATCTGCAGGATTATTCGGGGAAGGTGCTGCTTATCGTCAATGTGGCTAGTCGCTGCGGGTTTACACCGCAATACCGCGATTTACAAAATCTATACGAAGAAAATAAGGCCCATGGCCTGGAAATTTTGGGATTCCCTTGTAATCAATTTGGGGCTCAAGAGCCTGGCTCAGCTGATGAGATTCAAAACTTTTGCAGCACCAGCTATGGCGTGACATTTCCGATGTTTGAGAAGATCGATGTCAATGGCGCCGGTGAACATCCTTTATATGCATTCCTGAAGGAGAAGGCTCCTGGCATTCTGGGAACAACTGGGATTAAGTGGAATTTCACTAAATTTCTAGTGAGCAAAGATGGTCAATCTGTGGAGCGTCTGGCATCTGCCGATGGCGCAAGCAAGATGGCAGAGGCGATTAAAAAAGCACTGTAAATTGAATGCTGCCTGATGAGTGCTAATACAGGTGAGCAGCACTCACTTCTTTTTCTTTTTATCCTGGTCCAGCCATTCATTGACGTCAGGGAAGGCTTCACTGGCTTGGCCCATAAACTCACGAACCATGAGATAGAGCCCAGCTACCAATAGGCAAAAAATGAAAACGGCGAAAATCAGGAGGGTGGTATCACTCATTTTCTGCGATTCAAGTTCAAGAGTGCAGATAGTTTGAAATAAATTCCAAAACAGAATATCGACGGAATCCAAATTGCGGTAAAGATCGACTGCTCACGATCTTGCACCACAAACCATAAATAAGCAGAGGTGAAGAAAGACAACACGACTGCTAATAAGATGAAGTAATCTGATCTTTTAAACATGTTCACTCCTTTGATTCATTATTAAAGTAGTCCCCAATGCCGTAACCGATGGCACTCAACAAACATCCAATGATAGCGCCACTGACTAAGACTCGAATTCCGGAGGATAAGCCATAGGCAAACTGATCCAGTGAAATCCAGCTCCATAAACCGAGGATGATCAATATCAAGCTAATGCAACTGATAAAGAAACCAAGGGTAATTAAAGTCTTTTGAGTGAGTCGAGATAACGGGGTCATTGGATTGATAGCGGTTTGGCTTGTCAGCCCAGTGGATACATCAATTAAGCAACTGATTCTACAGGCTTTGCTGGCCAAATAAAGTTGGCCATGGCTGTGATGGTAATCACTAGCAGGATGATTTCAATGAGATAGACGCCGCAGTAACCCGTTGCAGGGTTGTTGAGATCTGCGCCAAAATAATTTCTGGAGGCCATCCCCGCCAAAATATCCCGAAATATCCCGCCAACACCCACTGCAATACCAGCAGCAGTGGCCTGAACAGCACCCCAGGCGCCCAATGCCAAACCACTTTGATTTTCTGGGGCATATCTCATGGTGGCGGTTAAGGTACCGTGACTAAATAGCCCGTTCCCAAACCCAATCATCACCACGCCGACAATAAAAATGAAATTGCTCTCTAGGGGCGCCGCCAAGATCACCAGTATGAATGCGGGAATACCAATTTTGGCGCCATTGCTCGCCATCTTAAAAGGGTCGTAACCCGCGCTTAAGACTTTGGATGCAATGCTAAAACCAAATAAGCAACCTACGGCTAAGGTGGCTGTTAATACTGTAGTGGCACTCACGCTCATATTGAGTAATTCACCACCGTAGGGCTCAAGCAAAACATCGTTCATGCTAAATGCCATCGTGCCGAATCCCACAGCAATTAAACGGCGAACCGCTTGACCACCTTCTTTAAAAGTAGCCCAAGATTCTCTAAAGTTTTGCTCTCTGGCAACCATTGCGCGAGCACGCGCTTCTTCGCGACTCTCCTGTTTCCACAATGCAATCGCATTCAAAACAATCGTAGCTACCGCACTTCCTTGAATGACTTGAATCAATCTTCCTGGGCTGTACTCTTCTAATAGCTGACCAAAAATGATGGCACTGCCAATCATTCCAACTAACAGCATCACAAACATCAGGCCCACAATATTCGGTTGTGCTTTAGGTGGTGCAAGATCACAAGCCAATGCAAGGCCAACAGTTTGAGTAGTGTGAATGCCAGCGCCCACAAATAAAAATGCCAGTGCAGCTGCTGCTAATCCAACCCATGCCGGTGCTTCACTGGCATTACCGGCACCCGCCAAGACCAGTAAGGCAAATGGCATGATGGCTAAGCCACCAAACTGCACCATCGTTCCCATCCAGATATAGGGAACACGACGCCAGCCTAAAGCAGATTTATGGGTATCCGAGCGAAACCCAATTAAAGCTCTAATGGGCGCAAAAATAATGGGCAGGGCAACCATGATGGATACCAGTGATGCTGGTACCTGTAACTCGACAATCATCACTCGATTGAGAGTGCCCACCAATAACACGAGGGCCATACCAACCGATACTTGAAAGAGCGAGAGTCTGAGTAATCTGCCGAGTGGTAATTCAGCAGTAGCAGCGTCTGCAAAAGGCAAAAAACGAGGGCCTAAATTTGCCCAAGTGCTGATTAATTTTTGACTAAAACGATTCATGTAAAACTTATTTTAACGAATGGATACGCAATACAAAAAAATAAGACCCAGATCGAATGATCTAGGTCTTATGAGACAAGTTAAAAAACTTATTTTTGTGCTGCTGGTGCCATCGGTGCAGCCGCTGCCGCGCCAGTAGCTTTAGTAGATTTACCGCCTTCTAAAAAAGCCTTCACCCAAGTTGTGTTATTAAGTAATGCTAAATGTACTGAAAAAGAACCGACTGCAACTGCACCCAAAAACAATGGGATGCCAACAGTTGGTTTAACGACAGTCCACATTTTTCCGTAGATCATATTAAGCTCCTTAAATTACTTCAACCAAGGTGAATATATATAAGCAAGTAAATGGGCGAGTGCTGCAATCATCCCAAAAAATTGCGTACCTTGAATCAGGTTGCGGTGTAGCTCTTCCGCTTCCTCCACACTCAAACCTGTAAGAGTGTTATTTGTCATAGCTTTTTTCCTCTCAGATCCAACTTCATCGTGCTAACCCACACGAGGGTGCTAAATAAAACTTTTGTCACAATGAGAATTTAATCCGAATGTGTAAAAAAATCTATACAGTTTTCTCGGTAATTTCCCTTATAAGTCAATGTGTTGCAGTGCAAGGTAACTTGTATTTGATATTATTTTTTGAGGGCACAAAGCCTTATGGGATATAGAATGTACCCGTCCAATGTTCATTCTGGAGTGTCAATTGAGTCAATCTGGTGAGCTTTTAAAAACTATAAAAATAGTATTTGAAATCGTTTGTGCTGCCGTGGGGTTCGCAATGTCCCTACTTTTTGCTAAGCAGCTGGACTTGGGTAATGTCCCTGGGGTGTTTATGGGGCTGATGGGAGCCATTTTCGCCTTCATCCTGGCCCAGGGCCTCACTAGCTTCATTTTTCGTATACTGAGGCGAGATTAATCTGGGGCTCAGCCTCTTTAGTAATAAGGATAGGTAATGAATAAGCAATCTGAAACGAATCCAATTGATGCCAAATTTAAAAGAACCCTCATTTGGCTCAAATTCGCCATGGTGGTGTTCCCAATCGCCTTCATTGGCCAGGTATGGATCTTGTATCAGGAGTACTCACTCACTAATTTGTTTTTTGTAGTGATCACTGCCTTTGCTTTGTATTCCACTTTTAATTCGTACAAGAAATTTAAGGCCTACGAGGCTGCTGCTAAAAGCCAGCAATAATCGTGGTATTTGGGGTTTTCCCCTAGGTTGGGAAGAAAAATAGGTGTCAATCTTGATTGACAGATTCTCAATCTAGAGGAAGAATCAATTCCATGATTTTTCTAGACACAATTCGAGCTATTTTTAAATAGCCTCTCGCATGCAAATACTCAATCTTGGTGTGAACCATCACACGGCTCCAATCGATATTCGCGAGAGTGTTGCTATTTCTCCAGAGGATTTGCAGGACTCCTTAGTAGATCTTCGCAATTATTTAAAGGGTGGCCATTCCGAATTAATACCTGAGGTAGCGATCTTATCGACCTGCAATCGCATGGAGATTTATTGCGCTGCTAATGACGCTGCATATCCTGGACACCATTTAGAAGAGCGTGCTTTTGATTGGCTCACTTCTCAAAAGCGTTTGCAGGGCGATGCATTAAAACCGTATATTTATTCCGCCAAAGAAACGGATGCCGTAAAGCATGTATTTAGAGTCAGTTGCGGCATGGACTCCATGGTGTTGGGAGAGACTCAAATACTGGGTCAAATGAAAAAGGCTGTCGAATTAGCTGACCAGGCAGGCACCCTCGGTTCCTACCTAAAGCCTTTATTCCATAAGACGTTTTCAGTTGCTAAAGCCGTTCGATCCAACACTGATATTGGCACCCATTCCGTATCTATGGCTGGTGCATCGGTACGATTGGCAGAAAGAATTTTTGGTGATTTAAAGAACTCCAAAATTTTATTTATTGGTGCTGGCGAGATGATTCAACTCTGCGCTTCTCACTTTGCGGGTAAAAGACCAAAAGAGATTGCCATCAGTAATCGTACAGTCGATCGTGGTGATGAGATGGCTAAGGTGTTTGCTGCAAAAGGTTTGCAAACCGATTCCTTCCCTTTGCAATCTTTGCCAACCCGCTTGCATGATTTTGATGTGATTGTTTCCTGCACTGCGAGTGCATTACCTATCATTGGTATGGGAATGATTAAAACTGCCTTGAAGGCCAGAAACAGTCGTCCGATTGTGTTGATCGATTTAGCTGTGCCGCGTGATATTGAGCCAGAGATTCGCTCCCTGAAAGATGCCTATTTGTATTCAGTCGATGACTTGGGTGGTGTAGTTAATGAAGGTCGCAATATTCGTGAGTTATCGATGGTCGACGCCGAGGCGATTATTGATCAAGGCGTGAGCGATTTTTTCCAGATACTCCAAAAAAGAACCCTAGTTCCGATTATTCAATCCTTACAGACAACTGCTGGGCGTCTCAAAGAAATTGAATTAGAAAGAGCAGTACGTCGTATCAAGCGGGGCGAAGATCCAGTGGCTGTTTTATCCATCATGGCAGAGGCTCTGGCGAATAAATTTATGCATGCGCCGATTACTGCATTACAAAATTCTCCCAATAATGAAATCGAAGATTTCAAGCGAATTCTCTCAAGCATCTACACTCCAAAATAATTACGGCGTTAAATATGTTACAGGCTACTAAAGTGCTTCATACGATTAATTCTTCGCAAGAATTAAAGGAGCTTGAGCAGCCTCAATTGCACCAATTAGCAGATGAATTACGTGAATTCATTCTGCAGTCGGTTGCTAGTACTGGCGGGCACTTATCCTCTAATCTCGGAACAGTCGAGTTATCCATTGCTTTGCATTATGTGTTTAATACTCCAGATGATCGAATCGTTTGGGATGTTGGACATCAAAGTTATGCCCACAAAATTTTGACTGGTCGTAGAGAAATGATGCCGAGTTTGCGTCAGTTCGGCGGCTTGTCTGGTTTTCCGAAGCGCTCAGAAAGTCCCTATGATTCGTTTGGCACTGCGCACTCTTCTACCAGTATTTCAGCGGCCCTGGGGATGGCAGTTGCCAGTAAAGTCAAAGGTGAAAAGCGGAATGTAGTTGCTGTCATTGGCGATGGCTCAATGAGTGCGGGTATGGCCTATGAAGGCTTAAATAATGCTGGAGTAGATAAAACCATCCCCTTGATTGTGATTTTGAACGATAACGAAATGTCGATTTCACCGGCTGTTGGAGCCCTGAATCGCTATTTAGCCAAACTGATTAGCGGCTCTATTTATGGGGCCACTAAAAAAGGCTTGGATAAGGTACTGTCCTTCACTCCGCCTTTGCGAGAGTTTGCTAAAAGACTCGAAGGGCATGCAAAAGGCATGATTGGCCCAGCAACGATTTTCGAAGAATTTGGTTTTGATTACTACGGCCCCATCGATGGCCATAATTTAGATGACCTGATTATTACTCTTGAGAATCTGAAGAAAATTGCCCAAACAGACGGTCCGCAATTTCTGCACATTGTCACCAAAAAAGGTAAAGGCTACGAGAGGGCGGAGCAAAACCCGATTGCCTATCACGGGCCTAGCAAATTTAATCCCAGCGAAGGTCTTAAACCCTCTGCGCCTGGTAAGAAAACCTATACCGAAGTCTTTGGTGAATGGCTATGCGACATGGCCAAGGAAGATGAGCGTCTCATTGGAATTACACCAGCGATGCGAGAAGGTTCTGGCCTAGTCCGGTTTGAGCAGCAGTATCCCAAGCGTTACTTTGATGTAGGTATTGCAGAACAACATGCTGTGACTTTTGCGGCAGGTATTGCATGTGAAGGCCTCAAGCCAGTTGTAGCTATTTACTCGACCTTTTTACAAAGGGGCTACGATCAACTCATTCATGATGTGACCTTGCAGAATTTACCGATTGTTTTTGCTATCGATCGCGCTGGAATGGTGGGTGCAGATGGACCAACCCATGCTGGTGTATTCGATGTGGCATTTCTGCGGTGTTTGCCGAATGTAGTCTTAATGACGCCATCGAATCAAGCAGACTGTCGGGATATGCTGACCACGGCATTTGGTGTGAACGGACCTTCAGTAGTCCGTTATCCACGCGGTGCTGGTATGGGTCCAGAAGCCTCCCAGAAACTCGAGACTATTGCGATTGGTAAGGGTTTGATTGTGCGCAAAATCAACGGTCCAGCAGCTAGAAAAAAGATTGCTTTTGTTTGTTTCGGTCCGTTACTCTACAACGCACTCAAAGTGGCAGAGGAGTTAGATGCAACGGTTGCCGATATGCGTTTTGTCAAACCCTTGGATGAAGCATTGCTATTAGACTTGGCCAAAGATCACGATGCCTTGGTATTTATTGAGGACAGCGCAATCCAAGGTGGAGCAGGTAGTGCGTGTTTAGAAGCCCTATCAGCTCATCATGTGCAGATACCCACGCTACAAATTGGTATACCTGATGAATATGTTGAGCACGGGGATATCAATGCGCTCATCGATCTATACGGGCTCACTCCGGAAAAGATCCTGATCAAAGTGCGTGACCATTTTCAGATATAAGAATGGCGTTGATGTTTAAGAAGGAAACCAAAACTCCCGAACTATTGTCCAAAGAAGATAAGTGGAAATACATTGGTAAACCCGTTTTCATCATCTTTGGCACTCTGAATCTTTTTATTCTGGTATTTTTCTTAATCTACTATTTCTTTTAAATAGTGAGCCGAAATCACATCCAATCAATATTGGCATGTAGAAACAATCAATTTTTATAAAGAATAGAATAAGATACTAGTTATTAGTATTGAATCTGCTTGTTAACCCACTTCTTGCAAGATAAAGGCTGAATCTATGTGGAATAAGAAAATAGTCATGCCATTGGTCTGGGGTTTAACAGTGGCGATTCTGGGTGGCTTATCAACGGATTTAGGGCCTTGGTACCAGGCTTTAAAAGAGCCCTTTTGGAAACCACCTGACTTTGCTTTTGGCCCAATCTGGTCCACTATCTTTATTTTGTCTGGAGTGGCATGGGTGGGTGCAAAACACCTCACCACAGATGCAGTGATTCTGAACCGTTTGACTATTTTATTTTGGTTAAATGGGTTCCTCAATATTTTCTGGAGTATTTTGTATTTTCGTTTTCAAAGACTAGATTGGTCTTTATACGAATCCGTCTTTTTATTGCTTTCAGTACTGGCTATATTTCTAATCATACGAAAAGTCTCTACTAAATATAGTCTGTACATGTTGCCGTACTTAATTTGGGTGAGTATTGCGATAGCGTTAAATTACGACACTTTGCGACTGAATGGAGCCTCTGGCTAGCAAGCAGTCCTTAAATTGAATCTGATGCTTGGATGATTTGGCTAAGTGCACTGACAAAAGCTTCGGGGGGTTGAGCGCCCTGCAAAAGGTATTGATCATTCAGAATAATTGAGGGAACGGAGCTGATGCCTTTATTGGTATACACAGCCTCTTCTTCCCGAACTTCTTTAGCAAACTCATCGCTACTTAAAATGGCCTGCGCTCTGTGAAGGTCTAAGCCAGCACGAGTCACTGCATTTAGTAAATTTTGCTGATCATCCAAACTGACGGCTAAACAAAAATAGGTATTGAGTAATTCTGTTTTCAGGGCTGCTTGCTTTGATAAGTCATATTCTTGCGCTGCCCAATGGATGAGGCGGTGGGCATCAAAGGTGTTATAGACCCTTTTGCGGCCCTCTGAATGAAATGCAAAACCAGCATCTAATGCCTTAGCCCGAATATTGGCTTGATTGGCCTGGACTTGCTCTACTGTTAAGCCATACTTTTCTGTGAGATGTTCAATCGCATCTTGACCGCCTTGAGGCATATGGGGGTTGAGTTCAAACGGACGAAAATAGACTTCAAAATTTGCCTGATCCTTAAGCTCATCCATTGCCTGATTGAGATTGCCAAGGCCCACTGCACACCAGGGGCAGGCAATATCAGATACAAAATCGATTTTGATGGTTGGTTTCATAATCTTTATTCTACTGGCGGGTAATTGGAAAGAGCCTACACAGGTTTCCCTGAGGTTTTTAACTTCTTATTTTGCGAAGGCCGATTCAATAATATTGAGGGCCTGAGTGAGCCTAGATTCTTGCGTTCCAAAGTTGAGTCGGACAAACTGATCCCTACCAAATTGGCTGCCTGGAGAGGTGGCTAGGCCAGCATCTAATAGAAGTTGATAGGGGTTTGGATGATTGAGCTGGGTGCAATCAATCCACGCCAAATAGCTCCCCTCCATCTTATCAATACTTAATCCTGCAATGTTGCTGATCCTGGATTGAATCAAGTCCCGATTTTTTCTCAGGTACTGAATTAACCCTTGCCTCCAAGGCTCCCCTTCTTGAATGGCTGCCATGGTTGCGGTGTAAGCAAATAAAGAGGGTGGGGCAATGGTTTGATGAAGGCCCACTTGCATTGCCTTACGTAAGCTTGGGTTTTCTGCAACGGCCCACGCCAGACCCACTCCTGGGAAGTTAAAGGTTTTATTCAAAGACATTAAGGTGATAGTCTTCTCAGAAATGGCTTTGCTAATGCTGGCGAGCGGGATATGTTGTTTATCTTCGGTTAATACAAGACCTGCATGAATTTCATCTGAGCAAATCCACAGATTATTTTGAACACAAAAATCACCAAACTCTTTGAGTTCTTCTCTGGTAAAGACCGTAGAGCCAGGGTTTTGGGGATTACAAAATAAGGCTAATGTTGTCTTGCTGCTAATTAAGCTCTGTAATTGCTGGATTGGCAAAACCCAGCGCCCATCCTTTAACTCGAGTGGCATTTCTTGAAAGGATCGATTTGCAGTTGAGCAAGCCAGTTTGAAGTGATGGTAAACCGGGTTCGGAATCAGAACGCAGTCATCTTGTTTTGTGAGCTGCTGGACGGTGGTATAGAGGCCAGAGACCACGCTAGGCAGAATCACAATCCAATCGGGATCTACCGTCCATTGATATTGCGCTTGCAGGTAAGCGGCAATCATTGCGTTTAGTTGATGAGGGCTATGGGTGTAGCCATAAATACCCTGGTGGACTCGGTTATTCAGTGCTTCAATCACGCAAGGGGGCGATTGAAAGTCCATATCCGCCACCCATAAAGGTAGGACTTCCTTGAGATCGGCACCATCCCAGCGAATCGAATCTGTTCCTAATCGATTGGTCGGAGAGTCAAAATTAAACGCCATCTTTAGCCAGCCTCAAGCCCGTCATTTGCCAACGTGCATTGGTGGGGAAAAAATTACGATAGGTCAATCTTGAATGTCCTACAGGTGTGTATGCAGAGCTTCCTCTGAGAACCATCTGGTTCACCATAAACTTACCGTTGTACTCACCTGCAATGCCATCCCACGGCTGATAGCCCGGGTAGGGGTTGTAGTTACTGCTAGTCCATTGCCAGACTTTTCCAAATAGATCATGACTGGATTCGGGGTGCGCTTGAGCAAAAGCCTCCCATTCAAACTCAGTAGGAAGGCGGGAGCCAGCGTATCCAGCAAGGTTTTGGCTAGCCCAACGCGCAAAGGCATCCGCTTCGAAATAGCTGATGTTAGATACTGGTGCGGACAGATCTAGCGGCGCATTTCCATTTAAGGAAAAGCGGCAAAGTTGACCTTGATTTTCTGTATTCCAATAGAGCGGTGCAACAATCTTTTCTGTCTGAAGCCACGCCCAACCGGCATCAAGCCACCATTGAAAGTTTTGGTAAGCGCCATCTTCAATGAATTGCAGCCACTCTGCATTACTAACGAGTCGATTACCTAGCGAGTGAGTCTGATTCAGGGCAGAATGTTGAGGCCCTTCATTATCAAAGTGAAAGCCATCACCTGCATGACCCGTTTGAACCAAGCCACTAATACCTTCTAGCCATTGAAATGACTGCTTAACTGGGGGAGTATCTTGACCATGAGCAGCATAGATTGGGAAAAGGCCGTTGTTAGAAAACAGATGATGAATGTCAGTCAGAAGCAACTCTTGGTGCTGTTGCTCATGATTTATACCAAGCTGTATTAGCCATCGTAATTCTGGGGCGCATGCTTCTTGTAAGAGGGCGGTAACTCGACCCTCAATATTGCTCCGCCACTCTAGTACTTCCGCTAGGGAGGGACGAGTTAATAGACCCCGCTTACTCCGCGGATGCTTATCCCCAACGCCGTTGTAGTAGCTATTAAATAAAACAGCGTAGGCAGGATTCCAAAAGTGAAAGTCTTTTTCAAAAGGCTTGAGTACCATCACCTCATAAAACCAAGTGACATGGGCCAAATGCCATTTAGCAGGGCTGGCATCTTCCATCGACTGTGCTTGACAGTCTTCTGTACTCAGATTGAGGATAAGGTCTGTCGAGTACTTTCTTGAGCGATGAAACTGTTCTAGCAATACCTCTGCTGAAGGTGCTGGAGAAGGAGTGTTATTGAGCATAGATCACTGCGAAATAATCTTTTGGATCCGTCCAAATCTGAGTTGTTGTAAAGCCCGCATTTTTCAGCAATTGCTGAATCGAATGGATAGTGTACTTGTGGGAATGCTCCGTGTGAATCAATTCCCCCCTTTTGAATATTCTGGATTTTCCTGGCCATGAAACAGTCAAGTCCTCTAGCGCCTCTAGATAAAGTTCAACTCGATTTTCTACGTGATTGACTTGAACCTGGTGGCGGAATTGCTCCACCCTAAAATTAGAGCCGAGATGCGCGTTAATAGATCTCAAAATATTGAGATTAAAAGCCGCCGTCACTTTGAGGGGATCGTCGTAGGCCGCCATGAGCACGGAGTCGTCTTTCATTAAGTCAACGCCAATGAGTAATCCACCATCTTGAGTCTGACTCTTCATTTGACTAAGAAGCTCAAGTGCTTCAGCACTTGAGAAATTACCAATACTT
This sequence comes from Polynucleobacter sp. CS-Odin-A6, assembly GCF_018882095.1. Classification (GTDB taxonomy): domain Bacteria; phylum Pseudomonadota; class Gammaproteobacteria; order Burkholderiales; family Burkholderiaceae; genus Polynucleobacter. The sequence goes on from NZ_JACVPD010000001.1 coordinate 473,316, forward strand.
GAGCCAGGATAAAAGAAAGTTCTTTGCTTCTTTGCAATGGTGTCAGGAATGATGAGCCGTTTAGAAAAATCCATACCAATGCATTGCATCAAAATATGCGGATATTTTCCCGCTAGTTTTTCTAAGGCATCTTGAAGATACTCGACTGAAAAATCGATCGCAAGATAGTTTGAGGGTTTCAGGGAGCTGAAAAAAGATTCTGCTTTTTCACAATTGCCCGCCCCTAAATCAATTAATGTGCCGCCGATGCCAACAGCATGAGCGATTTGATCTTGATATTGGATAAAAATATTTTTTTCAGTATTGGTTGGATAGTATTCAGGCAGTAAGGTAATGGCCGTAAAGAGATGAGAGCCCAAAGGATCATATAAAAACTTCGGAGAAATCGACGCAGATTGAGCCAGTAAGCCTATTTCAATCTCAGGTACAAAGTTAGGAGAGGCTGTGGGATGCGCTTCTGAACTGACGGGTATTTGCATGAATGGTTTATGGCTGCATTAGCTTGAAAGTGATTAGTCTTTATACAACATAAACATGAGATTTGCTTTATGCTAATTGCTTATAAGGAGATGTTATGAAAGCAATTTGGAATGGTGAAGTTTTGGCGAATTCTAGTGACACGGTTGTTGTGGAAGGAAATCATTACTTTCCTGCGGCAAGCTTGAACATGCAGTTTTTTAAGAAGTCAGAAAAAAACACGGTTTGTTCCTGGAAAGGAACTGCGAGTTACTATGATGTAGAGGTCAATGGCCAGTCCAACAAAGATGCCGCTTGGTATTATGCTGAGCCTAAATCCGCTGCAAATAATATTGCTGGATATATTGCTTTTTGGAAGGGTGTACAGGTTACTGATTGATTTCCTGTCGAATTTAAAAAGGAAGTTCATGGAGCCGTTAGCAAAGCTAAAAGTCATTGAAATGGGGCAATTAATTGCTGGACCCTTTGCTGCTAAGACGCTTGCTGATTTTGGTGCCGATGTGATCAAGATTGAGCCTCCAAAGGTGGGGGATGCCTTGCGTAAGTGGCGTTTACTAAAAGAGGGTACTTCGGTTTGGTGGCAAGTACAGTCCCGTAATAAGCGTTCTCTATCCCTAGACTTACGACAAGTAGAAGCCCAAGAGATTGTAAGAACGCTGGTGAAAGAAGCGGATGTCTTGATTGAGAATTTTCGCCCCGGCACATTAGAGGGGTGGGGACTAGATCCTGAGCAGTTGCTTGAACTCAATCCCAAACTCATTGTTTTAAGAATAAGCGGCTACGGACAGACTGGCCCTTACCGAGATAAGCCAGGATTTGGTGTTGTGGCTGAAGCGATGGGGGGCTTACGCCATTTAACGGCTGAGCCCGGAAGAGTACCCGTTCGCGTAGGTGTCAGTATTGGTGATACCTTGGCTTCTTTACATGGCGTCATCGGCATTTTGCTAGCACTGCAAGAGCGCCACGAGAGTGGCAAAGGTCAGGTGATTGATATTGCGCTGTATGAGGCAGTATTTAATTGCATGGAAAGTTTGCTTCCGGAGTACAGTGCTTTCGGAGAAGTCAGGCAGGCGGGCGGGAGTGCCTTGCCAGGAATTGCACCTAGCAATGCTTACCTGTGTGCTGATGGTGGTTATGTGTTGGTTGCCGGTAATGGCGATAGCATCTTCAAGCGACTCATGGGCATGATTGGGCGAAATGATTTGGCACAAGATCCAGCGCTGGAGAATAATGATGGAAGAGTGGCGCGTGTTGCTGAGTTAGACCAGGCGATTGGTGAGTGGGCTCAAACGATGACCACAGACCAAGCTTTACAGCTCCTCGATACGGTAGCAGTGCCTGCTGGAAAAATTTATACCGTTGCCGATATTGCGAATGATCCCCACTACAAAGCCCGCGGTAATATTGAAACTATTCAGATGAATGACGGTACCAGCTTAGATGTTCCAGGAGTCATTCCAAAACTCTCGCGAACGCCTGGATCTATTAAGACTTTAGCTCCCGATATTGGTGAGAATACCGATGCTATTCTGCGTGACATCGGATTATCAAATGATCAGATCGAGTCCTTAAAGGCGCGCGGTATTGCTTTTACCAAATAATATATTTCATTAATGAACCGACTAAATTAGATGACTAGAATCTATTTCAATGATGTGGTGGCGAGAGATGGCTTTCAGATTGAGTCAAACTTTATTCCAACAGATGACAAAGTCAAACTCGTGGACGCGTTAAGCCAATGTGGCTTTGCCAAAATTGAAGTTACTTCTTTTACATCGCCTAAAGCCATTCCGATGTTGCGAGATGCCGAAGAGGTTATGGGCAGAATTCAGCGGGTTTCTGGTGTCGAATACACCGTCTTGGTACCAAACTTACGAGGTGCAGAGCGCGCCTTCGAATCCCGCGCAGATGAATTTAATCTGGTGATGTCAACCTCAGAGACCCATAATCTCGCCAACCTGCGGATGGGTCGCGAGAAAAGTTTCACTGGACTAGCTGAAGTCATTCGTTATGTTGATGGCAGAACACCAATTAACGTCTCTTTATCAACCGCTTTTGGTTGTCCCATGGAAGGTGATGTACCCCAGGCGGTGGTAGTAGGATTTGTAAAGCGCTTTGCGGATTTAGGTGTGCGTGGCGTCAGTATTTGCGATACCACTGGCATGGCGCACCCTGGACAGGTTGCTCGCATGGCAAATGATTTGCAACAGCAGTTTTCAGAACTGCAACTGACATTCCATTTTCATAATACGCGGGGAATGGGGTTGGCAAATGTGCTTGCTGCAGTTCAATCCGGCATCATTCGTTTTGATGGCTCACTTGGTGGATTGGGTGGTTGTCCGTATGCCCCAGGAGCCAGCGGCAATATCTCGAGTGAGGATGCCGTTCATATGCTCGATGCGATGGGCTATGACACTGGAATGAATATTCCTATGCTAATTCACTTGGCTCGTGAACTGCCATTGATTGTGGGGCATCCTGTGCCGGGACAGGTTGCTCAAGCTGGCAGTACATGCAATCTGCATCCAGCCCCAGCCTACATAGCTGAATTACGTTAGTCCACGATGAGTTCATTTAAGGAGTAGTCTCATGCACTATTACTATCAAAAGATTCCAGCATTATTTTTGATTTTATTCTGTCAGCTTGCGCTTACTGGATATGCTCAAGATGCTGGTAAATATCCCAACAAATCCATTACCTTTATTGCCTCCTCTGCCCCTGGTGGAACCACAGATTTCACAGCCAGAGTCTTAGCTCAACCGCTTGGCCTTGCCTTGGGTCAGACCATCGTTGTGGAGAATAAAGCAGGCGCCTCTGGCGCCATTGCAGCAGCAGCTGTAAAAAAATCGGACCCCGATGGATATACCTTATTAGTTCAATATTCTGGTTATCACGTCATTACCCCTTTGGTGAGCAAGAATCCATTACCTTGGGAATTAAAAGATTTTCAGCCAGTAGCCAATGTGATTTCGGCACCACAAATTGTGGTGATACGGGCAGATTTACCATTCAAGACCATGGCTGAACTAGTTAGTTATGCAAAAGCGAATCCAGGTAAATTAAATTACGCCTCTTCGGGTAATGGCTCTCTCCAGCACGTTACCGGTGCCATGCTTGAGCAGCAAGCCGGCATCAAAATGACTCACGTTCCTTACAAGGGGACTGGCCCCGCATTAGCCGATTTGTTAGGCGGCCAGGTTGATCTCACTTTTGGCACACCACCCCCATTTATCCCCCATATTCAAACAGGGAAATTGCTCGCGTTAGCCACAACAGGTAAAAAACGTATCCCAAGCTTGCCTGATGTGCCTACTGCTGCTGAAGCGGGATTGCCGAAGTTAGATGCTACTTCATGGTTTGCGGTATTTGCCCCCAGCAACACACCAGCGTTGATCGTTAATCGACTCACCACAGAGATTGCCAAGGTAATGGCTGTACCAGCTTTTAAAGAAAAGGTGATCGAGATGGGTGCTGAGGCAACGTATCTCAATCCTAAACAATTGGGAGAATTTATTAAGAGTGAAAATATCAGATGGACCTCGGTGGTAAAGACCGCTAAGATTGAGGCTGATTAAAATGAACGAATGTTTTTATGTCGGTTGATGTTTTATTTCCGGGTTTTGAGTCTCATACCTTTGAGGTGAATGGAATCCAGATTACTGGGCGTGTTGGCGGATCTGGTTCCCCATTATTACTATTGCACGGTCATCCTCAAACTCATGCGCTTTGGCACAAGGTCGCTCCACAGTTAATGAAGCGACATACCTTGGTGATGACTGATTTGCGAGGCTATGGCGACTCCTCTAGGCCACAAGGTGAGCCTGACCATGCTAACTATTCCAAAAGGGCGATGGCGCAGGATCAAGTAGAAGTAATGAAGAGCCTCGGATTTGATCGCTTTGATATCTTGGCTCATGACCGTGGCGCGCGAGTAGCTCACCGTTTGGCCATGGACCATGCTGCGTCAGTGAATCGACTAATCATGCTCGATATTGCGCCCACATTGGCTATGTATGAGAAGGCTGATAATGCATTTGCTAGAGCTTATTGGCATTGGTTCTTTTTGATTCAGCCCTCCCCTATGCCTGAGCGCCTGATTGAAGCAGACCCTGCTGCTTACGTTCGAGAGTTGATGGGCAGACGAAAGGCGGGACTGGCTCCATTTGATCCCTTAGCTTTAGCTGACTACATGCGCTGTATTGCTTTGCCCGGGGCAGCCCATAGTATGTGCGAGGACTACCGAGCGGCTGCAGGTATTGACTTGATCCATGATCGCGAGGATATTGCGGCAGGCAAGAAATTAGAAATGCCCACCATGGTCCTTTGGGGCGAAGAGGGTGTTGTACACCAATGCTTTAAACCACTCCACGAGTGGCAAGCTATTGGTAAAAATGTCATTGGTGAGGCAGTTCCCTGCGGCCACTATATTGCTGAAGAAGCTCCAGAAGTTCTACTGCAGAAAGTCATTCCATTTTTGAGTCAAGGTCAGTAATGGGCGGCAAAACCTTATATCAGAAATTGGTAGATTCACATACGGTGACTGAATTAGATGAAGAGCATGTATTGCTCTTCTGCGATTTACATTTAATGAATGAATACACCAGCCCCCAAGCATTTGCTGGATTAGATGAGCGACATCGTAGCGTACCGGTACCTGGTCAAAACGTATCTGTAGTGAGTCATATCATCCCCACCCATAATGAATCCCCGAGAAGAATTGCGGATCCCGCCTCTTTACTGCAGGCAGTGAATCTAAAGAAGAATTGCACTAAACACCACATTCCTTTGTTTGACACCAACGATACCCTGCAAGGTATCGAGCATGTAGTCTCACCAGAGCATGGCATGATTCGCCCCGGCATGGTGGTGATTTGCGGTGATAGTCACACTACTACCTATGGTGCTCTAGGCGTTCTGGGTTTTGGGATTGGTACTTCAGAGGTAGAGCATGTTTTAGCTACTCAGACCTTAGTCTACCGCCGAGCAAAAAACATGCGCATCACCATCAATGGATTGTTGCCCAAGGGAACGACATCAAAAGACATGATCCTGAACATCATTAGTCAAATTAGCGCCAAAGGGGCGATTGCTTATGTTGTTGAGTTTTGTGGATCAGCGATCACTGCTCTCAGTACTGAAGCCCGCTTTACTATCTGCAATATGGCGGTAGAGGCGGGTGCTCGAGGCGCACTCATTGCACCCGATCAGACGGCTGTGGATTATGTCTTGCAAAGAGCGCCCGATATCACTGGAGATATTCAGGCGGATGCCTTAAAGCATTGGGCTAGTTTGTATTCTGATGCGGGCGCTCAGTTTGATCAAGAGTACGTATTTAATGCCGATGAGATGGCTCCGTTTGTGACTTGGGGAACTAGTCCGGATCAAGCGATTGCTATTAATGCTTATATTCCCTCTAAAGAGTCTATTGAAGATCCCACAGATCGTTTAAGTCTTGAGCAGGCCTTGAGGTATACCAGGCTGACCGATGGGCAGGCGTTAGAAGGTACGCCGATTCAGCATGTTTTTATTGGCTCATGCACCAATGGACGTATTGAGGATTTGCGTGATGTGGTTGCCACTATTGGCGACAGACGGGTTGCTACTGGAGTGCGGGCAATGGTGGTTCCTGGGTCAGGTGCTGTTAAAGCGCAGGCAGAAGCAGAAGGGATTGCTGAAAAGTTGATTGCAGCTGGCTTTGAGTGGCGTAAACCAGGATGTTCGATGTGCTTGGCGATGAATGACGATGTTCTTGCTGCTGGAACACGCTGTGCTTCAACGACCAATCGCAATTTTGAAGGTCGCCAAGGACGAGGGGCAATTACCCATTTAATGAGCCCTGCAATGGCAGCTGCAGCGGCAGTTACGGGCATGATTACAGATGTTCGGAAATTGCAAGGAGTACAACATGGATAAGCAATCGCATATTCAAGGACATGCCGCTGTATTACGCATTGCTAACTTTGATACTGATCAAGTCATGCCAAAGCAGTTCTTGCGCGGCATTGATAAAGCAGGTTTGAAAGATGGCTTGTTTTATGATCTTCGTTTTGATGAAGCTGGTAATCCAAAGCCAGAGTTCTTCCTAAACCAAGCAGCCTATGCGTCGACTAATATTTTGATTGCAGGCTCAAACTATGGTTGCGGCTCTAGTCGTGAGCATGCAGTGTGGGGAATGCAGCAGTATGGTTTTAAAGCAGTAATTGCCTCCAGCTTTGCGGAGATTTTCTATTCCAATGCAATGGGCAATGGCTTGTTATTAGTCACGCTATCTGAAGATCAAGTGCAGGCACTCATGCAAGAAGCAGATGACTTGGGCGCGCCGGTTGCGATGGAGATTGATATTGAGTCTTGCACTGTTCGTAGCCCGAAACATCAATTTTCATTCCCTATGTCAGCAAGACACCATCGAATGTTTTTGGAGGGGTTGGATGTTATTGGGCTGACTCTCACTTTGCAAGCACAAATTGAGACCTTTGCTCAACAGCATTGGGCTAAGCAGCCCTGGGTCAAAGATGTTGCCCGTAAAACAGTCGATCGCTTAGAGCAATAGCGGAGAGCTACTTTTGAGTGGAATAGCCAATCAATCAATCTATAACTGACTGTACTGGGGGCAATCAGTGCGCTTAGTACGATTTATCTTATTTGCCTAGCCTATTTCTAGCAAACAATGCTAGAGTGAAAGCATTAAGGAATTAACTCCACATCCTGGGTAGATCTGCTCAACACTTTTTGACGCAGCAACAATGGGTTCCCAGCAGTCAGTATTCAGTATTCAGTATTGGCCAAGCCTTTGAGCACCCTATCAACATTGTTTCAATATTCCTAAAAGTGAGTTCCCTGTGAAACTTGAATTTATTGGACCAGCAGCTATTTTGGATAATGGCGATATCTCCTATTCAGCCACTCTAGATGGTAAGCCTCTGAAGTGCAGTTTCAGTTATGAGTCCTTGCAGGATTTAGATGCTGAGGGTGTTGAGACGGATGCGCTGAAATTATTTAATCACCATCAATTAAAACTGCTTTCGATCGCCGAGCAAAAGATTCTGAATGGCCATGTCAGTGAAGGTGCTGTGCACTTATTTAGCCATGACCTCATCCTGGATTAATTATTTTTTTATTTGGTTCTTCATTTGTTCAATTAGAAAGAGAAAATATGTCATTTAATCACTCAGTTATTTGGATCGATCATCAAGAAGCCCATGTGATTTACTTTAATCCCACCGCAAGCGAGGGCGAGGTCATTAAGACCCGATCTACCCATAAAAATCTGCATCATAAAAGTGGCTCTGTCAGTGGTACTCACGTTGCTCCAGATCAACACTATTTACATGAAGTTATTCAGGCCGTTAAAGAATCTAAGGAGATTTTGATTGTTGGACCAGGCTCTGCAAAATTAGAGCTCATGAAGCATGCGACTAAACACGATCACCTGACGGCTGACAAGATAGTGGGTATCGAGACTGTAGATCACCCTACGGATGGACAGTTACTGGCTTATGCAAAACACTATTTTGCCAGGGCCGACGCATTAAAGGGTGATACCGTAATTAAGAGTTAATGAGGCACTCTATCCATGTTACTCATCATCGCCTTTGTCATCAATGGAGTATTGGCTTTGATGGCCATCTTGTTGCATTACGAGGCGCTTTTTCAGTTAAGTAAAAATCTCCCTAAGGTGGCGCACATCCCACCTCGATTTAGGGTGCTAATGGGTGTCGGTACTATTTTTATAGCGCACGTACTTGAGATTTGGCTATTTGCATTGGGCTATTTTTTTACTTTGCAATTTCCGATAATGGGAAGTCTGGTGGGTAAGATCTCAACTGATGGCATCTTGTTGGACTGTGCTTACTTATCATTTGTGACATTCACAACCTTAGGCTATGGAGAGATCGTCGCTCAAGGCTATTTGCGTTATCTGACGGGTGTAGAAGCGCTAACCGGTTTTATTTTAATTACCTGGTCTGCCTCTTTTTTGTTTATAGAAATGCAGAAGTATTGGACGTTCTATAAAAGCACTCAAACAAAGCAGCAATAGTCGGTCATATCACAGTTAGATTTAATTTCCTTTGTTCGGCGTACACTAGCGGCTGTACCCTTAAGGGCTTATTTTTTCATCCTAGGATGTCATGTTATCTCTACCAAAATTATTGATCCTACTTTGCGCTCTCATACTTGCTGGCTGTCAGTCGACAGGAAGTAATGGGAAGCCTTTAACAGAGGCAGAGATTGTGCAAAAACGTCAGTCAATCCTAGTCATGTCGAAGGTGGGCTTAGCGGCCTTAATTAAGCAAAATCCTGCAGTCCAAAAAGAGGTGGAAGCTGTCCCAGGATACGCCGTCTTCAGCACTAAGAATGTGAACATTGTGTTATTGGTGTTAGCTAGAGGTGAAGGGGTCTTATTTGATCGACGTCGACCTGAACCCATTTTTATGGAGGCATTAAAAACGGGCGAGGGTATTGGCGCAGGCTATCAAGATCAGTATCAAATCATCATCTTTAAAAACACAGATGCTATTGACCAGTTCTTAATGACTTCAATAGACGGGCAACGTGGGGGTATGGATGTGGATGCGAATTTTTCTGCGGGTTCAGGAGGAACGGTTCGTTCTTTCAACCCCTATATTTCCATCTACACAGTGGGACTAGCAGGCTATGATTTGCAGGCAAATTACGGTGGAACGCTGTATCTAGTCGATCAGCAGATTAATGATGCTAAAACCTTGAGCACTTTACCTAACAAGAAAAAGTAATTTAGAGATAGTTTTTTTGATATCGAAGTGCAGTTTTTATGGTTTGGAAATGAACATCTACAGTCGACTGAATTTCTTTACCGTAACCACCCGCCATGCTAAAGGCAATCGGAATCCGATGATCTAGGCCGAACTGAAATACGCATTCATCCCGCTGGCGCATTCCATCTGTACTGATACTTAATTTTCCCAAGCGATCTCCCTCATGGGGATCTGCACCAGCCAAGTAAATAATGAAGTCAGGCTTAAAGCGGGCGCTTAAAATTTCTAGGCCTTGGTCTAGCGCTTCTAAATAAGACGCATCCCCAGTTTCATCTGGCAAACCGATATCTAGATCACCCACTTCTTTTGCAAATGGAAAATTATTTTCTCCATGTATAGAAAAGGTAAAGATTGAGGGATCATTCTCTAAAATAGCAGCTGTACCATTGCCTTGATGAACATCTAGATCAATGATGGCCACCTTCAACTTTGGGTGAATTTCTTTCTGAAGTGCTCGCGCTGCAATTGCTGAATCATTAAAAACGCAGAATCCACTACCTTTGTTGCGGTAAGCATGGTGGGTTCCCCCAGCCAAATTAGCAGCGATACCCTCTGTGAGTGCCATCTTGGAGGCTGCTAGGGTTGCCCCTGCTGATCTTCGAGAGCGCTCCACCATTTGGGCGCTCCAGGGAAAACCAATCTCCTGTTGCTCTTGCGGGCTGAGCGACCCTTGTAATACTTTGATGAGGTAGCTTGCATCATGTGCATAGAGTATTTGGGTGTCCGTGATCGCCGGCGCATTCTCGAGCTGAATATCATCCAATTGTGAAACCAAGTCTCGCAATTTTTTATACTTCTCCATCGGAAAGCGGTGCCCGACAGGAAGTGGTAAAACATAATGGTCGGCGTAAAACGCTTTCAATGAGAGGCTCGCGGTTGGATCATGCTGTGGAGTCTATTCGTTTTTTCATAGGGATGTATGACTAAGTCACCAAAACCAGGATTTAAAGGCAATAAATCCTTTTTACCGAGCAAGCTCTGCGTCGCCTGTGGCAGGGAAATGACTTGGCGAAAATCTTGGGAAAAGAATTGGGAATCCATTAAGTACTGCTCGGATGCTTGCCGACTCAAGAAATCTGCTTCAGCAAAGCCTGGAGTGTAATCAATGAAAGTCATGATTTATTGGTTCAGAAATGATTTAAGGCTGACAGACAATCCTGCGTTTGTGGATGCCTGTCTGCATGCGGACTTCTTGCTACCGGTGTATATCCATTCCCCACAGAGTAAGAAAATACATGCCTTGGGTTTTCCAAGGGAGAGTGACCATCGCCAAGCCTTTTTAAGGGAGTCTTTAGATGACTTAAGAGGTCAATTACGCAACATGGGTTCTGATTTACTCGAATATGCTGGCGAGCCCGTCAAATTGCTTTCCCAACTAGTTGAACTTACCGGTGCCGATACCATTTATTGCGAACGCATTGAAGCGCCTGAAGAAATACACCAGTGCCAGCAGATCAAAGCTCTTGGAATCTCGCTGCACGAGTTCTGGCAGTCCAGTATGTTGTCTTTGGATAAACCGCCTTTTCCTGTTCAAGAGATGCCGGATATGTTTACTCAGTTTCGGAAAGAGATCGAGCGTGCGGGCCTCAAGTTTGAATCTCCAGTGACTGCGCCATCCACCATTCCTCCGCTACCAAAGTTACCTGAAGCTCTAATGACAAAAACCGACCACCCAGAAATTGCCTCGGCAAAGCAATGGATTGGTGGCGAAAGAAATGCTACTGCCCACTTAAAACAATATTTGGAAAGACGCTTGCCAGATAGCTATAAAGAAACTCGCAATCAACTGATCGGTCAAGACTACTCCAGTAAGTTTTCACCTTGGTTGGCCTCGGGTTGTATTTCTGCAAGGACGATTGCTGCTGAGTTAGCGGCTTATGAGCAATGTTATGGCGCGAATGATGGCACCTATTGGCTTTGGTTTGAATTAATGTGGCGCGATTATTTTCGTTTTCTGCACTTTAAATATGGCAGGCGACTCTATTTAGAGAAGGGCTTGAGTGAGTTACCCCTGAGACTTAGTGATGATCGCCGATTTGATCAATGGCGCTCTGGTAAAACCGGCGTGCCATTGGTCGATGCGGGAATGCGAGAACTGTTGCAGAGTGGGTATTTATCGAACCGCATGCGTCAGATCGTAGCCAGTTATTGGGTCTATGATTTGCAAGGAGATTGGCGTTTAGGTGCTCGCTGGTTTGAGTCTCAGCTCATTGACTATGACGTCTATAGTAATCAAGGCAACTGGCTTTATCTAGCTGGACGAGGAACAGATCCTCGGGGAGGTAGGCGCTTTAATATCGCCAAGCAAACTCAAGATCATGATCCTCAGGGGAAGTATCAAAGCTTATGGCTTTGAGAATATTGCATTAATACCTCCATCGAGACCTTCTCTAGCGCTTTAGCATGTGTGCTTTCTAATTGAATCATTGGTGCACAGTTGGCTTCGAGCGCTTCAAGCCAGCGATCAATACAGAGGCACCATTGATCACCCGCTACTAACCCAGGAAATTGATAGCCAGCTCTTGGAGTAATGAGGTCATTGCCTCTTTTTAGACTGAATTGCAGGAAGTCGTTGGTGACGATGGCACACACCAAGTGACTACCAATATCTTGCTCATTGGTTTTGCAGCAACCGTCTCGAAAGAATCCAGTCAAGGGTTCAAAAGAGCAGGGCACGAGAGGTTGGCCCAATACATTTAAGGTGATGTCATTTTGCATAGGTGCTTTCTTTATTTACCAAGGCAGTCTTTCGCCGGCATAACTAATAAATGTTCCTGAATCTTCTTTGTTTAATGACAGCAAGACTTGCAGCATATCGCTTGCAGCATCTGCGGGCAGTCTACCAATTTGCTCGCCTTTAAATGGCTTTGATAACCGAGAATTCACAGTTCCTGGGTGTAGAGCTACTAAAGCAGTATTCGACCTAGTTCTGCCAAATTCGATCGCAGCGGTTTTAATCAGCATATTGAGTGCGGCCTTAGAAGCGCGATAGCTATACCAGCCGCCCAAGCGATTGTCTTCGATACTACCGACCTTTGCAGAAAGGGTTGCCATCACAGCACCCTTTGGATCTAGTAGTTTAGAAAAGTATTTAATCGTCAGGCTAGGGCCGATGGCATTGATTTGCATCAACATCTGTAGTTGTTTAGCATTGAGATCATCTAACTTTTTCTCAGGCATCCAATGCTCGGAGTGCAATAAGCCAATCGTATTGATAATGAGTTGAAAAGGACCCTGATCAGCCAAGGCAATCGCAGCTGATTCAATAGTGCTGAGATCCTCATAATCAATTGGAGTGGCTGAGTTTCGATGAATCCCGTACGCCGCCTCACAAGCGGGATTATTCTGCAGTAACTCCATAAACGCTGATCCAATGGTTCCAGAGGAGCCAATAACTAATGCGCGAAAGGTTTGTGGGACTAAGGACATGGTGATAGTGAGTGAGCACTACTTTAAAAGGGCTCAGCTAGTTTATTGAATAAGTCTTAAACTTGCCTAATGACCACTCGATTACCTCAAGCCCTATCAGAAGCAGACCGCTCGAGATTGATTGAGATGGCTTGGGAAGATCGTACGCCTTTTGATGCGATTGAAGCCACTTTTGGATATTCCGAGCCCCAAGTCATTGCTTTAATGAGAAAAACACTGAAACGCAGTTCTTTTGAGCTGTGGCGCAAAAGAGTCACTGGGAGAGCAACGAAGCATTTAGCTCTCCGTAGCAAGTTAGTGACCCGCGCTTACTGCGCAACTCAGTACAAGCAAAAATAATCCCCATGAAAAAACTGACTATGTTCTATGATGGACTATGCCCCTTATGCCAAGCAGAAATTTTATTCTTATCAAGGCGTAATGAGTCTGGTTTATTGCGCTTTGTGGACGTGAACTCCGCGCAATATTCGGCAGAGGCGGTGGGCGTGTCCTGCCAGCAAGCATTAGATTCGATGTATGCCCAATACGATGATGGTGAGCTCATCAACGGGGTAGCCGTTTTCTGCGCAGCCTATGAAAGGGCTGATCTGCCCAAGCTAGCTTGGCTGTTTTCACGGCCCAGCTTGCAGCCTATGCTGACATGGGGATATCGTTTTTTTGCTAAAAACCGCCATACGATTTCAAGCTTACTGGGTCCTACGGCATTACGCTTAGTCAAAGCCACATCTAATCAAAAGAGAGATTAGAAGAAATAAACGATGAGGAAATATTTACTTCACAGCAGCATCACACTATTCATCAGCCTCTTTCTTGCTGTGGGCTTATGCAGCGCTAGGGACCTTTCTCGTATCGATCCTTCCTTCAATCAACCCCTGTCACAAGGGGTTGGTAGATTGACCTTCTGGGGATTTCATATTTACGATGTGACGCTTTATCGCAGTAGTAACTTGAGTTCAGCAGAATTTGCCTTAGATATTAAATATCAAAAATCGTCCTCGGGAAGCTTAATTGCGCACAAGACTGCAGAGGAGATGAAGAAGATGGGTGTGTCAGATTCTCAGGCAACTATTTGGGAAAAAGAATTAGCGGAAGTATTGCCTAATGTTGAGTCTGGACAAACTCTGACGGGGGTCTACTCTCCAAAAGTGGGCGCTACTTTATTTTATGAGGGTAAAAAAATTGCCCAAATACCGGGAGTCGAATTTTCAAAAGCGTTTTTTGGAATTTGGCTCGATCCTAAAACCAGTGCACCCAAGCTACGAGCTGAATTGCTCGGCAATGCTTGTCCACCACCCCTATTTTCTGGAGCCTGTTAAATGCGTATGATTACTCTGACACCCAAATTACTAGCCAGCTTTTTTCTAGCCCTCAGCTTGCTTGCTTGCTCCTCACCAAAGGTGACGCAATATGCTCAAGAGACACCCAAGTTAGATCTCAGCGAATATTTCAATGGCACGATCGATGCCTATGGCATCTTCACTGATCGTAGCTGTAGTGTGCAAAAAAGATTTACCGTACTCATGGTTGCTAAGTGGTCAGTAGTCGATGGCAAGAAGACTGGCATCCTCGATGAAAGCTTTGAATACTCCGATGGTACAAAACAAAAGCGGATCTGGACTTTGGTGGAGACATCGCCTGGCAAGTACATTGGTACTGCAGACGATGTGGTTGGCGAAGCTATTGGAGAGTCTTCGGGTAATGCCTTAAATTGGGCTTACACGCTGGCATTACCAGTAGACAAATCGATTTACCATGTGCAATTCGATGATTGGATGTACCTCATGACCCCTAAGGTCATGATCAATAAAGCCAAGATGAGTAAATTTGGCATTGATCTTGGTGAAGTGACCTTGAGTTTTTATAAGCGCTAATATATGACTAAGCAGTTTTCTATGCCCATCTATCAAGCAGGAACTCACGCTTGAAAAAGCTCATATTGATTTTGGGCGACCAACTGAATCTGGACAGCTCTGCTTTAGAGGATGTTGATGTTGCAGTAGATGAAATCGTGATGGTTGAGTCGGCTCACGAGGCTCAGCATGTTCAGTCTCATAAGGCACGCATTGCATTATTTTTATCAGCGATGCGTCATTTTGCCGAACAGCTCAAGAGCCAAGGTCTTCCTCTAACATACATTCAGCATTCACCTAAAACGATTGTTGAGGTGCTGAGAGACAAAATCGTTGAGGGTAAATTTACCCATCTGATTTGCGTAGAGCCTGGTGAGTGGCGTCTCAAAAAGAACTTTGAAGATTTGGCCGCGGAGTTGAATATTGCCTTAGAGATGCGTCTTGATAATCATTTTTATTGCACCCATGCTGACTTTAGAGACTGGGTTGCGAAGAAAAAAGAATTACGACTCGAGTATTTTTACAGACTCATGCGGAAAACGCATGGCATTTTGATTGACTCAGAAGGTAATCCAGAAGGCGGTCAATGGAATTTCGATCGTGACAATCGCAAACCCTTCCCGAAAAAAGGCCCTGGTTTAATTCCGCCTCCAGAATTATTCAAGCCCGATGCGATTACTGCGGCAGTTCTGCTTGAAGTTGAGGAGCGATATGCAGACCATCCTGGGTCGCTCGCGCATTTTCTGTGGCCTGTTACCCGCAGCCAAGCCCTGCAAGCATTAGAAGGGTTTGTTGAGCATCGTCTAGCAACGTTTGGGATATATGAAGATGCAATGTGGACTGATACTCCTTTTGGATGGCACTCCTTACTTTCAAGCGCTCTCAATCTCAAGCTTCTCAATCCCAGAGAAGTGATTGCGGCAGTATTGCTGGCTTGGAAAAAATATGACCTTGAGCTGGCAACCGTGGAGGGGTTCATTCGGCAAATTGTCGGTTGGCGAGAATTTGTGCGTGGGATGTACTACCTCGATATGCCGCAAATGGCGCTGGATAATTATTACGATCATCAGAATGCATTGCCCGCCTGGTATTGGACTGGCAAAACCCAGATGAAGTGTATGCAGGAATCAATTGGACAGACGTTGCAGTACGGCTATGCCCATCATATTCAGCGATTAATGGTGACTGGAAACTTTGCACTGCTCGCAGAAATCTTGCCTCAGGAGGTCTGTGACTGGTACTTGGCTATTTATATTGATGCGATTGAGTGGGTGGAGCTGCCCAATACTGCTGGTATGGCCCTCTTTGCGAGTGGAGGGCGATTTACTAGTAAGCCCTATATTGCCAGTGGCGCCTACATTAAGCGCATGAGTAATTATTGCGGGTCTTGCCAATATAAGCCCGATATCCGGTTTGGGGAGGGTGCATGCCCCGTTACCAATCTCTATTGGAACTTTTTGATCAAGCACCGCCCTCAATTTGAGGCAAGCCCCCGTACCCGCTTGATGACCGCCAATTTATCCCGCATTAGCGATGCAGATCAGCAGGCCATTCAGGTTCATGCCAAAGGCCTACTTGGGGACTTAAACTCCCTATAATGGCTTGATTACTCCTTAAGGCCGTACTGACACATTCTGGCAATTTGTGTCACACTTTCCTTAGATAAATTAGTAGGACCCGAATCGCAATGAGAATAGAAGACACCGATCCAGCAAGGCATGCCGCTATTGAATACCCCATGGAAGTGGGCGCCCCGGTATTTGCGCCCATTAAGGTGCTGGAAGAAAAAGACAAAGCAGTCAATGTAGCTCGCCAAAATGCGAAGCTAGAATATGACCGCATCATGGAGCAGGCGGAAGTATTGATGAAGCAAGCGCGTTCACTTCAAGCCCGCTTAGATGCCACTGAAATGGTCCACAGTGCTAAATTTAGCTTTAATCCTCTCCATGGCAAAACATATCATCTGTACTTCGACAGTCGTATTGGTACTAATGTGTTGATTCAAAATGGCCCTGATCAGTGGACTTGCGGTATTCCTGATGCTTGGACTTATGCCATGGCTGTCAAAAAGCTAGGGGATAGTACTTGGGCGATCGTTGAGGATGACGAGGTTCCATCCTCTTCGCTTGCAGTAAGATAATTTT
Source organism: Polynucleobacter sp. CS-Odin-A6 (assembly GCF_018882095.1). GTDB lineage: Bacteria > Pseudomonadota > Gammaproteobacteria > Burkholderiales > Burkholderiaceae > Polynucleobacter. Next base: position 490,012 of record NZ_JACVPD010000001.1, read on the forward strand.
TTACATAAAAATAATAAGGTGACTTGTGACAACTGCTCGAATGGTTAGTCTTACAGAACTCGGCAATGCCGACGTAATTAAATTAATTGATAAAGAATTGCCTGCTCCCGCCAAAGGTGAAGTGCAGCTTCGTCAAACAGCGATTGGTTTTAACTTCATCGATGTCTATCAACGATCGGGCGTTTATCCATTAGAAATGCCTACAGGCTTAGGCCACGAAGCTGTTGGTGTGGTTGAGGTCTTAGGTGAAGGCGTAACGCGATTTAAGGTAGGTGATCGGGTGATGTATATGAATGCCGGTATTGGGGCGTATGCGAGTGCTCGCAATGTGGCAGTTGATAAATTAGTATCCGTTCCAGATGCCGTCTCTGATGAAGTGGCTGCTGCCGTATTCTTCAAGGCGATGACTGCGCAATATTTAGTCCAAAAAACATACCCCGTGAAATCTGGTGATGTGGTTTTGGTACATGCCGCTGCTGGTGGTGTTGGTCAAATCCTAGCTGGTTGGGCAAAGTCCTTAGGCGCTTTTGTGGTTGGTACGGTAGGCTCTGAAGCTAAATTTGCTGCAGCGAAAGAGGCGGGATGTGATGCCGTGGTTGATTATTCAAAGCCAAATTGGGTTGAAGAATTTCTTAAAGCGACTGGTGGTCGTAAGGCCAATGTGGTTTATGACTCTGTCGCTAAAACCACTTTCTTGGGCTCGCTTGACTGTACTGCTCCTTTTGGCATGGTTGCTTTGTTTGGTGCAGCCTCAGGTCCAGCCCCAGAGATTCAGCCAGAGATTCTAAATAAGAAGGGTTGCCTCTTCTTGACCAGACCTTCAGTATTTCCACATAACGCCACCCCTGAGCTTCTCCAAGAAAATGCCCGCGCGGTATTTGATGCGATTGCTCAAGGCCGTGTAAAAGTGCAGATCGGCGCTAAATTTACTCTTGAGCAAGCTGCTGAGGCGCATAAGGCCGCAGAGGGAAGAAAAGTTGCTGGTGCGATTGTGATAATTCCTTAACAACAGCTGTCGAGCTATCGACATGCTTGATGATTAGCCCCGCTCTGGCGGGGCTTTTTTATTACCAATTAATGTCACAACTAGTCACACTTATAGTCAACCCGACTGTAGAATGAAATGGACGCTTTGATGTCTACCTAGAAAGATGCATATGAACTATTTCATTAAGTCTCTTCTGACTGCAACCTACTGTATTTTTTGCTCAGTAGTGTTTGCACAAATTCCAGATACGCAATATTCCCAAGGAATTTCTTATGTTTCTGGTGGGGTGGGCGAGGGGGAGTCACAGGCTATTTTGGACGAAGCACAGCGATGGCCCTTATTGCTTGAGCTTTCTCAGTTAGAAAGAGGTAGGGGCGTGTGGATTTTTGGTGCCACGATCCAGATTCTGAATACGCAAAATCAGATCATCTTTGATGCCCAGGCTAATGGCCCCTACATCCTAATTAACTTACCTGTGGGCAATTATCAGATTGCAGCAACTTACCAGGGAGTTGTTCAGAAGAAATCAGTCAACATCAAGTCTACAGCCTCGCATAAGATCAATCTCTTTTGGCAGTAGTTTTAGCGAACGTCATTGTCTGTAAATTGATGCAGCGCCGTATAAAATAACTTCGAAACTCACTTCGCTTTTCTCAGCTATAGTTTGACAAGATAAATTACTCATTCATTGGAAATAACAATGCGTACTCATTTTTTTGCAGACTCTTTGATAGCAGGCATCATTTCCACATTGCTATTGAGTCCTGTGGCTTTTGCACAAACTCCGGCAAGCAGTAAAGCGAGTCTTCAAGGTAGTTCTGAACTACTCTGGTTGGGCCAGGCTGGATTTCGAATCAAGAGCCCCAATGGCAAGATGATTTTGATTGATCCCTGGATTACTGGCGGCCCCAAAACACCGCCCATGTATAAAAATGACTTGGCAGCGATTGGGTCGATTGATTTGTTGTTGGTAACTCATGCACACGTGGATCATATTGGTGATGCCCCAGCGCTTGCCAAGATGAACAATACCAAATTGTATGGTCCAGCAGATATGGTGACCCCCCTCATTACTTTGGGGATATTGCCTGCTGACCTTGGTCATCGATTTAATAAGACCGGTCGAGTAACGCCCCTGCCTGGTATCAAGGTCACTGCTGTTCAAGCGGAACATTCTTCTTTATTGGTTTGGAAAAATCCAGCCACTGACAAAATGGAATCCCATCCCGCTGGTGAGGCAATGGGCTACATCATTGAGCTAGAGAATGGTTTCAAAATCTGGCATATGGGCGATACCGGACTCTTTGGTGATATGAAGTTTATTTCTGAGCACTACAAGCCAGATTTGGTATTAATTCCGATTGGTGGGAATTTCACAATGGCTCCTGATGATGCTGCCTTTGCTTTGCGTACCTGGGTGAAGCCAAAGATGGTCATCCCTATGCACTACAACTCTAACCCGATGACTAAGGGTACCTTGGCTGAGTTTCAGGAGGCGATGAAGGGTAGCCTAATCAAAATTATTCCTATGACTGAAGGCGAAACAATTCAGTTTTAATTCTTGAATTCTTTAATGATGTTGAGTGGAAATCTTTTGTGATGGATATTTCTCCTGAAGTAAGGGCGCAGCTTGCTCCCAACGGCGTTCTATTTGCCTCAGTGTATTTAGGGAACTTCCTATTGGTGACTGGTGAATCAACTAGCGGTGAGCCGATGGGGATAGCGCCTGATATCTGCCGCGCGATTGCGGAGCGTTTGGGTGTGGAGTTGAACTTGAGGGGCTTCAAGACCCAGGAAGAGGTTGTGGATTCAGCGGCCTCTGGCCAGTGCGGAATCGCATTGGTTGGCTCTGATCCAGCTCGTGCTCAGCGAGTGACATTTACACCCGCCTATGTGGAGCTGGAAGCAAGCTACTTGGTTCCAGCTGGATCATCGATTGTGAATGTGGAGCAGGTAGATCAACCAGGCATTCGGATTGCTTCCTTTTTGAGGAGTGCTTATGATCTTTGGTTGCAACGAAACCTGAAGCACGCCACCTTAGTTCATGCCGATAGCGTCATCGCGAGTAATGAGTTATTCGTGCGAGAAAAATTAGATGCATTAGCTGGCTTAAAAACGGGACTCGTGACTGCGTCTCAGAGTATTCCTGGGTCGCGAATTTTAGATGGACAATTTACTGGGATTCAGCAGGCCGTTGCTACAAAAAAGACTCATCAAGAATCAATTCAATTCTTGAATGCCTGTGTTGAGGAATTTATTCGCTCAGGCCTAGTTGCTGCTTTAATACAGAAACATCAAGTACAAGGTTTATCCGTTGCGCCAATAGTAAAACGATCACCAGAAATTTAAGATGAAAAAAATTGTATCTACATTTATTTTAGGACTCGGCTTATTGAGTTATCAGGCGGTTTTTGCTCAGACTGATAGTTACCCCAATCGTCAAATCAAGATCATTTCACCATTTGCCACCGGTGGAATTGCAGATGGCTTCTCGCGGATTATTGCTCAAGGATTGAGTGAGGCTTATGGCCAACCCGTCATTGTCGAGAATAAGACGGGTGGCGGAGGCAATATTGGCGCAGATTTTGTTGCTAAATCCCCTGCGGATGGCTACACGCTGATCATGGGCAGTATTGGCACTCATGCTGTTAATCCCTATCTCGTGAAGAATATGCCTTATGACCCTTTTAAAGACTTTGTACCTGTAGCTTTTGTATTGGATGCAGAGGGTTTAATGGCCGTGAATCCCAGTCTGCCCGTCAAAAATGTGAGTGAGCTGATTGCTTATGTCAAAGCGAATCCAGGAAAAGTATCTTATGGTTCAGGTGGTATTGGCACTGCAAGTAATTTGGCCGGCGAATTGTTTAATCTCACTGCCAAAATTGATATGACTCATATTCCTTATAAGGGTAACGCTTTAGCCATCACGGATTTAATCGGCGGGCAAACCCAAGTCATGTTTGCTACGATGCCAACGATTCTTCCCTATGTGAAAAGTGATAAATTGCGCGGTCTAGCAGTAACAGGGGCAACACGAGACCCATCTATGCCAGATTTACCCAGTATTAGCGAAACTCTGCCTGGATTCGATGTCAAAAACTGGATTGGTCTATTTGCTCCTGCAGGCACACCGCCAGCTATCGTGAAAAAGTTATATGCCGAAGTCAATAAAATCATGATGCAGTCCGTGGTTCAAAAAAAGCTCGAGTCTGAGGGGGCCAAGTATTACGCTATGACCCCTGAAGCTTTTGGGGCTTTCCAGAAGAAAGAGTCCGTTCGTTGGGGCAAGATTATTAAAAGTGCCGGTATTAAGCCTGAATAAGGCCTTATGAAGGGCTAAGCTTTTACCCTGGACTCGGCTTATAATTGGCTAAACGATTGAATTAAAAGAAATTTATCAATTAAATACTGTTTTGGGTGGTTTGATAGTCCTCTGGGGCTCTCAGGCGATGCCTAGGGTGGTTTGATTCAAGCCATTTTTTCTGATGACAGCCATTCACCCTTCTCACTCAACATCTCCCCATCCGATTCTGGAAGCCCGGGCCATCACTTGTGTGAGGGGCGAGCGGGAACTCTTTTCTGATCTGAATTTACAGGTTTGTGCTGGTCAATGCCTTCATGTGCGTGGTGAGAATGGGATTGGAAAAACCAGTCTATTGCGGCTATTAACTGGCTTGGCTTCTCCTGAGGTGGGCGACATCCTTTGGAATGGAAACTCCATTAAAAAAGATTCGTCTGAATACCACAGCCAACTATTATTTTCGGGGCATCGCGATGCCTTGAAAGAGGATTTAACTGCCCTTGAAAATCTGCGCATGTATGCGGCCATTGATGGCATTGCTATTTCTGAAAAAGAGGCTTTTGCCGCCTTATGGCGCTTTGGCTTAAAGGGGCGCGAAGACCTCACGGTCAATTGTTTATCTGCTGGGCAGAAAAAGCGTGTACTGATGGCGCGCATGCTGATACGACGTGCACAGATCTGGATTTTGGATGAGCCCTTCAATGCGCTGGATACTTCTGCCATGAGTGAGTTACAAGCCTTGATTGGCGAGCATCTTGAGGGCAATGGCTTGGTGGTCCTGACGAGCCATCAAGCACTGTCAATTTCTGGTCTGCAGGTGTTTGATCTATGAATCCCTTGATTACCATCATTCATCGCGATCTATTGCTCGTGATGCGCCGTAAGAGTGAAGTCTTGACGGCATTGTTTTTCTTTGTGATCGTCACTAGCCTATTCCCGCTCGGAATCGGTGCCGATCCCAACTTATTAAGAAAGATTGCCCCTGGGGTGATTTGGGTGGCTGCTTTACTGTCGACGTTACTGGGATTGCAGCGCATGTTTGCAGCCGACTATGCTGATGGTACTTTAGAGCAACTCGTTTTATCCCCGAACACCTTCACCACATTGGTATTTGGCAAGATTGTGGCTCATTGGTTGGTGTGCGGGCTTCCATTAGTCTTGCTGGCGCCCGTGATTGGCATTCAGTTTGATTTAGATGCTTCTTCATTAGGGATATTGATGGCAGTACTGCTATTGGGAACCCCTGTTTTATCATTATTGGGCTCGATTGGAGCGGCGCTTACCCTAGGGGTGAGGGGTGGCAGCGTTTTGATGAGTCTGCTGGTTTTGCCCCTATATATTCCCGTATTGATTTTTGGTGCTGGCGCCGTCTATGCCAATAGTGAAGGTTTGGATATCACCGGACATTTTTCCTTGCTAGGCGCTTTATTCATTTTGGCGTTAGCATTTGTACCTTGGGTTAGTGCTAACGCTGTCAAGATTGCCATTGAATGAATAATGTAAATAATTTATCTTCTAGTCGTCTGCTGAACTGGTTCAAATTCTCGAGCCCGAGTACTTTTTACCCTTTGGCTGGAAAAATGATCCCTTGGTTCTGGGCGCTCGCGCTCGTTTTTGGGGTGGCAGGCCTATGGATTAGCTTTTTTGTTGCCCCGGTAGACGCAGTTCAGGGACAAGGCTATCGCATTATTTTTGTTCATGTCCCAGTGTCTTGGATGTCCATGTTCATTTATCTAGTGATGGCTGCATGGGCGGGCTTAGGCTTGATATTTAATGCACGCTTATCCGCCATGATGGCGCAGGCTCTTGCTCCGATAGGCGCTTGGATGGCCTTTCTTTCGCTATGGACTGGTGCTTTTTGGGGTAAGCCAATGTGGGGCGCTTGGTGGGTCTGGGATGCCCGCTTAACATCAGAATTAATCCTCCTTTTCTTATATCTTGGATTTATTGCATTACAGGCCTCAATTGATAATGCCCGCCGCGCTGATAAAGCAGGGGCAATCTTGGCTTTAGTTGGCGTAGTCAACGTGCCGATTATTTATTTTTCAGTGAAATGGTGGAACACCTTACATCAAGGTGCCTCGGTGTCTTTAACGAAGGCTCCCGCCATGGCTCAGACCATGCTGTGGGGAATGCTATTAATGGCTTTATGCTTATGGATGTACTCAATTGCAGTAGGGTTAATGCGTGTGCGCGCCATCATTTTGGAGCGTGAGGCCCATACTGACTGGGTCAAGCAATTAAATGAGGTTAAGCGTTAATGTGGAATAGTCCTGCAGAATTTTTTGCGATGGGTGGTTATGCTCTCTACGTCTGGTGTAGTTTTGGAATCTGCGCGGCCGTCTTTTTGATGGAGCCCTTAGCTGTTCGAGTACGTCACAAGGCGATTGTGCGCAGACTGCAACGAGAAATCATGGCGGAGCAGCTTGATCAAAAGGGTGGAAAGTGAAACCTAGGCAGAAGCGAGTAGCCATTATTGTTGGCGCACTGATTGCAATTGGTATAGCGGCAACATTAATTTTGAATGCGCTCAATAGCAATATTGCCTTATTTGTCACGCCGAGTGAGGTCGCTGCGGGTAAGGCACCTACAGGACAAGCTTTTCGAATTGGGGGCATGGTTCAGGACGGCTCCGTTAAAAGGGATGGCGTAACGGTGAATTTTGTTATTACTGATATGGTGAAAAGCATTCCGGTTGCTTACACAGGTATTCTTCCGGATTTATTTAAAGAGGGTAAGGGCGCTGTGGTTCAAGGCCGACTTGATTCTAATGGCCAATTTATTGCCAGCGAAGTGCTGGCTAAGCATGATGAAAACTATATGCCACCAGAGGCGAAGCATGCTTTGGATCAGGCTCAAAAAAATGGAAGTAAATAATGATTCCTGAATTTGGTCACTACGCATTAATCCTGGCTTTATGTATTGCCATCATTCAAGGTGTGCTGCCATTACTCGGCGCTCATCAAAGCCGGCGTGAATGGATTCTGTTGGCTAGACCAGCAGCCCAAGTAGTGTTCTTGTTGCTAGCAATTGCCTTCTTCAATTTGGCATGGAGTTTCTATATCAACGATTTTTCTGTGCTCTATGTTGCCGAGCATTCAAACTCTCAAATGCCGGTAATGTACCGCATCAGTGCAGTGTGGGGCGGTCATGAAGGCTCACTATTACTATGGGTTTTCTTGCTATCCACATGGGCTTTTTTAGTTGCCCAACTCTCCAAGTCACTCGATGAATTCATGGTGGCGCGTGTGCTCGGTGTGTTGGGCTTGGTGATGATTGGTTTGTTATTGTTTGTTTTGTTGACCTCAAATCCTTTCGAAAGACTGTTACCTGCTGCTCCAGAGGGGCGCTCTTTAAATCCCTTATTACAAGATCCTGGTCTAGTATTCCATCCCCCAATGCTTTACATGGGCTATGTTGGTTTCTCAGTAGCCTTTGCATTTGCGATTGCTTCTTTATTATCTGGTCGATTAGATGCCGCTTGGGCGCGGTGGTCGCGTCCTTGGACAACAGCGGCATGGGTGTTTTTGACGCTGGGTATTGCTCTGGGATCTTGGTGGGCTTATTACGAATTGGGTTGGGGCGGTTGGTGGTTCTGGGACCCAGTTGAGAATGCCTCTTTTATGCCCTGGTTGGTCGGTACAGCGCTGTTACATTCTTTAGCTGTTACCGAGAAGCGCGGTGGGTTCAAGAGTTGGACGGTTCTATTGGCGATTACTGCATTTTCACTTTCGCTGCTAGGAACATTCTTAGTACGCTCGGGAGTGCTTACTTCAGTCCATGCTTTTGCGACCGATCCTAAGCGCGGCATATTCATCTTGCTTTTCTTGGTGCTGGTGGTAGGTTCATCATTAACGCTATATGCTTGGCGCGCTCCAAAGAGTACCCTTGGTGGCAAGTTCAGCTTAACTTCACGCGAAACTTTTATTTTGCTAGGCAATGTATTTTTAGTGGTGTCGGCAGCCTCAGTGTTACTGGGGACACTCTATCCATTACTGATTGATGCTTTGCAACTAGGCAAGATCTCAGTTGGGCCTCCCTACTTCAATGCGGTTTTTGTGCCGATCATGGCTCCCTTATTGGTATTGATGGGAATCGGGCCCTGGACTAGTTGGAAAGGCTCCGATCTGTTGGCTGTCATCAAGCGTTTATGGATCGCCGCGGTGATAGCAGTGATCGCTGCTGTTTCGATTCCGTTTGTCATGGGAGAATTTACTTGGCTGGGTAGTCTCGGTTTCTTATTAGCCTTCTGGGTGATCGGCTCTGGAGTCTTGCAAATCATCCGCCAAGCTAAAGCGGGCAAACCAACCCGTTCCTTTCTTGGCATGCAATTCGCCCATTTTGGAATAACGGTATTCGTGATTGGTGTCACGATGGTAGGTGCCTATCAAGAAGAAAAAGATGTCCGCATGCTCGCTGGTGAGAGTGTGACTGTCGGCGGCTATCAAATTCAGCTCGAAGGGGTGAGTGCTGTACCTGGCCCAAACTATAAAGCGATGCAAGGCACATTTTTGCTCAGTCGCGATGGGAAGGTAGAAGCCACCATGTATCCAGAAAAGCGTAGTTACTTTTCTTCTTCAATGCCAATGACCGAGGCAGCAATTAACGTGGGCTTGACCCGAGATATTTATGTTTCCTTGGGTGAGCAATTAGAGGGCAAGGCATGGACTGTGAGGGTTTATTACAAACCCTTTGTTGATTGGATTTGGGCTGGGTGTTTATTGATGGGTCTTGGTGGCATATTGGCAATGTCGGATAAACGCTACCGCATGAAGTTGCGCAAAGTCTCTGCATGAAAGCCAAGTTTTTAGTTCCCCTTCTCTTGTTCGTCATTCTGGCAGTGTTTTTAGCAGTAGGTCTTAGCCGTGATCCACAAGAAATACCTTCTCCTTTGATTGGTAAGCCAGCTCCCGCATTCGAAGTGCCCCAACTGGCTGACCCAAAGAAAACGTTTTCGCCGGAGAGTATGAAAGGTCAAACCTGGGTGTTGAATGTGTGGGCCTCTTGGTGTGCGGCTTGTCGCGATGAGCATCCGGTACTAGTTGAGTTGGGCAAGATGCAGGTGGCGCCGATTATTGGATTGGATTACAAGGACAAGCGCGAAGCCGCCATGACTATGTTAGCGCTCCAAGGCGATCCCTATCTTTTATCGGCTTTTGATAGCAATGGCCGAGTAGGTATTGATTACGGTGTGTATGGCGTTCCAGAAACGTATGTGATTGATAAGACTGGCGTGATTCGGTTTAAACATATTGGTCCAATCACTATGGCAGTCCTAAATCAGAAAATTCTTCCCTTATTGAGCCAGTTGAAGTGATATCTAAAAAAAGTTTCCTGTCATTTATCTTTGCTTTAGTCACTCTAGGTTTGTTAAATACGGCCTTTGCTAAAGAAGCAGAACTGCTAGTAGATGACCAGGTCACTGAGCAACGCCTCATCGTTATTTCAGAAGAAATGCGTTGTCTGGTTTGTCAGAATGAATCCCTGGCAGGGTCACGCTCTGATTTAGCGAATGACCTACGCAGAGAGATTCGGATTCTGATTAAAGAAGGCAAGACTGATGATCAAATTCGGAATTTTATGGTGGAGCGTTATGGTGACTTTGTTTTATATCGCCCACCCGTTAAACCGATCACTTGGTTGCTCTGGATAGGACCCTTTGTGATTTTGCTCGCAGGCATTATTGGTTTATTGGTGTACCTGCGCCGCAGAAATCTGAATGTACCTAGCACTACGCTATCGGCAGAAGACAATCGCCGAATTGATGCGTTACTTAAGGATGCCAAATCCAATTCAACAGAAAATTGACATGACTAGTTTTTTAATCTCCGCCTTCCTTTTATTGATTTTGATCTTAGTGCTAGTACTGCGCCCATTCTTTTTTCCTGCGAAAGAGTCGGCCACTTCGCGTCGCCAGATGAATGCGGCTATTTATGGAGAAGAGCTAGATAAGCTCGAGGCGGATCGTCTATCCGGTGTAGTTGATAGCAGCACTTATGAGCTCATTCATGCAGAAATGCGTCAACGTCTTTTTCAGGATACTGATGAGGCCGATGATCTGGCGGTCCTGGGCTCTCCCAAGAAAACGATTATCGGAATTAGCGTTTTCGTGGTGCTACTTTCAGCAGGCCTTTACTTTGGCTTAGGTGACGCTTTCCGAATTGCTGACATTAAAGATCAACAGCCGATGACTAAGGAATCGGTTGAAAAAATGGTTACTGAGTTTGCTGCAAAGATGGAAAAAGAACCAGATAATCTCAAGGGTTGGACCATGTTGGCGCGTTCCTATCAAATTTTGGGTCGCAATGCCGATGCTGCAAAAGCCTATGCCCGCGCAGGATCTTTTGTGGATACTGATCCGCAATTATTAGCAGACTATGCTGATGCCCTGGCGGCAAACGCCAATGGCAGCTTCGCTGGTAAGCCCACGCAACTGATTAATCAAGCATTAAGACTAGACCCTAATAATTTACTGGCCTTATGGCTTTCAGGAACTGCTGACTTTAATGCTCAGAACTACAAAGCAGCAGTTCAGTCCTGGGAGAAGTTAGCTAAGCAATTGCCTCCAGATTCAGATGAGGCTCGTACGATTGCAGCATCTATTGCTGAGGCGCGCCTCAAGGGCGGGCTTGCTCCAGCAAGCGCGCCAGTAATCAGTAATCAAGGAGTGAGTGGCCAAGTGGATATTGCACCTGGTCTTCAATCGAAGATGAAGTCGGACGATATCTTGATGGTGATTGCCCGTAAACCGGGTGAGCGCATGCCGGTAGCAGTTCTCAAAACCGCAGTGACTGCATTTCCGATGAAGTTTGTTCTCAATGATGCTTTGGCGATGAGTCCGAATGCATTAATTTCTCAGTTGCCTGAAGTATCAATTGAGGTGCGCGTTTCTAAAACGGGCATGGCGATGCCAGAGCCAGGTGACTTGATATCCAAGCAAGAAATAGTCAAAGTGGGAACAACGAATATCCGCTTAATGATCGATCAAGTCAGGCCTTAACTAGCCGCGACCAACAAATGGCATATTACTAGCCATGATGGTCATCGAGAGAATATTGCTCTCTAGCGGCAGTTGAGCCATGTGTAGAACTGCCTGACCAACATGATCTACATCCATCAGTGGCTCAACCTTTTTGGAGCCATCAGGCTGAATAATGCCCGCCGCCATTCGTAAAGTCATCTCAGTACCTGCATTACCAATATCAATTTGTCCGCAAGTAATATTAAAAGCACGTCCATCCAAGGCGATCGATTTAGTTAGCCCTGTAATAGCATGTTTTGTCGCAGTGTAGGGCGCCGACATCGGGCGCGGAGTGTGTGCAGAAATAGAGCCATTATTGATAATTCTGCCGCCAGTTGGAGATTGGGCTTTCATCATGCGGATGGCCTCTTGTGAGCAGAGAAAAGCACCGCATAGATTCGCGTTAATGACATTCATCCACTGCTCGTAAGTTAAATCTTCCATGGCAATTGCTGGAGCTCCCATCCCGGCATTATTAAAGAGCACATCAATACGCCCAAAATGCTGTTTTATTTCTGCAAATAAGTGCTTAACTTCCTCTGGTTTGCCCACATCGCAAGCTACTGCTAGGCAATTAAGGTTACTTCCGCCAATGTCTTGGATGGCTAGGTTGATTCTCTCTAGATTCCTGCCCGTAAGAACCACACGAAATCCCCCTCCCAATAGCGCCTTTGCCGCCGCTTTACCTATACCAGTTCCTGCGCCTGTAACTAAGGCTACTTTACTGAGGGGTGTATGCATGATTGTCCTAACGGTTCTTTAAAGCCCTTATCTTATCTCGAAATATTCCAATGAATTCATTCTCTTACTGATTTGTAAGCTCGGGGCATAATGGCAAAAACAAGCAAACTTTTTATGAACTTCATACGAAAAAATATCTATAACCCGCTATCGCTTGGGATTGCCCTTGTGGTCTTGGTAGGCATTCTTTTTGCAACGCTGTGGATTTTGGTTCCCCCACCCCCTCGATCCATTGAATTGGCTACCGGTTTTCAGACTGGCCTATATCAGCAGTTTGGGGAAAAGCTACAAAGCGAACTTACTCAAGAAGGTGTTTCGCTGAAGTTAAGGACTACAGGCGGTACAAGTGATAACTTAGCTTTAATCAATGATCCTAATTCCGGGGTTGATTTTGCGATGGTGCAGGGCGGGGTAGCTGACATCTCAAAATATCCTAACTTAGTATCTATCGCGGGAGTATTTTATGAGCCAGTCTGGGTTTGGTATCGAGAGTCCAGCTTTAAAAATGAGGCTGGCAAATTAGGCTTATTAAGTCAGTTAAAAGGTAAGCGTGTTTCGATCGGTAATGAGGGCAGCGGCACATTGAGCCTGGCTTCGCAATTACTTGAGGCAAGTGGATTAAGCATGAACGATGTTCATGCTGAAAAGCTGAAGCCACTTGAGGCTTTGGAGAAGTTTAAAAAAGGTGAATTAGACGCTGTATTTTTAGTGGTAGCTGCAGAGGCACCAATTATGAAAAGTTTTTATGAGGTTGCTGATATTCGCTTGATGAACTTTGAGCAGGCTGATGCTTATATACATCTTTTCCCATTTCTCTCAAAAGTGACGGTGCCCCGAGGAGTAGTGAGTATTGCTAATGATCTTCCTAGGCGTGATATACAAGTATTGGCAGCGACTGCTACCTTGGTAGGTAAGGATGATGTCAGTCCCGCGGTGGTAACTTTATTACTGGGTGCAACCTACGACGTACTCAAGTCATACTCATATTTACAAAAGCCAGGAGAATTTCCCTCGGGTTCTGGCTTAGATTTTCCAGTTCATATCGATGCAGAAATTTACTTAAAAGACGGACCATCTTTTTTACATCGTCATTTGCCTTTTTGGACAGCGGTATGGATTGGCCGTTTTGCGAAGATCGTGATTCCATTGCTAGTCATTTTGATTCCACTATTTACCTATATTCCAGCCATTAAGAATTTATCGTTACGACTGAAGTTATCCCAGGTATATGAGGAGCTGAAGGTAATTGAAAAAAATGCCCTCAATCCTGTCTTAAGAGAAAAGAACTACAAGGATCTTGAAAGCATTGAACGACGGGTTGGAAATATTAAGGTCTCCATGCTGGATGCCAAAGAGTTATATGATTTAAAAGGCCATGTTGGAGAAGTTCGCCACAGGTTAAGCTTGCTATCTTAGGGAAAAAGATGAAATATAAGAACATCATTGGATGGGGTATTCTGGTAGGCACATGGGTTTTTTCTGGAGGAGCACTTGCGCAAGCTTATCCTTCCAAGCCAATTACTGTAGTAGTGCCTCAGGCAGCAGGTGGAACGAATGATATTGTTGCGCGATCAATTGCACCTGCGCTTGGCGAAGCTCTTGGAACCTCAATCACTGTTGAAAATAGACCTGGTGCCGGAGGAAATATTGGTACGCAGAGTGTGGCACGGGCAGCTAAGGACGGCTATACATTGCTAATGACTATTAATAGTGCTCAAGCAATTAATCCCTCACTGTATAAAAATCCTGGATTTGATCCGGTCAATGATTTTGTTCCGCTATATTATGTTGGCGCAACACCTTATGTTTTGGTATCTCCACCGGGATCGCCTTATAAAACCTTAGCGGACGTGGTTAGTGCTGCAAAGAAACGTCCCGGTGAACTGTCTTACGCCTCCGCTGGTAATGGAACGATAAGTCATTTGTTGGGCGCAATGCTAAATACTAGTGCTGGTATAGAGATGCAACATATTCCCTATAAAGGCGTTGCACCTGCCATCAACGATGTGCTGGGTGGGCAAGTTCCATTGGCCTTTGCAAGTCTACCCTCTGCCCTAAATTACATTAAAGCGGGCAAATTACAGGCAATTGCTATTAGCTCTGCTAAGCGCTCAAGTGCGGCCCCAGAAATTCCGACGATTGCTGAGACCTATCCAGATTGCGTTGGTGAAGTTTGGGTTGCTCTTTTTGCCCCAAGTGATGTGAATTCAGAAGCTACAAAAAAAATACAACTTGCGATGGGTAGGGTGCTTGCACGTACCGATGTGCGTGAGAAGCTGATTGCGCAGGGGTTGGATCTCAGTCCTATCGCTCCAGCAAAGCTTAGTACTCTGCTTAAAGAGGAAATGGTGAAATGGGCGAAAATAGTCAAGGCATCTGGTGCGCAGTTAGACTAGACCACGATTAATTTCAGTACCGTTTAAAGCCAAAACCAATATGACTCTCTCACCTACGCTTACGCCTATCAGCGCATTGACACAAACTCTGTCAACCCATGATTTTGCTATCGTTTCCCCCGAGGATGTAGCGCAAATTGCTGGTGTACCTCTTCAGCAGATGTTGGGCCTCAATCAGTTCTGGGATGACTTACCAAGAGATCCTTATTTAAAGGATGGGGGACGTTACCGCTTTCGACGTCATGCGAGTTATGAGATTAAGGGTAATGAACTGACGATGGTTCCTCATCGGGCCCACTGGCAATCAGTCGATTACAACGCCTTACATGGCGGTATTGAGCGGTGGTTTGAGCCTTCACAGACGGAGTTGACTGGTAACTCTGCTTGGCAGTCTCTTTTAGTGGGTTTGGCTCGCGTATTAAATAGTGTCAAGCCTGTAAATACCTGGTTTGTTGAGGCGCATCAATTTCGGATTGATACAACGGATGGAATTGGTCGTCCAACTCCTGAGGGTGCTCATCGTGATGGTGTAGATTTTGTGGCCGTCTTTTTGCTTAATCGCGTGAGTGTCAAGGGTGGTGAGACTCGTATTTTTGAATCTGGGGGTTCTGCTGGTTTGAGATTTACTCTAACCGAGCCTTGGTCTTTATTACTCCTGAATGATGCAAAAATGATTCATGAATCTACCCCGATACAGCCAATCGGGCCTCATGGCTATAGAGATACTTTAGTTCTAACCTTCCGCTCGAATAGCTTTCAGGATTCACCTAATCTCAGTCAGCAGTGAGTCTGCTTGGAATTTATAGGTGAGTAAATAGTCTTTCTTTTGGTAAGCTCCTATGCGCTTTAAACCCAGTGGCTACACACCCCTCATGCTGATAGCGCAAACTTGCGCTCTACTAGGTTTTGCTTGTTATGCCGTAGTGTTAACGACTTTGCAGGAAGATTGGCAGCTCAGTAATTTACAGTCTGGATTAATTGCGAGTGCTTTTTTCTTTGGCTATATGTTGATGGTTCCTCTGGCAACGGCACTGACCGACCGTGTCGACGCGAAAAAGGTGTATCTGGTAGGCGGTCTTTTGGCTACTTGTGGTTTGCTTGGTATGGGCCTCTTGGCCCATAACTTTTGGACTGCCATGATATTGATGGCAATCAATGGAGCGGGATTGGCTGGCACCTATATGCCCGGTTTGAAAATTTTGTCTGATCGGATTAAAACGGGTGAGCTCACCAGGCATATCGCCTTTTACACTGCCTTTTTTGGAATTGGTACCGGCTTTTCTTATTTATGCTCTGGGTGGATATTGGATGCGTTCGGTTGGCGCTATGTATTTGGATTGATCGCCTTGGGCCCGTTTACTGCAATGTTGATCGTGCTCCTTTTTATTCCTGCACTCACTCATGAAAAATGGCATGGCCCGGTTCGCATCCGCTTGCACGATATTTTTCCAGTGGATAAATGGCGCTTGGTCTTACAGGATAAAACAGCCTCGGGATTTATTTTTGGCTATACCGCCCACACCATTGAGTTGTTTGCATCCCGTAGTTGGATAGTAGCCTTTTTTGGCTTTTGCGCTATTGTTTCAGGTGAGGTATTTTTATTGACCGCTACAACACTTGCTGGTGTGATTAATTTTTTTGGTGTTCCCTCATCCATTTTGGGAAATGAGATCGCTTTAAAAATAGGCCGTCAGAAATGGATCTTTTTTGTCATGCTAGCAAGTGCAGTATTCGGGGTGGCGCTCGCCCTATCTACAGGACAGCCTTGGTGGTTCATTATTGCTTTGGCAGTAGGGCATACGATCTTCATCATGGCTGATTCTGCTACTTTAACTGCGGGTTTGGTGGTGAGCGCTCAAGAGAACATCAAAGGTGCTGCCATGGGCCTACATTCCCTCATGGGGTTTGGAGGGGGTTTGTTAGGCCCTGCTATTTTTGGCCTTGTCCTTGATCTGACGGGGTCACGAGCCTCTACGGTGTCTTGGGTCTGGGCTTATGCCGCTATTGTTATTTGGGGTGTTCTGTTTGTCATTTACGAGTATCGTAAAGGCTGGACTGGTAAATCTATCGCACGTCATTAAGGTTGCCTATTCATTAATGGCAGTGGTAATGCCATTCTGAAGATCTGAATAAATACAATCCGCTGGTAAGCGCTCAAGCAGTCCACCGCGTATCGCCATCTCATAGGGCTGATGCGCTAGTCCACAAATCATGAGTTTGATGCCTTTTGCTTTGCAGACCTGCTCGAGTTCAAGGATGGCATCCATGCCAGATACATCAATATAGATGACATTCTTAAGATCGAGTAATAAGGTGTTCGAAGGCAATTCGTTTTCAATGCTCTCCAGCATTTTGACTGCCCCAAAGAAAATGGCGCCATACATCCGAAATGCAGCAATCTTGCCTTGATGCTGAAGCAGGTCTGGGAAGTCGTTAGTATTTGCTGATTCATAACGTGACAGACTTGAGATGCGATAGACGAAAGTGATAAATGCTAATAGTAGGCCAACTTGTATCGCAACCGTGAGATCAAGTACGATCGTGAGAAAAAATACACTCAACATCGTGATACGATAGGGGAGACGAAATTGTTTGAGCTCAAGAAATTTTTTCCATTCACCCATATTCCAAGCAATAAACATGAGAATGGCAGCCAGGCTAGCTAAGGGAATATTTGTTGCGAGCGGAGCCCCAAATAAAATAATGACTAGCAATGTAATGGAGTGAACAATGCCGGCGACTGGTGTAGTTGCTCCGCTTTGTATATTAGTCACTGTTCTAGCAATAGCGCCGGTAGCCGGCATGCCGCCAAAAAATGGCGTTACCAGATTTGCAACACCTTGAGCCATCAACTCTTGATTAGAGTCATGGCGATCACGAATGAGTCCATCGGCAACCCTTGCACACAAGAGCGATTCAATTGCGCCAAGCAAGGCAAGAGTAATTGCGGGTGCAATAACAAATTGGGCGGTACTCCAGCTTACCGGGATCCATTCAAAGCTGGGTAAGCCCGATGGAATGCCGCCAAAGCGACTGCCAATAGTATCTACAGGAAGGTTCAATAAGCTAGTGAGTACAGTGGCTGCAGCCATCGCAATCACTGTTCCTGGAATATGTCTAAGATAAGTAAGTCTTTTTTGAAATGTTTTCCAAGCAATCAAGAGAATAAGACTGCCAATCGATAGCATTAAGGCCGCAGGATTAACGGTATCGGCAGCACGATATAGCGTTGCTAGTGTTTGAAAGAATTCAGCTGGCATCTTAGTAATTTGCAGGCCAAAAAATTCTTTAATTTGAGATAGAGCAATTAGCACGGCGATACCATTGGTAAAGCCAATAATGACTGCGACTGGAATAAATCGAATGAGAGTTCCGAGCTGAAAGATTCCCATGAGGAGTAGAAGTATCCCCGACATGGCAGTCGCCAGGAGTAGATTAGCAATGCCGTAGTGCTCAACAATGCCATAGACAATGACAATGAATGCGCCTGCGGGACCACCGATTTGTACTCGACTACCACCCAAGACTGAGATAAGCCCTCCCGCAATGATGGCCGTAAAAATACCTGCTTCAGGAGTGAGTCCGCTAGCAATGGCAAATGCCATTGCCAAAGGTAGTGCAACTATTCCAACCGTAATACCCGCCATTACATCTTTGCTAAAGAGCGCGCCGTTATAGCCCTTAAAAGAGTCGAGCAGCTTTAGATGAAAGAAATTCATCTACAGTAGGCCCTTACGCCATCCGACTGCCAACCCAGTAGGCAAGAGTGGCGGAGAATGCGGTAACTAAAGATCCCCAGGCAATATCTATAAATGCCAGTCGAACCGGAAAGTCACGAACGACTGCCAAATTCGTCAGGTCGTAAGTCATGTAGCAAAAGAAGCCAAACAGGGCGCCATATTGCGCTGCATAAATCCAGGACTGTTTGGAAATCGCTGGAATAACCACAAAAATTGCCGTGCCAAGTGCGTACAACAGATAAAAGCCTAATCCAGCCAGCAACTTGGGCTCGGTGGCCATGAGCGATCCCATATCGTCACGGTAAAGATTCTTAGCAATACCAAGTAGCCAAATTAAATCTATTACGAGCAGAGAGATGAGAAACGAAAAATACACCGCTAAGTATTTGAGCATTGAAATCTCCTTTTTATGCCTTTACAAGTAGATAATTAGGATTATGATGGATTGAAGCATCTTGGTGTTTAATTTAATAGGAGTCAATATGTTCCAGCACTTATTAGTACCAGTTGATGGTTCGGATGTCAGTAAAAAGTCTCTCAAGAAAGTAGCTGAGCTTGCCAAGGCCGATAAAGCTGCTGTGACATTGGTGTACGTCTCCGATCCAATGCCGCCGATGGTGTATTCCGACAGCACAATGGGCTACGGCATCTCCCAAAAAGACCATAAGAAGGTCTGTGAGGCCTATGCTGCTGATGTCTTTAAAAAAGCGACGGTTGCCTTGGGTTCAGGCATTAAATCAAACACCTTACATATTGGTAACAGTAATTTAGCTGAAGGTATTTTGGATGGCGCCAAGAAGGCGAAGGCAGATGTGATTGTTATGGCTTCACACAAGCGTACTGGTATCAAAGGTATTTTATTGGGTAGCGAAGCGCATGAGGTGATTTTGCATTCGAAGTTGCCAGTATTAATTCTAGGCTAAATAAAATAGTATCAAACAATAAAGGAGTCCTATGGACCTCTTTATTGTTTCTTTATTGCTATCAGACGCTCCACTATATTTTCAGTTACCCCTAACTACTCTCAGTTATTTGGGGGCGTGCCCAGCAATAAAATCTCTCTGGTGAGTAACCCGCTGTCGCTATTGCGCATGTTCCACAAATCCAATTGTGTTTTTGAGCTGTAGGGATCGATGTAGACACCATCTTTTCTTAATTCAAAATGTAGGTGTGGACCTGTCGAGCGTCCGGTCGAGCCAACATAGCCAATCTCTAATCCACGTCTTATCTCGTTACCCACTTCTAGTTCTACGTTGTAGTTGCTTAAATGAGCGTAGTAGGTGCGGTAATTCCCAGGGTGCTCCAGAATGATCAGATTTCCAAAGGCGCCACTGTAGCCGAGATGGACTACTTTGCCGGTAGCAACACTAAAGATAGGTGTTCCGATAGGGGCTGCGTAATCAATGCCCATATGGGCTCGATAGCGTTGTTTGGTTGCTGCAGCGGGTGTAGCCGCTTTTTTTGCGGGCGCTATTTTTTTACTTGAAGCTCGCACGCTGCCTACCCCTCGTGAGATGCGTCGATAACTGAGGGGGTTGGTCCAGAAGGTGCGCTCAATGGATTCTCCGGTACTGGTATAGAAGCCTCCCGGAATGTCATTGCGCTCAACCCAAAATGCGCTGGAAAATACTTCCTTAGATGCGGGATCAATAATTTCTGCTGCCCAAATTTGTGCCCAACGCTCTTTGTCACCAAAATCAACAATCAGGCGAACAATGCTATTCGTATTTTCAAGGGCATTATTTTCTTCCGGATAAATTTGTTTAATCACGGAATTTAATTCCCAAATTAACTCTACCGGTAATTTATCTCCTACCTTTTTAGGGTCATATAACACATCACTGAGCTTTAGCTGTACTTCAGTAAAACGCTTGGATTCGTCTTTTAAGTAGTCTTGCTGAAGGAGGAAGCTACCTGCAGCCGAAGGAGTAAATGTCCAAACCTCTGTCTTGGCATCCTGTAAGGGACCATTCATTATGCTCAGTGATTCAAAGCGATTGCGACTGCCTAGGGCTAAGGCGAACGGAATACAGCTACCACGCATACGTTCAAAAAAGCCTTTCGTCTGGGCTCTGAAAAAGTCGCTGAAATTACGATCTTCTAAGCCGATATTAGCCGGTAGATTTTCTTCATTGAAACTACGACGGATGCAACCTCGTTGAACGCGGTAGTCGAGATTTTCTCCGCTGTCATTGGTATGTTCGCCATCGAGCCTTTTGAAAAGATTGGGATCAAGGCTCAGATTCTTTGAGGCTTTATTGATTAAGCTGTCTTTAAACTTAATGCCAGACTGATTGCTGCTTGTAGCAGTAGTCTTTTGTTTGACCTTTGGCGTCTTATTCGTTTTATTAATTTGACTAGCTTGTTGCGCTTGTGTGTTTGAGGTGAAAGAAAGCACTGTTAATACCATTAGCGTAATCAGGGAGAGCCCAATTAATTGCTTGGCTTTATTCAGCCAGTAAGGCTGTTGGCTTGATTTTTTCTTCACAGCCCAATTATCCAATATTGTTGCCGGGTAATTCGATATTTATGTTGTAACGCAGCAATGTTCTATTGAAGTGGGTCAAGAAAAGTGACAAAAGTTCTAGATACAATCATTTTTTGAGTTAAGGAGGTCATATGCCCATAATTGAATCAGTATCCGTCGCAGCAGTCGCAGTTCCTTTAGACAAGGTCACCTCTTTTTCTACTCGCACCGTTTCAGAGCGACACTATTGCTTAGTAAAGGTACGCGGCAAAGATGGTAATGAGGGTGTTGGTTTCTGCTATGTTGGGAGTGCTGGCGGAGACATCGCCAAAATCGCTGTAGAGCAATTACTCGCACCAAAACTCATTGGTCAAAATAGCCACCGCAGCGAAGGTTTGTGGATGGAGATGTATAACGAGTCAATTCTGCAGGGGCGTGCAGGTGCGGTCATGCGCGGAATTTCGATTTTGGATACGGCGCTTTGGGATTTAAATGCCCGTGCCGCTAATTTACCACTGCATCAATACTTGGGATCGGTTGTGGATGATCGCGTTCCAGCCTATGCCAGTGGTGGCTACTATCTAGATGGAAAAACACCTGCTAAGTTAGGTAAGGAGATGGAGTCTTACGTTAAACAGGGCTTTAAGGCCGTCAAAATGAAAGTAGGACGTCTCTCGCCAAGAGAGGAAGAGGCACGCGTCAAGGCTGCCCGTAAGGCGGTAGGCGAGGATGTTTTGCTAACGTTAGATGCAAACAATGCTTGGCGGGATTTACCTACTGCTCTGGAATACATTCGTCGCTTTGAGGCCTACAACCCTTATTGGATTGAGGAGCCTTTTTCTCCAGACGCTATTGATTTGCATGCAGCATTAGCTCGCCAAACCAAAATCAATGTGGCGACTGGTGAGATGGAGGCGGGGCGCTGGCGTTTTAGGGAGTTAATCGATGCTGGCGGCGCAGCCATTCTGCAATCAGATGCAGCAGTATGCGGCGGCATAACAGAATGGCGCCGCATCTCAGCTTATGCAGACCTAAAGGGTGTGATTGTTTGTCCGCACTGGATGCACGACTTACATGCTCCTCTGGTAGCCGCCACTCCGAATGCCCGTTTTGTCGAGTTTTTCTTAGATGATCAGGTCTTGAACTTCCGCAGATTGATTAACAAGCAGCTCACCTTCAAGAATGGTGATTTAATCTTGCATCAAACTCCAGGTTTAGGCTTTGAATTTGATGAGGCAGCGATTAAGAAATATGCAGGTAAGGCAGCTTGGACAAAAATTGTCTAGAGGATTCATTTAATGACTGAGTAGCTTCTAGTGAAAAATAATCCCGCTCATGTGCGGGATTATTTTTTTTGGTTCGTTTGCCTTACTGCTTTAACAGTAGTGCCTCAACAGCACTTAACTGGATCGAGGATGTAATTTGAAGTGGGTAATGGATTGGGTGATCAGCACTAAACCAAAGCCAACAAACCCAATCAGATCTGCCTCAGTCGATGGGTAGGCAAGTGCAACACCTGCGATCACCATAATGACGCGCTCAAAGGTTTTTGTTTTCTCAATAAACCAACCTTGAAGACCGCCAGCTAAGCAGATAATGCCAATCACCGCTGTAAATGAAACCCAAGCAATTTGCATCCAATCAGCATTCTCTAGAGCGGTTGTTGAGCCCATCAAGAGTAGGCTAACGCCCGACTTATCGAGCACAAACATGAAGGGCACCAAAATGGCAGGAGCTACGTACTTCCAAGTTTGTAAGGTTGTTTTATAGGGATTGCCTTTACAAATCGCCGCTGCCGCAAAAGGGGAGAGGGCTGTTGGAGGGGACACCTCTGAGAGTACGGCGTAATAAAAGATGAACATATGGGCGGCAAATTCTGGCACACCGAGGTTAATCAGGGCAGGCGCTGCGATCACGGCACAGATGATGTAGGAGGCGGTGACAGGAACCGCAAGACCGACTACCCAGACTACCAATCCGGTAAAAATCGCCGTGAGTAATAGTGAGCCACCCGCATATTGAATCACGATAGAACTGAACTTCAAGCCCAGGCCAGTCAAGGTCACTGTGCCTACGATTAGCCCTGCACCGGCACAGGTGACGGCAATCGCCAGTACGCCAGTAGATCCGGATGCAAGGGCTTTAGTGAGATTGGAGTTATAGAGGCCTGAAAATATTTTCTCTTTGCCTTGGAACCATTCCCAGGGAATGATGGCAGTATCACGGCGTAGCATGCTGGACAGCGCTGACACCACAGTTGCCCAGAACACTGACATCACTGGCGAGAAACCAAATAGCATAAATACGACGATCGAAATCAGGGAGAAGAAATGGAACCAATATTTTTTAGTGAGTTGCCAAGCACTTTCGGCAGCCTTGAATTGGATATTCTTCATGCCATATTTGCGCACGTCGATTTCTACCATGACCAGTAAGCCAAGGTAAAACAGAATCGTTGGGATCGTTGCCATCAGCAACACATCTAAGTAAGAAATCTTCAGGAAGTCAGCAATCAAGAATGCTGCTGCACCTAGAACGGGAGGAGAGATGATGGCGCCTAAACCACCAGCCGCCAATAAACCACCAGCCGCATTTTTCTCGTAACCCACTTTTTCAAGCATCGGCGCTGCTACAGAGCCGACAGTGACCGTAGTGGCGACACCAGACCCTGAAGGACCACCCAATAAAAACGAGGAGAGCACAATGGTTCTGCCAACACCAGAGGATTTACCGCCCATGGCGGCAAAAGAGAAGTCGATAAAGAATTTACCTGCCCCAGTGAATTGTAGAAAGGCACCAAAAATAGTAAAGAGAATGATCAGGGTTGCTGAAACATCCACCGCCGTGCCATAAATGCCCTCAAGGGTCATGTACATATAGCCCACTAAGCGGTCGAGACCATAGCCTTTGTGCGTCCATGGTGCTGGCAAATAGTTACCAAACAGGGCGTATAGCAAGAATAAAGCGGTTACGACAACTAAGACCATGCCATTAGTTCTGCGAACACTTTCTAAAATCAAGGCAATGAGGAAGACGCCAACCATCACATCGGTTGAATTTGGGGCAGTATTGCGATCAAACAGATCATCCCCACCGCTCAAGATGTAATAGGCAACAGCGACAGATCCTATTGCAAACAAGATATCCCACCACATCAAGCGGTTTTTAAACCGGGCTGCAATTGGAAAGCTGAGGAAAACTAAGAACAGTACTAAGGCGACGTGGATTACACGTAGCTGCTGGGTTGGAACAATGGAGTACGCGGCATATAGGTGAAAGAGTGACATGCCAACAGCCACTAGGGTAATAAACTTCGCCAGGAGACCTTTGTAGTCATTGGAGTCGCCCTCTTCTTGCTTAATGAAGGCATCTAATTTTTCTTGAGTTTCGTTGTCAATTACCGCTTGCGTCATGTCACTGCCTATGGTTATTTACTGCTGTAAATAAAAACTCAGGAGTGCTTTGCAGGCACCCCTGTTGTTGCTATTAATTTACTTTAATATTTTTTTCTTTGAAATACTTCAGTGCACCCGGATGGTATGCGATCGGAGTGGACTTCTGCTTTTGATTCTCAAGGGTAACGTTGATGTATTCCTTGTGAGTGCGAACCAATTCCAATTTGTTATCAAATACTGCTTTGACAATCTTATAGGCTTCATCGTTCGGCATGTTCGCGTTCACCACTAGGATGTTCGCTACACCAGATACTTTGTTGTCTTTAGTCATACCGCTGTAGGTTTCTTTGGGGATATCAGTAGCAAAATAAAGATTGCCATACTTTTTATTCATGGCAGCGACTTCTGCGGCATTATCGATCATCACAATTTTCATGCCAGGACTATTAGCAAGATCAGTAACCGCAGCAGTTGGCAAGCCACCAACCCAAAAGAACGCATCGATTTTGCGATCCTTAACAGCATTAACGGATTCAGCAACGCTCAAGCGCTCGCGCTTCACATCTTTGTCTTTATCAAGGCCAGCGGCTTCTAGCAAGCGAAAAGCCATCACTTCAGTTGCGCTACCTGGGGCACCAGTGCTAATACGCTTACCTTTTAAGTCCTTCATAGACTTAATGCCAGTAGACTCTACAGTGACAACGTGCATCAGATTTGGATAGAGCACCAATAGCGTGCTGAGATCTATTTTCTTATTAACAAATTTACCTTCACCGTCTTTCGCGTCTTTGGCAGCATCGGCCATAGAAAAGCCAACATAAGGCTTGCCTGTACCGATGAGGTTGAGGTTGTCCACAGAACCGCCAGTTACTTCAGCGGTAGCAGACATTCCAGGTACTTTGTTAGAGAGCACAGAGGCAAGTCCACCACCCATAGGGTAGTAAACGCCACCAGTACCGCCAGTTGCAATAGAAATGTTTTGCGCTTGTGCTGCGCCGAACATCATGGCGAACGATACGGCAATTATTTTGATTAGTTTCATTGAGTTATCTCCTCTGATGCGTCTATTAAATTAAAGGCCCGGCATACTAAAATTCATTTTTTGCAATTCACCTAATAACTTCGCTTGCTGATCTGCACTTAGCTGCATGAGTGGTGGCAGCACGCGCAACCACTCAGCATCTTTGCTGTAATGTGCAACAGCAGTTTTCATACCAGCAATCATTTGATATTGAGCAAAAACTGAGCGTACTTGATCTAGCGTAGCTTGGCGTTGATCTGCGTCAGATTCCCTCCAATGGGCGGCTAATTCTGCAATCGCCCTAGGGTTTACGTTAGCAGTAGCTGAGATACAGCCAACACCACCCGCACGGAGGGTGCGCATGAGGAACACTTCACTACCAGCGTAGACTCGGAAGCCTGAGGGCGCCAAGAGTTTAATTACGGACTCGGTATATGCCCAATCACCAGAGCTATCTTTTATACCAACCACAGTCTTTGAGTACTCTTTATGAAGTCGCTCCAATAAAGACAGGCTCAGATTAATTTTGGTCACTGGTGGGATGTTGTAGATGTAAATCTGTAATCCTGCATCACCCACTTTTTGGATTACTTCTGAGAAAAAGGCGAAGAGACCATCATCAGTCACATCTTTGTAGTAGAACGGTGGCAACATTAATACCCCGGCGCATTTGTATTGCAAGGCATGTTTAGTCATTTGCACAGTGCCATGAATAGAGGTTGTCCCAGTTCCAGGCATCATGTGCGCTGGGTTTAAACCACCCTCGATGAGAGTGCTTAATGTAGCCATCTTTTGTGAATTAGACATCGAGTTTGCTTCAGAATTCGTGCCATAGATAGCTTGGCCAACACCACTTGCTTCAAGCCACTGACATTGCTTTAGTAATTTTTGGGCATCTGGGCTGCCATCTTCCCTAAATGGAGTCAAGACAGGTGAAAGCACTGCAGGTAGCGTGGATGGGTGTTGGGAAATTGTCATGCTTACTCCGGTTTAATTGATAACTTCGGTCAGAAGTGGCTGTTGATTATAAAAAGCTTCTAGATTATCTATTGCTAAATTAGTCATTAATTGTCGCGTTTCGGTAGTTGCACTGCCAATATGCGGTGTTAGTAAGACATTATCAAGAATTAAGAACCCCGGGTTTGGATTTGGCTCATTTTCGAATACATCGAGCGCTGCACCAGCAATCTTTTTTTGCTGCAGTGCAACTAAAAGTGCGCCTTCATCTACGACGCTTCCTCGAGCAATATTGAGGAGGTAACCTGATGACCCTAGAGCATCTAAGACTTCAGCATTGACCATCTTGTCAGTCTCTGGAGTAGCAGGGCACGCGAGGATAAGAACATCAGATGCGTTTGCCAAGGACTTGAGATCGGGGTAATAGTCATAAGTAAGTGCTTTTGGGGATGGCCCCGTATAGGCGATTTTGACTTTAAAGGGTTCAAGGCGCTTTGCGAGGTCCTGTCCAATGCGACCCATTCCGGCAATTCCAACCCGTTTTCCTGCCAAAGTGCTTGTCACTGTGAATAAGCCTTTGGACCAAGCCTTATTCTGAACGAACGCATGAGCCTCAGGGATACGGCGAACCAGGCTAAACAGCATGCCTATCGCTAGTTCACAAACGGCATCATTGAGAACACCCGGAGTATTGCTGGCTTTAATCCCGCTTGCCTTTAGATAGTCCAGGGGGAGGTTGTCATAACCAACCCCACAAGTAGCGACCAGGCCTACAGAGGGCAGTTGCTCCAATAAACCTTGGGGTATTTGGGTGTTTGAGCGAGTAATGATGGCAGTGAAGCTTCCCTCAGGAGGCTTACTCTTGGGGTCTGGCATTTTGGTGGCGCTTAGTCGCTTATCAATCTCCATCTGCATGATGTCTGGAAATTGACCGACCTGCAGCACCGAATTGACTGGGATCATGAGTCTCTTACTTTTTTATTGGAATAATGGAAGCATTGTAAGAGGATTTGTAATCCGTATCTTGCCCCCTAAGGAGAAATCAGATGTTGTTTACCCCAGCAGAAACCAAAGTCGTCATCGTCGGTGGCGGTACTATGGGCGCCGATGTGGCAGCCGTATGCGCGCGGGGTGGCTGTGCAGTTCAAGTCGTAGAACCCACTACAGAACGCCTTGCGCTCCTGCCAGATTACTTTGCCAACACGATGATTGAACTGGGCTATGAACACCGCCTGCATTTGCTCACCACTGCTGGCTCCTTGGAAGAGGTCGACTGGTCGGAAGTGGATTTGGTGATTGAATGCGTGCCTGAGCGTTTGGACATTAAGCAAGCGTTATTTGCTAAGCTCGAGCAATATGCCAAACCAGAAGCAGTCTTAGCAAGTAATAGCACTAGCTTTCCGATTAGCGACATCGCAAGCGGTTTAAAAACACCGGCGCGCATGATTGGATTGCATTTCTTTATGCCTGCGCATTTGGTGCCTTGCGTAGAGGTAGTCTACGGAAAGAAGACATCGCCCATGGTGGGTGAAAGTCTCTCGCGCCTGATGACCGCCTGCGGGATGGTGCCAGTGACTGTGAAAAAAGATTTACCGGGTTTCTTGGCGAATCGTTTACAGCATGCTTTATCGCGCGAAGCTTTTGCTATGGTCGACGCCGGTATAGCTAGCTTGGAAGATATTGATAAGGCAGTTCGTTTTGGTTTTGGCTTTCGTTACATCGCAGCTGGGCCGATCATGCAGAGAGAGCACGCGGGGCTAGATGTGCATGGCGCTGGTGGAACGACGATTTATCCAACCCTGAATAATTCATCCGAGATTGCCAAATGCTTAAGCGAGCGTGTTGCTAGCGGTAAGCTCGGCATGAAAACCGGTGAAGGTTTTTATTCTTGGACTCCCGAGACAATAAAAGCAGAGCGGGAGCGCTATCAAGAAGCTCTTCGCGCTGGCTTAAAAATTATCCAAAAAGATATTCCAAAGATTCAATAAGCCAATCTTGAGTTAACTCAGCCAAACCTAATTTAAGTCAGATCCTTAAGATGGAGTTTTCGTAGTTGGGGAGCGAGTTGATACGTGAGTAGAACAACAGCAATCGTTGCAGCTCCACCAAACACAATGGACGGCACAAGCCCAATGAGGCTGGCAGCAATCCCTGACTCAAGCGCACCTAATTCATTGGAAGAGCCAATGAATATGCCATTGATGGCACTAATTCTGCCCCGCATTTGATCTGGAGTCGTGAGCTGCATGATGCTGCCGCGGATCACGACTGAGACTGAGTCGCAGCAACCTGAAATAAACAGAAAAAGAGCGCAAAGCCACAGATTGTTAGAGAGTCCAAAGGCAATAATCGCAAGGCCGAAGCCGCCTATCGATAAGAGTAAATATTTTCCAGAGTTTTCTAATAGGGGGCGACGTGCCAAATAAATGCCGATGATGACTGCACCAGCTGCAGGAGCCGCTCTTAAAATCCCCAGAGTTTCTGGACCCGCATTGAGTACTTCTTTAACAAACGCAGGCAAGATCGAGACAGCGCCACCGAAGAGTACGGCGAACATATCGAGCGCCATAATACTGATAATTAATTCATGCTTGCGCACATAGTGAAAGCCTTCTAAAAAGCTTTTTAGAAAATTAGGATTTAAAACTGCTGGTGTTTCCTGCTTGATCTGAATGAAGGTAATCCCATATAAACCAATGGCGGCACTAAACGCTGCTAAAGCATAGGTCCACTCTAGTCCGGCAAAGCCAATCATCAGGCCGCCAAGACCTGGACCCGTGACGACGCAGATCTGAAATGCAGAAGAGGCATAAGCCGTGTATTTGGTGAGTTGATCTCGGGGAATGATTTGACCAAAGATGGCTTGATAGGAGGGGCGTAATAGGGCGCGTGCCAAACCTAAAAAAGCCACTGCGGTATAAATTAAAGGTACTGGGGGAGCAAGCCAATTCAAAGCGATGGCCACCAAGAACAATCCCACGCCCACATGAAGTAAGCAGGCAATGGCCGCAATCAACTTACGAGAATGGTGATCTACTGCATGTCCCGCATATAGCGCTAGGATGAAATACGGAACAAGCTCTGCTAGCCCGATTAAGCCAAGCGAAATCACGCTGTTGGTGATCTCATATAAATGCCACCCTACGGCAACCATCATGATTTGGTAGCTCAGAGTCGCGCCGATACGGTAAAGCAAGAGGGTTCTAAAGGCTTGACTGGTTTTCATGAATTTGTCTCATTTTAAGGGCGTGAGTGATTTATCCTTATGGAATGAAAAAAATCATTCGCGTTTGGGATCTACCTATTCGTTTGTTCCATTGGCTTTTAGCCGTCTGTATTCTGATCAGCTTTATTACCGTCAAGATTGGCGGTAATGCTATGGAGATCCATGCGCGAGTGGGTTATTGCGTGCTAGCTTTAATTATTTTCAGGATTTGCTGGGGTCTGATGGGCTCTTACCATGCCCGTTTTATCAATTTTGTGCCCAGCCCCCAAAGTTTGTTTAGCTATGTATTGGGTAAATCTCAAGGGGGTATTGGACACAACCCTTTGGGCGCTTTATCTGTTATTGCCTTAATTTCCTCGGTTGGCGTGCAGGCGGTTACTGGTCTGTTTGCAAATGACGACATTTCCTTTGAAGGCCCCTTCGCAAAGTATGTTTCGAATAGTACGGTTTCTCTCTTGACTTCAATCCACCATTTCAATGAATACGTGCTCCTGATCTTGATCGCACTCCACCTCTGCGCCATCTTGTATTACTACAAATTTAAAGGTGAAGATTTGGTCAAGCCGATGATCGTGGGCGATAAAGAAATCGACCCAAGCAAGGAGGCGAAAAATCTGCCTGCTGACTTGGGTCTAGCCTCCAAGGATGGAGGTCTACAACGCGGCCTTGCTTTATTGCTGCTGAGCCTAATTGCAGCAGTTCTAGGTTACTTGATTACGGCCTAATTACTTTTTCTTGAAGTCATCATGGCAACCTTTGCAGGTCGCTCCTGTTGCACCAAAGGCTTTCTTAATAGCCTCTAAATCGCCAGACTGCGCAGCAGTATTGAGATTAACTGCAGCTAGTTGTAATTTTTCTGAAGCTGCTTTGAATTTAGCATTCTCTGACCAGACAGCTGGTAGTGCATTGCCACCCTCAGTGCCCGGACCAAATGCTTGCCATGGCAAGGTGGAGATCATTGCAACAACTGCTGCGTTCTTGGCCACATCATCTTTGTTAAAAGATGCTTCACCTTTAACTACTGCATTAATCTTTCCGAAAGAGTTAGCCATTACGGTAAACGCACTCTGACGATACTTGATTGCGTCTTCTGGTTTTTGGAATTGGGCAGAGGCTACGCCTGCACTTGCGAGTAATGTGGGTGCAAGAACGGTCAAAACAATGTGCTTGAGTTTCATTGGGACTCCAGTAGTTTTTGTGGATTAAGTAAGGGGTAAAACCATATTGGTGAGCATACACGCGAATAATGACTTTTGCAGGTTGGAAGTCCTCAGAAAATCATCCTCAAAGGGCTGGTGATCAGTAGGATAAGCCACTCAAAAAAGGCTATCAAGGGGGTCATCCAAAGGCTGCCAATAATGCCGGTAAATACCAAGCCGAGCACGATAAAAAAGCCCCAGGGCTCCAGTTTTCCGAGTGCGATGGATTGGCGAGCTGGCAATAGTCCTGCTAGGATCCGGCCCCCGTCTAGGGGAGGTAGAGGGAACAGGTTGAACACAAGCAGTCCTAGATTCCAGGTAATACCAGCTTGAGACATTGAGATTAAAAACTGTTCTTTAATGCCAAGTCCAACCAGCCCTATCAGCAGGGTGAGCCAAATCAAAGCCTGAATAAAATTAGACCCTGGCCCAGCTAAAGCTACCCAAATAGAGTCAATACGGGGGTTACGAAGGCGTCCAAAGTTGACGGGTACGGGTTTGGCGTAGCCCACTAAAAACGGGGATCCGGTCAAAATCAACAACAGGGGGATGAGGACCGTACCTACAGGGTCTATATGTTTAATGGGATTCAGGCTGACTCGACCCAGCATATAGGCTGTATTGTCACCCAATCTGCGGGCGGCGTAGCCATGGGCTGCCTCATGGATCGTAATAGCAAAAATCAAAGGAATCGCATTAATGGCTACAGCTTGGATAGAATAGTCAGTAATCATGGCAATATGATATCTATAGGAGCAAAAAAGTGACTGAAGACAAGAAACCTGAATCAAAAACCCCAGCTAAGCCGGTAGTTGCCAAACCTGTGGCCCGTCCCCCAGCCCCTAAGGGTCCATCAGGTCCTGGTGGAAGGCCTCAAGCGGGCTTTGGCGGTGGAAAAGCCATGATGCGTAAGGCCGGCCGCGGCCGATAGTGGATAATTACTCTATTGCAATGTATTCACTAAGGATTGACCATGAACGAATGGCATAAAGAGTCGAAAGAAGAAATTAATAAAAAGATCATCACCTTGACCGTGATGTTGGCTGGCGCCACCAGCCTGGCTATTTTATTTGCATTAGTTGCAGCTCATATTGGTTACGTATTTGGTTAATCGGTATCAATGACCAGCCATCGCCAACCTGCAGTATTTGCTGGCCATGGCAGTCCAATGTTCGCCATTGAGCCCAATCGTTACACGGCTGCTTGGGCAACACTCGGTAAATCGTTAAAACGACCCGACGCTATTTTAGTTATCTCGGCTCATTGGGTCACCCGTGGGGTTTGGGTGACTGCAATGACTAAGCCCAAAACAATTCATGACTTTGGCGGATTTCCGCAAGCCTTGTTCGATATTCAATATCCTGCACCAGGAAGTCCTGCGCTTGCGGATCGCGTAAAAGAATTGCTTGATGTTCCTGTAGTGCTTGAAGAGAACGAATGGGGCATTGACCATGGCGCTTGGTCTGTTCTGAAATACCTCTATCCGGATGCTGATGTCCCTGTGGTGCAACTCAGTTTGGACGGTTCCCTATCTGCGAGTGAGCATTATGAGTTGGCGAAAAAATTGCGCCCCTTACGTGACGAAAATATTTTGATTCTGGCCAGTGGCAATGTTGTCCATAATTTACGAACGATTCACTGGGAAGAGGGCGCGACACCCTATCCTTGGGCTAAAGAGTTCAATGATTTTTTTGTTTCTGAGATGAGTGCAAATCACTATGAGAATTTAGTGCATTGGGAACAAATGGGCAATTCCGCTCATTTATCCATCCCGACCCCTGAGCATTATTGGCCCGCCTTGTATACGCTTGCCCAGCAAGAGTTTGGGGAAGAACCCAGAGTGTTGGTTGATGGCTTAGAGATGGGTTCCATTAGTATGCTGACATTCTCAATTCAATAAATATCTATCTATGTGGCTATCTATTTTTGCAATTTTCTGTGGTGCTGGTCTCGGCGCATTATTGAGAGCGGGATTTAATCTTGCAACGGTCAACATTGTCTCAACACTCCCTCTCGGGACCTTCATCGCAAATATGGTGGGTGGATATATGGTGGGTATTGCTGTAGCATTTTTTGGCAATAATCCAAGTCTATCTCCCGAGTGGAGGTTGTTGGTAGTTACTGGTTTTCTAGGAGGCCTCACTACATTCTCTAGTTTTTCAGCTGAGGTGGTGGGATTTATGCAGCGTGGTGAAGTCACTTGGGCGCTGGGAACTGCACTCTTACATTTAGTCGGCTCCCTAGTCCTCACCTTCTTAGGTATTCTGACTTACCAGGCCCTTAAGTAAGCCCTTAAGTTAGCACTTTAGTTCAGATTACTCAGGCTTGATTATTCAGGTTTAATGTTTCCGGCTTTGACTACCGCACTCCATTTGGTAGCTTCAGATTTAATCAAGGCCGCGAAATCAGCTGGTGTGCCACCTCCAATTTCATTTCCTTGGGAAAGCATGAGCTCTCTGAGTTGGGGATCTTTGAGAGCCTCATTAGCTGCTTTATTGAGTTTCTCAATAATGGGCTTGGGTGTCCCCGCTGGCGCAATGAATCCCTGCCAATTTAGAACTTCAACTTTCGGGTAACCTAGCTCCGCAAAGCTAGGCACATTCGGGAAGAGGGGAGACCGCTTCTTACTAGTAATCGCAATGGGACGTAACTTATCTGCTCTAATGCTGGGGACAGCTGAGTACATCTGATCAAACATCATATCGACATTACCAGCCATTAAATCCGTTAGCGCTGCAGAGCCACTCTTATAAGGCACGTGAATCATTTGGATTCCGGTATTTTGCATAAAGAGTTCTGCTGAAAGTTGATGGCTGCCTCCAATACCACCCGAAGAAAAGGTGAGTGTGCCTGGCTTTGCCTTGGCTGCAGTCACAATATCTTGAATCGTTTTATATTGTGAATTCGGGTTTACTACCAACATCAATGGACCCTTTTCAATCAATATGATTGGGGCGAGATCCGTTTCTGGGTCATAACGTAGCGTGCCAAAGAGTGTTTTGTTCACTGCCAATGGCGCAAAATTTCCCATGCCAATGGTATAGCCATCTGGAGCAGCTCTGGCTACAAATTCTGTGCCAATATTACCGCCAGCACCTGGTTTGTTATCGACAATAATCGGTTGCTTTAGCAGCACGCTCATGCGGACCGCTAGTTGCCTACTCCGAGAATCAGCGCTACCACCGGCGCCATACGGCACGACTAAATTAATGGGTTTATTAGGGTAGGTCGTTTGTGCTTGCAGGGTTGGCACCGATACTAGCGCCAAGCCTATCATCGACCTGCTGAGAAGTGTAGAGAGTTTCATATGAATCCCATGGTTCCAAGGGCTGCGCCCAGTGCAATTAAGTATAAGGGGTGCCAGCGAGTAAACACTGTCAATCCAATGGTGAGTATCGTGAGTCCATAGGCAGCATAACTATGATTGATTTGCAATGCAATCTGCCAGGCTGAAGAAAGCACTAGGCCAATAGCCAATGCAGCTGCCGCATATTGGATCATCCTCTTTTTATGTTCGTCGGTCATGCTCAGAATCAGCCGTTGCAAAAAGTACACCAAAATGGAAGATGGCCAGGCAATCGCAAAAGTAGCGAGAAGAGCCCCAATGACACCTCCAACATGCCAGCCAATTAAGGTGACAGTCATGAAGTTTGGACCAGGAGCGGCCTGAGCAATGGCAAAGTAATCTGCAAACGTTTGCAGGTCAATCCAATGCTCTTGGTAGACAGATAAATTTAAGAGGCTAGGAAGTAGCGCATTAATACCACCAAAGGCAATCAGAGAAAAGGCTGAGAGCTTTAGAAATAAGCTGATCAGGATGCTCATCGTTTGCGCGCTTTTTGGTGGGCTAAAAACAAAGCAAGTGGGGAGATCATGAGCACTACCCAACCCAGATCCAGGTGAAAGTAGCTTGCAGCGATCACTGTAGCAACCACCACCAAAAGCATTGCGGGATATCGAAACTCATCGCGCATCATTTTGATACCAGTAGAGGCAATTAGGCCTACGCCAACTGCAGAGATGCCTCTGAGTAAGCCTTGCACGCTCTCTAAATTACTGTAATGTTGGTAAAGGACTGCGAGCAACATGACAATACAGATAGGTCCGAGTGTGAGACCAAGTGCTGCAGCAAAAGCTCCCTTGGCCCCGCAGAGACGAGAACCAATACATACAGCAAGATTCAGAATATTCGGCCCCGGAACAATTTGACATATCCCTAGAATGGCGCTGAATTCTTCAGAGCTGAGTACCTTATCTTGCTCTACTAAAGTACGGCGAGCCCAAGGGAGAACTCCACCAAAACCGGACATCCCAATTTTGCTAAAGCAAATAAATAACTCCGTTGGGGTGAGTGCTTTCAAAAGAATTAGATCTTAAAGGGGTGTGGTACAGGTTTTTGATCGAGCCACGCTTCTAAAGTTTGGGTAATACCTTTTGAGAAAGCTTCAAAAATAGGTTCTGCAATAAAGCCCAAATGAGGAGTGGTTAATAGATTCGGAGTATTGCGCAGTGGATCATCTTTTGGCAATGGTTCAATATCAAAGACATCAATTGCAGCTTGTCCAGGACAGCCCTTTTTAAGTGCAGCACTTAAATCTGTCATATTAATGAGCGCTGAACGGGAAGTGTTTACTAAAATAGAATCCGCTCGCATCAAAGCAAGTTGATCGGCGCTGATAATTCCCTTAGTGCCTGGTCCAGCTACTAAATGCATCGTCACTACTTTGGAAGTGCTGAGTAATTCATCAAGGCTAACGGATGTCGCATTTTCTGCGGCAGCGCGTTCGGGTGTCATGCGTGGACTCCAAGTCACCACCTCCATACCAAAAGCGTGACCAACTCTAGCAACTCGGCTACCAATTGCACCTAAACCCATGATGCCGAGCCGCTGACCAGAAAGCATTGGAAGTACGGAGAGCTCATCACGCCAGCCACCTGAGGCAATCAGTTTGTGCTCTTCAATTAAACGCTTGGATGCGCCCAAGATTAAAGCCCAAGTCAGTTCGGCAGTGGTTTCTTTAGATGGACCGCCGGGCGAACAAGCTATGGGGATATTTCGTGCGATCAATGCAGCTGCATCCAAGGTGCCATTACGCTCGCCTGTGAACATCAGGAACTTGAGCTTTGGCAATCTAGCGATCATGGCTTCATTAAATGGAGCCCGATCACGCACGATGGCAATGGCATCAGCATCTTTTACGGCTTCATACAAGGCCTCGTCACGAAGGGGCTCGTGGTGAAAGGTGAGGTTAGCGCGCTGTTCCAGATTCTCCCACTGGGAGAAACGACGCAGAGCACATTCGTAGTCACCTAAGATAACGATATTGGATTTTGTATTCATAGTCTTTTCTTTGGAGTGGGTTTAATCTGGCGTGCAAAGGCTCAAGATCTTCTTGAGGTCAGGCGCACTTCCGATACTCCACAAAGCAGAAATTAACTGGCGAGTTTTTTCTTTGCCAATGACTGGCTCAGTCAAGCCAATAAATTTCTGTTCTAAATTGCTATCGCTCATAGGGTTCTCGACAGATCCAATCGCATTTTGAATGAAGATATGAACCTCTTGGCCATCTTTCAGAATTGCCTTAACGTCAATAGATGCTTCGCTGATAGAGGTATCCGTTGTAGCGTTTACTTTGGCGCGCAAAGCAACGACATCAGGACGGTTCACAATCTCATCAGCATATTCACCTTCGCCAGCCTGACCAAAAATCAGACCAACGGCACAACCATGGTAGACACTAAACTTGCCTTCTAGGCCATCTTTGGGTGTTTTTTTACCGGTTAATTCAAGTACTAGCGGGTGAGCGCGTAATTCAATTCGCTCAACCTCTTCTGCCTTAACCCCTTGTGCACGTAATTGAGCACAAGCATCAATAGCTGGATGAATCACAATTCCGCAAGCAAATGGTTTATAGGTATTTAAGGAAATCTCAAATGATTTACCAAGCTCTCGATCAATTTCTGACCAATCACATTTGGTGGAGACGGTTTGCATATAGCCACGACCAGCTTCCAGGGCTTTAGAGCTAGCAGTAAAACCATGTTTAGCTAATAGCGCAGAGAGTTGTCCGGCGCGAGCTGCGCCTCCTGGGTGAAAGGGTTTGGTCATGGTACCAAATTGCTCGCGCATACCCACTGGCTGAGAAGCGGCAATACCTAAAGCCATGGTAGTTTTCTGCACATCAAGCCCCATGAGACGTGCGCAGGCTGCAGCAGAGCCTAGCATTCCGGTAGAGCCGGTAATATGCCAACCACGATGGTAGTGGTCGGGATACATCGCATTACCAACACGACATGCAACATCAATTCCTAAAACGAGTGAGTCAATAATTTGACGGCCAGTGACATTCGTATGTTCGCCTAAGGCGAGGATGGCGGAAGCTACGGGTCCCGCTGGGTGAATGACGGTCTTCAGATGAGTGTCATCAAAGTCAAAAGTGTGTGAGCTGATACCGTTAATGAGTGCTGCACCGCCCATATCAACTCGGTCCTTCCTGCCCAAAATGCTGGCTTGAGGTGCCGGCTGAAACTCGCGAATGGCAGCTAATGAGGATTCAACACTTTCATGGTTTGCTGCACCAATTGCACAGCCTAGCCAATTTAAAAACGTACGATGCGCCTCATGATCTACTTCCGGACTCCAACCTTGACTGGCATGTGAGGTAACAAACTCTGCCAGTATTTTAGTCACCGGTGGTGCATTCATATCCGCTGCTGCTTGTATCGCTTGTGACATAGTATTTCCTGTTTTTATAAGTATTGAATGTAATCAGAATGGGTTAAAGAATTTATTCCAGCTCAATATTGCGTACCTTGGCAACCTTGACCCAGCGTGCAATATCTTCTTTTATGTAGTTAGAAAACTGCTCAGGCGTCATTGGCATCAGGGTCATCGCCTCGTTTGTCATCTGCTCAGAAAACTCGGGCATTGCTAGTACTTTGTTTAATTCGACATTCAGTTTTTTTACAATGGCATCTGGCATATTGGCTGGGCCTGAAAGACCGTACCACTGTTGACCATCAAATCCTTTGTAACCCAATTCTTTAAAAGTCGGGATATTCGGTTCTGCTGAACTCCGCTTATCACCAGTCACAGCTAAGGCCCTCACTCGATTCGACTTGAGGTAGGGCATCGCAGCATACAAGGTAGGTAACATTGCTTGAGTTTGACCTGCGAGGAGATCGGTATAAGCAGGGCCTATGCCACGATAAGGAACGTGAACCATAAAGATGTTCGCTGCTAATTTAAATTGTTCCATGCCGAGGTGGGTTAATGTTCCTGGTCCAGCTGAACCATAACTTAACTTGGCAGGATTTTTCTTGGCGTACTCTACAAATTCTTTTAGATTCTTAATCGGCAAATCTGGGTTAATGACGAGTGCATTCGGTGTAGCACCGATCATGCCAATTGCGGTGAAATCTTTGATGGCATCGTAGGGTAGTTTGCGTACAGCTGGGTTGGTGCCGTGGCTTCCTACATAAGAAATCATCAGAGTGTAGCCATCTGGAGCTGCCTTTGCAATGGCTTGGGACGCAATTACACCACCCCCGCCCCCAATGTTTTCAACAATAATGGTTTGACCTAGATTTTTGGATAGCCGTTCGGCAACCTTACGTGCTAAGTTATCAAGCCCCCCTCCAGCCGCCACTGGAGCAACTAATTTAATGGGCTTGTTAGGATAGTTTTGCGTTGATTGCGCGGTAGCATTTAAGCTCACAATGAAACCCAGACTTAAAAAAATGAGGGTAGATAAAAAAATCGGCACTTGCCGATTGAGGGTATTAGACATGTCTGGAGTCCAGAGGAGATTTAAGATTAAGTTTCTTTGATGGATGGATTTTACTATTGAATCGACCCAAGTCAGCATGCTGGGTTTGGTGGATAAGTCAGCTTAAGCCCCCTTATTTAGGCAGTGAGCTTTTTTCTGATGGAGCGTTCCATGGGAATGGTATCCAAACTAGGTTCTAAAGCTTCTCGTTCATCAAATACAAAGCAGCTGCCGGTGTAATGCGCTGAGC
This sequence comes from Polynucleobacter sp. CS-Odin-A6, assembly GCF_018882095.1. GTDB lineage: Bacteria > Pseudomonadota > Gammaproteobacteria > Burkholderiales > Burkholderiaceae > Polynucleobacter. The sequence goes on from NZ_JACVPD010000001.1 coordinate 528,483, forward strand.
CCACTTCCTCGAAGTATTTTAGGATGCCCCCTTCTAATTGATAGCTGTGTTGCATGCCAATTTCACGCATGTAGAGCCCAGATTTTTCACAGCGGATTCCGCCAGTACAAAAGCTCACCAAAGTTTTATCTGCTAATGTTTCTTTTTGTGCCGTAATAGCTTCAGGAAATTCGGTAAATTTATTGATATTGAAGTGCAGGGCATTTTCAAAAGTGCCATACTCCACTTCAAATGCATTGCGTGTATCAATCATGACAACGGGGCGACCTAAATCATCGGTGCCACGGTCAAGCCACTCTTGTAATTTCTTTGGAGAAATGAAATTCGCGCGACCTTCTTCTGGTCGAATCATCGGGTGATTCATGCGAATAATTTCATTCTTGATTTTGACCAACATCTTTTTGAATGGCTGGGTTTCAGACCAGCTCTCTTTGACTTGAATTGGTTTAAAGCGAGGGTCATCACGTAGCCAATCTAAGAAGCTCTGTAACTCTAATTCCTGACCAGCTAGAAATAGATTAATGCCTTCGCCGGTTAGCAAGATTGTCCCTTTGAGTTGGTGAGAGTGACATTGATCCAATATGTTGGTACGTAGCTCTGTTAAGTTGTCTAAGCTGACAAATAAATAGGCGGCTATGTTCAAAATGGGCTTCATGTTCAATCTTTTTTGGCTATGGGCTCTATTATCAAACAAGCCGCCGAGAGGGTGGTAATCTTGCACTCTTAAGCGAAGGAGACCTAGCAATGCAGATTCTATTGAAAATGGCTAAAAAAGCCTTGTTATTAAGCATATTGTTCATGACTAGTTACTCTATTGTGAGTGCTCAAACAGCTGGAGCTGGAGCTTGGCCTACCCAGAAGCCGATTCGCCTCATTGCGGTATTCCCGCCTGGCGGCTCTGTCGATCAAGTGGCGCGCACTTTAGCCCCAGCCTTGCAGGCGGAATTGAAGCAAAACGTGATTGTCGAGAATATTGGGGGCGCATCAGGCGTCATTGGCACTGCAGCCATGACTAGATCAGACCCAGACGGTTATACCTTTGCAGTGGTATTTGATACTCACGGAGTCAATCCAAGTCTAAAAGATAAGCTCCCCTACGATACGATTAAAGATATTGCGCCGGTCACTCTGATTGGTACCTCCCCGATGGTAATCGTTGCCAGTAAAAACTCTGGGATCACCAGCTTTAAGCAACTGGTAGAGCAATCGAAGGCTGGTAAGCAATTTAGTTACGGCTCTATCGGGGTTGGCAGTCTCGGACATTTAGCGATGGCTCGTTTGGCTAAACAGGCTGGCTTTGATTGGAATCACATCCCTTATCGCGGCGGCGGCCCTTTGATGCAAGATATTCTTGGTGGTCAAGTCCAGCTAGCCATTGGCTCAGAATTCCTGGTTAAGCCCCATGTTGAAAGTGGCGGCATTATTCCTTTAGCAATCACTACTACCAAAAGATCTGCTGAGTTACCCAATGTTCCCACGATTGCTGAAAGTGGCTATCCTGGATTTAATGCGCCAGCGTGGTGGGCAGTATTGGCACCAGGAAAAACGCCCCCTGCCATTGTGAATGCCATGAATGCAGCAGTAATTAAAGCACTTAAGACGCCTGCTGTTTCAGCGAAATTAAAGACCCAAGGAATTGAAATTATTGCTGGTAACCCAGAGACTTTGCGCGATTTTATCGGCAAGCAAATCGGTATCTGGGGTAAGTTTGTGATTGAAAACAATATTAAAGAAACCCAATAAAGGTGAAGTATGACTGAGCGTTTAATTCCTTATCAGCCAATGGATCTAGCGGAGCCCGCCGAGCTGGTGGCAGCAATCCGCAAAAGGCGCGGTGGTCAATTTATTAACTTAGATCGGATGTTGTTGCACAGTACCCCTATTGCAGAGGGCTGGAATCATTTCATTGGTGAGATACGCAACAACCTCTCTTTAGATCCGAAGTTGCGCGAGCTCGCCATGTGCGGCGTTGCTGTTCTCAATGGCGCTGAGTATGAGTTCTTTCATCATGCCCCTCCTTTTATCAAGGCTGGCGGTACCGAGGAGCAGGTTCAGGCGCTACGTTTAATTGGTCAAGATAGTTTTCCTGCTCAACTTTTTAGTCCGGTGGAAAACGATGCGGCAGCATTGACATTTCAGATAACGCGCAATATTCAAGTGGATGGTGCTTTGATGAAGCGCTTACAACTTCTTTTAGGTAATACGGATACGGTTGAGTTAGTAACAGTCATCGCTGCATATAACATGGTCTCTCGATTTTTAATTGCGCTCGATGTCAATCCTGAGGAACATCCTCCCGGATAAGTCATGATCCAAAATACTTCCATTCATTGGAATGAGAATGATCAACCCCGTGAAGCAATTTGGCATTCTGAAAATGGCATCGCTCCACACAAAAAAGTAGTGACTGGAGATGACACCCTGACAGCGGATGATGCGTATCATTTGGCATGCGAAGGTACTGCGATTCTGTGGAAGGGTGATTTTCAGAATGCGCGCCAGTTATTGCAGGCATTGGTTCGGCGGATTGATAAACCCTCAAAAAAATCAAAACGTGCAGGTAAGAGGGCTGTTAAAACAGATGAAGTTGCTGTCCAAAAAACGGCCCAAGATATTTTTAATCAACATCGTCTCGCACAATCCCAGCGAGCACGAACGCTGGGTATGTTGCTCATCCAGTGCAACCCTGATCACACTATCCCCTTACGTCGTGCACCAGATATTACTCAGGCTTGCCAAGAGGCGTATGGAATTGTCAGCGAGTCTTATGTAGTTTCATTGCGTGAGCTATTGGGGGTGATCAGTGCTCATGAATGGCGTAAGAATGGATTGCCTATTTTGGCTGATGGTGATGGCGAACCTATTTTTGTTCATCCTCATTACGGTGTTTTTTCGCCCGTTCGAGGTGAGTATATTGAGTTGGTTTGTAATGCGCCATTGCCAAAGTCATGGAATAAAGACTCTGTTGCTTTTGATATCGGCGCTGGCACCGGCGTGCTGTCTATTATTTTGGCCATGCGGGGTGTGCAGAAAATGATTGCTACCGATCTAGATGATCGCGCACTTGCTTGTGCCAAAGAAAATATTGCGCTATTAAATTTAGGTTCTCAAATAGAAGTGCTTAAGGCCAATTTATTTCCACCAGGCAAGGCCTCCTTGATTATCTGTAATCCACCTTGGATACCCGCCAGACCCAGCTCACCTTTGGAACACGCGGTATATGACCCCGAGAGTCAAATGCTCAAAGGATTTTTATCTGGGTTACGAGATCACCTTTTACCTCAGGGTGAGGGCTGGCTGATTCTGTCAGATCTAGCTGAGCATCTTGGACTCAGAACTCGACCAGAATTGCTTGCGTGGATTGAAGAGGCTGGCTTAGAGGTAGTCGGTCGCATGGATACTAAGCCTAAGCATCCTAAAGCGTTTGACGAATCTGATCGGTTGCACTTCGCAAGAGCAGCTGAAATTACATCGCTATGGCGCTTAAGCTCAAAGTAAAGCTTGCTTAGGAGCAAACCTTACTTTGCAAATAATTGGCTTGGGTCTTCAAATGCTTTGAACTCTAAAGCATTGCCAGCCGGATCTAAAAAGAACATCGTCGCTTGCTCGCCCACTTTTCCCTGAAACCGGATCTGTGGTTCTATGATGAATTTCATGCCGCTGTTACGCAAGCGATCTGCTAAGACATGCCAATCTGGCATGGTCAGAACAACCCCAAAATGTTTTACGGGAACTTGATGCCCGTCAACCTCGTTTGAGGCTGCATGACCGCATTCTTGAGGGGCAAGATGGGCAACCAATTGGTGTCCAAAGAAATCAAAGTCAATCCATTCATCCGAGCTTCGTCCTTCGGCGCAACCTAAAGTGCTACCGTAAAAACTGCGGGCTGCTTCCAAATTGTCGACTGGAAATGCGAGATGAAAGGGTTGAATGGTAGACATGACGTTCCTTGGCAATGATCCTAGACTGAGCTTAGCACGCTCAAAGGTGTGTATTGCTAAAGTTTAGTATATTGAGACCATCAAAATAAAGCTGTTTAACGGAGACAACATGATTACTTTTCAATTCAAGCTTTGGCATTCTATTGCTCGGGCGTTAATCATTCTGAGCTTTTCTGGTTTAGTTCATGCCGCTTATCCAGATCGACCCATCAAGCTGGTTGTTCCTTACCCTCCAGGTGGCGCTACGGATGTGATTGGTCGTATTTTGGCTAAGAATTTAGGTGACTCTTTGGGGCAGCAAGTGTTAGTTGAAAACCGTGGTGGGGCTGGTGGCAATATTGGTGCGGAAGCAGTAGCCAAGGCTACGCCGGATGGCTATACACTCTTAATGGGTGCGGTGACATCCCATTCCACTATGGCAACCCTTGAAAAAGGAAAGTTGCGTTATGACATTTTGAAGGATTTCACGCCAGTCATGATTGTGGGCTCGGTACCGTTGGTGGTAGTTGTGAATCCCAATGTTCCAGTGAGAACCTTGAAAGGTTTGGTTGATTATGCAAAAGCCAATCCAGATAAATTAAATTACGCCTCTTCTGGTGCTGGCGCTCCTCAAAGAATGGGCGCAGAAATTTTCCAAAAAGAAGCAGGCATTAAAATCACGCATGTGCCCTATAAAGGGAGTGGACCAGCCATGACCGATTTAGTTGCCGGTCAAGTGAACATGATGGTTGAGACTGTTCCAGCAGCACTACCGTTCATTACCGCTGGTCAGTTACGTCCTTTAGCGGTCACAACGGCAAAACGGATTTCGATGTTGCCAGATGTACCGACTACGGCTGAATCGGGCATGCCCGCTCTCGAGGTGAGTTCAACATTTGGCGTTCTTGCCCCAGTGGGTACACCCATGCCCATCATTGATCAATTAAATAGCGCTATCGCTAAACTATTAGTTAATCCGGAGGTAAAAGAGGCTTTTCTAAAGCAAGGTGTCTATGCCGCAACGCCAACAAAGCCTAAGCAATCCGCCGAATTGCTAGCTGGTGAAGTAAAGCGCTGGGAAAAAGTCATTAAAGAAGCCGATATTAAAGCTGAGTAATTACCATTTAATTTTTAAGTTAAAGAATTTTCATGACCAACAAAGACAAAAAACCCGCTGCCGAAACTGGCTTGCGCAAAGGCTTAACGAGTTACGGTGATAAGGGCTTTTCTTTGTTTTTGCGTAAAGCATTTATCAAAGGGGCTGGCTATACCAATAGCGCCCTAGATCGTCCTGTGATTGGCATTATTAATACGGGAAGCGCCTACAACCCTTGTCACGGCAATATGCCGCAGTTAATCGAAGCGGTTAAACGGGGTGTGATGTTGGCTGGTGGGTTGCCGATGGATTTCCCTACGATCTCAATACATGAAAGCTTTGCTGCGCCAACCAGTATGTATTTGCGTAATCTGATGTCGATGGATACCGAAGAGATGCTGCGTGCACAACCGATGGATGCGGTGGTCATGATTGGCGGTTGCGATAAAACGGTTCCTGCACAGATGATGGGCGCTGCTTCAGCAGGTATTCCTGCGATTCAGTTAATCACTGGTTCCATGTTAACGGGTTCGCATCGCAGTGAGCGAGTTGGCGCCTGTACTGACTGTCGTCGTTATTGGGGGAAATTCCGTGCCGGTGAAATCGACGAAATTGAAAAAGATGAAGTGAATGACCAATTGGTAGCCAGCGTTGGGACTTGCTCCGTTATGGGAACTGCTAGCACGATGGCCTGTATATCTGAGGCATTGGGACTGACCGTACCGGGTGGCGCAACTCCACCAGCAGTCACGGCTGATCGAATTCGGGTCGCGGAAGAAACGGGTACACGCGCTGTACAAATGGCTAAAGATGGTTTGACGATCGATAAGGTGTTGACTGCCGATGCTTTTGAAAATGCAATGCGAGTACTGTTAGCGATTGGTGGATCAACCAATGGGATTGTCCACTTAGCAGCGATCGCTGGACGAATGGGTCTTGAGATTGATTTAGATGCCCTGGATAAGATGGGTGATGAGACTCCAGTCCTAGTTGACCTCAAGCCATCAGGGGATCATTACATGGAGAACTTTCATGATGCTGGTGGTATGACAACCTTATTGCGTGAGTTAAAGCCCTTACTAAAACTCGATGCAATGACAGTGACAGGTCGTACCTTGGGTGAAGAAATTGATGCCGCTCCACCAAGCTTTCCGCAAGAGGTAGTGCGTAAGTTTGATAACCCCATTTATCCCCGCGGCAGTATTGCGGTCCTGCATGGCAATTTAGCTCCTGGCGGCGCCATCATTAAGCAATCTGCAGCTAATGAGAAATTAATGGAGCATGAAGGTCGAGCAGTGGTCTTTGAAAATAGCGAAGATCTTGCAAATCGTATTGATAGCCCTGACCTTGATGTCACTGCTGATGATATTTTGGTATTAAAAAATATTGGCCCCAAGGGCGCACCGGGTATGCCAGAGGCGGGATATATTCCGATTCCCATGAAGCTGGCTCGAGCAGGGGTGAAAGATATTGTGCGCATCTCCGATGGTCGTATGAGTGGTACCGCGTTTGGAACGATCGTGTTGCACGTCACCCCAGAAGCTGCAGTGGGCGGCCCACTGGCGCATGTCCATAACGGTGACCGCATTCGTTTGAGTGTGAAAAATCGGGAGATCAGTCTGCTTGTCTCGGATGCGGAACTAGCAAAGCGTGCACAAGAAAATCCGGTAATCGAACCTACTGCAGAGCGTGGTTATCTCAAACTCTTTTTAGATACTGTGACGCAGGCAGATAAGGGTGTGGACTTTGATTTCTTAAGAGCAGCCAAGATGGTGGGTAAAACACCTAAACGTTGATGCAGTCAAAGTAAAAAAAGAAAAAGAAATAAAGAAAAAGAAACAAAGAAAAACGCCACCTGAAGAGGTGGCGTTTGACTATTGAGCGTATCAATTTACTTCAAAATGGTGGAGTCGGCGGGAATCGAACCCGCGTCCGCAAATCCTCTACAGCAAGTTCTACATACTTAGTCATATCATTTAATTTAGCTAGCTAGGCACAGACTGACATGTTCCACGCTGGCGATTCACTTAGTTTTCGAATCATTCCCCGTGACATGAAATGATCTTATCTCTTGTAAATGACCCTGACCTAGCTTTCGCTAGCTGACCCAAGAGAGAATCAGTTCAGGGGCAACCGCAATTAAGCGGCTAGTGCGAAACGTTCGTCGTTTGCAGTTATTACATTCCCATTGATTTACGAGATAACGGGTCCTCGGTATGCCCTTGATGCTTTGTAATCCACGTCGAAACCATGTCGACCCCGGAGTTCATGCATTGGAGGTCCTATTTTAAGGCTCTTAGGCTTAAATTGTTAAATATCTTCCGAGTGACGAATTAAGCCCTACTAGGAAAGATGATTTCCAGTAGCTCAAGGGGGTGGCTTACTAGGTAATCTGCGCCCCAAGACTCTGGAGGCTCTTCACAACCACAATAACCATATGCAGCTGCAATGGTTTGCATGCCTGCCGCCTTACCCGCCACAATGTCTCTCATATCATCACCAACATAGAGCGATTTGGCCGGGTCAATATTGGCGATTCTGGCAGCATGCAAAATCGGCTCAGGATGAGGTTTTGAGTAAGGAGTGGTATCGCCAGAGACTGTCGATATTGCTCTCTGACGCAACCCCATCAACTCCGTTAAGGGGTTAGCAAAGCGCTCACTCTTATTGGTCACGATGCCCCAAGGCAGCCTTGCGCTATCCAACTGATCTAGTAAGTGATCAACACCTTCAAAAAGGACGCTGTTTACCAGTAAAGCATTCTCATAGTTGAGATAGAACTCATCTCGCAAGGCAATAAAGTCAGGATGCTCAGGGCTCATTCCAAAAGCGCAGCCAATTAACCCTCTAGCACCAGCAGATGCATGTGGGCGAAGTAGCTCATATTGCTTGGGAGCAAGATTACGGGTAATCAGGAGCTGGTTGGCAGCCGCTACAAGGTCAGGGGCGGTATCCGCAAGCGTGCCATCCAGATCAAAAAAGACCCCCTTGTAAGGGCTTACTAGCCCACTACTCATTTATGTACGGCAATCATGTAATTCACGTCCACATCTTCACCAAGGCTATAGATCTGGGTGATCGGGTTGTAAGTCATTCCCTTCATACCAATCATTTCCAATCCAGCTTCGCGGGTAAATGCCACTAATTCAGATGGCTTTATGAATTTAGCGTATTCATGAGTCCCTTTGGGAAGTAGTCGGAGGATGTATTCAGCACCAATAATCGCAAATAAATAGGACTTGGGGTTACGATTCAAGGTGCTAAAAAAGAGGGTGCCTCCAGGCTTGCACAAGGTTGCACAGGCACGCACGACGGAAGCTGGGTCAGGCACATGCTCAAGCATCTCCATGCAAGTAACCACGTCATATTGCCCCGGCTCTTCCTCTGCTAGCGCTTCAGCTGAGATGGATCGATATGTGAGAGATGCGCCTACCTCTAGTGCATGTAATTCAGCAACTTTGAGGGCTTTTTCAGATAAATCGATGCCACAGGTATCGGCGCCAGAACGAGCTATGGATTCAGCGAGAATGCCACCACCGCAACCGACGTCCAAAACCTTCTTGCCATTGAGGTCAACAATAGACTTGATCCAATTGAGGCGCAGGGGATTAATGGCATGCAAGGGCTTGAATTCACTATTGGGATCCCACCAGCGGTGGGCTAGAGCGCTAAATTTAGCGATTTCGGACTGATCAACATTCATGGTTTTTGCGGTCAAGTAGATTGCTTGTGGATGATTAAGTTACAAATATAGCGGAAATAAAAAAGCCCGCCAGAAGCGGGCTTTTTTACAAGTAAAAAGAATTACTTAACAGCAGCTGTACCAACTACTTCGATGTCAGTGCGGCGGTTCTTAGCGCGGCCTTCATCAGTTGCATTGCTTGCAACTGGATTGCTCTTGCCTTTTGATTCTGTGTAAATACGGCTACCGTCAACACCTTTGCTTACCAAGTAAGCCTTAACGGACTGAGCACGACGCTGGCCAAGAGCCATGTTGTAAGCATCAGTACCAACGCTATCGGTGTTACCAACAGCAATAATCACTTCTAATTTGATCTTATTCAGGTCATTAGCAACTTTAGCCAAAGTAGCCTTGCCTTCTGGCTTCAAGTCAGACTTGTTGAAGTCATAAAGTGTGTCAGCTTGCAATGTGATCTTGCTTTGGCTAATAGAAGGAGTAGCAGCCTTAGGAGCTAACCAGCCATCGCAGTTCTTAGCTGCAGTTGCTGGAGTCCAGCTATTGTCACGCCAGCACAATGTGCCGTCATTGTTTTTCCAGTTAAGGGCGCCATCGCCGTTTTGCCAGTTATCAGAAGCCATTGCTGCAGAAGCAGAAACAGTAACAACAGATGCGAGCAACACTTTTAGGGTTTTGTTCATTTTTAGTCCTCAAAAATCTCTTTTTTAATTAAAGTCAAACTTAAATGTAATTCGCCCTACCTTGAAGCAAAAACTGCAAAGCGACACATCTCAATTTCATACAAACTGACAGAATATTAGCATAGGGGCTATCAGTCATCAAAATGATATTATTTCTAAATGGAACAAGCCGCTAAAGAAACACTACCAATATCCCTAGAAGACGAAATGCGACGGTCCTATTTGGACTACGCAATGAGCGTCATTGTCGGCAGAGCCCTGCCAGACGTGCGTGACGGCCTCAAACCGGTTCATCGACGGGTCTTATTCGCGATGTATGAATTAAACAACGATTGGAACCGAGCTTACAAAAAATCTGCCCGTATAGTTGGCGATGTGATCGGTAAATATCACCCGCATGGCGATTCTGCGGTGTATGACACGATTGTTCGTATGGCCCAAGATTTCTCTCTGCGCTATATGCTGATTGATGGTCAGGGCAACTTTGGCTCTGTAGACGGCGATAACGCTGCTGCGATGCGATATACCGAGATCCGACTCCGCAAGATCGCCCATGAGTTATTGGCCGATTTGGACAAGGAAACCGTCGATTTTGGGCCAAATTACGATGGTAGCGAGAAAGAACCCCTGATTCTTCCTGCAAAAGTGCCTAATCTATTGATTAATGGTAGTTCTGGCATTGCGGTGGGTATGGCAACCAATATCCCGCCACATAACTTGGATGAGGTTATTACGGCCTGTTTGCATGTACTCCACAACCCAGAGTGCACGATTGATGAGCTCATTGAGATCATTCCTGCGCCGGATTTTCCGACCGCCGGCATTATTTACGGGGTTCAAGGCGTTCGTGAAGGCTACCGCACCGGCCGCGGCCGAGTAGTAATGCGTGCCAAAACCCACTTTGAAGATCTCGATAAAGGGGCTCGTCAGGCCATCATCGTTGATGAATTGCCCTATCAAGTAAATAAAAAGAACTTGCTTGAGCGTATTGCTGAGTTAGTGAATGAGAAAAAAGTAGAAGGTATTTCTGATCTGCGCGATGAGTCTGATAAGTCAGGTATGCGGGTGGTAATCGAGCTTAAGCGTGGCGAAGTGCCAGAGGTTGTCTTGAATAATCTCTACAAGAGCACTCAGCTACAAGATAACTTCGGTATGAATATGGTGGCCTTGGTAGACAACCAGCCGCGCCTCCTGAACTTAAAGCAAATGCTCGAGTACTTCTTACAGCATCGCCGCGAAGTAGTCACACGTCGCACGATTTTTGAATTACGCAAAGCACGCGAGCGTGGCCATGTCCTTGAAGGTTTAGCTGTTGCATTGGCGAATATTGATGAATTCATTGCCATCATTAAAGCTGCTGCGAATCCAGTAGTCGCTAAACAAGAATTAATGAGCAAGGCATGGGATTCCTCTATGGTGCGTGAGATGTTGGCACGTGCGGAGACTGATACTCCCGGTGGTCGCAATGCGTATCGTCCTGAAGGTTTATTGCCAGAGTACGGCATGCAAACTACGGGTTTGTATCGCTTATCCGATAGCCAGGCGCAAGAAATTTTGCAGATGCGTTTACAACGCTTGACTGGCCTTGAGCAAGACAAGATTGTGAATGAATACAAAGACGTAATGGCAGAAATTTCTGACTTACTCGACTTGCTCGCTAAGCCAGAACGAGTCACCCAAGTGATTGAGTCCGAGTTAAAAGAAGTTCAAGCAGAGTTTGGCATTGCTGGTGGTGACAGTGGTCGTCGTTCATTCATTGAGATGAATGCCACTGAGCTGTTTACGGAAGATTTGATCACGCCGCAAGATATGGTGGTGACGCTTTCTAATACGGGTTACATGAAGAGTCAGCCTCTAAGTGAATATCGTGCCCAAAAGCGTGGCGGTCGTGGCAAACAAGCTGCAGCCACCAAAAATGAAGATTGGATTGAAACACTCTTTGTTGCAAATACACACGACATCATTCTGTGCTTCTCTGATCGCGGCCGAATGTATTGGCTCAAGGTATGGGAAGTGCCGCAAGGTAGCCGTAACTCACGCGGTAAACCAATCGTCAATATGTTCCCATTGATCGAAGGTGAAAAAATTACCGTCATTCTCCCGATCAAGGGATACCAAGATGATCATTACGTCTTCATGGCAACAAGTTTAGGTACAGTGAAGAAGACGCGTTTATCTGACTTCTCCAATCCTCGTAAGGCCGGAATTATTGCGGTGGACTTGAACGAAAACGACTTTTTGGTTGGCGCTGCCATTACCGATGGTCAGCATGATGTCATGTTGTTCTCTGATGCGGGTAAGGCAGTTCGCTTTGATGAGAATGATGTGCGTCCAATGGGTCGTACAGCGCGCGGTGTGCGTGGTATGAATTTAGGCGTAGGTCATCAAGTGATTGCGATGTTAGTTGCGCCAGCTGAGGCTGCTGAAGGTGCTGAGGCAGCAGTGGTTGACGAGAATGGCCTAGCTATTCCAGCTATCCCAAGCAGCGTTCTCACTGCAACGGAAAATGGTTTTGGTAAGCGCACTCCGATTGGTGAATACACCCGTCATGGTCGCGGTACTAAAGGCATGATTGCGATTCAGACAACGGAGCGAAACGGTAAAGTAGTTGCTGCCTCATTAGTATCTCCTGAAGATCAAATTATGTTGATTACGACTGGTGGCATTTTGGTCCGTACCCGTGTTTCAGAGATTCGTGAGATGGGACGCGCTACTCAGGGTGTTACTTTGATCAACGTTGATGAAGGTACCCGTTTATCTGGTTTACAGCGGATTGCTGAAAGCGATTCTGATGATGAAAACGATCTTGATGAGGGCGAGGAAGTTGAGGGTGGTGATGTCTCCGCTGATCCAGCAGTCGACTCAAGTTCTAATGAAGCTGGCGATGCCTAATTGGCATTCATACAAGGTCGATTAACACGCCATGATGTTTGACCGCCGCATTTTTAATTTCGCTGCGGGGCCTGCTACTGTTCCTGAAGAGGTATTGAAGCAAGCTGCTGCAGAGATGTTGAATTGGCAGGGTTTAGGTGCTAGCGTCATGGAGGTCAGTCATCGTGGCAAAGAGTTTATGGCTCTTTATGAGGAAGTGTTGCAAGACCTCCGAACGCTGATGAATATCCCTGAAACGTATGAAATTTTGCTACTGCAAGGCGGTGGTCTCGGCCAGAACGCAGCTATTCCGATGAATCTCATGGACCTCGGTAAGAATGGACCTAAGGCAGACTTCTTGGTGACTGGCATTTGGTCCGAAAAATCCTTCAAAGAAGCGGATAAGTACGGCGTTGCCCATCTAGCGGCATCGTCTGCGGCAGAAAAATTCAATACGATTCCAGCGCGATCGACTTGGCAATTATCGGATGATGTAGCCTATGTGCACTACTGTGCCAATGAAACGATTGGTGGCGTAGAGTTTCCCGATGTACCAGAGGTAAACGGCAAGCTTTTAGTAGCCGATATTTCCAGCAATATTCTTTCCAAAGAAATGGACGTCACGAAATGTGGTGTTTGGTTTGCTGGTGCCCAAAAAAATATTGGCCCTTCTGGCGTGACGATTGTGGTCGTGCGCAAAGATTTAATGGGTCATAGCATGAAGATCACCCCTTCCATTTGGGATTGGGCTAAGCAAGCAGCAACGCAATCGATGTTAAACACCCCGCCAACATTCTCCATTTACATGGCTGGTCTTGGATTCAAGTGGTTACTCAAGCGCGGGGGCGTGAAAGCGATTGAGAAAGTCAATCAAGAGAAATCAGCCCTACTTTATGACTTCTTAGATCAAAGTAGTTTGTATGAGAGTCGCGTCAACAAAGCATATCGTTCTAGAATGAATGTGACTTTCTTCTTGAAAGATGAGAACCTAAACGCAGAATTTTTGGCCCAATCGAATGACGCTGGATTGGTTGCATTGCGGGGCCACAAGGCGGCGGGTGGAATGCGTGCGAGTATTTACAACGCAATGCCACTCGAGGGTGTCAAAGCCTTAGTGGAATTTATGCGTGACTTTGAAAGGCGTGCCTAATGAGCTCCAAAGACCCGAGTACTGAAGAACAGCGCTTAGCGCCAATACGCGACAAGATTGATGCACTGGATGCAGCAATTTTGGACTTGCTGACTCAGCGTGCCAAGGCTGCGCAAGAGGTAGGTCACATCAAAGGTGGTTTCGCCTCACCGGTATTTAGGCCGGAGCGTGAGCGTCAAGTTGTTGCCAGGCTTCAGGAAATTAGTCAGGGCCCATTGTTGCCGGATGGGATTGCCGCAATTTGGCGTGAAGTGATGTCAGCATGTAGGGCGCTTGAAGCGCGTCAGACGATTGCTTATCTTGGGCCTGTAGGTACATTCTCAGAACAAGCAGCCCAAACCTATTTCGGTCACTCCATCGCGGGCTTGCCTTGCAACAGCCTCGATGAAGTATTTAAAGCTGTAGAGAAGGGGGCCGCTCAATTTGGCGTGGTTCCCGTCGAAAATTCCAGCGAAGGTGCGATATCCAGAACATTGGACTTGCTTCTGGATTCTTCCATGCGCATTAGCGGCGAGATCGTTCTTCCCATTCGACACCATCTCTTAACTAAGAGCGGTAATTTAGATGGTGTGACTACGGTATGTGCTCACGCCCAGGCTTTAGCGCAATGTCAACAATGGTTGAGCTTGCATGCCCCGCAACTCAAGCGTCAAGCTGTGAGCAGCAATGCTGAAGCCGCTCGGATGGCATCAGTGGATTCGACTTTGGCAGCGATTGCTGGCGACCCTGCACAAGAGGCTTATGGCTTACAGGCAGTTGCTGTGCAGATTCAGGATGATCCTCACAACCGTACTCGATTTGTAGTGGTTGGGACTTATGAATGTCAGCCTACTGGCAAAGACCAGACTTCCTTGGTACTTTCCGTAGATAACCAACCTGGTGCCGTACATCGCCTCTTGGAGCCGCTAGCAAAGCATGGTGTCTCAATGAATCGTTTTGAGTCTCGCCCTGCACGTAAGGGAACTTGGGAGTATCACTTTTATATTGATGTGGCTGGTCATGCTGAAGATGCAAAAGTAGCCAAAGCATTGGTAGAGCTGAAAGCAAGTGCAGCCTTTTATAAAAATCTGGGTTCATACCCCCATTCAGCATGAGTGCTCGGATTGGTTTAAAGCATATTCAAGCGATAGCGCCTTATGTTGGTGGGCGACCTATTGGCGAGGTTGCACGCGAATACGGTCTAGACGAAAGCAAGATTGTGAAGCTGGCATCCAATGAAAATCCTTTGGGAATACCACAGTCTGCTAAAGAAGCGATGCTCAAGGCTGCTAGTGATTTAGGGCGTTACCCTGATTCCAATGGCTTTGAGCTCAAACAGGTTTTATCTACCCGCTTAGGTGTCCCAGTGGACTGGATTACTTTGGGTAATGGTAGCAATGACATCTTAGAGCTGGCAGCACGGGCAGTGGCCCAATTTGGTGACGAGGTCATTTTTTCTCGCCATGCATTTGCTGTTTATCCCTTGGCTACCCAAGCTGTTGGGGCTAAGGCGATTGAGGTTGCTCCCACTGCTACTTATGGCCATGACTTAGCTGCGATGTTACAAGCGGTTAAAGCATCCGGCGATAAAGCAAAGTTAGTCTTTGTTGCCAATCCCAATAATCCCACTGGTAGTTATTTGTCGGCAAAAGAGATCGAAGATTTCTTGATGACTGTTCCTGCTCATGTGGTGATAGTACTGGATGAGGCTTACAACGAGTACCTTGCCCCTGAACAGCGTTATGACGCCATTGCCTGGATCAAACGTTTCCCGAATATGATTTTGTCTCGTAGCTTCTCTAAAGCCTATGGTCTGGCTGGCCTACGAATTGGTTACGGTGTAGCGCAACCACCGTTAACGGATCTACTCAATCGTATTCGTCAGCCTTTTAATGTGAATAGTCTGGCTCAAGCCGCAGCCATTGCTGCATTTCAGGACTCCGCTTTCTTGCAGCAAGGTTTTGAATTGAATCGTGCGGGGCTTACTCAGCTCACTCAAGCATTTGATAGTCTCGGCCTGACATATTTACCTTCCGCTGGTAACTTTGTCTTGGTAAAAGTGGGCGATGATGATCAAGCGGGCGCACGCATCAATTTAGAGTTATTGAAGCACGGCATTATTGTTCGTCCGGTAGGTAATTACGGTCTGCCACAGTGGCTTCGAATCTCCATCGGTTTGCCAGAAGAAAACGCGGCTTTTATTGGGGCTTTAAAAGCAATTCTGGCGCAACAGTAATTACAGAATAAAAAAGAATCATCAATGACCATTATTAATCCAAGCAGTAATTACGGTACCGTCACCATCGTGGGTGTTGGACTGATTGGCGCTTCATTGGGATTAGCGCTCAAGCAAGCTGGGGTGGTAACTCAAGTTTTAGGCGTTGGTCGTAGCAAAGAAAATTTAGATCAAGCGCTGAAGATGGGCGCGATTGATGGTGTGGTGGATTTAGTTGAGGCTGCCAAGCAATCGGACGTGATTGTTCTTTGCATCCCGGTAGCGCAAATGCGCGCCGCATTCGAAACGATTGAGCCACATCTTGAATCTCGCACCATGATCACGGATGCTGGGAGTACTAAGGGAGATGTGATTTTGGCGGCCAAGGAAGTGTTGGGCAAGAAGGCCTGTCAGTTTGTACCCGCTCATCCTATTGCTGGCGGCGCGCAACATGGTGCTAGCGCCGCTAAGGCCGATTTATTTCAGGGCAAGCAAACCATTATTTGTCCTCTGCAAGAAAATTCTCCGCAAGATACCGATTTAATTGAAGGTTTCTGGCAGTCTGTTGGTTCTATAGTGAAGCAGATTTCTAATGTACAGCATGATGCTATTTATGCTGCCGTATCGCATTTGCCGCATATTTTGTCTTACGCATTGATGGCTAGCGTGGTGAATTCCGAAGATGCCGATCAAAAGCTAAGTCATGTGGGCGCAGGATTTAAGGATTTCACACGCATTGCGGCCTCAAGTCCTGAGATGTGGCGTGATATTTGTTTGGGTAATCGCACTGCGGTTCTCAAGGAGTTGGATCAATATCTCTTAATCGTGACTCACATGCGCAAACTCATTGCTGAGAATGATGGCGCCGGCTTAGAGAAATTATTTAACAAGGCAAGCAAAGCACGTCAAGATTTGGATGTGTTGTGATGGGTGGAACGCCTGATATAAAAGTAGGGCCATATAAGCGAGCACAAGGCTCGATTGTATTGCCAGGCTCCAAGAGTATTTCCAACCGCGTTTTGTTATTAGCAGCGCTATCTAGCGGAACTACGACTCTTAAAAACTTACTGGATGCTGATGACACGCAGGTGATGCGCAATGCTTTGCGAAAACTGGGTCTGACGGTAACCGATCAAGCAAATAATGTGTGTGTGGTGCAAGGTTGTGGTGGCAAATTTCCGGTGAAAGATGCCGATCTCTTTATGGGTAATGCCGGTACAGCCATTCGTCCGCTGACTGCAGCGCTGGCGATGCAGGGTGGTAACTATCGTTTATCGGGCGTGCCGAGAATGCATGAACGCCCAATCCGTGATTTGGTGGATGGCTTGCGTCAGGTTGGCGCAAAAATTGATTACGAATTACAAGAAGGTTATCCGCCCATTCAGATTCTGGCATCTGATATTGAAATCAAAGATGTTGTTCAGGTTCGCGGGGATGTGTCTAGTCAGTTTCTGACGGCCTTGCTGATGGCTTTACCTTTAGTGGCTAAAGAGCCTGTCAAGATTGAGGTCATCGGTGAATTGATTTCTCGTCCATATATTGAGATCACTCTGAAGCTCATGGCTCGCTTTGGTGTAAATGTCACCTGCCCTGACAATCAGTTATTCATTATTCCTGCAAAGACCTCTAATGCTGTTTACAAGAGCCCAGGCTCATTGTCTGTAGAAGGAGATGCCTCTTCGGCTTCTTACTTCCTTGCCCTTGGCGCTATTGGCGGCGGTCCCGTGAAAGTATTGGGTGTTGGCAAAGATAGCATTCAAGGTGATGTTGCCTTTGCCCATGCGCTGGCGCTCATGGGTGCCAACATCACTACGGGCGAGGATTGGATTGAAGTTGCTGGCGTGAAGAATGCCAATGGCAAGCTTAATGGCATCACGCTGGATTGCACAGAAATCCCTGATGCAGCGATGACTTTGGCTGCCCTCGCTTTATTTGCCGAAGGCCCAACGCGCTTAAACAATATTGCCAGCTGGCGCGTGAAAGAAACAGATCGTATCGCCGCAATGGCAACAGAGTTAAAAAAGTTAGGCGCTAGCGTTGAAGAGGGTGCTGACTATATCGAGGTTCAAGCGCCTCAATCACTTGCCGATTGGAAATCACCCAGTGAAGGTATTGATACTTATGATGACCATCGCATGGCGATGTGTTTCTCATTAGCGGCTTTTGGCCCAAACGCGTTGCAGATCAATGATTTCAATTGCGTAGCAAAAACCTTTCCAACTTACTTTGCTGAATTTGCAAAGATTGTTTCCTAGAATCCTCTTTTAATGAATTTTCCTCCAGTTATCGCTATTGATGGACCTACTGCCTCAGGCAAAGGGACTGTGGCCTCATTGGTGGCGGAAAAGTTAGGCTTTCATTACCTGGATAGCGGGGCGCTTTATCGTTTAGTGGCTTTGGGCAGTCAAAAAGCGTCCATTGACCCTCAAAATGGCTCAGAACTCGGTATTTTAGCTAAAAACCTCGTGATTTCCTTCAAAAATGGCCAAATTCTGCTGAATTCTGAGGATGTAACTGAGGCTATTCGCACTGAAAGTGTTGGTTTATGTGCCTCAATCATTGCGGCTCATCCAGAGGTTCGGCAGGCTTTAGTAGGGGTTCAACGCAGTTTTCGTCAATCTCCAGGTCTGGTGGCTGATGGCCGAGACATGGCCAGCGTCCTATTTCCAGATGCAGCGCTGAAGGTTTTCTTGACGGCGACAGCAGAAGCGAGAGCCGAGCGTCGGTATAAGCAATTGATAGCTAAGGGAATTTCTGCTAAACTAGTTGACTTATTGCATGATTTGCAGGTGCGCGATGCCAGAGATAGTAGTCGAGGCGCAGCGCCCCTGATAGTTGCAGCAGACGCCAAAGTGCTAGAAACATCTGAATTATCGATAGATCAAGCAGTTAAGACGGTTTTAGATTGGTATCAATCAAAAGCAGCTTAGTTTTATTTGGTGGGAAGTCAAAAGCAGGAGTAGAAGTAGTTTTGGTGTCTTGAGGAACTCTACAACGCGATTTTCTAATTGAGCGTGTTTCTTGGGACTTTTTTAACCTAACCCGTCGGGCCTTCTGACGGCACAAAGTGAATATATAAAATGTCTGAATCATTTGCAGAATTATTTGAAGAATCATTAACCCGATCGAATATGAAGACCGGCCAAGTTATTTCGGCTGAAGTCCTTCGCATCGACCATAACTTCGTCGTTGTTAACGCTGGCTTAAAG
Source organism: Polynucleobacter sp. CS-Odin-A6 (assembly GCF_018882095.1). Taxonomy (GTDB): domain Bacteria; phylum Pseudomonadota; class Gammaproteobacteria; order Burkholderiales; family Burkholderiaceae; genus Polynucleobacter. The sequence goes on from NZ_JACVPD010000001.1 coordinate 547,303, forward strand.
TCTGAAGCGTTTATTCCTGTTGAAGAATTCCATAACGACGCTGGCGAGATTGAAGTCGCTCCTGGCGATTTCGTTTCTGTTGCGATTGACGCTCTTGAGAACGGCTATGGCGACACCATCCTTTCCCGTGACAAAGCAAAACGCTTGGCATCATGGATGAATTTAGAGAAAGCGCTCGAGCAAGCTGAAATCGTTACTGGTACTGTTACCGGTAAGGTTAAGGGCGGCTTGACTGTCATGGTTAACGGTATCCGCGCATTCTTGCCTGGATCACTCGTTGATACACGCCCAATCAAAGACACCAGCCCTTACGAAGGTAAGACGATGGAGTTTAAGGTTATCAAGTTGGATCGTAAGCGCAACAACGTGGTGTTGTCACGTCGTGCGGTAGTTGAAGCTAGCCAAGGTGAAGAGCGTGCGAAGTTGATGTCTAACCTCAAAGAAGGTAGCGTTGTTCAAGGTATCGTGAAGAACATCACTGACTACGGCGCGTTCGTAGATCTCGGTGGTATCGATGGCCTCTTGCATATTACCGATTTGGCATGGCGTCGTGTGCGTCACCCAAGCGAGATGTTGACTGTTGGTCAAGAAGTAACAGCAAAGATTTTGAAGTTTGATCAAGAGAAGAACCGTGTGTCACTTGGCGTGAAGCAACTTGGTGATGATCCATGGGTTGGTATCGCACGTCGTTACCCACCGAATACCCGTTTGTTCGGTAAAGTAACTAACCTGACTGACTACGGTGCGTTCGTAGAAATCGAATCCGGTATCGAAGGTTTGGTACACGTTTCTGAAATGGACTGGACCAATAAAAACGTTGCTCCAAGCAAAGCTACTGCATTAGGAACCGAAGTTGAAGTCATGGTTCTCGATATTGATGAAGACAAGCGCCGTATTAGCTTGGGCATCAAGCAGTGCAAAGCCAATCCATGGGAAGAGTTCTCACGTGGCCAACAAAAAGGCGATAAGTTAACTGGCGCAATTAAGTCTATTACTGACTTTGGTGTATTCATTGGCTTGCCTGGCGGTATCGATGGTTTAGTTCACCTCTCAGACCTCTCATGGAATGAGCCTGGTGAAGAAGCGGTTAAGCGATACAAAAAAGGCGACGAAGTGGAAGCCACTGTATTGGCCATTGATGTTGAGAAAGAGCGTATCTCTCTCGGTATCAAGCAATTGTCTGGTGACCCATTTAATAACTACACATCGGTTAGCGACAAGGGTAGCCTCGTCACTGGTACTGTGAAGGCTGTTGATGCCAAAGGTGCAACGATTCACTTAGCTGATGAAGTTGAAGCTTACTTACGTGCTTCTGAGATCTCAACAGATCGCGTTGAAGATGCACGCAATGTACTGAAAGAAGGCGATAGCGTTACTGCCATGATCATTAACATTGATCGTAAGTCACGTGTTATCAATCTTTCAATCAAAGCAAAAGACAGCTCTGACCAACAAGATGCAATGAGCAAGCTCCAAGGTGATGCGCAGTCTGGCACGACCAACTTGGGCGCTTTGTTAAAAGCCAAGATGGATAATCAAGGTTAAATCAATATCGCCGCTTTCCACTAGGAGAGCGGCGGTTATTTATTGATAGATCATGTCAGATCAAGAGCAACAAGCAATTACTCGCTCCGAACTTGTGGAGAGCTTGGCGGAACAATTCCCCCAACTTCTTCCGAGGGATGTCGAGTTAGCAGTAAAAACATTGCTAGATACAATGACTCACGCTTTAGCCGAAGGTAAGCGAATTGAGTTGCGTGGGGTTGGAAGCTTTGTTTTGCATCACCGTCCTGCACGCGCTGGTCGTAATCCAAAATCTGGTGAGAAAGTATTGATTCCGGAGAAGCGGGTCCCGCATTTCAAGCCTGGTAAAGAATTACGTGAGCGGGTTGATTACAAGCCTTTAAAGCAAGTGAGCCCTAAAGAGGGTTCAGGTGCCTAGTCACATAGCGCACATCCATTGGTCCATTCGGACCATTTTTTTATTGAAGTTCTGCACATCATGATTCAGATTGCAACTTCCTGGTTACTCCTATTGCCAGTGATGTTCGGCATTGGCTGGTTAACCTCGCGTTGGGATTTGCGTCTAGAGAGTCGGACGGATGAGCTTGAGCGCATGCAACAACAGCGTTCTACATTCAAAGGCTTAAGCCTTCTGTTGAATGAGCAGCCAGATCAAGCGATTGAAACTTTGGTCAAAATTGCTCAGCTTGATCCTGAAACGATTGAACTCCATTTCGCCCTAGGCAGCTTATTCCGTCGCCGCGGTGAAACTGAGCGCGCCATTCGGGTGCACCAGCATTTAGCTAATCGCGATGACTTAAAGTCACGAGATCGAGATCATGCCGCCTATGAGTTAGGCCGGGATTTTCTGCGTGCTGGTTTATTGGATCGCGCCGAAGCTTCTTTAAATCGTGTTGGAGAAGGTAAATTTGCTGCGCCCGCCAAAGAGAGTCTGCTCGAGATGTATCAAGTTGAACGAGACTGGAGTAAGGCGATCACTGCCGCTAGTGAGCTAGAAACCTTGCAGGGTAAATCTCATCGTATTGAGATTGCACAGTTTCATTGTGAGCTGGGTCAGGAAGCCCTGTATCGCAAAGATTTACCTGCAGTAGAGCAGTCTATCCAATTAGCGCTCCAGGCTGTTCCAAATCATGCGCGAGCACTAATTTTGCAGGGTGACTATTTGATGGCGATGGATAGTCCCGCTCAGGCGATTGAGGTTTGGAGTGTGATTTCTAAAACCCATCCTGCGTATATGCATCTACTTGCCGACCGTTGGATGGCGGCGCATTCTGCATTAGATAAAGCGGATATCGGCCTGAGTGCCCTGTGTGAGTTGTTAAAAACCCAGGCCTCTGGTGAGCTGCTTGATATTGTGCAAAAGCAGATGACCCAAATTCGTGGGGCTCAAGCTGCAGAAGCCATGTTGGTTGAGGTCATGCAGCACTCGCCCAGTTTGAGTGCACTCTCGAAGTTGGCAGAGACCCGCTTGGTACTGGCGGAGAGTAACGGTACGCCGGAGAGGGTGTCTGATTTGCAGGCAACGCTGAGTTTATTGAAGCAAAGAACCACGGCTCTAGCCCGTTACACATGTGGCAATTGCGGTTTCCGGGCGCGACGTTTTTATTGGCAGTGTCCAGGATGTAATCATTGGGAGGCTTATTCCCCACGACGAACTGAAGGTGCAGTACCTAGCGGTCCATCGATGTAGATAAATAAATTAACTAAACCGTCATCAAATAGTTTTCTAATGGTGGTGTTGAATAATAGATATTTGGAGATCCTTTGAAAGTTACGATTATTGGCAGCGGTTACGTAGGTCTTGTCACAGGCGCTTGCCTAGCAGAGCAGGGTAACAACGTCTTTTGCGTTGATGTCGATCCTAAAAAGATTGAGATCCTTAATTCTGGTGGCGTTCCCATCTACGAGCCTGGCTTAAAAGAAATGATTGCGCGCAATCGCGCAGCAGGGCGATTACAGTTCTCCACTGATATTGCTGCTTCTGTGGCCCATGGGGATATTCAATTTATTGCTGTTGGCACTCCCCCGGATGAAGATGGTTCGGCAGATTTGCAATATGTCGTCGCTGCTGCGCGCAATATTGGTCTTCATATGACGACTCCTAAAGTGATTGTTGACAAATCTACGGTACCCGTAGGCACGGCCGATAAAGTTTCTGCAGCAATTACGGAAGAGTTGACTAAGCGAGGCCTTGCTCCAGAGCTGTGCTCAGTAGTCTCTAATCCCGAGTTCCTCAAAGAAGGCGCTGCGGTAGAAGACTTTATGCGTCCTGATCGGATTGTGATTGGAACGCAGAACACGCCAGCAGGATTGCGGGCTAAAGAGCAAATGCGCAAACTCTACACTCCGTTTAATCGCCATCATGAGCGTACCTATTACATGGATGTCAAAAGCGCTGAGCTCACTAAATACGCTGCTAATGCGATGTTAGCAACCCGCATCTCCTTTATGAATGAATTAGCTAACTTGGCCGATTTGGTGGGCGCGGATATTGAAGCGGTACGTCAAGGCATTGGTTCAGACTCTCGTATCGGCTATGGCTTTTTATACTCTGGTACAGGTTATGGTGGTTCTTGCTTTCCAAAAGATGTGTCCGCCTTATCTAAGACTGCCATTGAACATGGTCGGGATCTGAAAATCCTTGATGCTGTAGAAGCGGTCAATGAGGCTCAAAAATACATCCTCGTTGAGAAGATTGAAAAACGCTTTGGCAAAAACCTGTCGGGCAAAAAGTTTGCCATATGGGGTCTTGCTTTCAAACCCAATACCGACGATATGCGTGAAGCCCCTAGTCGGGTGATTATTCAAGAGTTGGTTCAGCGTGGCGCACAAGTCATAGCCCATGATCCTGTAGCAATGCCTGAGGCTAAGCATTGCCTAGACATGGACTTTAAGGATAATCCCGAGGGTCTTAAACAGGTCAGCTTGGTCGATGATCCCATGTCAGCAGTCGATGGCTGCGACGCTCTGGTGATTGTGACCGAGTGGAAAGCCTTCCGTAGTCCTGATTTTGATTTACTTAAGACAAAGTTGAAGAACCCAATCATTTTTGATGGCCGTAATCTGTACGAGCCCCAAGCGATGCAAGAATTAGGGATTGAGTATCAGGGTATTGGTCGTCATAATTAAAAAAGTACTGCAAAAAAACTAAACAAGAATCCCTTAGAGAGATCAGTGCCCTGTGGAAAAAGCGAATCGAGAACAATTTTCTAAAGCCCGCTTGTTGGTGGTGGGTGACGTCATGCTAGATCGCTACTGGTTTGGTGACACTCATCGGATTTCTCCAGAAGCACCGGTACCAGTAGTTCAGGTCAGTAAGATGGATGAGCGTTTAGGTGGTGCTGCTAACGTGGCTCGTAACGTAGCAGCCTTAGGTGCTAAAACGACTATTTTGGGCGTGATTGGTGACGATGAAGCAGGTCGTCATGTCTCTGAGTTGCTTGAATTGAGCGGGGTCAATAACCAGCTTGAAATAGATGGAAAAGTTCCTACTACTGTAAAGTTGCGTGTCATTGCAAGACAGCAGCAACTCATTCGCTTGGATTTTGAAGAAGCGCCTAGCGAAGCTGCTCTAGCGCATAAACTGGAGCGTTATGAAAAGCTCATCAGTGATGCCGATGTTGTGATTTTGTCGGATTATGGCAAAGGTGCATTGGGTCAGGTGGCTTTAATGATTGAGCAGGCTCGAGCCCAAAATAAAATGATTCTGGTTGACCCTAAGGGTGATGACTACGCTAAATATCGTGGAGCTACTGTCCTCACCCCAAATCGCAGTGAACTACGCCAAGTAGTGGGTCAATGGACCAGCGAAGAAGATTTGATTAAGAGAGCGCAAGATCTGAGAAAGTCACTCAATATAGAAGCTTTACTTCTGACTCGCTCTGAAGATGGCATGAGTTTATTTACTGAAGCAGGTGTGAGTCATGTAAAAGCCCAAGCGCGCGAAGTATTTGATGTTTCAGGTGCGGGTGACACGGTGATTGGCACTCTAGCAGTTGCATTGGCAGCAGCATGGCCATTAGAAAAGGCAATGGCTTTAGCTAATCGTGCTGGCGGCATTGTGGTGGGTAAATTAGGTACTGCCACTGTTACTTCTGAGGAGTTGCAATGACTATTATCGTAACCGGCGCCGCTGGATTTATTGGTGCCAATCTCGTTCAAGCGCTCAATGCGCGAGGTGAGAAAAATATTATTGCCGTAGATGATTTGCGTCCTGCGGATAAATATCGCAATCTAGCTGATCTCGACATCATTGATTACCTAGATAAAGATGAATTTTTAGAGGCTTTTAGAAGCGGTCGTTTTGGCAAAGTAAGGGCAGTGTTTCATGAAGGTGCTTGCTCCGATACGATGGAAACGGATGGCATTTTCATGATGGCGAATAATTATCGCTACAGCATGGATTTACTGGATATTTGCACAGAGCAAAAAGTGCAATTACTCTATGCCTCTTCTGCAGCGACTTATGGCGGTTCAGATGTCTTTGTTGAGAGTCGTGAGCATGAGAAGCCTTTAAATATTTACGGCTACTCAAAATTCTTATTTGACCAAGTAATGCGTAAACGCTTCACTGGAAATGCCAATTCCGCTCAAGTTATTGGTTTTCGTTATTTCAATGTCTATGGCCCACGTGAGTCCCACAAAGGCCGTATGGCTTCAGTAGCTTTTCATCAATATCACCAATACAAAGCCAATGGCAAAGTAAAGCTCTTTGGTGAATATGGTGGTTATGGTCCAGGAGAGCAAAGCCGTGACTTTGTTTCTGTTGAGGATGTGGTTAAAGTGAACCTCTATTTCTTAGATCATCCTGAAATCAGTGGCATCTTCAATCTCGGTAGTGGCCGTGCACAACCATTTAATGATGTTGCTCATGCGGTAACTAATGCGATGCGAAAAGTCGATCATGCTGACCCCTTAAGTCTAAAAGAATTAGTAAAAGAAAAGGCGATTGAATACATCCCATTCCCGGAAGCACTCAAAGGCAAGTACCAGTGCTTTACTCAGGCAGATTTAACCAAGCTCCGCGCTGCCGGCTATACAGAACCCTTCTTGGATGTAGAGCAGGGTGTCAGTCGTTATATTACTTGGCTATCAGCTAATACTGATTTCTTAGCAAGCCCACTTTAGGCTAATATAAACAGTCAACCAACAGGATTTCCATTCGTTGTAACTAATCCACTTGCACTTTGTGTCAGTGGATTTTTTATTAACCAATGGAGATCATATGAATCATTTATTAAAGTCTTTGTTATTTTTGGCAGTAGTCGCTGTTTCGGGCTTGGCTATCGCCTCTCCGATTAATGTCAATACTGCTACCCAAACGGAGTTAGAGAGCATTAAGGGTATCGGTCCTTCTAAGGCAAAAACCATCATTGCTGAGCGTTTGGATGGCGGCCATTTTCAGGATGCGAATGATTTACAAAAGCGGGTGCGCGGCATTGGGATGAAATCCGTAGAAAAGATGGTGGATAACGGTTTGACGATTGAGGCCCCCAGTTCTTTTCGTGAGCCCAATGGTCGGACCAATAAGGAGGGTTCCAGTGCTAGTAGACGCAGTTCGCGTGGTCAAAGCAGTTCTCGTAATAATCCGGACCGTGCGGGGCCAAATCGCCGAAATTAAGCCCTTTTACGTTTAGCTTGGCTTATGGCTAAAATAGTTTCATGAGCATACCTTCTTACTTGACTATTTCGCAGACCGTGGGTAATACGCCCTTGGTTCGTTTACAACGCATTCCTGGTGCTGATAACGATTCCAAAAATAATCTGATCTTAGGAAAGTTAGAAGGTAACAATCCAGCGGGGTCAGTAAAAGACCGTCCTTCGCTGTCGATGATCCTGCGCGCTCAAGAGCGAGGTGAAATCAAGCCTGGCGATACCCTGATTGAAGCGACCAGTGGCAACACTGGTATTGCTTTGGCAATGACCGCCGCGATGTTGGGCTACAAGATGGTTTTAGTCATGCCTGAAAACCAAAGTATTGAACGCAGACAAAGTATGGCTGCCTATGGGGCAGAGTTAATTCTCACGGCAGCTTCTGGTGGCATGGAGTTTGCACGTGACTATGCATTGCAGCTACAAAAAGAAGGTCGTGGTAGATTGCTAGATCAATTTGCCAACCCAGATAATCCACGGGCTCACATTGAAACCACGGGACCAGAAATCTGGCGTGATACCGATGGCCAAGTAACCCACTTCGTTTCATCGATGGGTACCACTGGGACGATTACTGGAGTCTCTACTTACCTCAAGTCGATGAACCCCAATATTCAGATTATTGGCGCACAACCAGAAGAAGGTTCGCAGATTCCTGGCATTCGTAAATGGGCTCCTGAGTATTTGCCGAAGATTTACCAGAGTGATAAGGTCGATCGCATTGAGTACGTGAGTCAAGCGGATGCCGAAGAGATGGCTCGCAGGCTTGCTGCTGAAGAAGGGATCTTTTGCGGTATCTCTGCCGGTGGCGCCCTAGTGGTTGCTTTACGTATTGCTCGCCAGGTAGAAAACGCCACGATTGTCTTTATCGTTTGCGATCGTGGGGATCGTTATCTCTCTACCGGAGTTTTCCCAGCCTAAGACTTTAGTTTATTGAGGTCTACGGAGATTTTTTCTTGCGAGTAGATTTCTTAGGTTTGGTTTTGACGGGCTCAACTGAATTTTTTTCTAATTTTGTTTCTTTAGTGTTTGCTTGGGATGATGTTGGTGGCACTACACTTTGGTTTTTATAGCCTAAGGCCTCTGCAAATTCGGCAACACTTTGTGCGTAAAAATAGCTACGGTTGTATTGCACAATGGTGAGAAAGTTATTGAGACCCACTACGTAGCGCGCTTGATCGTTGCCATCTTTATCGGGGTAGGGGAGATCAACAATGAGTGCTTTGCTTTGCGGTTCAACGCCCCCCATTTGAAGATCGCCCTGATCTTTAGTCAGAATGCCTTTTTCAATGAGTTCTTGAATAGTGTATTTCAGCTGAGGCTCGCCATCAGCCAGCGCTTTTGCTTCACTTACTGCGACTTCTTGTACTGGGAAGTAAATTGGCATACCCGGTTGCCAGCCGTGCTTACGCATAAAGTTGGCAACACTGGCTATAGCATCTTTAGGACTTTGTTTTAAGTCAATATGACTATCTCCATCTCCATCGACAGCAAAGCTACGAATACTGCTTGGCATAAACTGCGGCAACCCGATTGCACCGGCATAGGAGCTATTTTGATTTAGGCAGGCATTGAAGCGGACGGTATTCAAATCTTGACTACTATTGTTAGCCGGTAACTTCCCGCCACCTTCTGACCAACATAAGAGAATTAAATCTTGCAACTGATCCTTAAATAGCTGTTCACGAGCTACTTTGTTGGCTGTCTCCGGATAACTAAAGGCAAGGGTAGCGAGTACATCTTTCGCCCGAAAGTTCCCGGTTTGACGACCATAGATGGTTTCAATACCAATAATGGCCACAATAATCTCCGCTGGGACCCCAGATTCCTGTTCCACTTTACTGAGGAATGCTTGGTTTTGCTCCCAAAAGACCTTCCCAGCCTTGAGTCGAATCGGCTCAACAAAGCGCTTACGATAGGCAATCCAATTCTTCTTAAAGTTGCCCGATGGGGGTAACACCAATTTTCGAATGGAGGGAATCGTTTTAGCATCAAGGAAGGCTGCCTCAAGCGTCGCCTGAGGAATCCCTTGGGTTTGGGCTATTTGTATGATGAGTTGTTCAAGATTTTGGCTAAAACGGACTTCTGTGGCGGCATCCTCGGACTGGTTTACGATAGGCTCAGGGCTTACTGGCTGAGTCGGGGTGCTCGAGCAGGCGCTTAAAAGTAGCGCACAGAGCAGTATTAAAGTGAGGTTGGAAATACGAAAATTCATGAATTAAAGAATGGGTTTTTAAGGGTTTGGCGGGTTTTATTAAATTATAAAAATAATCGTTTTGTTATTGAGGATTACTAGTAATGACAACAGGATACATAACTCACCCCGATTTTCTCAAACATGAGATGGGGGGTCACCATCCCGAGTGCCCAGAGCGGATTCAGGCTATCAATGATCAGTTAATCCGCAGTGGTGTCGATCGCTTTTTGCATCATCTAGATGCGCCCCTTGCAACCGAAGAGCAGCTTGAGTTGGTTCATAGTCCGGATCATATTGCTTTCGTTAAAGAACGCTCTCCAGAAAGTGGTTACTTCATGCTTGATGGTGACACTATTATGAACCCCCATACTTGGAATGCTGCGCTCCGTGCAGCTGGTGCGGCTATAGCCGGCGTTGATGCTGTAATGAAGGGCGAGGTTGAGAATGTGTTTTGTGCAGTTCGTCCACCTGGACATCACGCTGAGCCAACGCGCTCAATGGGCTTTTGCGTCTTTGATAGTGTGGCAGTAGCAGCGCGTTATGCAATTGAAGAGTATGGCATCCAGCATGTAGCCATTATTGACTTTGATGTTCATCACGGGAATGGTACTGAGGCTGCATTCTTTAATGATCCAAATGTGCTGATGTGTAGCTTCTTTCAGCATCCGTTTTATCCGTATAGCGGCTTGGATGGGGCAAATAATATGGTGAATGTACCCCTTCCCGCTTCTACCCGCGGAGATGTAGTGCGCTCGATAGTAGAAGAACAGTGGTTACCCCGTCTACGTGATTTTGAGCCGGAACTGATTATTATCTCAGCCGGATTTGATGCTCACCGTGAGGATGATTTGGGGCAGATGGGCTTGGTAGAGGATGACTATGCTTGGATCACCAAGCAGCTCAAGACAGTCGCAAACCAATATGCCCAAGGTCGTATCGTCAGCTGCCTAGAGGGTGGATATAACCTATCTGCTCTGGGCCGAAGTGTGGTCGCGCATGTCAAAGCACTTGCGGATATTTAAGCGCAATCAGAAATATCGATTTTAAGAGATCAAGATCAAGGAACACATGAGTAATATTTTTGAACAAGGTTTAGATCGTAATCCAGCAAACTTCACTCCGATTACGCCACTCTTGTTTATAGAGCGGTCCGCCGAAGTGTATCCGGCACGCTTGGCTATTGTGCATGGCAAGTTACGCCAAACTTGGGGTCAGACCTACGAACGTTGCCGTCGCCTAGCAAGCGCGCTGCAACAGCATGGAATCGGTTTTGGAGATACGGTGGCTGTGATGTTGCCTAATACTCCTCCGATGGTGGAAGCGCATTTTGGTGTTCCGATGGCTGGAGCGGTATTAAATGCCTTAAATACGCGTCTTGACCCAGAGTCGATTGCTTTTATGCTGAACCATGGCGAAGCCAAGGTGGTGATCGTTGATCCTGAGTTTTCTAAAGTCATGAAGGCAGCACTCGAGATCGCTAAAAAAGAAAGTGGCCGTGAGTTCTTGGTAATTGATGTTGAAGAAAAAGAGTTTGATGTGCCTGGTGAACGGCTCGGTAAGCTAACTTATGAACAGCTTTTAGTCCAAGGAGATCCTCAGTTTGCATGGCAAGTACCAGCGGATGAGTGGCAGGCGATTTGTTTGAACTACACCTCGGGCACCACCGGAAATCCAAAAGGTGTGGTGTACCACCATCGTGGTGCAGCGATGAATGCGATATCAAATATTTTAGATTGGGATATTCAAAGGCATCCCACTTATCTTTGGACGCTCCCTATGTTCCATTGCAACGGCTGGTGCTTTCCTTGGACAGTAGCGGCGCGCGCGGGCGTGAACATTTGCCTACGTCGTGTGGATGCACAGCATATCTTTGCTGCAATCAAAGAGCATGGTGTGACGCATTACTGCGCTGCCCCTATTGTGCACAGCCTATTAGTGAACGCCCCCGATGAATTAAAAGAGGGTGTACCCAAAGGCGTGAAGGGCTTAATCGCTGGTGCTGCGCCTCCCGCAATGATTATTGAGGGAATGGAAAAACTGGGTTTTGATCTCACGCATGTCTATGGATTAACAGAGACTTACGGACCAGCAGCAGTCTGTGTCAAGCAGGATGAGTGGGATGAGTTGGATATTGGTGAGAGAGCTCGTCTCAATGCACGTCAAGGTGTTCGCTATCACTTACAGCAAGCGATTGCCGTTCTGGATCCCGTAACTCTTGAGCCGGTTCCCGCTGATGGTGAGACTATGGGTGAGATTATGTTTAAAGGCAACATCGCCATGAAGGGCTATCTCAAGAATGAGCGGGCGACCCGAGATGCATTTGAAGGCGGCTGGTTTCATTCGGGTGATTTGGCGGTGATCAACCCCGATGGTTATGTAAAGATGAAAGATCGGAGCAAAGACATCATTATTTCTGGCGGAGAAAACATTTCCTCAGTAGAGGTAGAGGATGTGCTCTATCGCCATCCAGCAGTAATGGCGGCTGCAGTGGTTGCTAAACCCGATCCCAAATGGGGCGAGACACCGTGTGCCTTTTTAGAAATCAAGCCAGGCATGGCAGTAACACCAGCCGAAATCATCACCCACTGTAAACAGCATCTTGCTGGATTCAAGGTGCCCAAGGCAATTGTGTTTTGTGAGCTGCCAAAGACCTCGACTGGCAAGATTCAGAAGTTTGAACTTCGCAAGCAGGCTGGCTCGGCTTCAGCAATCGACGTTTAACCAGAGATGCCCCTAGGCGGATAAAATAGTAGAGTTACTCAAAAAAATAGAGAATGAAGCATGAAAATCTTGGTGGCTGTAAAACGGGTAGTTGATTACAACGTCAAAATTCGGGTGAAATCAGATCACTCTGGCGTTGATCTCGCAAACGTCAAAATGAGCATGAACCCCTTTGATGAAATTGCGGTAGAAGAAGCAGTGCGTTTAAAAGAGGCCGGTGTTGCCACTGAAGTCGTGGTGGTTTCAGCGGGTCCTACCCAATGCCAAGAAACACTCCGGACTGCTTTAGCAATTGGCGCAGATCGCGCTATCTTGGTAGAGTCCGATGCTGAATTACAACCTTTAGCAGTGGCAAAAATTCTGCAGGCGCTTTGTGAAAAAGAGCAGGCGCAAATCGTGATCTTAGGTAAGCAGGCAATCGATGACGATAGCAACCAAACAGGGCAGATGTTGGCTAGTTTGATGGATATTCCACAGGCAACCTTTGCTTCAAAGGTGGTGATTGCCAATGGCAAAGCCAATGTGACGCGTGAGGTTGATGGTGGCTTAGAAACGATCGCGATAACATTGCCAGCTGTCATTACAACGGACTTGCGTTTGAATGAACCACGCTATGTGACTTTACCCAACATCATGAAGGCGAAGAAGAAAACGCTGGAAATATTGAAGCCTGAAGAGCTTGGCGTTGACATCACACCACGTCTTAAAACAATCAAAGTAGAAGAGCCTCCGAAGCGCTCTGCTGGTGTAATGGTGGCAGATGTAGCGGCCTTGGTAGATAAACTTAAAAATGAAGCGAAGGTGATTTAAATGACCGCACTTGTCATTGCTGAACACGATAATCAATCTTTAAAAGGGGTCACGCTCAATGTGATTGCGGCTGCCTTGCAATGCGCTCCCGAGGTGGATGTATTAGTAGCTGGTAGTGGCGCCGATGCCGTTGCTGCCTCAGCGAGTCAAATTGCTGGCGTTCGCAAAGTAATCCAAGTGGATGCCCCAAGTTTGGCAGATCAACTGGCTGAGCCCTTAGCGGCTCAAATTCTCGCTTTGACAAGTAGCTATAGTTACATATTGGCAGCAGCAACTGCAAATGGTAAGAATGTGCTGCCTCGTGTTGCTGCCAAGTTGGATGTCGCTCAGTTATCGGACATTACCAAGGTGGTTAGTGCGGATACCTTTGAGCGTCCAATTTATGCTGGTAATGCCATTGCTACTGTTCAATCCAGCGATCCTATCAAAGTCATTACAGTGCGGACAACAGGTTTTGATCCTGTTGCTGCAACTGGTGGCTCCGCAACAATTGATAAGCAAGCCATTGCTGTCGCTGCGGGTAATTCTGCATCGTCTGCCTTTGTGGGCCGTGAACTGACTAAATCAGATCGCCCAGAATTGGCTGCTGCCAAAATTATTGTGTCTGGTGGGCGCGGTTTAGGCTCTGGTGAAAAGTATCAAGAGATCATTACTCCCTTAGCGGATAAGTTAGGCGCGGCATTGGGTGCATCACGCGCAGCTGTCGATGCTGGTTACGTGCCTAATGACTATCAAGTAGGTCAAACTGGCAAGATTGTGGCTCCACAACTTTATGTCGCTGTTGGTATCTCTGGTGCTATTCAGCATTTAGCAGGAATGAAAGATTCTAAAGTGATTGTGGCAATTAATAAAGATCCTGAGGCCCCAATCTTTAGTGTGGCTGATTATGGCTTGGTGGCTGATTTGAATACTGCTGTGCCTGAGTTAATCAATTCACTGCCGTAGGGCTTTTGCTTGCATTACCTTGCCTGATTAATAGGAGTCTTATGCCGTATGTAGCCCCCGTGAAAGAGATGCTATTTGTGATGAACGAATTAGCGGGGTTATCTGAGCTTGTTTCTTATCCATCCTATGTTGAAGCCGGTGCAGATGTGGATTTGGCATCAGCCATTTTGGAAGAGTCTGCTAAATTCAATCAAGATGTTGTGGCGCCGCTAAATTGGCCTAGTGATCAAAACCCAAGTTCATTTAAAGACGGCGTGGTCACTACCAGCCCAGGATTTAAAGAAGCATTTCAACAGTTTGGTGAGGTCGGCTGGCAAGGCGTCATGCATCCTACAGAATTTGGTGGTCAAGGATTGCCAAAGTTGATTGCCACCGCTTGCTTTGAAATGGTCCATTCCGCAAGTCTCTCATTTGCCTTGTGCCCCATGTTGACGGATGGCGCAATTGAAGCTTTATTGACTGCAGCTAGCCCACCATTGCAAGAGCGCTTTGTTCCCAAGATGATTTCTGGTGAGTGGACTGGTTCAATGTGCCTCACCGAGCCTCAAGCAGGTTCAGATTTGTCGATGGTCCGTTCACGGGCTGTGCTGGAAGATGCGGGTGTATACAAGATTTTTGGCACTAAGATTTATATCACTTACGGTGAGCACGATATGGCAAAGAATATTGTCCATCTCGTATTGGCCAGAACGCCAGATGCACCGGAAGGTGTCAAGGGCATCTCTTTATTTGTAGTACCCAAGTTTTTAGTCAATACAGATGGTTCTTTGGGTGAGCGAAATGATGTTCATTGCGTATCCATCGAGCACAAGCTGGGTATTAAGGCCAGCCCAACAGCAGTCTTGCAGTTTGGTGATCATGGCGGCGCTATTGGCTATTTGGTAGGTGAAGAGAATCGTGGTCTGGAATACATGTTTGTCATGATGAATGCCGCCCGCTTTGCAGTGGGTATGCAAGGCGTCGCCGTTGCCGAGCGCGCCTATCAAAAAGCGGTGCAGTATGCAAAAGATCGCGTACAAAGTCGGGATCTTGCTGGCTCCCCAGACCCCGTAGCGATTATTCATCAACCAGATGTGAAGCGGATGTTGATGACGATGCGAGGTTACATAGAGGCGTCTAGGGCCTTGGCTTATTACGCTGCCGCTGCCGCTGATACACAGCATGCCTCTCCAGATGAAACGGCTCGTCAACAGAGTCAAGCTATTTATGAATTTCTAGTGCCGATCGTAAAAGGCTTCTCCACCGAAATGTCAATTGAGGTTGCCAGTTTGGGTATCCAGATTCATGGGGGAATGGGTTTCATTGAAGAGACTGGTGCTGCGCAACACTATCGTGACGCACGCATTCTGACGATCTATGAAGGTACAACAGCAATCCAAGCAAACGACTTGCTTGGCAGAAAAACGGTGCGTGATGGCGGTGCAACTGCTAAGGTGTTCGCTGAAAAGATCAAGCAAACTGAAGCAGATCTTGCTAGCAGCGGTAGTGCCGATGCAAAAGCGGTATTAAAGCAATTGACCTTTGCACGTGAAGCATTTGAGTCCGCTGTGACTTATATTGTGGCCAATGCTAAAATGAATATCAAAGCCGTCTATGCAGGAAGTGTGGCCTACTTGCGTTTGTGTGGCTTAGTGTTCAGCGCATGGCAAATGGCTCGCGCATTATTGGCTGCCCAAGCATTGCGTGCCAGCGATCCCAGTTTCTTTGATGCCAAGATTACGACCGCACGCTTCTTTGCAGAAAATCTATTGCCACAATCTCAGGCATTAGCAATTTCGATACTAGAGGGCGGTCAATCTACCAATGCACTGACCGTGGAGCAGTTCTAGCAGTATTTATTGAGACAGCTTTTTCGCTTCTTGCAGTTGCGAGATAAAGAATTGCTCAAATGCAATCGCTAAGAATGTCATCATCACCCCCGCACCCAATACCAGTGAAAAAATCACGGTGAGCACTACTGGCCACCCAGATCTGGTGGCTCGACTAGGATCTATCCCGGGATTAAATTGCGCATCCCATTTTTCATCGGCACGTAAGCCATAAGTGATGGTGGTTAGCCAACTAGCCTCCAGCGTAATGAAGCCGAAGGTGATGAGAACCCAGCCAGGTGCAGAGTGAAAGTGTGCATCTTTGAGAATCATCCAGCCAGCAATGCCGCCAATAAAAGCCAATAATTGCGCCCATCCCCAAAAGGATTTCAATCCCTGTAAGTAAAAACAATTCAAACCGGTACCTGGAAAAAATAATCCCAGTGAACAGAAAAGCAGTTTGTATTTTTTCATTCAGACTTTCGATAAGGAATTTTTTAATATTGAAATTGTTTATTTTGCGGAATTACTTTTTTGCATAAAGCTCAATACTTCACGATCGGCACCAATCATGAGTAGCTGATCGCCATTACGCACAATCGTGCGGTAATCATTGAGTTCATAAAGGAAGTCATTTTCTAACTCCATGCGCTGTGGAGCGCAGGCCATCCTGGTGCTCACAATTTGATCCAGGGTAAAGCCTCGGGCATCCTCGGTAATGCGTGCCGTAAAACGATTACAACCTGTTGATCCACTGAGGCGTTCACCATTGGCATCAAACACCATTTGAATGGGGTTGCTGTTCTCACCTTGGGGAATTTGTCGGGAGCGCACCTCGCCCCTAGCATTGGGTGCCAGATTCCAGCGAACCAGCTCCCATTTGGTATTGCGGAATTCGCTGCTGGGAGGACTAGTTTTGGCAGCGCAGGGCGGAATCACATTGGCGCAGGCTGTCAAAAATCCCAATCCAAGGCAAGAAATCAGTAGAAATAAGCTGTTAAAGGGACGTTTAGAGGATCTGAAAATGACTAATTTAGCGTGCATATTTCTATAAGTAACTGTTTTTAATGGTTATTTTTTAACCTACTGCACTCCATTCTACTGTTGAAGCTAAATACGCGGGCGCTTAAATAGGTGGATCAAGTAGGGGTTTTCGTCTAGAATATGAGGTTTTCCGCTACACCGTGCATTTGTTTTGAATGTCCAGTGAGTTGGAGCCCAATACTTTTTGTAGTAATTTCATTGGGTTGAAATCAACCTGTTTTCATTTTAGATTTTAAGGAATAAGTATGGTCGTCATTCGACTGGCACGCGGCGGTTCAAAGAAACGCCCTTTTTATAGCATCGTGGCTACAGACAAGCGTAATCGTCGCGACTCGAACTTTATCGAGCGCATTGGTTACTTCAATCCACAGGCAGCAGAGACAGAGCAAGCCATGCGTATTGCTCAAGATCGCTTGACCTATTGGACTGGTGTTGGTGCACAGATCTCTCCAACAGTGGTTCGTTTGATCAAAAATAATCCTGCAGTCTAAAGACGTCAAATCCAAAGACTTTCTCTTCACGACAAAGTCTTTGGTAGCAGAATTTTTCTGTAGCGTTTTCTTTAGCATTACTTAGGGAATCGAGGTCGCTTCAATATGAATACGCCTTCCCTAGATGATTTGATTGAGCTCGGCGCAGTCCAAGATGCTCAAGGTTTACAGGGTCAGATTAAGGTTCGCCCTCACTCATCCGATCCCGTAGCCCTCCTATCTAGTAAAGCACTTTGGCTATCGCTCATTCCTCGTCGGAGTGCGGGTGTCGCTAACTCTGTCGAGCAGGCTTCGCTCACTCTGTATCAAGTGAAGCAAGCAAAGATGCATAGTGGTACCGTAGTCATCGCCTTAGAGGGCATTACTGATCGTGATCAGGCAGAAGCTTTAAAGGGTGCACGCATTCTCGTTGGTCGTGATGTATTTCCAAAGACGGATACTGATAGCTACTACTGGGTTGATTTGATCGGTTGTAAGGCAGTCAATCTTCAAGGCGAGAGTTTGGGTGAAGTGATTGACGTCAACGATAACGGCGCCCATGGGATCATTACGCTTGGTGACCTAGAAACTAAAACAGTGAAGCAGTTGGTCCCTTTTGTAAAAGAAGTGGTGCAAGACGTGGACTTGCCAAATAGGCTCCTGACGCTGGACTGGCAAGCTGACTGGTAGTCTGCACTAACGGTAAAAAGTAATTGATCCTTCATTTCCAATATGCGCTTTGATGTAGTCACTTTATTCCCTGAAATGTTCTCCGCACTAACGCAGTGGGGCATTACTGGTCGCGCCTGTGAGCAGGGACTTACTAGCGTCAATCTTTGGAATCCCCGCGACTATTGCTCTGATCCTCGGAAGACGGTTGATGATCGTGCCTATGGAGGCGGCCCAGGCATGGTGATGATGGCAAAACCCCTGGAAGATACGATAGCTGCTATCAAGGATGGCCATCAAAGTCAGAATGTCGTTTCTGGACCAATATGCCTATTAGCACCTCAGGGGGAAATTTTTTCACAGAAAATCGCAAAAGAAATCCTTCAACATGGAAATATCACCTTCATTTGCGGTAGATATGAGGCGGTAGACCAACGTTTTATCGACCGAAATGTGGATTTACAGCTTTCTATGGGCGATTTTGTCGTTTCTGGCGGTGAATTGCCGGCCATGACCATGATGGATGCCGTCATCAGACTCATTCCAGGGGTCCTTGGCGATAGCGAATCTGCCGTCCAGGATAGCTTTATTAACGGTCTTTTGGACCATCCGCACTATACCCGTCCGGAAATATATGAAAATTTATCTGTCCCGGACGTGCTTTTGGGCGGACATCACGCTAAAATAGCGGATTGGCGTCGGCAGAAGTCTTTAGAGCTGACGCTAAGGCTTAGACCTGATTTAATTAAATCAGCAAGGGCCAACGGGTTGCTAAGTAAAGAAGATGAGCAGTTTCTTCGTACTCTGTGAGTAATTACAGTTTCGAATAGATGTTGATGTTCTGATTTAGTGAAATGGTTTTAACTGCATCCTCTGTCTGGTCCGTCGATGAAAATCTCGGGATTAAACGCTGACAAGATGCTTAAGGATGAATAATGAATTTGATCGAAAAAATTGAGCAAGAAGAGATTGCTCGCCTAACAGCCAACAAAACACTGCCAAGTTTTGCTCCTGGCGATACCGTAGTAGTTGGTGTCAACGTAGTTGAAGGTACACGTAAGCGTACTCAGGCCTTTGAAGGCGTGGTGATTGCAAAGCGCAATCGTGGACTGAACTCTAGCTTCATCGTTCGTAAGATTTCATCTGGCGAAGGTGTAGAGCGTACATTCCAAACATACTCACCATTGATCGCTAGCATTGAAGTGAAGCGTCGCGGTGATGTCCGTCGTGCAAAGTTGTATTACTTGCGTGATCGTTCAGGCAAGTCTGCACGTATTAAAGAGAAGCTTCCTGCCCGTAAGGTCAAAGCAGTTGCCGAGATAGCAGCGGAATAAGGTTTGCTTTAATGCAAAAAGAAGGCGGCCTAGGCTGCCTTTTTTATTACCTTAAAATCACTCTATGACTCAGCAAGAAAACCCTCAAGACCAGGCATTGAGTGTTGCTGCGCCTGTTGGTTTTGATGCGCAAGCCATTCCTATCCATCGGGTATGTGCTGACCAACCTAAAGTAGCAAGACAGCATCTCAATCCCCTGAATTTAAAGGCGCGTTTTCAGAATCCGCCTGCTTGGGGACCAGAAATCACGGATGAGAATCGACACGTCATCGCCGCGGACATCATTTTTAAACGGCAAGCCGCCGGTAAAGTGACACGCGCTGCCGTACTCATTCCTCTTCTTCTCAAGAGCGATGGTCTCTCGGTGTTATTGACTCAAAGGACAGATCATTTACATGATCATGCTGGCCAAATCAGCTTCCCAGGAGGGCGGATGGATCCTGGCGACGCCGATCCCAATGACACCGCTTTGCGAGAAAGTGAAGAGGAGATTGGCTTGGATCGGCGAGGTGTGGAGATCATTGGTCATTTACCTCAGTATTTAACCGTTTCGGGCTATAGTGTGACGCCGGTTGTGGCATTGGTGCTTCCTCAGGCAGAATATGTTCTAGATACTTTTGAAGTGGCAGATGTTTTTGAGGTGCCGTTACATTTTTTAATGGATCCTGCCAATCATCAAGTCAGGGTTTGGGAGAGTGATCAGGGCGGTCGCCAGTTTTATTCAATGCCCTATGAGGGCCGCTTTATTTGGGGTGCAACTGCTGGAATGTTACGAAACCTATATCATTTATTAAAAGTATGACTTTCTTTTCTATTCTCTTCGCCCTTATTGCTGAGCAATATCGCCCAGTAACTTCTACGCATTGGATTGCGCGGATGAGTGCTCGCTGGTTAGATTGGGTTGCTGGTGAATTCGGTGGCAAAACTGAGCAGGGAGCTAGTCCGATCGGTGCGCGTATGGCTTGTTTGGTTGCTTTCATTCTGCCAACCTTCCTGGTATTTGTAATTTACGTTGTTTGCATGGTGACCTATCCGATCCTGGGCTTTTTATGGAATGTATTGATTGCCTATTTATTTTTTGGTTTTCGGCAATTTAGCCATTCATTTACAGTGGTGCATGAGGCCATTGCCAATCATGACTTACCAGCAG
The DNA here is from genome assembly GCF_018882095.1 of Polynucleobacter sp. CS-Odin-A6. Taxonomy (GTDB): domain Bacteria; phylum Pseudomonadota; class Gammaproteobacteria; order Burkholderiales; family Burkholderiaceae; genus Polynucleobacter. The sequence goes on from NZ_JACVPD010000001.1 coordinate 567,627, forward strand.
CGCGCTTGGCGATAGCGCAATGGTATGGCCCAGAATTAGATGCTTCCAATCTCACAGAGACTGAAGTGATTTCCTTAGCTTTGGAGCGTGCAATTATCGGTTCACATCATCACGTATTTGGTGTGCTGTTCTGGTTCTTAATGCCAATGGGGCCTGCAGGAGTTGTGTTGTATCGCCTGGCCGATACTGCTGCTCAGCGCTGGTCAGACAAAGGTGATTTCAATTTAAGTGAAGCAGCACGCCATTTCTTCTATGTATTGGACTGGATTCCTGCGCGTATTACCGCGATGGGCTTTGCAATTGTGGGTAACTTTGAAGGCGCAGTCTATTCATGGCGCTATCTTTCTGGTAAGTGGTCAGACTCCTTGTCGGCAGTGATCTTGGCATCCGGTAGCGGCGCCTTGGGTGTGCGCTTGGGTGAACCCATGAGCGAGCCTGATAGCAGTGAAGCCTTGCGCATGGCTGAAGCTGGTGAGCCAGTCATTTACGAAGTGGGTCTTGAGCCTACCGAACGCACAATGCGCTCTGCTATTGGCTTAGTGTGGCGCCTAGTTATCGTTTGGATGGCTTTATTGTTAATGCTGACCATCGCTCTTTGGCTTGGCTAATTCCCTGAATCTGCGTATCGGCGGTTTTGGAGTCCGAACGCAATTGCCTAAATAGCGCCAGTCTTTCTGGCGCTATTTCATTTCTGTCTACCGCTGCGCGAATTGCGCAGTCTGGTTCAGACTGGTGCGCGCAATTATGAAAGCGACACTGGCCCAGCAAGTCCTGAAACTCTCTAAAGGCATGTTCTAGTTCACTGACTGACATATGTGCGAGACCAAACTCCTGAAAGCCTGGGGAATCAATTAAAGCACCCAATTTACCGTTAGCATCACGACCCCAGGCTTCTGGCAATTCAAAGTAGCGACATGCGGTTGTCGTGTGCTTACCGGTATCTAAACGCACTGAGTATTCTTGAGTAATCGCTGCTGCATTCGGAACCCAAGCATTGAGTAGGCTCGATTTCCCCATCCCGGATTGACCCACAAATACCGATACCTTGCCGCAAATAGCAGGCCGCAAGGCTGCGATAGAGTCTGCATCAAACTTCGCTGATACCTCGGTGACGGGGTAGCCCATGCGTGCATAGGGCGCGATGATTTTACGAGCGTGTTCTAGATTGTCCTTGAGGTCGCATTTATTGAGCAGAATATGTAAGCCAATTTGATTGGTCTCTGCTGCAACCACAGCCCTACCCAAAAGATCTGGTGAGAAAGCCGGCTGAGTCGCGAGTACGACCAAAATTTGATCGACGTTTGAAGCAATCAATTTGCTCTTAAAAGCATCGGAGCGGTAGAGTAAATTTTCTCTAGCCTCAATGCGAATAATGCGTGCTTGATCGACTGAAGTCATTTCTAGCAGCATCCGATCACCAACCGCTCCAATATGTTGCTTAGCTGGCGTGCTGACTTGGATTAATTCACCACCGGGGGATTCATTTCCGCGCTCGTCCGTGATTAAGCGCTGCGCTAAGTAATGCCTTCCATAGGAAGCAGTCAGTAGCGCATGAAATTGTTCCATTGACTAGATTAGAAACTAAGGTTCTTAGTTAAAACGTTTGAGATTGGCAATGCGTAATGGAGCAGGCGGATGCGAGCTATAAAAAGCGGTGTAGATTGGATCAGGCGTTAAGGTAGATGCATTGTCTTGATAGAGTTTGACTAAGGCGGAAATCAAGTCAGTGGCGGAGGATTTATCTGCTGCAAATCCATCTGCTTCATATTCATGCTTACGTGATGCCAAGCTAGACAATGGGGTCAGGAAGAAACTAAATACCGGCGATACCAGTAGGAAGAGCGCCAATGCTAAGCCACCGTTATAACCATTTGGGTTGGGCATTACACCCAGATCGTTATAGAACCAGGGCTGCGTGCTGACCCAGCCTAAGAGTGCAAATGTCACAAAACTCAGACCAAAAGAAACGATTAAGCGCTTACGAATATGGTTGCACTTGTAATGTCCCAACTCATGCGCAAGTACAGCCTCTACTTCACCGGGATTGAGCTTTTCAATCAAGGTATCAAAAAAGACAATGCGTTTCGCCTTACCCATTCCGGCAAAAAAGGCATTGCCATGAGCGCTACGTTTGCTCCCATCCATGACAAAGAGGCCTTGGCTTGCAAAATCACAGCGGCTTAACAGCGCCTCGATTTGGATTTTCAATGGACCCTCATCTAGGGCTTTGAACTTATTAAACATGGGGGCGATAAATGTGGGGAATATCCACTGCATGAGCAGACTGAAGCCGGTAAGAACTCCCCAAGCCCAAAGCCACCAGAAATCACCTGCTTGTGCCATGAGACTCAGGATGATCCAAAGTAGGGGGACGCCAATAGCGCCGCCAATACCCAAGCCTTTGAACATATCACTGAAGAAGAGTTTCGCATTCATCCGGTTAAAGCCAAAACGTTCCTCTAGATAAAACTGTTTGTACCAAGAGAAAGGTAAATCAATGATTCCGGAAATCAAAACAACAGAGACGAGTAGGGCGATTTGCTGGGCAATCCCTTCTCCTAGTAATTGTAGGAGGCTGATATTCAGAATCTGTAACCCGCCCAAGAGAGTGAAGGTAATCAAAATAATGGCGCTGACCCCATTCTCTAAAATACCGAGGCGAAGTTTGGCAATCGTATAGTCGGCAGCCTTTTGATGCTCTGCCAAGGTGATCTGAGAACTAAACTCTGCAGGCACTGCATCGCGGTTGATGGCGACGTGACGAATTTGGCGTTGGGATAACCAGTGGCGTAGACCAAAGCTGGCGATGAAGGCGATTAGAAAAACAATTGTGAATGTCATGAGATGATTATAGATATGAGTGAAAAAACAGTTCCCCCAGCAGTAAAAACCCCGCCAGCCAATGAACACCTTATTTGGGTGGATATGGAGATGTCAGGCCTAGACCCTGAAAAAGAGCGCATTTTAGAAATTGCCGTGATTGTGACCGATGCGCATCTCAATACCATCGCAACTGCCCCAGTTTGGGTGGTTCACCAGGATGATGTCTTATTAGATGCGATGGATTCCTGGAATAAGGGTACGCATGGACGCTCAGGCCTGATTGATAAGGTCAAGGCCTCAACAACCAGTGAGGCCACAGCAGAGGCAGAATGCATCGCCTTTCTAAAGCAATACATCAAACCTGGGATTGCTCCCATGTGTGGCAATACGATTGGTCAAGACCGACGCTTTATGGCCAAGTACATGCCACAACTAGAAGCCTTTTTTCATTATCGGAATATTGACGTTTCTACTCTCAAAGAGCTTTGTAAGCGTTGGCACCCTGAGTTGATCAAAGGATTCACAAAGAACCAAGCCCATACCGCTTTGGCTGATATTGAAGAATCGATCGAAGAGCTCAAGTACTATCGCGACAAATTTATTGTTCCCTTGCCGGAGTAATCCTAGTTTTTATTTCTTCAGGGCGCTCTTGGGTCTAAAAACCTTGATGATGGATTCATCAGTCTCAATATAAGGTCCGCCAATCAAGTCAATGCAATAGGGAACGGCAGCAAAGATGCCGGGCACAAGGGAATTACCTTCAGCATCTTTCAAGCCCTCTAAGGTTTCTTTGATTGACTTTGGCTGGCCTGGGAGGTTAATAATGAGGGCGGCATGCCCCTCGATTTCTCGCAAAACTGCCGTCTGACGAGACAAAATGGCGGTAGGCACAAAGTGCAGGCTAATTTGACGCATTTGTTCGCCAAATCCGGGCATTTCACGGGTTCCCGAGTCTATTGTTGCCTCAGGGGTCACATCTCTGCGGGAAGGGCCCGTACCGCCTGTAGTGAGGATTAAATCGCATCCAAGCTCATCACAGAGCTCTACGATGGTCTCAGTAATGACCTCCTGTTCATCCGCAATCAAGCGCTCATGAAAGACGCAAGGGGTACTAATAGCGGTCTTTAACCATAATTGCAAGGCTGGAATGCCCTCATCCGAGTAAACGCCCTTGCTCGCTCTATCCGAGATGGATATTAGGCCGATCTTAGTTTCGTTCGGGGAGGATCTTTTCCAAGCTTCGGTATGGTTCATATTTATATTCTAGCTATTATTAGGGTATGTTTACATACACATCAAACCAGTTTCAAGAAATCATTGATTTCATGCTCAAAGAGGCCAAAAGAAGAGGTGCCTCAGATGCTGTGGCAGAGATTTCTGAAGGCCAAGGACTATCGGTCACCGTGCGCAAGGGTGAAGTCGAGACGATCGAGCAAAGCTTGGACAAACAAGTCGGAGTGACCGTCTTTTTAGGCCATCATCGCGGTAATGCCAGCACTAGCGATTTTTCAAAAGAATCTTTGAAGGCCACCGTCGAAGCTGCTTATCATATTGCTCAACACACGGCAGAAGATCTCTGTGCTGGTCCTGCCGAAAAGGCGCTCCTTGAAAAGCACCCACTCGATCTTGATTTATTTCATCCATGGGATTTAGATTCTGCGACGGCGATTGAAATTGCTCGTAGCGCAGAAGGTGCTGCCTTTGCGGTTAGCAAGCAAATTCAGAACAGTGACGGCGCCTCAGTCTCTGCACATCATGCGCATTTCATGATGGGGACAAGCCTTGGTTTTATGGGAGGCTACCCATTTTCACGCCACTATATTTCTTGTGCACCAATAGCTAATGAAGGTGGCAAAAAAGCCCGCATGCAAAGGGACGACTGGTACTCCAGCTCACGTATTCCCGAAGAGTTGGCTAACCCAGCGGCGATTGGTAAGTACGCAGCGGAGCGAGCGCTCTCTCGCCTTAAAGCACGATCCTTAAGTACGCGTCGTTGCCCCGTTATTTTTGAGGCTCCCTTGGCAGCTGGCATATTAGGTGGATTAGTGCAGGCAGTATCTGGAGGCGCCCTGTATCGTCGCTCTAGTTTTTTATTAGACAGTTTGGGCAAGCAAGTACTTCCAAGGCATCTCAGTCTGTTTGAAAATCCCCATTTAAAGTCCATGACGGGAAGTGCCCCTTTTGACGAAGAGGGTGTGAAGACCTCGGCTAGAACGGTGGTTGATAAAGGGATATTGCAAGGTTACTTCTTATCTACTTATTCTGCTCGTAAGTTGGGTATGAAGACAACCGGTAATGCAGGTGGTTCACATCACTTAACCCTACAAAGCAAAAGGACGCCAAAGGGTGGATTGCCTGCGCTATTAAGAGAAATGGGGACTGGTCTGCTAGTCACTGAGCTCATGGGCCAGGGAGTGAACTATGTTACGGGCGATTACTCTCGTGGTGCCTTTGGTTACTGGGTTGAAAACGGTGAGATTCAAAATCCGGTTGAAGAAGTGACTATTGCTGGTAACTTACGCGAAATGCTGCTGGATATTCAGATGATTGGTAGTGACACGCTGATTCGGGGTACGAAAGAAATAGGATCTATCTTGATTGGATCTATGACCGTTGGCGGTAAATAAAACAGAAACAGTTTATTTCGGAGGAAAAAAATGCAAAGACGTTCCTTTTTAAAGAAAGCCACTGTTGGCGTAGGCGCTGCTGCATTGGCTGCCCCATCCATTGCGCAGAGCTTACCCACATTGAACTGGCGCTTAGTCTCCAGTTTCCCCAAATCATTAGATACCTTATTTGGTACCCCAGAAGTATTTGCTAGCGCTTTGCGTAAGGCAACGGATGGAAAGTTCAATGTCAAAATATTTGCTGCTGGCGAAGTGGTGCCGGCGTTGCAGGTATTAGATGCAGTTCAAAACGGAACAGTAGAGTGTGGGCATACCGCCAGTTATTACTACCTAGGCAAGAACAGTGCATTTATTTTTGACACGGCCGCACCATTTGGTATGACAGCACGTCAGCAATCTGCTTGGATGTTGCATGGCAATGGCATGAAGCTCATGCGAGAGCTCTACGCTAGCTACAACATTGTGAATTTCCTAGGCGGCCAAACCGGTACCCAGATGGGGGGTTGGTTTCGTAAAGAGATTAAGTCGCCTGAAGATCTAAAGGGGCTCAAATTTCGGATTGCTGGCTTTGCAGGACAAGTACTCGCTAAGTTGGGAGTGGTCCCGCAACAGTTACCTGCTGGTGAAATTTATTCCGCTCTAGAAAAAGGAACCATTGATGCCGCTGAATTTGTTGGCCCTTACGATGATGAGAAGTTGGGTTTAGCCAAGGTCGCAAAAAATTACTATTACCCGGCTTTTTGGGAAGGTGCCGCTGGCCTCTCATTTTTAGTCAATAAGAAGCAATGGGATTCTTTGCCACCGTCCTATCAGGCAGCATGGGAAGCCGCTTGCTTCGAAGCGCATACGGATATGTGCGCCAAATACGATGCTTTGAATCCACCAGCATTACAGCGTCTACTTCAAAATGGAGCTGTGCTGCGTAAGTTCAATACTTCGGTAATGGACGCCTGCTTTAAAGCAAGCCAAGAGACATATGCAGAAGAGTCAGCAAAAAATCCCCAGTTTAAGAAAATCTTCGAAGACTATCGGGCTTTCAGAAACATGGAGGCTCAGTGGTTCAGTGTCGCTGAACAGGCATTTGCTCAATACAGCTTTGCAAAGAAGCTGTAATGTTTCGCTTTAAAAAGTCTCTTTAGCGCAGCTGATCTTCCCTGATTTAATAGAGCGCAAAAAGGTATCGTAGTCCACTTCATTTTGCTTGCTATAGGCAATCGAGAATTTGACCAGCGCATCATCGAGTGCCTCACCTCTTCCGCAGTATCCTGCAAGCACAGCAGGATCTCCAGAGCGTGCATGGGCATTTGCTAGGGCCCAACCAAAGAGTTTTGCAAAATCAGGAAATACCTCAGTATTAATACCATCACCACCTACTGAAATCCCTCCCTTCATGTCGCGTAACTGTCTGATATAAAACTCTTGTTCAGATGTTTTTCCAAAGCCTAAAAAGAGATCTGGCGCACCTTGAATTAAGCATTGACCATGCACAACCCGCTCTCCTTCTGAGCCAAATTGCGTATTCGGAAAAAAGGGCGCTAGAACAGATGGTTGCGCTTGTTTGGCTTGCAGAAAAAGGGGGTCATTCACATCATGACCTTCAAGGTAAATAACTGAGCAAGAAGTGCCTACGCTACCTACCCCAACTATTTTTCGTGCCCAGTCAATCCATTTATAGCGTAATAGTAAATTGACTCGATCGGGTGACAAAGACTTTATGTAAGAATTTACACCTTCATCATTGAGTTCTGATATCTTTCCTCCGTGATAAGAGCGTTCGAGATGCTCTACAAACGGAGGATTGTTGATGAGTCGAATCCCTGCGGAAGTCACCTCTGTTAACTTACCAAGCACACCTGAATTATTATTTTTTCGTGCCTTATCCAATAATTTTTGTAAGTATTTTTGACTTACCGGGTCGCCGTACTGGAGTGTCGCACTTTTTAAAACTTTCTCATCAATATAAGTGCGTTTCAGGTCAACATAGGGAAGAGTCGAGTAAATGTGCAGTTGATTTCGATAGATCCTAACAATATTGCGGACAATCATTTCTCCATAGGCTTGATCTTGTCCTAGTTGCTGAGCGGCAATCATCGCACTCGCCGTGAGCCGCTTTAGATCCCAGTCAAAGTTACCGGGAAGGGTTTCATCAAAATCATTAATGCCGAAGACCAATTGATGCTCAGACGTAGAGAAGAATCCGAAATTACTCACATGCATATCACCGCACAGTTGGACGCTAATAGGGGGGCTTGGAATGCCGGCGAGGTCTTTTGCCATCATTGCAGCGCCCCCGCGAAAAAATGCAAATGGATCAACTGCCATACGCGCATGACGAATCGGGACGTATTCTGGAATTCGAGTTTTTCCTTGCGAAATTAAGATATCAATGGGGTCTTGACGCTTACCCTTGATCTTGAAATCACCTATTGAAGTTCGGCTGACCTCTTTGCGTACTGATTTACCAAGCTCTTGGCGTTCTTTGGGGCTGAGGTTTTTGCTAAGAAAAGATTGGTATAGATCACTTGCCATGGCTTGATGATGCTCTAATTCTATTTCCGCTCAAGCGTAATGAAGTTAAACGTGATGTCTCCCTCAGAGGCAGGGGTACGTTCCACCTCTTTCCATTCGGATGGATTAGGTACCTCAAAAAAGGTATCACCACCTGCTACGTCGATATCGATTTCGGTAAGGTAAAGGCGGTCTGCTTTTGGGAAAGATTGAGTGAAGAGTTGCTCTCCACCAATCATAAATACGCGAGGAAAATCGCTCAGAGCACTAAGTGCTGCATCAAGCGAGTGAACTACTTCAGCGCCTATCAGTTGCAAGTCAGTATTACGACTCACGACGATATTGCGACGTCCTGGTAGGGGGCGGCCAATGGATTCCCAAGTCTTGCGTCCCATGATGACAGGATGACCCATCGTCACTTTTTTGAAGAACTGCAAATCTGCAGAAATCTTCCAAGGCATTTGATTATCTTTGCCGATGACGTGATTGCGTGAGCGGGCAACAATCATGGAGATGGCGGGGTGTGTTGCTAGAGTCATAAAGGAATCGATTGTTTTAAATTGCTGTTAAATTGCCACAGGAGCTTTGATGGCTGGATGAGACTCGTATCCAGCAATTTCAAAATCTTCGAATTCATAATCAAAGATCGAGTCTGGTTTGCGTAAAATATTGAGCTTAGGCAGAGGATAAAAGTCTCTCGACAACTGGAGATCGACTTGCTCTAAATGGTTGCTATAGAGATGGCAGTCACCACCGGTCCACACAAAGTCACCCACTGCTAGATTGCACTGTTGCGCCATCATATGTGTCAATAAAGCATAGCTAGCGATATTAAAAGGCACGCCTAAGAAAATATCGGCACTGCGTTGATACAGTTGGCAGGATAATTTGCCATCGGCCACATAAAACTGAAAGAAAGCATGGCAAGGTGCCAAAGCCATGCGGGGGATATCCGCCACATTCCAGGCTGAGACAATCATGCGACGAGAGTCTGGATTCTCTTTAAGAGCCTTGATGACCTCGGCAATCTGATCGATATGCTCACCATTAGGGGTCGGCCAAGAACGCCACTGATAGCCATAAATTGGGCCCAGATCACCATCTTCCGCTGCCCATTCATTCCAAATGGAAACACCGCGCTCTTTAAGCCAATTGTTGTCGGTACTACCTTTAAGAAACCACAGCAATTCGAGAATGATGGACTTGAGGTGCAGTTTCTTGGTAGTCACCATTGGAAAGCCATCGGCCAGATTAAAACGCATCTGGTGCCCAAAGATGGAGAGAGTGCCGGTCCCGGTTCTGTCGGCTTTGTGGACGCCCTTTGCAAGGACTTCCTTCATGAGATCGTGATATTGATGCATCAGTTTATTTAGTCAAATAATTCAGTGATAAAGAGAGCTTACTCGAATGTTGCAGGACTCACCCCGAGTGCTTTATGAAGCTTAGGGGAGGTGGTGGTGTACTGGAGTTGAATCTGCTTTTCTGGAGCTAAGTAAGCTGCTGCAGCAAAAGCGGCCAAAGCTGCCTCATGAAAGCCCGACAAAATCAGTTTTTTCTTGCCGGGGTAGATATTGATATCCCCCACAGCAAAGATACCGGGGGCACTGGTTTGAAAGCAGGCAGTGTCCACAGCGATTTGTTTACGATCAATTTCTAGACCCCAGTCTGCAATCGGGCCTAATTTGGGCGAGAGACCATAAAAGAGTAAGAGTGAATCTAGTTCAATCTGATGAACTTCGCCATCAATATTAGTGACGGCAATCCCAGTGAGAAGCCCATAATCCGATTCTAGGCCAGTAATTTGGCCAATCAATAATTGCATTTCGCCTGCAGCACAAAGGGCGCGCATCTGAGCAACGGATTGAGGTGCTGCTTTGAAATCATCCCGACGATGGATGAGGGTGACACTGGCGGCAATGCCAATAAAGTGCAATGCCCAATCAAGTGCTGAATCTCCACCACCACAAATTACAATACGTTTGTTTTTGAATTGCTCTGGGTCTTTAACTCGATAGAACACCTGCTGATTTACAAAAGCCTCAATCCCCTCCAGATTCAGAGTTCTTGGTTGAAATGCACCAACTCCAGCTGCAATGAAGACGGTTTTAGTGAGGAACTGTTGATCCAGGGATGTGCCAATCAGAAAGCGCCCATCCGCTTGCTTCTCCAGGGTGGAGACCTCTTGGTTTAGATGAAACTGTGGCGCAAATGGCTTGATTTGTTTTAAGAGATTGCATACTAACTCTCGGCCCGTGCAAACTGGTATTGCCGGAATGTCGTAGATTGGTTTATCTGGATAGAGCTCAATGCATTGCCCCCCAATTTCAGGGAGGGAATCAATAACATGCGTTTTAATGTCAAGGAGCCCAAGCTCGAAGACTTGAAAGAGCCCCACTGGACCGGCACCAATAATGATTGCATCGGTTTCAATGGGAGAATGCAATTTACCTTACCAGTTGATCAAGTTTATTTTTGACGTCTTTCCATTCTTCCGCTTCCGGTAACGAAGCTCTGGACTTGGTGATGGATGTCCATGAGGCTGATAAATCCGCATTTAATTGAATAAATGCTTGTTGATCGCCAGGCACATCATCTTCTGCGTAAATAGCGTTGACTGGGCACTCTGGAACGCATACGGCGCAATCAATACATTCATCAGGATCGATCACTAAAAAATTAGGACCTTCGCGAAAACAGTCGACAGGGCAGACATCAACACAGTCAGTGTATTTGCAGCGGATACAAGCTTCAGTAACAACGTAAGTCATGATGGTTTAAAGGTGTAGAGCCCAGATAAATGGACTTCAGGTTGTAAAAGGACGATTTTAGCTGAATCAGCTCCTTTTTTCAGGCATAAAGTTCAATTTAGTTGAGGTAAAGTCTCGTTATGACTACCCAACACAACACCACCAATCCAGCCCATAAACCCAAAATTCTGGTTGCTAGAGCCATATTTCCTGAGGCGCTAGCTAAACTAGAGGAATCTTTTGAGGTGCGCTCTAACCAGTCCGACAAAATTTTCACCCCCGAAGAGCTTCAAAAGGCACTTTCAGATGTGGAGGGTGCCCTTGTTGCCGGTAGCGAACGAATTGATGCCATCGCCCTCTCCGAGGCTAAAAATTTAAAGATAGTGGCCAATATCTCAGTGGGATACAACAATTTTGATGTTCCGGCTATCACTGCCGCTGGGGTGATGGCTACTAATACTCCTGATGTTCTTACCGACACTACTGCTGATTTTGGGTTTGCTTTACTGATGGCCACCGCCCGACGGATTACTGAATCTGAGCATTGGGTGAGAGCGGGAAAATGGGATCAGTGGTCGATTGTGAATAACCCATTAGGTATGGATTTGCATCACAGCACTGTGGGCATTATTGGCATGGGGCGGATTGGCCAAGGCATTGCAAAGCGCGCACTTGGTTTTGGTATGAAGGTGGTGTATCACAATCGTAGCCGCTTATCTCCCGAGGATGAAAAAGCATGTGGAGCAAGTTATGTCTCCAAGGAGGAATTACTCCGTACCGCGGATCATGTTGTCTTAGTTTTGCCTTACACCCCTCAAAATCATCATACGATTGGTGCATCAGAAATTGCCCTGATGAAGCCCACTGCGACCCTGATTAATATTGCTCGCGGTGGCATTGTGGATGATCTCGCCTTAGCCAACGCATTACAAGGCGGTAAGATCTTTGCTGCTGGCTTAGATGTTTTCGAGGGCGAGCCTCAGGTGCACCCAGAATTACTCAAGTGCAGCAATATCGTGTTGGCCCCTCACATTGCGAGCGCTACAGAGAAAACCCGCAGAGCGATGGTGGACCTCGCCATTGAAAATTTACAAGCCGCGTTGGCAGGCAAGAAACCCCCAAGCTTAATTAATGCGGAAGTGTTTCAGGATTAAAAGCGGACTACAGAAACCAATCGAAGTCGACTAAAAAATTAGTCAGCTTCGATTTCTTCTGGAAGCTCTCTCAGGGCGAGTTCGATGCCACCAAATCTGCCCGCAACCCAGTTGTAGACTTTACAAGCAATCCAGAGCAAAGCAAAACCGAGTAGGGCATTGAGTATCAATGCTGAAAGTACTGTAAATCCCGGGATAGAGCCATCACGAATGAAGGCTACAAATAGGGCTAACAAGACAATGGGAAAAGAGAAGCAGAGATAAACCAAAACCAGGGTTTTGGCGGTATGCATTGGATCTACGAAGGTAATTTCTTTTTTGGTGAGTTTCATGGAGTGCAATCTTAAAGCAGTCCGTCAAAAAGTGCTACATCTACCCACTCTCCCTCAGCAACATTGCCTTGGTCATGAGGCAGGATGACGAAGCAATTTGCTTCACTCATTGATCGCAGAATTCCAGCACCCTGACTACCAGTGAGTTTGACTGTGGGCTTTCCGTCTATCCCGCGACCCAAAATAGCCCGCTGAAATTCCGTACGACCGGGCTTTTTGCGAATCGCCACCTCAGAAATGGCCTGGGTCAGCGGTGGTTCGGTCTGATTTGCACCATTCAGCTGTAACAGGGCGGAGCGCACAAATTGGTAAAAGGTCACCATCACTGCTACTGGATTTCCAGGTAAACCAAAGAAGAGGGTTTTTCGGCCGGAGGGTTGGGCTGGCTTCAACATTCCGAAAGCCATAGGGCGTCCCGGCCGCATCGCAATTTTCCAAAAACCCACATCGCCCAGTTCTTGCATGATTTGCTTAGTAAAGTCTACCTCACCAACCGACACACCGCCTGACGAGATGAGCACATCTGCTTTGGAAGCTGCCTCTAAAAATGCCGCCTTAAGAGAGGCAGGGTCATCGCGCACAATGCCGCAGTCTATGATTTCTAGATTCAGTCGGTTGAGAAGGCCAGTCAGACTGTAGCGATTGCTGTCATAAATGCTGCCCGCATCTAAGGCTTGCCCTAGAGGGCGCAATTCATCTCCTGATGACAGAATGGCTACCTTGAGTTTGCGGCGTACTTGAAGTTTGGCAATACCTAAGGAAGCGGCGAGACCAAGATCGGAAGGTCGCAATAGCCGACCTGCAGTAATGGCTGCTTTATCTCTGGTTAAATCTTCGCCGCGTAAACGTCGGTTTTCACCGCGCTTCACTTGATTTTGTTTGAGGCTGACAATTGAATCATCTGCAGATTTGGTTAATTCCTGAGGAATCACGGTATCGCAGCCATGAGGCATGAGTGCGCCAGTCATGATCTTAAGGCATTCGCCCTGAGCAATTTTTCCTTCATAGGGCTTACCGGCATAGGCAGTGCCCACTACCTTGAGGGTCATGATGTTCTCACTCTCACTCAGGCAATCCCCATTCAATGCAAAGCCATCCATCGCGGAGTTATCAGCTGCAGGGACGTCGATAGGGGAAAGCAAATCTTCTGCCAGAATGCGGTTAATTGCCTGGTCAAGCGGAATAGATTCAATGTCACTCGCATGATTGAGTTTGCAAGACTCTTGCAGTATTTCATTGACGAGATTAGAGATGGCCTTGCGAGCTTCATCGACATGAAGTGAGGCTGTCAAGAGAATCGGGCTATTCGGAGAGTGTTTGATTAAATCAGTCATGACGATACTTCTTCTAGGGCGGCTAACTCTTCTGGCGTATTCACATTCGCAAATGCTAGTGGATGGTCGAACACCACCGTTCCAGACTGCACTGTTTTAAACCAGCGATCAATCTTTAGATCACCCTTGCTTAAAAAAGCATTCAAGGAATCTTGAAGATCATTGCGCATTAAACAGAAAACCGGTTGAGCCCAAATCTTTCCATCAGCCTCTCTTGAGGATGCGTAAACTAATTCTAAATTCTGTTGTTCTAGTTCCGCTGCCATCTTTTCTGCAAGATTAGTTGGCAATAAAGGGGAGTCACAAGGGGAGGTTAGCAAGTAGGGTGTCTGGCAATGCTTCAGACCGACTGAGAAGCCGGCTAATGGACCAGAGAAATCAGGGGTTTCATCCATCAGTACTGGGTAGCCGTAATGTGAGTACTTCGTAATGCTGCGGTTCGCATTAATCAGAATCGTGCTGACTTGAGGTTTCAAACGATTAATAGCTAACTCAATGAGTGGCTTGCCATGAAAAGGAATTAAACCTTTATCGATACCACCCATTCTCTGAGCGCGGCCACCCGCCAAAATGAGTCCAGTGATTTGATTTGCAGTAATCATCAGCCGCCGATATAAGACATCTCTACTTTTCGGGTATTTGACATTGCCGTGTTGGATCCCCGAATTTCTGAATAGTGATCATCGCGGACTGCCCAGGTACTCATAATGACATTTGCAATTTCTAAATCACTTTTGTTTGCGCGCAGCAGTGTTTTGAAATCAAACCCTTTATTTGCAAACAAGCAAAGGTACATCTGCCCATCTGTTGAAATGCGCGCACGCGTGCACTCATGACAAAAGGTTTGGGTGACGCTGGAAATAAAACCAATTTCTCCAGAGCCGTCGACGTAGCGCCAGCGTTGAGCAACTTCACCAGGATAATTCGCCTCGAGAGCTTCTATCGGAAAGACGGCATTAATTCGGGCAACTACGTCTTTTGAAGGAAGAACTTGTGACATATCCCAGCCATTAGAGCTGCCCACATCCATAAATTCAATAAAGCGCAATGTAATGCCAGTGCCTTTAAAGTGCTTGGCCATCGCAATAATTTCTTGGTCGTTAGTACCCTTCTTCACAACCATATTCACTTTGAGATTGGTAAAGCCAGCCTCTTGGGCTGCGGCAATGCCATCGAGTACATCGGTTACTGGAAAATCCACATCATTCATCTTTTTGAAGATGTCATCATTAAGACCATCAAGGCTGATAGTGAGTCGATGCAGGCCTGCAGCTTTTAATGCAAGAGCCTTCTTACGCAAAATGCTGCCGTTGGTAGTCAGTGTTAAATCTAGAGCTTGATCTGAAGTCGTCCGAATCTTTGCCAGCATTTCGACAAGCACCTCGAGATTTTTTCGAAGCAAAGGTTCGCCACCGGTAAGGCGAATTTTCTCAACCCCAAGTGAGGCGAAGATACTAGTTAACCGAGTGATTTCCTCAAAGCTGAGTAACTCTTGATGAGCAAGGTAAGGGTAATTCGTATCAAAGATTTCCTTTGGCATACAGTAAGTGCAGCGGAAATTACATCGATCGGTGACGGAGATACGTAAGTCACGCAGTGGTCGTCCACGACTATCTCTAGTGGAGGCACTAGCGGGCATGAGCTGTCCCGGAATAGACGGTGTCAGGCCTTTGCCTTCATCTAAACGGATGGGGATGACTTTTTCAACCATGAGTAATTATGGCTGTGAAACGGTGTTTCTGCCAAACTGCCAAATATCCTTATGAGATAAATAGCAGTCTGGAGAAATCGCTTTATACCGTTTTTTCTTGGCCGCCAGTTTCAACTAAAACCATTGGACCATTTTGTAAGCTTACTGGTGCCTTGGGTGTTCTGCCCATCGGCACAATTTCTGGTTCTGCTTGGATTTGTGATTGTGCTTCCTGGTGCTTGCTAGAGTCTGTTGCTACCCAGACCATACCGGCAGACTGAACTACGCTATGCAACGGTGTTTCCTCTAGCGCCTGGAAGGCAACCTTTGGAAGCTCAGGCATCGGCTTGGCAATCACTTCAATCGCTGGTGTTAGTGCACTTACAGTCTGTGGAGCAGTTTCTGCAGAGTTACTAGCTGGGCGATTACTTTGACGCGGGGCACGTTGCTCTTTAGACTCTCTTGGCTCGCGTGGAGTTCTTTCTCTTACTTCGTTGGTAACTGCTGGTGTAGAAGTTACGGCATTGCCAAAACTCTCAGCAATATTCTGAATGGGCATGGAAGCAGATGCTCCAGCCATTCCTGCTGGTGGTCCAGAGAACGTAGTTACTTCTGAAACAACGGCAGCAATTGCTGCATCACCGTTCGCATCTGTGCGTTCACCACGTTGACCACGACCACGACCACGACGATTACGACCACGACCACGAGGCTCGTTAACATCTGCACCTGGAGCAGTTTCAGAACCCGGTGCAGCCTCAGTAGCTGGAGTTACCGCAGCTTGATTTTCTGGTTTCGGGTTTTGATTATTTTGATTGCGATTACTGTTGCGGTTACGGCCGTCTTGACGGCCTCTACCGGCACCCGCTTCGCGTGGTGTACTTGTACCCTCTGTGCCTGCTGCTGTACCTTCCGCTGGACGCTCACCACGATCGTTGCGTTCACCACGACGACCACGATTGCGGTTATTGCCACTGCTACTGCCATTGCGATTGTTTTGATTGCGACCACGTGGAGCACTTGGAGCAGGCTTTACTTCTGGCGCTGGTGATGAAGAGAACAGGTTCTTAATAAATCCAAAGAATCCGCCAGCGCTAGCAGTTTCGCCGCTTGCTTGCTCAACACGTGCAGGGCGCGGCTGACTTACTGGGGCTGGTGCATTTGGGGTAATGCCTTTTACTGCAGCCTCTGGACGGACTCTAACTTCCGCGTCCTTACGGCTCACGGCAGTATCAGTCTCTAGCTCACGCGCAGCTTCTTCAGCCATTACATAACTTGCCTTTTGATCGTCAAGACGGGGATCATCATGACGTAAACGCTCTAGTTTGTAATGGGGTGTTTCTAAATGCTTATTTGGAACCATTAAGACATTGACTTTGAAGCGGGACTCAATCTTGATCACTTCAGCGCGCTTCTCATTTAATAAGAAAGCAGCTACTTCGACTGGAACTTGTGTGTGAATAGCGGCTGTGTTTTCTTTCATTGCCTCTTCTTGAATGATGCGCAAGACTTGCAATGCAGAGGATTCGGTATCGCGGATATGGCCAGTGCCGTTACAGCGAGGGCAAGTCACGTGACTACCTTCGGACAGGGCAGGGCGCAAGCGCTGGCGAGACATTTCCATCAGACCAAACTTGGAAATCTTACCCATCTGAACGCGTGCACGATCATGACGCAAAGCATCGCGTAAGCGATTCTCCACATCCTTTTGTGCCTTGCTGGATTCCATATCAATAAAGTCGATGACGATGAGTCCGCCTAAGTCACGTAAACGTGCTTGACGGGCAATTTCATCGGCTGCTTCTAAGTTGGTGCGGGTAGCGGTCTCTTCAATGTCAGAGCCACGGGTTGCGCGTGCGGAGTTCACGTCCACTGAAACCAAGGCTTCGGTGTGGTCAATGACGATTGCGCCACCAGATGGCAACGGCACTGTACGTGAGTAAGCTGTTTCAATTTGGTGCTCAATTTGGAAGCGAGAGAACAAGGGCACATCGTCCTGATAACGCTTTACTCTTGGCAAGTTATCCGGCATCACTACCGACATAAATGCAGCAGCTTGTTCGTAGATGTCATCAGTATCGATGAGGATCTCGCCGATATCTGGCTGGAAGTAGTCCCGAATCGCACGGATGACTAAACTGGACTCGAGGTAAATTAATAGTGGTGCAGAGTTGCCTTTGGCGGCTTCATCAATTGCAGTCCACAACTGCATGAGATAGCTTAAGTCCCACTGTAATTCAGTGGCATCACGGCCAATACCAGCAGTACGAGCAATGATGCTCATGCCATCGGGTATGTTGAGTTGGGACATCGCATCACGCAGTTCTTGACGGTCTTCACCTTCAATACGACGAGAAACACCGCCTCCACGGGGGTTATTTGGCATTAATACCAAATAGCGACCTGCCAGGGATACAAAAGAAGTGAGGGCAGCGCCTTTTTGGCCACGCTCTTCTTTTTCTACCTGAACAATGATTTCTTGGCCTTCGCGTAGTGCTTCTTTAATAGAGGCATTACGGACATCAACACCCTCTTTAAAGTAGGTGCGGGCAACTTCTTTAAATGGCAGGAAGCCATGACGTTCTTCGCCGTAATTGACAAAGCAAGCTTCGAGCGAGGGCTCAATGCGAGTAATAACACCTTTGTAAATATTGCCTTTGCGTTGTTCACGACCGGCAGCTTCGATATCGATATCAATGAGTTTTTGACCATCGACGATGGCAACTCGCAACTCTTCTTGTTGAGTTGCATTAAATAACATTCGTTTCATAACACTCTCCTAGTGGGGAGTGCGTCGTTGCGCGCTGCGTTAGGGACAAGTTAGAACCGCTTGGGGCATAACCCATTGGCGGCTTTGGAGTGTGGAACAAACTTATCCAGGCATTTTTTGCCTGGCACACCGAGTTCAATGTAAGTTAAACCGGTGCCACACTTGACGATCGCCGCAGAGACCTCCTTTAGGTCATCAATGCAGGCGCGCGCCTGGAAACTGTCTTCTAATCGCGGGTCGCGGCATACGGCACACTAACCCTGCGCCTCATTACAACGGGGGAGGGGCAACCCCGGGAGTCTATTAAGGGCGACTCCAAGCTCCACGAGCTTAACCTGAATCAGGCCAGTCTCGGGCCAATAAATTGGCTAGAGCGTTGATTATACGGCACAAGTTGAATGACAATGGGGTATTGTTAAGTCCCTTGTCACCCCTTTACTGGTTGGCAAGAGCGTTAAATCATGAAATCCGAACCCACTTTTAAGTCTTTACCGGCAAAAACACCTGCTCCTGCTGCTGTTCATCTTCAGACCATTGGTCCCGAGGAGGCTGGCCAGCGTTTGGATAATTATCTGCTGCGTTGGGCCAAAGGAGTTCCAAAAAGCCATGTTTATCGGATCATTCGTTCTGGTGAGGTTCGGGTCAATAAGAAAAGGGCGGAGCCAACTACCCGCTTAATTGAGGGGGATGTGGTGAGGGTTCCCCCAGTTCGGATTGCTGAGCCCGCTCAAATGGCAGCCGTTAATAACGCCCAAACCAAGTCTCGGGCACAAGGTTATTCAGACAAAATGCCCATTCTGTTTGAGGATGAGGCCTTATTAATAGTGAATAAACCGGCAGGTTTGGCAGTTCATGGTGGATCGGGCATTGCTCTGGGTGTGATTGAAACCCTCCGTATTACCCGTCCAGAGTTGAAGTTTATCGAATTGGTGCATCGCTTAGATCGAGATACTTCAGGCGTTTTATTGTTAGCCAAAAAACGCAGTGCCTTGGTCGAGTTGCACCGGCAGATTCGGGAAGGGCAAACAGATAAGCGTTATTTCTTGCTCGCCCACGGAGAAATTGCTCAAGGCGCTGGTGTTATGCAGTTGAAGTTTGCGCTCCATAAGTATTTATTACCCAATGGAGAGCGTCGCGTGCGCGTGGATCCCGATGGCTTACCAAGTCACACGGCTTTGCGGGTTTTGAAAACAATGAAACGGGATGGGGCTGCGATTACTTTGGCTGAAGCGCAGCTCAAAACGGGACGAACCCATCAGATTCGGGTTCATCTCCAAAAACTCGGCCATGCTATTTTGGGTGATGATAAGTATGGCTTTGAGGATCAAGATAAGCTGGTGAAATCGAAGCGCTTATATTTACATGCCCATTTGGCTGGCTTTACTCATCCACGGACAGGAGAGAAGATGCGCATCGAATCTCCCTTGCCTGCTGAATTTACAACCATGATGAAGCACTTTGAAATACCCACTGAAAAGAACTAAGTAGCGAATACGTACATGATTGAAGAACAAAAACCCGAAAGACGCTATGACCTGATTGTGTGGGATTGGGATGGAACCATTATGGATTCGACGCCGACGATCGTGGATTGCATTCAGCAGGCTTGCCGTGATTTAGGCTTTAAGGAGCCGAGTGATTCCCTGGCCAGCTCAGTCATCGGTTTGGGGATTCAGGATTCGCTGAGAAGGGCAGTACCTTGGATTGAACCGGCCCATTTTCCTAAGTTGACCGAACGATTTCGATATCACTATTTAGCGAAAGACCATGAGTTGGATTTATTTCCGGGAATCCGGGAGTTGTTAGCCAATTTGCGCGAGGATGGTTACCTGTTGGGGGTTGCTACTGGTAAATCCCGCGTGGGATTGAATCGCTCCTTGAAGCATCATCAGCTAGAACAGATATTTCATGAAACACGCACTGCAGATGAGTCCTTCTCTAAACCTCATCCTGGCATGCTCTTAGAATTATCTGATGTGATGCAGGTGCCCATGCGTCGTATGCTCATGATTGGAGACACGACCCATGATTTGGACATGGCAGCCAATGCTGGCGTGGATGCGGTAGCAGTCACTTATGGTGCACACCCCCCAAATACTTTAAAAGAATCAGCCTCTTTAATTCATGTGGATGATGTCTCGCAGTTAGCGGGCTGGTTAAGTCAGAATCTCACTGTCAAAAATAGCTAAATACGCCATACTAAGTATGCATACAAAATAGCAGCCAAGGAGTTAAAAGCAATGGAACAAAATCAGCCAGGTAATTCGAATCAAAACTGGGAGCGTCAAGCCCTAGAGCATTTGCTATTGGAGAACTTAAAAGAGACCCGTAAGACGCGTCGCTGGAGAGCGATATTTAGGGTGCTGACCTTAATTGTTTTTGTGGGCGCAATTCTAGCGATCTTTGATTTTCATCTGCCAGGGCGCGGCATGGGTGTTGAAAAACATACTGCCTTGGTCACACTTGAGGGGGAAATCTCCTCAAGCTCTATGGCGAATGCCTTGGATATCAACTCCTCACTCACCGCCGCCTTTGAAAATGAAAATAGCGCAGGGGTGGTATTGCGTATCAATAGCCCTGGCGGTTCACCAGTACAAGCCGGCATGATCAATGATGAAATTCATCGCTTGCGTAAGCTCTATCCCAGCAAACTGTTTTATGTAGTGGTTGAAGATATTTGCGCTTCTGGGGGTTATTACGTCGCTGTTGCTGGTGACCAAATCCTCGTAGATAAAGCGAGCTTGGTAGGGTCAATCGGCGTGATCATGGAAGGTTTTGGTTTCACAGGCTTGATGGATAAGTTAGGGGTAACGCGTCGCATGATTACTGCGGGATCCAACAAAGGCATGCTGGATCCATTTTCTAAAGAAAATCCAAAGCAAGTAGAGATGATTAAAACCATGATTGATGAAATTCATCAACAATTTATTGCGGTTGTGAAAGCAGGTCGTGGTGATCGCTTAAAAGAAACTCCAGAGATATTCTCTGGCCGAGTATGGAATGGCGAGCAAGCCATCAAAATTGGTTTAGTGGATGGCTACGGATCAGTAGATTCAGTCGCTCGTGATATCTTTAAGGCTCCAGATATTCTGGATTACACCATGAAAGAGAATTTCGCCGAGCGGGTTGCTAAGCGCTTTGGCGCTGAGGTTGGTGCTGCGGCTGGTAAAGCGCTGATCAAGACCCCTGATCTGAAGTAAGCAAACAACGCAGATCAACGCAGAAAAAAACCGAGCAAAACAAACTTAGGCCAGCAATAGAAATACTGCTGGCCTATTTTGTAATAAGGCGCATGCCGCTTCATTTGGATAGCGCTTGCGCCAATCTGCAATCGTAAGCGTAGTAATTAATTCACTGTTCAGGCTGAGATCCATCCCAAGGCAGAGCATGGATTGTGGCGCTAATGTAGCGAGGCAAGCCATGAGCATGGCGGTATTGCGATAGGGCGTCTCAATCCAGATTTGAGTCTGCCCCAATTTTCTAGATTCGACTTCTAGCTGTTTCAGTCTCGCGATACGGTCTTGTGCATCATGCGGAATGTAGCCTTGAAACGCAAACCGTTGACCATTGAGTCCGCTAGCCATGAGGCCCAACAAAATGGAGCTTGGACCAACCAAAGGCTTTACTCTGGCGCCCAGCTGGTGAGCTGCTAGTACCAGCTCAGCACCGGGATCCGCTACTCCAGGAACACCCGCTTCTGACATCAAGCCCATGTCCTTCCCCGCCATTAATGGCTTGAGCAAATCCATCGGTTTAACTGCATCACCATACTTCGCGTTTCTGGCTGCACCACGCCACTCGCTCATTTGCATCTCTTGGATGCTGCAGGCCAAGGGTGAAACGCTATCTACTGCCTTCAGAAAAGCACGTGCAGTCTTGGCATCTTCCACAATCCAATGAGTCAGCTTAGATGTTTGAGTTAGCGTTTCATTTGGCAGAACCCAAGGTAATTGTTCGGCGCGAGCATGATCACCCAAGGTATTGGGAATTAAAAAGAGAGTGCCTAAGGTTGAGCTCATGGAGTTATTTAGTTTCGCTTTTTTGTTTTTATTGCTTTGCTGGAATAACAAAGCCAGCATCCCTTAAAAGACCACTTAACGCAATCAATGGCAGACCAATTAATGCAGTGGGATCATCACTCTGAATGGCTTCTAAGAGAGTAATTCCTAAGCCTTCAGATTTGGCGCTACCGGCACAATCATAGGGCTCCTCCGCATGCAGATAAGCCTCCAAAACGGCATCAGACAGTTTGCGAAACGTAACTTCAGTTGGAACGCTTAACGTCGTTTCAACTTCCCCATGCATCAGACACAACGCCGTATGAAAAGTAACTGTGGCGCCACGCATGAGCTGTAGTTGTGCCAGTGCCCGTTCAAAGTTTCCGGGTTTACCAAGCGCTGCTCCACAAAGGTCTGCGACTTGATCGGAGCCGATTACCCAAGCATCAGGATGATCTTTAGCAACCGCCTTAGCTTTTGCATTAGCCAGTCGTAAAGCTAAGGCTAGTGTGCTCTCACCATTGAGAGGGGTTTCATCCACCTGAGGTGACACCACAGAAAAGGGAATGTGTAGGCGCTCCAAGAGCTCTCGACGGTAGACCGAGGTGGATGCCAAAATTAGTTTTTTTGCAGAATTACTCATCACTTCGTGTACTTTCGCTGAAGCCTTCATTTAGACTGATGTCATGAATCGTAATCAAGTTTTACCTCAAGTTGAGTTATCCGCCGATCCAAATGCATTACGCAGGGTTGATTTCTGCGCACCTCAATCCTATCAAGGGGCTGGTTTTTTAGAGATTGCGGAACTGCCTAGATTGGTTGAAGAGGCTTCTAGTATTGAACCTGGAGATGGTTTTCATTGGCAGATACAAACCCACTTTGCCGATTCTCCAGGCTCAGAACCTCGGCAAATAGTGGAATTAGAGGTAAAAGGTCGCATTCACCTGGTCTGTCAGAGCTGTTTGCAAGACTGCGGCTTTGATCTGGAGCAGAAGAGCCGATTTATTTTGGTTGCCACTGAGGCCGAGGCGGATGCTTTTCCCATTGAGGATGATTTACAGGAACCTTTGGTTGCGAGTCAGCACTTTGACCTTTTGGGGCTGATTGAGGATGAAATTTTGCTTTCTTTCCCCTTGATTCCTAAACATCTAAGGGGCGCCTGCAAACCCCATGCCTCTGCATTTGGGGGGGTCGGGGTGGCGGCTGAGCCTTCAGAAAATCCCCCAAACCCCTTCAACATATTGAAAAATATGAAGAAAAATTGATATTAGGGCATCAAACCCGGCTTGCCTTTGAAGCTTCAATTGCTACTAAATCAAGCATTTAACGAATTTTCCATGTTAGAATATTGCCTTGCTTAGGAGTTCAATATGGCCGTCCAACAGAATAAAAAATCCCCATCCAAACGTGGCATGCACCGTGCGCACGACTTTTTGACCGCACCTGCTACGGCTGTTGAAGCCACAACCGGTGAGGCCCATTTACGCCACCACATTTCACCAAATGGCTACTATCGTGGCCGTAAAGTTGTTAAAACTAAAAACGACTAACTTCTTAGTCTAAAAGATAGAAGCGGCTCCCTAAAAAGCCGCTTTTTTCTTGGATAAACCACTCGCAGCGATTGATCCTTTTATGAGCATCACTCTTGCTATCGATGCCATGGGCGGAGATCACGGGATAGTCGTGACTGTTCCTGCGTGTTGCGATTTCCTTGAAAAATATGCTGATGTGAAGATTATCTTGGTTGGTAATCCAGCATTACTTCAACAGGCATTACGCGAGTTTCCTAAAGCGCCATTGGAGCGTATTCAAATTATTTCTGCCAGTGAAGTTGTTCTGATGGATGATCCCATTGAGGTAGCACTGCGCCGCAAAAAAGATTCTTCGATGCGCGTCGCCATTAAGCAAGTCAATGAAGGCTTAGCCGATGCTGTCATCTCCGCTGGTAATACGGGTGCCTTGATGGCTATTGCTCGCTACATCTTAAAAACATTAGATGGCGTCGATCGTCCTGCGATCGCCGCTTCAATCCCCAATGAAAAGGGCCTTGGTACTACCATGCTGGATCTCGGTGCTAATGCAGATTGCGAACCGATGCACTTGGTGCAATTTGCGCAAATGGCCAACGTGATGCTTCAGGTGATTGATGGCAAACCAAATCCGTCAATTGGTCTTCTCAATATTGGTGAAGAAGTGATTAAAGGTAATGAGGTGGTCAAGCGCACTAGCGAGTTACTGCACCAAGCAAACCTCAACTTTTATGGCAACGTAGAAGGTAATGATATTTTTAAAGGCACTACGGATATCGTGGTGTGTGATGGTTTTGTGGGTAATGCCGTCCTTAAGGCCAGCGAAGGTTTAGCCAAGATGATGAGTGGCTTAATTAAGCAAGAATTTAATCGCTCATGGCTGACTAAATTGATGGGGATCTGCGCCATGGTCCCATTGCTGCGTGTGCGTAAGCGGGTTGATCATCGCCGTTATAACGGTGCAGTACTTCTCGGATTACGAGGTTGCGTCATCAAGAGTCATGGCTCTGCAGATCGCTTTGCATTTGCTTATGCGCTCGATCGCGCCTATGAAGCGTCAAAAAATCGCATGGTAGAGCGCATTGCTCAGGCTTTTGTGGTGGAGACAAAATAATGACGAGTACCTATTCTCGGGTGGCGGGAACCGGAGGTTATCTTCCTGAGTTGCGCTTAACGAATCAAGATCTCGTTGAGCGTTTGGCGAAGATTGGCGTTGAGACTAGTGATGAGTGGATCGTGACTCGCAGTGGTATTTCAGCCCGTCACTTCGCTGCAGACAATGAGTTGACGAGCGACTTAGCGGTGAAGGCGGCTCAGCAAGCATTAGAGATGGCTGGCTGCACTTCGGAAGATCTTGATCTGATCATTTTGGCGACCTCGACACCGGATCATTTAGGTGGTTTCCCAAGCACTGCTTGTGTAGTGCAAGATAAGTTGGGCGCTCACACCCACTGCGCCGCATTTGATGTGCAGGCAGTCTGCGCAGGCTTTACTTACGCTCTTGCGATTGCGGATGCATTTATTCGTACAGGCACTTATAAAAAAGTATTGGTTCTCGGTGCAGAAACCTTCTCTCGTATTTTAGATTTTCAAGATCGTACGACTTCAGTTTTATTCGGTGATGGTGCTGGCGCTGTAGTGCTGGAAGCTTCATCTGAGTCTGGCATTTTGGCAACGGCCTTGCACGCTGATGGCAGTCAACGCGATATCTTGTGCGTGCCAGGACGCGCTAAACAGGGTGGTGTAGAGGGCTCTGCCTACTTAACCATGGACGGCCCAGCCGTATTCAAGTTAGCGGTCAAGGTTCTTGAGCAGGTGGCTCATGAGGTCTTAGAAAAAGCCAATCTGAAGCCTGAGCAAATTGATTGGTTAGTGCCACATCAAGCCAATATTCGGATCATGGAGAGTACCGCTCGCAAGATGGGGATGTCGATGGACAAAGTCATTGTGACGGTGCATGAGCATGGCAATACCTCTGCTGCATCTATTCCACTTGCCTTAGACGCCGGGGTTCGATCAGGTCAAATCCAGCGCGGTCAACATCTTTTATTGGAAGGTGTGGGCGGCGGCTTTGCTTGGGGTGCGGCAATCATTAAGTACTAAATAAGCATTTAAGCAGCAGTAATATCAATAACTCTCATTTGGCGATTATTCCCATGACATTTGCATTCGTATTTCCTGGCCAAGGTTCCCAGTCTGTTGGGATGCTCAACTCGATTGCTGATCGCCCTGAAGTGCGTGCGACATTGCAAGAGGCTTCGGAGGCCCTGGGCGAAGATGTTGCAAAGCTGGTTGCTGAAGGCCCAGTAGAAGTCCTTTCATTAACCACCAACACTCAGCCAGTCATGCTGACAGCAGCGATCGCGTTTTATCGTGCCTGGTTAGCTTCTGGCGGCGCTATCCCAAAAGTCGTAGCAGGCCATAGTCTTGGGGAGTACTCTGCATTGGTTGCTGCGGGCGTCATCTCTTTTAAGGATGCGGTACCTTTGGTGCGTTTTCGTGCAGAGGCTATGCAGACTGCTGTGCCAGTGGGTACGGGTGGTATGGCTGCAATCTTAGGTTTGGATGATGCGATTGTGAAAACAGTTTGCGCTGAAGCTGCTGTAGTCTCTGGTGGCGTTGTGGAAGCAGTCAACTTTAATGCGCCAGGACAAGTGGTCATTGCTGGTGGTAGTGATGCAGTCGCTAAAGCATGTGAAATGCTAAAGGCAGCCGGTGCAAAACGGGCCTTACAATTGCCGGTGTCTGCACCTTTTCATTCTTCTTTGTTGCAGCCGGCATCCGAGAAGCTTCAGGGTTACCTGGCCAATATTGAATTCAAAATTCCGACAATTTCCGTCATTAATAATGTCGACGTAGAAATATTAAATGACCCGTCAGCGATTAAAGATGCCTTAGTCCGTCAAGCTGCTAAACCGGTGCGTTGGCAAGAGACCGTCAATGCGATGGCTCAGTTGGGTATTTCTCAAATAGTGGAATGTGGTCCCGGTAAGGTTTTGGCAGGGCTGGCCAAACGGATTAATGATCAAGTGCTTGGCGTACCTATTTTTGATGAAGCCAGTCTCAATGAAGCCTTGGCTGCAGTGAAGTAGAAACCATCTAGAAATAACGGGAGAAAGATATGAACCTCGACTTAAGTGGACAAATTGCATTAGTTACTGGTGCATCGCGCGGTATTGGTCAGGCCATTGCCGATGAGTTAGTGAAATGTGGTGCCATCGTGATTGGCACTGCCACCTCTGAAGATGGTGCCAAGGCAATCCACACTCGCTTACAAGCCAGTGGCGGACGCGGTGAAGTGCTCGATGTGACTGATCCAAAGGCATGTGAAGATATTATTAATTTGATCGTCAAAGATTTTGGCGGTATTGCTATTCTGGTCAATAACGCGGGCATCACCCGCGATAACCTAGCCATGCGCATGAAAACGGACGAATGGACTGATGTCATTGACACCAATCTGAGCGCAGTGTTTCGCCTTTCTCAGGCAGTAATGCGTCCGATGATGAAGGCGCGCACAGGCCGAATTATTAATATCACTTCCATTGTTGGTCACATGGGCAACGCTGGCCAGGCCAATTATGCTGCTGCAAAAGCAGGGGTTTCTGGTATGACACGCGCTTTAGCCCGAGAAATCGGGAGTCGCAATATTACGGTCAACTGTGTAGCGCCAGGCTTTATTGATACTGATATGACCCGTGCCCTGAGCGAAGAGCAGCAAAATGCCCTAAAAGCGAATATTCCTTTGGCACGCCTTGGCAGTCCTGAGGATGTCGCTCAGGCAGTGGCATTTTTGGCCTCTCCAGCCGCTGGCTACATCACGGGTAACACCTTACATGTCAATGGCGGCCTCTATTTAGCTTAAGGATTCAGCGGGAATTTGATCATTTTTCGGTGGATTTGCTAATTTAGTCCGCCAAGCTGATAAAATTCCTTTCATCGTTTTTTTACAACCCCTGGGGGAATTAATGGATAACATCGAACAACGCGTTAAGAAGATCGTCGCTGAGCAATTGGGCGTCGCAGAAGCGGATATCAAGAATGAATCTTCTTTTGTGAACGACTTAGGCGCAGACTCTCTTGACACTGTTGAGCTGGTAATGGCTTTAGAGGACGAATTTGGAATTGAAATTCCTGATGAGGAAGCCGAAAAAATCACGACTGTTCAGCTCGCGATCGATTTTGCACAGTCCAAAGCTCAGGGTTAATTCCCTAGCCTAGCTTTTAGCTATTACTGTGTCAGCATCAAATGGCCGTCGCCGGGTTGTAGTTACCGGCTTAGGTCTTATCTCACCTGTTGGAAACTCGGTTGATGTGGCTTGGTCGAATCTGCTGGCGGGCAAGTCAGGTATCGCCACGATCACTAAGTTTGACCACAGTCCACTGAGCGTTCATTTTGCTGGAGAGGTGAAGGATTTCAATGTCGAAGATTACGTGTCTGCCAAAGAGGCACGCCATATGGATACTTTCATCCATTTTGGGATTGCGGCTGGTACGCAAGCGATTCGAGATAGTGGTTTACAGATAACGGAAGAGAACGCAGAACGAGTGGGCGTCATGGTTGGCTCAGGCATTGGTGGTTTACCGATGATTGAGGAGACCGGTGCTGAGCTTCTTGCTCGCGGTCCTCGTCGGATCTCCCCATTCTTTGTGCCAGGTTCGATCATTAATATGATTTCTGGGCACCTCAGCATCCTGTTTGGACTGAAAGGTCCCAACGTAGCAGCAGTGACTGCCTGCACCACCGGTTTGCATAGTATTGGATTAGCAGCGCGCCTCATTCAGTATGGTGATGCTGATGTAATGGTTGCTGGTGGCGCAGAATCCACTATTTCTGCTTTAGGTGTCGGTGGCTTTGCCTCCGCCCGTGCCTTATCCACGCGTAATGATGATCCAGCCACTGCTTCACGTCCATGGGACAAAGACCGCGATGGTTTCGTTCTGGGTGAGGGTGCTGGTGTCATCGTTCTGGAAGAATATGAGCATGCAAAAGCCCGCGGGGCAAAAATCTACTGTGAGCTCTTAGGCTTTGGTATGAGTGGTGATGCGTATCATATGACTGCACCGAATATGGACGGCCCACGTCGTTGCATGTTGAATGCCTTGCGCGATGCCAACTTGAATGCAGATCAGATTCAGTACATTAACGCCCACGGTACCTCTACACCTTTAGGTGATCAGAATGAAACTGCCGCTATTAAAGCTGCTCTCGGTGATCACGCCAAGAAGATCTTGATTAACTCTACTAAGTCGATGACGGGCCACCTTTTGGGCGGTGCGGGCGGCTTAGAGTCTGTCTTTACGATTCTGGCTTTGCATCACCAGAAATCTCCACCGACCATCAATATCTTTAATCAGGATCCAGAGTGTGATTTGGATTACTGTGCCAATACTGCTCGTGACGTGAAGATTGATCATGCAGTCAAAAACAACTTTGGCTTTGGGGGTACTAACGGTACCTTGATTTTTGGCAAACTGAACTAATATCCTTAGTAAGCTGTTGCCAAACCCTTTAATTCGTTTTTGCCAAGTAGGTCTATAGGTTCATGAAAAAGTATCTCATTGCGCTCTTCGCTATCTTTAGCTTGGGACAAGTTGCGTTTATTCCTATCGCATCTGCGCAAAATCCGCGCGTGTCCATCCCTGATTTTGCCGACCTAGTTGAGCGTGCTAGTCCTGCGGTAGTGAATATTCGTACCACTGAAAAAGTGATGCAGCAGCAGTCGCAGGGTGGTATTCCAGGAATGCCTGAGGATCAAGCGGAGTTTTTCCGTCGATTCTTTGGTGTACCTATGCCAGGTATCCCTGGCGGCCCAAAGCAAGCGCAACCCAATTCAGGAAAACCGCAAGAGGCTGATCGTGGTGTGGGTTCCGGTTTCATTATTGAGTCCAATGGCTTAATTCTGACCAATGCCCACGTTGTGGAGGGCGCCAATACGATCTACGTGACCTTGACTGATAAGCGGGAGTACAAGGCAAAATTATTGGGCCTGGATAAGCGGACGGATGTAGCCGTTTTAAAAATCGATGCGCGTGATTTACCTAAGCTGCCTCTTGGAGATTCTTCTAGAGTCAGAGTGGGTGAGTGGGTGTTAGCGATTGGCTCCCCGTTCGGGCTAGAAAATACGGTGACTGCCGGAATTGTGTCAGCCAAGAGTCGTGATACTGGCGACTATTTACCGTTTATTCAGACTGACGTAGCGGTAAATCCGGGTAACTCTGGAGGCCCTTTGTTGAATACAGCGGGACAGGCTATCGGCATTAACTCTCAAATCTTTAGTCGCTCTGGTGGATACATGGGTATCTCCTTTGCGATTCCGATTGATGAGGCGATGCGAGTGGCAGATCAGTTACGTACCAATGGAAAAATGACTCGAGGCCGTATTGGTGTCGCTTTAGGTGAAATCACGAAAGAGATTGCTGAAAGCCTAGGCTTGGGTAAACCTCGTGGGGCTTATGTTCGTAATGTTGAGCCAGGTGGTCCAGCAGCTGCTGGTGGAATTGAGTCTGGTGACGTAATTCTGAGCTTTAATGGCCGCGATATTACTAAATCTACCGATCTGCCAAGGGCGGTTGGGGAGACTAAACCAGGTACCAGTGCAAGTGTGCAGGTTTGGCGCAAAGGGGCCACAAAAGATTTAACCGTTACTGTTGTGGATGGAGACGCCGGCCAAGCCGCCGTTAAAAAGTCAGATAACTCCGGTTCAAGCGGTAGTAATGCCAATTCCCTTGGGGTGGCGGTTTCTGAGCCCTCTGACGCGAAAAAGAAAGAATTGAATATCAAGGGTGGCGTAGAGGTAACTGGCCTAGGGGATGGACCCTTGGTTCGGTCAGGAATACGCCCTGGAGATGTCATTATTCGGATAGCAGATGCCGATATTACTGGGGTAAAGCAGTTTGAGAGCTTGGTTAAGGGTTTGGATACCAATAAGTCAGTTCCGGTCTTTGTCCGTCGAGCCGATAGCACCCTGATCATCCCAGTAAAGCCGAAATAAGCTAAAACCCCTCTTTTTTGAGTCAAAAAATGGGTTTTCAGCAAATTTAGCGTCACCCATTACAATCACTTTAAGACGACTTTTTGCAGCGCATCATCGTGGTGCGTTCTGACAAGACGTTTTTTGAAGACCACTTAAGACGCTATGGATTTAATCCGCAATTTTTCTATCATCGCCCATATTGATCACGGCAAATCCACGCTAGCTGATCGCATTATTCAATTATGTGGTGGTCTCTCCGATCGTGAAATGGAAGCCCAAGTGCTCGATTCAATGGACATTGAGCGTGAGCGTGGCATCACCATCAAAGCGCAAACGGCTGCGCTGACTTATAAATCCAAGGATGGGAAGATTTACAACATCAATCTGATTGATACGCCAGGACATGTGGATTTTTCCTATGAGGTAAGCCGCTCCTTATCCGCTTGCGAAGGTGCTTTGTTAGTGGTGGATGCCAGTCAAGGGGTTGAGGCACAAACCGTTGCTAACTGCTACATGGCTCTTGAGTTGGGTGTTGAGGTTGTTCCGGTTCTCAATAAGATTGATTTACCTCAAGCCGATCCCGAGCGCGCTAAGCAAGAAATCGAAGACGTGATTGGGATTGATGCATCTAATGCTGTTACATGCTCAGCTAAAACAGGTTTGGGTGTGGTGGAAGTGATTGAGGAAATGATTGTGCGCGTGCCTCCGCCAGAAGGAAGTGCAACTGAACCACTACAGGCTTTAATCATCGATTCTTGGTTTGACAACTATGTTGGCGTAGTGATGTTGGTGCGCGTTGTAAATGGCACATTGAAGCCAAAAGAAAAAATTACCTTAATGGCAAATGGGTCAAGCCATTTAGTCGAGCATGTGGGTGTGTTTAGTCCGAAGTCTGTCGATCGTCCAGAGCTATCTGCGGGGCAAGTAGGCTTTGTGATTGCAGGAATTAAAGAATTAAAAGCTGCCAAAGTAGGTGACACAGTCACGCATTCTCCTGGACAGCAAGGCCGGGTTCCTGCTGCAGCACCATTGCCTGGTTTTAAAGAAGTCAAGCCTCAGGTATTTGCAGGTCTTTACCCAGTAGAGTCTAGTGAATATGATCAATTGCGCGAATCTTTAGAGAAGCTGCAATTAAACGATGCCTCGCTCTTATATGAGCCAGAGGTATCGCAGGCTCTGGGGTTTGGATTCCGTTGCGGTTTCCTGGGTCTGCTTCACATGGAGATTGTGCAAGAGCGCTTAGAGCGTCAGTACGGCATGAATCTCATCACCACTGCTCCGACAGTGGTGTATCAAGTAGAGCAATCCGATGGCTCAATCTTATCAGTGGACAATCCATCGAAGATGCCAGAGGCTAGCAAGATTAATACGATTCTTGAGCCGATTGTGACGGTTAATTTGTATATGCCGCAAGAGTATGTCGGCGCGATTATTACCTTGTGCGTTGGTAAGCGAGGCATTCAGATGGATATGAATTACCTTGGACGCCAAGTCAAACTCACTTATGAGCTACCAATGGCCGAGATTGTGTTGGATTTCTTTGACAAGATGAAATCCATCTCACGAGGCTATGCATCTATGGATTACGAGTTCAAAGAATACCGCCCAGCCGATGTGGTGAAGGTGGATATCTTGATTAATGCTGAACGGGTTGATGCTTTATCGGTGATTGTTCACCGGAGTAATAGTCAGCATCGTGGGCGCGAAGTCGTTGCGAAGATGCGTGGCATCATTCCGCGTCAAATGTTTGATGTGGCCATTCAGGCGGCGATTGGTAGCAATATCGTGGCTCGTGAAAACGTCAAAGCGTTACGTAAAAACGTATTGGCTAAATGTTATGGTGGAGATATTTCCCGTAAGCGTAAGTTACTAGAGAAACAAAAAGAAGGTAAGAAGCGTATGAAGCAAGTGGGTAACGTGGAGATTCCACAAGAAGCCTTCTTGGCTATTTTGCAGGTAGACGACTAATGAACTTTGCCCTAATCCTTTTTATCTTAGTGGTGATCTCAGGCATTGCTTGGATTGCTGACCGTTACTACTTTGCTCCGCAAAGACGGATGGCTGGCATTGATCGCATGCCATTGTGGTTGGAATACACAGCTGGATTCTTTCCGGTCATTTGCGCAGTATTTGTCTTGCGCTCGTTCATTGTGGAGCCGTTCAAAATTCCATCAGGATCGATGATTCCTACTCTGCAGATTGGTGACTTCATCTTAGTGAACAAGTTCACTTACGGAATTCGTTTGCCAGTGGTTAATCAGAAAGTGGTAGAGCTCGGCTTCCCTCAACGTGGCGATGTGGTCGTATTCCGTTATCCGCGTGATGAATCGGTCGATTACATTAAGCGGGTCGTAGCTTTGCCAGGTGACACCATCACTTATCAAGATAAGCGTTTAACCGTAAATGGACAACCATTGCAATACAGTGGAGGTGAGCCTTACCTTGATCCAGAAAGTATGCGATATGCCAAACTTTTTTCAGAATCGTTTCCTAAAGATCTAGGTGGTAATAAACACGAGATTCTGAATGATCCGGATCGTCCAGCCAGTAGCTTTCCGGCAGAACGTTTTCCTGGGTTTGAAAACTGCCAATATCAAAATGCGGGGCTGACTTGTAAAGTCCCTGCGGGACATTACTTTGCGATGGGAGATAACCGCGATAACAGTGCTGATTCTCGTTACTGGGGGTTTGTGCCGGATAAAAATATTGTCGGTAAAGCCTTCTTTGTTTGGCTTAACCTCGGAAATCTAGGTCGCATTGGCGGTTTCGAGTAAAACCATGAACGCCCGCGCCACTATTGAAACTGCACCGCTACAAGCGCAACTCGGTTATACGTTCAAAAAATTAGAGCTGCTGAACCAAGCGCTCACGCATCGCAGTCATAGCAAGAAGAATAATGAGCGACTTGAGTTTCTAGGCGACTCTATTCTGAATTGCGTTGTTGCTGAAATGCTCTATGAGCGTTATGCCGATTTAGATGAGGGCGATCTTTCCCGTGTCCGTGCCAATTTAGTAAAGCAACAGGCTTTATATGAAATTGCACAAACACTATCTTTATCGGACTACTTGCGCTTAGGTGAAGGCGAGCTCAAGAGTGGAGGGTTTCGTCGTCCATCTATTCTGGCAGATACCCTTGAGGCAGTCACTGGCGCTATCTTTTTAGATGGTGGCTTTGATGCAGCTAAGACATCTCTACGTAAGCTGTATTCAATTATTTTGGCCAACGTTGATCCTAAAACTTTGGGTAAAGACGATAAGACTCTGCTGCAAGAGTGCTTGCAAAGCTATCAATTGCCCTTGCCGACCTATAACGTCACGGGCACTACTGGTGCTGCTCATAACCAGCAATTTGAGGTTGAGTGTTTAATACCGAACTTAAAGGTGGCCGTAAAAGGTGAGGGCGCCTCTCGACGCGCTGCTGAACAAGCAGCAGCAAAGTTAGCCTTAATCGCCGCTCAAAAAGCCTTGTCACAAGAATTGAGCAAGCCTAAAAAGACTCGGTCAGCTAAAAAGAAGGCGGCAAAAAAAGTGGCAACTGAAGAGCAGTTAAATCTTAAGCTGAAGGGCTAATCGTGTTTAGATGCGGCACCATCGCCATTGTCGGGCGTCCCAATATGGGCAAATCGACTTTATTGAACGCGTTGGTAGGTCAAAAGATCAGCATCACGTCTCGAAAGGCGCAAACCACACGACATCGTATTTTGGGGATTCAGAATCGTGAGGCAGCCCAGTTCATCTTTATTGATACGCCAGGTTTTCAGACTCGTTTGATGAATACCCTCAACAAGGCATTGAACCGCACAGTTACTACCGCCTTACAAGATGTGAATGTGGCTTGTTTTGTCGTCGAGGCGGGTTACTTTGGTGAAGATGATAAGAAGGTATTGCGCCTACTGCCGAATGATTTACCGGTAGTGCTGGTACTAAACAAGCTAGATTTATTTAATAGCCGCTTTCAGACTCCATCAGAGCGCGATCAGGCCTTGCTGAATTTCATGAAAGAAATGAGTCAGCCTTGGAGTGAGTTGGGTGGGCATGATGATCAAAGTAAATGCGAATTTACGGAGATCGTACCGATGAGCGCCAAAAGTCCTGGCGATGTGCAAAGATTATTAGATGTTCTCGAAGGCTATTTACCTGAAGCCCCACCGGTATACGATGGCGATACCCTGACAGACCGTAGTGAGCGTTTTCTCGCTGCTGAAATCTTGCGTGAGAAGGTCTTCCGGTTCACTGGTGAAGAGTTGCCCTACACCAGTACTGTTGTGATTGATCAGTTCAAGATGGATGGCAAGATGCGTCGCATTGCGGCAACCATTTTGGTGGACCGCGATAGCCATAAGGCCATGATTATTGGTGCTAAGGGCGAACGTCTCAAAAAGATTTCGACTGATGCTCGCATTGATATGGAAAAGCTCTTTGACGGCAAAGTCTTTTTGGAGACTTGGGTTAAGGTCAAGCGCGGTTGGGCTGATGATCGCGCTGAATTACGGGCGCAAGGTCTAGAGTAAATCACGATGGCCTCGATTCGTGTTGCTGACGAGCCTGCTTTTGTATTGCACAGTATTCCCTATAAGGAAACCAGCTTAATTCTGGATGTCTTTACCCGCCAATATGGCCGTATGGCTTTAATCGCAAAGGGCGCCAAGCGTCCACACTCAGTACTTCGTCCCGTTCTACAGCGTTTCCAGCCATTATTGGTCTCTTGGAGCGGTAAGTCCGAGTTGCGAACTTTAACAAAGTCTGAATGGGTTGGTGGTACCCCGTCCCTTGTTGGAGATGCCTTACTGTGTGGCTTTTACCTTAATGAGTTACTAGTGAAGTTTTTGGCTCGAGAAGACGACTATGAAAAACTGTACGATCACTATACCGATACGATCTCTGCTTTATCGAACCTCGAATTTGAATCTAAGGGTTTAGAAGAAATTCTGCGTCCATTTGAATTAACCTTGCTTCAGGAAACTGGCTATGCGGCAGCCCTTGATCGCTGCGTTGAGACTAATCGTGCTCCTGCCTCAGAAGAGTTGTACGTTTATCAACCAGAGCGCGGTGTTAGGCCTGCCCAAGGAGATGATCCAGGGCATTGGCCAGTCTTGAGCGGTCGATCCCTCTTGGCAATTGCAGCGGGAGACTTTTCTGCTCCCGAGACGCTTTCCGAGAGTAAACAATTGATGCGCTTCCTGCTTGGGCTTCACCTGCAAGATCAAGTGCTGACTACGCGTCAGATTTTGATTGATCTGAAAAAAATCTAGTAAGCTACTTCTATGAATACGCAACCAAAACTTGAGCTTGGCATCAATATTGACCACGTAGCTACTTTGCGAAATGCGCGTGGCACGATTTATCCTGACCCCATCAAAGCGGCTCGCTTAGCTGAAGAGGCTGGCGCAGATCTCATTACCTTGCACTTGCGGGAAGATCGTCGCCATATTAAAGACGCTGACTTATTAGCATTGCGTCCCTTAATTCAGACGCGCATGAACTTAGAATGTGCTGTTACTCCAGAAATGATTCAGATTGCCTGCGAAGTAAAGCCCCATGACGTGTGCTTGGTTCCAGAGAAGCGTGAAGAGGTCACTACTGAAGGCGGCTTAGATGTAGTGGGTCACTTTGATGCGGTCAAGGCAGCAACGAGGAAACTTGTTGATGCGGGTATTCGGGTCTCTTTATTTATTGATCCCGAGGAAAAGCAAATTCAAGCTGCTAAAGAGGTGGGCGCTACGGTAGTAGAGTTGCATACCGGTTGCTACGCAGATCTTTCAGGCGAACAACAAATACATGAGCTAGAACGCATCAGAAAAGCTGCACAGTTTGGGGTGAGTATTGGCTTGAGAGTCAATGCTGGTCATGGTTTGCATGAAGGAAATGTAAAACCGATTGCTGCAATTGGAGAACTCTCTGAGTTGAATATTGGACACGCAATCGTTGCTGAAGCCCTCTTTAAGGGTTGGCAAAAGGCGATTACCGATATGAAGGCCTTGATGGTGCAAGGCAGAGAAAAAATAGATAAACACTAAACATGATCATTGGTATTGGCACCGATATTCTGCAGATTGAGCGCTTACAGGCAGCTTATGACCGCACCCATGGTCGTTTAGCAGAAAAGATTTTAGGGCCGGATGAGATGTTGGTTTTCAAGCAACGCCTTGCCAGAAACCATAAACGTGGAATTGCTTTCTTGGCCACGCGCTTTGCGGCAAAAGAAGCCTTCTCTAAAGCAATTGGCTTAGGAATGAGAATGCCGATGACTTGGCGTTCTTTGCAAACGCTCAATGAGCCTAGCGGCAAACCAGTCACAAGCTACTTAGGAGCTCTGGCTCAATTTATGCAGGAAAAAAATTGGGAAGCTCAGGTTACCGTGAGTGACGAGCAGGATATGGCGATTGCCCATGTGATCGTCACTCAGAAATCAAGCGAACAGTAAATTCAAGTAATTAAGTAATTCAGTAATTCAGAATAACTATTGAGAACGCCATGACTAAATCCACCATGAATCCAGGCCCAATTACCTTAGATGTCGAAGGCCAGGTATTAAATGCAGAGGATCGCCGCCGTATCTTGCATCCCCTGA
Organism: Polynucleobacter sp. CS-Odin-A6; assembly: GCF_018882095.1. GTDB lineage: Bacteria > Pseudomonadota > Gammaproteobacteria > Burkholderiales > Burkholderiaceae > Polynucleobacter. The sequence continues at coordinate 604,687 of NZ_JACVPD010000001.1, forward strand.
CTGGTGGCGTCATTTTATTTGGCAGAAATTTTTCTAATCGCAATCAACTCACTAAACTCACTGCCGATATTAAGAAACTTCGCCCTGATGTATTGATCTCGATTGATCATGAGGGCGGTAGAGTCCAGCGCTGCAGGACTGATGGCTTCACCCATTTGCCTGCAATGCATCATCTTGGTGATCTGTGGGGCTCAAAAAATCAATCAACACAGAGGCCAAAGTATGCCGCAGAATCCGCGGCCATTGCTATGGCAGCAGCAACAGCCTGTGGATATGTTTTGGCTGCCGAGCTGCGTGCTTGTGGTGTGGACTTTAGTTTTACACCGGTACTGGATTTAGACTTTGGTCGTAGCGATGTCATTGGTGATCGTGCTTTTAGTCGTGATCCGCAGATTACTTTTGCATTAGCTAAGAGCTTGAACGAAGGCTTACGCCTTGCGGGAATGGCGAACTGTGGCAAGCACTTTCCAGGGCATGGCTGGGCAGAAGCAGATTCTCATGTAGCCATCCCGGTGGATGAGCGCTCTTTAGAACAAATCCTGAATGAAGATGCGAAGCCTTATGAATGGCTGGATCTGAGTTTGACAGCGGTGATGCCGGCACATGTAATTTATCCCAAGGTAGATAAAAACCCAGCTGGTTTTTCAAAGATTTGGTTGCACTCTATTCTTCGCCAAGAATTGGGTTTCGAAGGTGTGATCTTTAGCGATGATCTTTCGATGGAAGGCGCCAGTGTTGCGGGTTCTGTGGTGAAGGGCGCTGATATGGCACTTGAGGCTGGATGTGATGCGGTATTAATTTGTAATCGCCCAGATCTTGCAGATCAGTTGTTGAGTCAGCTCAAGGTTTCTAAGGCTAAAAAAGCAGAATCTGCTATCCGTTTAAACCGTTTAATGCCCACTTCAGCAGCTCCTTCTTGGGATGAGCTTCAGGCCGAGGCTCAATATCAGCATGCCAAGGGCTTGCTAAAACAGTGGAAGCTCATTGCCTAAATTATAGGAAATAAAAAAGCCCGGCATGCCGGGCTTTTGCTGATTGAGCGAAATAATTAGTTAGCGCGGCTTCGATATTCACCAGTACGAGTATCAATTTCGATCTTGTCGCCCGTGTTGCAGAACAAGGGAACTTGCAATTCATAGCCAGTAGCTAGTTTTGCAGTTTTCAATACTTTGCCTGAGCTGGTATCGCCTTTCACTGCTGGCTCTGTGTAAATGATTTCGCGAACCAAAGAGTTTGGCATTGCAACAGAGAGCGCTTTACCTTCGTAGAAAACAACTTCACATGGCATGCTTTCTTCGAGGTAATGCAATGCATCGCCCATAAATTCTGCTTCCACTTCATATTGGTTGTATTCAGTATCCATAAATACATACATTGGGTCTGCGAAGTATGAATAGGTGCAATCTTTCTTATCCAAGATCACGACATCAAACTTGTCATCCGCTTTGAATACGCCTTCGTTGGGCGCACCAGATAACAAGTTCTTGAATTTCATTTTCACTACCGAGGAGTTACGGCCTGAGCGGCTATATTCGGCTTTTAAAACGACCATGGCATCAGTGCCGATCATAACTACGTTACCAACGCGGAGTTCTTGTGCTGTCTTCATCTTGCTATTCCTGGGTGCAGAGCGGATATTCTGCGGTTTTTATCAAAAACAAGATTGTAACCGCCCGCGGGCTTATTCCCCAGAAGATCAGGCGACAAACCGCATTAGACGGGTAGCAAGGCCACCATCGGCTTGTTTATTTAGTAAATCAGCATGCCAAGCCTTGGAATGGGTACTCCAGCTATCCATAGATTGAAACCATTCATTAGGCATGGCCCAGGTCATGGCAGCAATCACCGCATGTTTAAGCTCTGAGGATGCCTCTTCAAGATAGAGGTCTAAAAATCCAGCGAGCTTAACTTCATGTGCGCGATCTTCTTGAGGATATATGTGCCAAATAAAGGGTTTGCCTGCCAACTGGGCTCTGATAAAGGAATCTTCGCCGCGGACAATATTGAAGTCGCATTGCGAGAGAGTCCAATCATATTCATCTTGAGAAACAAAGGGAATGGAGATGAGTTGAATGGAGTCAGGTAGCTTGAGAGCTTGAGTGCGATGACCGGTGCTGAGCTGGAGTTGCTCGAGCTGACCATAAGTCAAGATCACATCGATATCTTCACCTAGCGTTCCCAGATCTTGTAGCCACCTTAACAGTGGAGCGCCTGGATAGCAAAATACACTAATGCGTTTTGCATTTGAGCGCATCAGCTCCCAACTGGCGCTGAGACTTGCTGGAATATTAGCGGGGTCGATGTTGGCTAAGTTGGGTATCGGATCAATCAAGATGCCACCCGTTTCCGGCTGAAAGCCAGGGAAGAAAAAGTATTTTGGAATACCGTGCGCCTGAGGTGAGGCTTTCTGATGGAAATCTACAATCCAAGGTTCAGCACTCAAGTACTCTAAATTAATCATGATCGGTTTTTTGGGGGCAATGAGTAGTCCCGCAACATAACGCTCAGGCAATTCGCACCCAAATGCCTCAATCACCACGTCTGGAGTTTGAACAGGGTGGCGGCTATTGCAATAGCTTGCTTCCCAAGGCTGGAGATCGATGCGGCGCAAGATTTCTGGATCGGTGCCAGAAGCGAGTAAATTAAGGGTTGGCAGGTCATCGCAAAAAATGCGTACCTCTTGGCTGTGAAGGCTAGTTAAGCTTCTCGCTAGACGCCAACAAACACCAGCATCACCATAGTTATCGATGATTTGACAGAAAATATTCCAACGCATGAGTAATTCGCTTTTTGAAACCCTTCAGCAGGATGTTAAACGGCTACCCGGATTACCGGGGGTATATCGCTTCTTTGATGAGGCAGGACACATTTTGTATGTCGGCAAAGCACGCAACCTCAAAAAGCGGGTATCTAGTTACTTTCAGCGGACTCAGCTTTCACCACGGATAGAGTTGATGGTGGGAAAAATTGCCCGCTATGAAACAACAGTAACACGCTCAGAAACTGAAGCATTGATTTTAGAGAATAATCTCATTAAGGAGTTAGCCCCTCCCTTCAATATTCTCTTCCGAGATGATAAGTCCTATCCCTATGTGATGCTCACGGGCCACCAGTTTCCGAGATTGGCTTCTTATCGTGGAAAGATTGATAAGCGTAATCATTACTTTGGACCGTTTCCTAATTCTTGGGCAGTGCGTAATAGTGTGCAGATCTTACAAAAAGTATTCCGCCTCAGGACCTGTGAGGACTCGGTCTTTAAGAACCGCAGCCGGCCCTGTTTGCTTCATCAGATTCATCGTTGCAGCGCCCCTTGCGTTGGACGTCTCAGTGTGGAGCAATATGGGCAAGACGTGGCTCAGGCAACACGCTTCTTGGAAGGTGATCACAGTCGCGTATTGACCGAGCTAGAAAAGAAAATGCATGCCTATAGCGATGCAATGGAGTTTGAAATGGCGGCCGTCTTAAGAGATCGCATTGCTGATCTCTCTAGTGTGTTGCAGCAACAATCCATGGATACCGTAGCAGATGGTGAGGGTGATGTCGATGTGATTGCAGTTGCCCAAGTGGAAGGCGTGGTCTGCGTTAATTTAGCGATGATTCGGGGTGGCCGTCATTTAGGAGATCGTGCCTATTTCCCCAAAGGCTTGCGCTCCACTGGCGGTTCGCTGCCACTTCCTACTGAAATTCTAGAGGCGTTTATCGCCCAACATTATCTAGAAGAGAAGGTTGGTGATGGTGAAGCAACAACCAATTTGATTCCACCCGTACTCATCCTAAACCACCCTTTGAAAAAGCTAGGTGATGATGTAACGGCGTTAGAGGAATCTGCTGAAGAAGCTCCACCAGAAGGTTTGCATGATTTATTAAATGCCCAGGCTGGCAAGCGTGTTACTTTCCTTCATCAGCCACAAGGGCAAAGGCGGCATTGGTTGGTAATGGCGGAAGGAAACGCCAAGATCGCAATTGCAAAGCGCCTAGTGGAAACTGGTGGGCAGCTAGCTAGGGCCCGAGCGCTAGCGGATATCCTGGCGCTGGAGTTGGAAAGTCTTGAGCAACTCCGGATTGAGTGCTTTGATATTAGTCATACCTCTGGTGAGGCCACCCAAGCATCTTGTGTGGTGTATGCAAAAAATGCCATGCAGACCAGCGAATATCGCCGGTTCAATATTAATGACATTACCCCTGGCGACGACTATGCGGCAATGCGCCAGGTCTTGCAACGGCGTTATGCCAATTTTCAAGAGTTGCCTGTCGAGAAGATGCCTCAGGTAATTTTGATTGATGGTGGCAAAGGTCAGGTCGAGATAGCAAGGCAAGTACTTTCTGAATTCGGGATGGATATCAGTCTGATTATTGGTGTTGCCAAGGGGGAAGGGCGCAAGGTTGGATTAGAGACACTCATCTTTGCAGACGGTCGTAAGTCGCTCGAACTTGGCATCGATAGTGCAGCCTTATTACTGGTTGCGCAAATCCGTGATGAAGCACATCGCTTTGCTATTACCGGTATGCGCGCTAAGCGTGCAAAAGCGAGAACCGTTTCACAGTTAGAGGAAATTGAGGGTATCGGCGCAAAACGCCGACAAAAATTGCTGGCTAGATTTGGCGGTCTGCGTGGAGTTGCGAATGCCACCCTTGAAGAGCTCTCTAGTGTTGAGGGAATATCTACCGCTTTAGCAGAGCAAATCTACCGGCAAATGCATTGATTTCCCAGTACACGCACATTGGTTTATGCTTGCGCCATGCCTTTTAATCTGCCCATTGCCCTGACTTGGTTACGAGTAGCCGCTATCCCCCTGGTGGTCATCGTGTTTTATCTACCGAGTAACTGGCTCACGGCTTTTGATAAGAATCTGGTAGCAACCATTATTTTTGTCTTGGCAGCGGTAACCGATTGGTTAGATGGCTTCTTGGCTCGCCGTATGAAGCAAGAGTCGGCGTTTGGGCAATTCTTAGACCCGGTGGCTGACAAGTTGATCGTTGCTGCAGCTCTGTTGGTCCTGCTGAATATGGATCGCGTGCAAGTGTGGGTTGCCCTAATCATTATTGGCCGTGAAATTACCATCTCCGCATTGAGAGAGTGGATGGCGCTTTTGGGTGCTGGTAAAAGTGTTGCGGTTCATTTAGTCGGAAAACTCAAAACGACTGCCCAATTGATTGCCATTCCATTTTTATTATTAAACGACACCTTATTTGGCTGGCTCAATTGCGCGCAAGTAGGTACATGGTTGATTTGGATTGCATCCTTTTTGACCCTTTGGTCTATGTTTTATTACATGAAGAAAGCCTTGCCGCAGTTGGTAGATAAGACCTAATAAAGACTGCGAAGCCATTGAAAACAAGGGCGCAGACAATTGATTGCATCCTTGGTTTTTAGACTTGACAACAAATAATGCCTTCCTTTCAATTGTTTGCTAAACTACTGCCCTGTTATGCGGGAATAGCTCAGCTGGTAGAGCGATACCTTGCCAAGGTATAGGTCGGGAGTTCGAACCTCCTTTCCCGCTCCAAGTTCGATGGGAAGCCCTCAAAAGCTTCCCATTTTTGATTATGGATATATGGCGCGTTGGCCGAGTGGTTAGGCAGGAGCCTGCAAAGCTTCGTACGGGGGTTCGATTCCCTCACGCGCCTCCAGTGATTTAGATTGACCCTGGTGGCGTTTCACCTAAAATACCGTGAAGATATTGCGCAGTCAAATTCATTGCTAGGGTACGAACATGAACGAACTGAAAAGACTTATAACCTTCTCATCGGCAGTAATGCTATCTCTCCTTTTAGGTGCTTGCGCATCCTCAGGAGATTCACCAACAGGCACCCCTAGCGAAGTCCAGGAAATTCAATCGCAACTCTTGGGCGACATGCCATTGCCTGCAGCATCGAAAATGATCGGCTCTGAATCGCTCATTATTGGCCGTGGCGATAATTGGGTTGGTCGAGTGGTGCTTTCTGGCGTTCAAACCCCAACTGATATTTATGCCTTCTTCCAAGCGGAATACCCAAAGGCTGGCTGGACTACAGTGAGTGCTGTTAAATCCAAGACTAGCATTTTGGTTTTCACAAAAGGTGATCGCACATCTACTATAGAATTAACTGAAGGTTCATTCTCGGGCCCCAAAACGATGATTACTATTACTGCATCGCCGAAGAATGCAAACGTGGTTGCCCCAAGTAAAAAATAGCACGCTGAAAAAGACGGGTCAATAAAGCTTAGTAATTAAAAAAGGCCTCGCATGGAGGCCTTTTGCTTTTGAGGTTAGGGTTTATAGACCGCCAGCCCTGATGAGCCCAACAGCTTGACCTTCCACTGCGAAATTCGGTTGGCGACTGTCGACTAAGATATTTTTGAAATCTGGATTCTCGGCTTGTAACTCAATCACGGTGCCATTCGCTGTTTTCTTTTGGTTCCAGCGTTTAACGGTGACTTCATCATCTAGGCGTGCAACGACGATATCGCCGTTCCGTACTTCGGAAGTTTTCCTCACGGCGAGATAGTCCCCATCGAGAATACCGGCATCGCGCATGCTCATTCCTACTACCTTTAATAAGTAATCAGCACCTTTACTAAATAAACTGGGGTCAATGGCTACTTGTTTTTCAATATGCTCTACTGCCATGATGGGAGAGCCTGCAGCAACTCGACCAATAAGTGGCAATGTCAGTTGTTGAAGTGCGCCAGAAGGCAAAGACATCTGGCGATATTTATTGGGATTGTGGGTTTGATTAAATCGTTGTGGAATACGAATGCCGCGAGAAGTTCCGGGCGTCAATTCAATATATCCTTTTTTTGCTAAAGCACGCAGGTGCTCTTCAGCGGCATTAGCTGAAGCAAATCCAAGCTGCGTTGCAATTTCTGCACGAGTAGGAGGTGAGCCACTGACCTCTATAGCCTTGGTAATCAATTCCAAAATCTCACCTTGTCTTGAGGTGAGCTTGGGGAGGATAGTCAGCTCCTCCAGAAAATCGACTGTATTTATGTCCATACTGTGATTGTATACAGCACTATTTGAATATTCAAGCAATTTAGGCGTGGATAATGAGATAAATGAGTTCAATTCCCAGCTTTCCAGAAAATACGCCCCATATTTTGGTTTTAGGTATGGGTGGCACTATTGCAGGTCTTGCACCAAACCCTGAAGAGAATCCGCTTCAATACCAGGCTGGCCAAGTAGCAGTGGATTCACTCTTGAGCCAGGTTCAATCCGCAATTCCACAAGGTATCAAGCTGGTTTCACACCAGTTAGCCAATATTAATAGCCGCAACCTGATGGATTCCCACCTCACCGAGATGGGGCTTGCCGTAAGAGAGGCCCTTGCAGACCCATTGGTCAAAGGACTTGTCATCACCCATGGTACCGATACGATCGAGGAGACCGGTCTATTTTTGCAAGCAACTTGTGGAAATTTAGCCCAGACCTGCACTAAAAGAGTGATTTTGACTGGCGCGATGCTCCCAAGTAACGCGCCGGGAGCTGATGGCCCGCAAAACCTGCTCGATGCCCTGCGTTGGGCCTCCATGGCAATTGAAAATTGCCCCGCAGGTATTTATGCCGTCATGGATGGGCGCGTGTGCATGGCCATGGACTTGGCGAAACGTCATGCGACCGCTCTGAATGCCCCTTTGCAGAACTCTCCATCAAGTCCAGTGGGCTTGATCAATCTATCTTGGCTCTCTGGGGTGAAGGCTGTTCAGGCTGCTTGGAATGCAGATTTACCTATTCCCCCAGTAGGCGAGTGGCCATGGGTTGAGGTGTTGACCAGCCATGCGGGAGCCCGCCCTGAAACTGTTATTCAGTGGCTCGCGAGCAATGTTCAGGGCTTCGTCATTGCTGGATCGGGACATGGGGGCTTTCATGATGCATGGGCGGCCCCTTTAGAGCGGGCAATGGCTCAAGGCATCGCTTTGGTGAGAACGACCAGAACGGGTGCTGGCGCCACCTTAGCTAATATCCCCGAGGTAGATGCTGTGGGATGTCGCGCTTCTGGTCCTCTCACTGCGCCTAGAGCACGAATTGCACTTCAATTGGCCCTGTATGCAGCTAAACAAACAAATTTAGCTGGTAAACCCCTGACTTGGCAGGATTTTTTTGCTAGAATAGCGGACTTACCGGAGATTCGGTAAGGAATTAAAAGCAGTAAATACCTGTAGTTAGTTTTACCTACAATTTGTTACTACCTTGTCACACTGGCGCTAACTTTAAAACCATCGGAAGTTAGCAAGACGCTCAGGTGACTTTATCCTTAAGGAGTGTTAGATGCGTCATTATGAAATCGTTTTTATCGTCCATCCGGACCAAAGCGAGCAAGTACCTGCAATGATTGATCGCTACAAAGCGACCTTAGCAGCTGCTGGCGGCAAAGTTCATCGTATTGAAGATTGGGGTCGTCGTCAGATGGCTTACATGATCGACAAACTTGCTAAAGCCCACTACGTTTGCATGAACATTGAGTGCGACCAGAAAACTCTGGAAGAGCTTGAGCATGCGTTCAAATTTAACGATGCTGTTTTGCGTCACCTCATTATCAAGACTAAGAAAGCGGAATCAGAGCCTTCCATCATGATGAAAGAAGTGCAGCGTGAAGAAGCGCGTAAATCTGCTCAAACTGAAGCTCCTGTAGTAACAGCTTAAGTTAGAAATTTGAAGAGGAATATACAGACTAGAAAACGGATCAGAGTGACGGAGCGGCGTTGAATCATTTCACCCTCACTGCATTCTTGGTATCTAAAGACGCGATTCGATTTACACCGGCCGGAATACCCGTGATGCATTGCCAGCTAGAACATAGCGGCGAAGTAAGCGAAGTAGGAGCAGCCAGGAAAATTCAGATGAGTGTTGAAGCCATCGCAATCGGCCCAATACAAAAGGGCTTGGAGCAAATGGATTTAGGTACCCAGGTAGTGTTCGAAGGATTCTTAGCACCCAAGACTTTACGTAATCAAAGACTGGTTTTCCATATCACCCATATTCAATTGAAAAATTAAAGAGGAAATCATCATGGCGTTTGGAAAGAAACCCGATTTCAAAAAGAAACCCGCTCAGAACCCACTGTTCAAGCGTAAGCGTTATTGCCGTTTCACTGTTGCTGGCGTAGAACAGATTGACTACAAAGACGTAGATACATTGAAGGACTTCATTGGCGAGAACGCCAAGATTACTCCTGCGCGTTTGACAGGCACAAAAGCAAAGTATCAGCGTCAGTTAGACACTGCTATCAAGCGTGCTCGTTATTTGGCTTTATTGCCATTCTCCGATCAACATAAGAAATAATTGGGAGCCCTCAATGCAAATCATTCTTCTAGAAAAAGTAATCAACCTGGGCAACCTCGGCGACATCGTTCGTGTTAAAGACGGTTACGCTCGTAATTTCCTAATCCCACAACGTAAAGCCCGTCGCGCAACTGAAACAGCGATTGCTGATTTTGCTGTTCGTCGCGCTGAGTTGGAAAAATTGGCTGCTGAGAAATTGGCTGCTGCAGAAGCGGTTGGCACAAAGCTCAAAGACTTGGTTCTTGAAATCGGTCAAAAAGCCGGTGTTGACGGTCGTTTGTTTGGTTCTGTAACCAACCATGACATCGCTGATGCACTGAAAGCCAAGGGCTTTGTAATTGAAAAAGCCTCTGTACGTATGCCTACTGGCCCATTAAAGATGGTTGGTGATCACCCTGTAGCGGTAGCTGTTCATACCGATGTGGTGGCTGATATCACTGTCCGTGTCGTTGGCGAGCAAGCGTAAGTTTTAGATCGTTGGTTTTTTAATTAATCATTAGCCTCATGGCTGAATCCCGCTCACGCTCTATGATGTCAGCTCCTGGCATGATGGGTTCTGGGGATGCAGTCGTGCAGGCCTTAAAAGTACCGCCGCATTCTGTAGAAGCCGAGCAATCTTTGCTCGGCGGTCTACTGATCGATAACACAGCCTGGGATCGTCTGGGTGGCGTGTTAACTGATAAAGATTTCTATCGTCCTGAACATGCTCTGATCTATAAGGTCATTCAGCGTTTAGTTGGTGACAATCATCCTGCTGATGTAATTACTGTCCATGAGGCTGTGAAGTCAGAGCAGGGTGGCGATTTAGTGGGGATTGATTACCTCAATTCCTTAGCGCAAAGCACTCCGAGTGCAGCGAACATTAAAGGCTATGCCGATATTGTGCGAGATCGCAGTATTCTGCGTCGCTTGATCGAGGTCTCTGACAATATTGTGAACTCTGCCTTTGTTCCAGAAGGCCGTTCAGTAAGAACACTGTTGGACGAAGCCGAGTCCCGCATTTTGCAAATCGGTGAAGAGGGTAGTCGAAAAGCCGATTACTTGGAAATTGAACCATTACTCAAAACCGTTGTCGCTCGTATTGATGAGCTTTATAACCGCCAAGGCGGTAGCGATATCACCGGTATTGCTACTGGCTTCATTGATCTTGATAAACAAACTAGTGGCCTGCAAAAGGGCGACTTGGTGATTGTGGCGGGTCGCCCATCGATGGGTAAAGCCCAACCCCTTGATGCCCAAATTAAAACAGTGGATGGTTGGAAGTTGATGGCGGATGTGCGCTTTGGTGATCGGCTTGCTTCTACAGATGGTCGGCACTCCATGGTCACGGGCATTTATCCGCAAGGCATTAAGCAAATATATAAAGTCACTTTTTCTGATGGTCGTTCTGCTGAATGTTGTGATGAACATTTATGGCGTGTGATGTACCGCGATTGGGATGCACCTAAAGTCATTAGCACTGCGCGTTTAATGGAGATGCTCTCCTGCGTTCGCTACCAGAATCGCCTTTGGATAGATCCTGTTTCTGGAGATTTTGGCCATTCCAATAAATTACCAATTCATCCATGGGTGTTTGGCGCTTTATTGGGTGATGGAACTTTAGCGCTGTCTCATGGCAGCGTGATGTTCTCTACCAAATCCACTGAACTCGTAGAGCGTATGAATGCGCTGGCTGGTTATGAGATGGAGTTAGTCCATGCCAGTGCTTACGATTGGCGCTTAGTTTCCAAAGATAGAATCGCTGCCAATGGCCAGCGACAGGCAGTTCCAACTAATCACTTTAGAGCTGCCTTGAAAGATTTGGGTGTTTTGGGCTGTAGAAGTTTTGATAAATATATTCCCACTGAGTACTTGGAGGCGAATAAGACTTCTCGTCTCGCCTTATTTCAAGGATTGATGGATACCGATGGGTGGATTGAAAAGTGGGGCTCCATTCGTTTTTGCACTACTAGTAAACAACTATCTGAAGATGTAGCCACCTTGGCTAGATCCTTAGGCGGCTTTTGCTCGATATCCAATAAACAGTCAAGCTATACCTATCAAGGCGAAAAGAAGCAGGGTCGCTTAGCTTATGTTCTGAATATGAGCTTTGGTCCAGGTTTTCAGGCATTCACTTTGCCTGAAAAGAAAGAAAGACTCAGAGCAAGCTGGGATCGTCAACGCAGACTGTCATTTAAAAGCATTGAACCATCTAGAGTTGCACAAGCGCAATGCATCTCTGTTAGTCATCCTGACAGAACCTACATCACTAATGATTACGTTGTTACCCACAACACGGCATTCGCTCTTAACATCGCAGAGAACGTAGCGCTGGCCGAAGGGTTGCCAGTGGTTGTTTTCTCTATGGAGATGTCGGGTGAGCAATTGGCATCCCGTTTATTGGGCTCAGTAGGGCGCGTTGATCAAAGTCGGATGCGAACTGGCAAGTTACAGGATGACGAGTGGCCCCGAGTGACAGACGCGATTGCCCGTCTAAGTAATACCCAAATTTTGATTGACGAGACTGGGGCACTTTCTAGTCTAGAGTTACGTGCCCGTGCGCGTCGTATTGCGCGTAACTTTGGCGGGACATTAGGCCTCGTTGTCATTGATTACCTGCAGTTGATGAGTGGCTCTGGCTCTGAAAACCGTGCAACCGAGATTTCTGAGATTTCACGCTCACTCAAATCACTCGCCAAAGAATTACAGTGCCCTGTTGTCGCCTTATCTCAGTTAAATCGTGGCCTGGAGCAACGCCCTAATAAACGCCCCATCATGTCAGATCTGCGTGAGTCAGGCGCGATCGAGCAGGATGCTGACTTGATCATGTTTATCTATCGTGATGAGGTCTATCACCCGGATACGACACAAGATAAAGGTATGGCAGAGATCATCATTGGTAAGCAGCGTAATGGCCCCATTGGAACTGTGCGCCTTAGTTGGCAAGGTCCGTATACCAAGTTCGATAACTTGGCCATGGGATCAGTTGGTTATTCCTCTGGTGGATATGAGCCGTTCTAATTCAAAAGAAAAAGTAACAAGCAGCAATAAAAAAGCCTCGCACTGCGAGGCTTTTTAGTTCGAGATGAAAGTAAATTACTTGCCGCTTTCACATTTCTTGATAGATGCAGCTTTAGCAGCGCCATACAAGGGTTTGCCATCCTTGCTCACTGCCTTAGCTTCGCAGCTGGCATCTGCAGCAGCTCCGCTCATACATTTCTTAATAGAAGCATCTTTGGCTGCACCATACAGAGGCTTACCTTCTTTACTGACTGCTTTGGCTTCGCAGGCTGCTTGATCGGCAAAAGCAAAACTAGGAATTGCACAGCTCAGTGCAATACTTAAAGCGATGATGATTTTCTTCATGCGAGTAACTCCCAAGTGAATAATTCATAGAACGCGTTGTTCTAAACGGCAATATAACCAAGATTCCCTGTTTTGTGAACTTAGTGTTAGCGCTATGAGCTGAAGAGCGAAGGATTAGGGTGTTAGCCTTCTCGCCTCAGTAAACCTAGCTGCCCAATAGGGGGTGGTGATGTACTCCAAACGCACGGTTCCACCTGCGCTAGGCGCATGCACAAACCTTCCCTGCCCGACATAGATTCCAGCATGTGAATACTTTTCACCTGTCGTGTTGAAGAACACCAGATCGCCTGGTGCGGGCGGTTCATTCTCCACACTTTGACCTTTGCTGCTCATTTGCTGAATAGTGCGTGGCAGCTTAATCCCAGCAGCCCTGTTGTAAACATAGACAATGAGTCCGCTACAGTCGAATCCGCCCTTGGGGGTGTTGCCACCATAGCGATAAGGCACATCAACTAATCCAACTGCTGCAATCGAAATATCTTCGGTTCCTACGCTGGTGTCTTGCTTAAATTGAGCAACCTTGGATGCGCTAGGCTTGCTACCAAAGTTGCTACAGCCAGAAAGCGTGAGCAGGATGCAAATAAAAATGCCGCACCCCATGAGAGTGCGGCATGAGAAGAAAGGCTTAGAGTGCGTCTGCAGCATGGTCCGCAAGACGTGAACGCTCTCCTCGAGCCAGTGTCACATGTCCGCCATGACGCCAGCCTTTAAAGCGATCTACTACGTAAGTCAGACCGGAAGAACCTTCAGTTAAGTAAGGTGTATCTATCTGAGCGATATTGCCCAAGCAAATAATTTTGGTTCCTGGACCAGCACGAGTCACCAGCGTCTTCATTTGTTTAGGTGTTAAGTTTTGCGCTTCATCGATGATGACAAACTTACTAACAAACGTTCTGCCGCGCATAAAGTTCATGCTTTTGACCTTAATGCGTGAGCGGATTAATTCTTGTGTAGCTGCACGGCCCCATTCTCCAGCATTATCTTCATTGCGATGAAGCACTTCTAAGTTGTCATCAAAGGCACCCATCCATGGCTGCATCTTTTCTTCTTCGGTGCCTGGTAAGAAACCGATGTCTTCACCTACTGGTACGGTTGCTCGCGTAATAATGATTTCGTTATAGCGTTTGCTATCAAGTACTTGCTCTAAGCCGGCAGCGAGTGCTAGTAAGGTTTTTCCAGTACCCGCTTGGCCGAGTAATGTCACGAAATCGACTTCAGGGTTCATCAGCAGGTTTAGTGCAAAGTTCTGCTCACGATTGCGCGCTGTTACGCTCCACACATTATTTTTTTGGTGCGAGAAATCCCTTAATGTTTGTAAGAGGGCAGTCTTACCGTTGATCTCTTTTACCTGAGCATAGAACGGGGTTGAGCCATCCGGATTTTCTTGGTAGACAAATTGATTCACCAACATGCCGAGTACGCTGGGGCCAGTAATCCGATAGAACATCGTGCCGGATTTGCCATCAGCCCAACTTTCCATCGCTTTGCCATGCTTTGGCCAGAAATCTGCTGGTAAGGTCATGACGCCTGAGTACATTAAATCTCGATCTTCTAATACCTGATCATTGAAATAGTCTTCAGCAGGCAAGCCTAAGGCGCGAGCCTTAATCCGCATATTGATATCTTTGGATACCAAGACCACTTCTTGGCCTTTGCGGGACTTTTGCAGTTCACTGACAACGGCCAAAATCAGGTTATCCCCTTTACCTTCAGGTAGACCTTCTGGCAAAGCTTGCGTAGTCAGTTTGGTCTGGAAAAATAGGCGACCAGATACATCTTGATTACCTAATTTATTGAGCGGAATACCGTCATCCAAGGTGCCGCTAGTGCCAGCGACTAACTGATCTAAGGAGCGGCTAACTGTACGGGCGTTGCGGGCAACCTCAGTCATACCCTTTTTATGGTTATCGAGTTCTTCAAGCGTAGTCATTGGCAGGAACAGGTCGTGCTCAGAAAAGCGGAAGAGGGAGCTGGGGTCGTGCATCAATACATTGGTGTCCAAAACGAATAGACTAGGAGGGCCAGTGCGGATCATCCGCTTGGGCTTTTCTGGGGTGATGATGGTTTTGTTCTGAGTGCGCTCATGAGGCCCTGTTACAGGGTGGCGCTCCCCTTTAATCTTTTCAAGCGCCCTCTCAGCAGCAGAGAGATCTTCTTCAGAATCTGTCGCCCAGTCAGACGAATGACTTTCCATCACAACAGACTTTGCTGGGGCGGGACGCTTCTTTAAATTCGGGGTGTCCTTGGTGCTAATGGTTACTTGGCCAGCAATTTGAGTTGGGATTGGGGGCAATGGCATGCAGACTCTCCTAAAAAGAAAAACCGTCAAGCAGATTGCATTGACGGTTTATAACGAAACTGGGTGAAAAACGATCGATAAAACGGAGGGGGTTGTTTGCCGAGCCTGTTTTGAGATATTCAGGCTGATGAGTCAAACGGATTGTCAGACTTTCCCGTCGTTTACGATGCATATCAACAACTTTACCCCAAATTTGCTGCTTTGCAAGCGCCCTAGATTAAATTAATTTAAAAATTATTTGGCGTCTTGGGCAGCTTGTAATACCTCTGTCACATGTCCTGTTACCTTAATGCCGCGCCACTCTTTCACGAGCTTGCCGGAGGAATCAAATAGGAAGGTGCTGCGCTCAACGCCACGTACCTGCTTGCCATACATATTTTTCATTTTCATGACTCCGAACAACTGGCAGAGCGTTTCTTCGGTATCGGCAATGAGCTCAAATGGCAGCTCGAGTTTGCTGCGGAAATTATCATGCGATTTAAGGCTATCCCTCGATACACCAACAATCAAAGTGTTAGCCTTAGTGAAGGCCTCAATATTGTCACGGAATTCACCAGACTCGGCTGTACATCCTGGAGTCATATCTTTAGGGTAAAAGTAAATCACCAGTTTTTTGCCTTTAGCTGACTCAGGCGTAAACATCAATCCTGATGTTGCTGGGACTGCACACTGAGGTATGGGCTTGTTCATTTCTACTGTCATGACGATCTCTCTTGTGGAATTTTTTCTAGCTTACTATTTTTTAACGGCATTACGCTATTTGCAAAATCAGTTCACCGCTGCGGTTGGGGATCTCACCCCAACTAACAGGCTGTACTGCTATTTTATCGAGTTGCTTGGTGACTGCCCAAGATTGATGAAGCTCGCCCATCGTGACTAAGTCATGACCCTGGTTTAGCCAACCCGCTAGTAATTGCTCAAAAGCAGGGAGCAGTTTTTGACCCTCTAGCTCTGCATGCAGAGTAAACACTTGGTCATTGGGATTACTTTGGGTAATTTTGAGAAGCTGTTTGACTGTGCCAAACTCATCGGCATCATCTACCCCAATCAATTCATCAAAAGTGGGTAAAGTTGTGGGGTATTGCACATGCTTTGCTTTTCCAGAGTGCAGGGCAAAGCGGTAAGGCATCAGATTGGGTTCAGCCCGACCATCGGAGGAATATTGAATGCCCCACTGATCCAGTTGTTCAAAGGCGGCCTCATTCATTTGCCAACCAGCAGCACCATAGGTTGCTGGTGGATGTCCAAAGACTTCAACAAAACGATCCCAGCTTTTTTGCATTTGTGCTTTAGTCCATTGAGCATCTCGAGTTCGGACTGCATCTTGCCATGCCACATGGTCCCAAGTATGAATACCGGTCTCATGACCAGCCTGATCGATGGCACGCATTTCAGCGGCAGCCTGTTTGCCAATATCTGGACCAGGTAAGAGGACGCCATAGAGCAGGGTCTTTATACCGTAATGTTCGACAACCGAAGTGCGGCTTACCTTCTTTAGAAAACCTGGTCGGAATACGCGCTTGAGTGCCCAACCAGTATGGTCTGGACCCATGCTAAACAGAAAAGTAGCCTTGAGGCCGAAGCGCTCAAGGGTGCGCGCTAAATTCGGCACACCCTCTTTTGTCCCGCGTAGGGTATCAACATCTACCTTGAGTGCAATCTTTGCCATGAAGCTTAATGCTTATTCGTGATCAACTAAGTGACGTGCTTTTTCCACATCCTGACGGTAGGCTTCAAAGATATTCTTTAACGCATCACTCATATTGGTTGTTGGTTTCCAATTCAATTCACTGATCGTATTGTCAATAGCAGGAACACGATTTTGAACGTCTTGGTAGCCTTCGCCGTAGTAAGCGCCTGAAGTGGTTTCTACTATCTTCACTTCGTTCGCAGTCTTGGCGTACTCTGAAATACTGCGTGCGATTTCCAGCATCTGATTGGCGAGCTCCCGCACGGAGTGATTGTTCTTCGGATTGCCGATGTTATAGATCTTTCCATTGGCAATGCCATCTTTATTGTCAATGATGCGCATGAGGGCATCGATGCCATCATCAATGTAGGTAAAGGCCCGTTTCTGGGCGCCGCCGTCCACGAGGTTGATCGGCTCTCCACGCACGATATGACCTAGGAACTGGGTTACCACCCGTGAGGACCCTTCCTTTGGTGTGTAAATGCTGTCTAGGCCTGGGCCAATCCAGTTAAACGGACGGAAGAGCGTAAAGCGTAAACCTTCCATGCCGTAACCCCAAATCACACGATCCATTAATTGCTTAGAGCAGGCGTAGATCCAACGCGGCTTATTAATCGGACCATAAACCATGGTCGATTGAGCGGGATCAAACTCCGCATCTTCACACATTCCATAGACTTCGGATGTAGATGGAAATACCAAATGCTTTTTGTATTTAACAGCAGAGCGCACGATTGGTAAGTTCGCTTCGAAGTCGAGCTCAAATACTTTGAGTGGTTGCTGTACATAAGTTGCTGGTGTAGCAATCGCTACTAAAGGCAGAATGACATCGCACTTACGGATGTGATACTCAACCCATTCTTTATTAATGGTGATATCACCTTCAAAGAAATGCATGCGAGGATGATTTATTAAATCGCCCAAGCGATCATTTTGCATATCCATGCCATAGACATCCCAGTCGGTTGTCTCTAGGATGCGCTTTGAAAGGTGGTGGCCAATAAAGCCGTTTACACCAAGAATGAGTACTTTTTTCATCTTTACTGCCTCGTTTTTAATCTAATGTGTTTTTGCTGGGAACCACTCCAGTATCTCTACTGCTTTTTGGTTGCCACAAATGCCGAAGACTCGATTATCAACCACTTGGATGCCGGGTAGCTGAAGATCTAATTGGGCTGGAAATGGCGCCTCTAAATTGGTGCGGGCCACGGTCATACGCTGGCCTTGCCAGTCTGTAAAAGCGCCGGGATAAGGGGGTGCTACGGCCCTGACAAGGTCGTGAACTTGTTTGGCAGTCTGTTGCCACAGGATTTCCCCATCTGCAGGTTTACGACCCCCAAAATAACTGCCTTGAGCTAATCGGTTGGGCTTTCTGGGAATATGCCCCTGAATCAACTCCGGAAGTACCTGATTCATCACGGTAACTGCTGCCTGACTTACTTTGCCAAAAACCTCCGTAGCAGTTTCATTGGGCTCTATGGAAACCGCCGACTGCCCCACGATATCTCCGGCATCCGGCTTGGCCTCCATGATGTGCAAGGTAGCACCAGTTTCAGTTTCACCATGCAGAATGGCCCAATTGACTGGTGCGCGGCCGCGATACTTTGGGAGAAGTGAACCGTGCATATTGAGCGCAGCAATTTTGGCGCAGGCTAAGAGCCCTACTGGAATCATGTGACGGTAATAGAAGGAGAAAACATAATCCGGCGCCAGTTTCTGAATCTGTGGAATGAGACCCATTAGCTGATTCGCATTGGGCGTGATGTACGGAATCTGGTGATCTTCACATAGCTCAGAAACGCTCCCGAACCAGACATTCTCATTGGGATCATCTTGATGCGTCACGACCAAATCAATTTTGATATCTGCATGAAGTAATGCTTTGAGGCAGTTGACGCCTACATCGTGATATGCAAAGACGACTGCGTGCAATTATTTTTTCTCTAAAACAGTTTGCACCACATAGCGTGGACGTTCTCTGACTTGTTGGTAGATGCGACCGATATATTCACCAAGTAAGCCGAGACCAAAGAGCATGACGCCAATTAAGAAAAAGGTGAGGGCGAAGAGAGTGAAAACACCTTCAACTTCAGCGCCTAATAAAAAGCGGCGGATCAGGAGATAGATAAACAAACTACCAGCTGCCATTGCTAAGAGCATTCCCAGGATGGAGAAGATCTGCAAAGGCATGACTGAGAAGCCTGTCACTAAATCAAAGTTTAGGCGAATCAGTTGATAAAGGCTGTATTTCGATTCACCCGCAAACCGTTCTTCATGCTTAACGGTGATTTCAGTCGGGTTAGCTGCAAAGGTGTAAGCCAGGGCTGGAATAAAGGTATTGCTTTCATCGCACTGCCCCACGAGATCAACAATGCGACGGCTATAGCCACGCAACATGCATCCTTGATCAGTCATTGTGATGCGCGTAATTTTTTGGCGTAACTGATTCATAGCGCGGGAAGCGAATTTTCTAAAGATACTATCGCGACGATGCGCGCGAATGGTACCAACATAGTCGTGACCTTTGAGTAATTCATTGGCAAGAGCATCAATTTCTTCCGGAGGATTTTGTAAGTCAGCATCCAAGGTGATGATGTATTCACCACGAGAGTACTCAAAGCCAGCCATGATGGCCATGTGCTGACCAAAGTTACTGTGAAATAACACGGCACGGGTTACATCAGGACGCAAATCCACTTGTTTCGCCAAGATGCCAGCGGAGCGATCTTTGCTGCCGTCATTGACGAACACGACTTCATAGGTGATGGTACGTTTACTAGCCATCGCATCCAGCGCTGGATAGAGGCGATCGAAAAGGGCTTGGAGACCGTCTTCCTCGTTATAAACGGGGATGACAATACTTAGTGTGGGATTGCAGGTCTGGTCAGCTAAATTTGCAGTCATACTGCAATTTTGCCTGATTCTGCCCCCAAGACTAATTTTTACGATGTTTCTTCAGAATTCCTACTAAAGACCGAGCGATGCGGGCAATATCCTCATCCGCCATCCCTGGAAAAAGGGGGAGGGTAAGGATCGAGCGACCTATCCGCTCCGCAATCGGGGTAGCCCCTGTTTTATAGCCTCGCTTTTGGTACAGCGTAAATCCAGTAATAGCGGGGTAATGAACACCTGTGCCAATACCTAAATCCTTGAGCTCCGTCATCACTTGCGCGCGATCCGCATTCAGTTGCTCAAGCGGCAAAACAACTTGGAACATATGCCAATTGCTATCAGTGAAATTTTCTACTGGAAGTTCTAAATGGAGGCTATCTAACCCAGCAGATTTCATCTCAGTGCGAATGACATCAAAGTATTGTCTGGCCAAAGATTTTCTACGAGCCTGAAATTCGGGGAGTTGTTTGAGTTGATGTAAGCCAATCACTGCATTGACATCGGTAAGGTTATCTTTTCCACCAAGCACATCCACATCCATGCCATCCATACCTTGGCGCGTCACTCCTTGTAAACGCAACTTCTCTGCGAGCTTCGCTTCATCAGGATTGTTGAGCACAAGACAGCCACCCTCAACAGTCGATAAATTTTTATTAGCCTGAAAACTAAAGCTGACTAAGTCACCAATGCTGCCAATCTTTTGACCCTTCCATTGCGAGCCAAATGCTTGAGCGGCATCTTCAATCACGCGGAGCTTGTATTGCTTAGCTAGGGCATAGAGTTGATCCATATCGACTGGTAGGCCAGCAAGATAGACCGGCATGATGGCGCTGGTTTTAGGGGTAATGGCCGCAGCTACTTTATTGAGATCGATATTGCGTGTGATGGGATCAATGTCTACAAAGACTGGTGTTGCACCTACACTCAGAATGACATTTGAAGTGGCCACCCAAGAAATTGGAGTGGTGATGATTTCATCGCCAGGCCCGATGCCAGCGACCTGCAAAGCAATCTTCATCGTTGCAGTGCCATTGGCAAAGCAGCGCACAGGACGGCCGCCAAAATAGGCACTCAATGCAGCCTCAAACTCCGCTAACTTAGGGCCTGAAGTAACCCAACCAGAACGCAAGACCTCAGCAACGGCATCAATCGTTTCTTGATTGAAGTGGGGGCGCGTAAATGGAATGAAGGGAATCAATGGGAGCGTGATTTCGTTGGTCGACATAGTTGATCCTAAGATCTTATTGTGGGGAAGTACTAGCAGATTCAGGGTGCTTCACAATGACGCGTCTTGAATCACGCCCCACTTCTTGCATTGGTACATTGAGTTTTTGTAGTTCAATATATTGCTCTGGAACCATTAGCGCGTATGCCGTTTGGTCTTCTTTCCAGCGCTCAATAAATGCACCTAAGGTAGGCAGCCATAACTCAGGCTCTTGCTTGACACCAAACTCGAGTTCATCGGGAAACTCCACCATCGTCATGGTTCTGCCTAGATAGAAAGGCACTGTGTGGTCTAAGATCCGAACAGAATAAAAGTTTACCTTTTCAGGAATGCCTGCCTTGACTTGCTCTACTAGGTCGATACCAGAAACTGCCCGCCCTAGAGTCTGATGGCCCGTTCCTGCAATGAGTGCGCAGAGAAAAAAACCACTCGCAAAACTGGTAATGCTGGACAAGCCATTCCGTTTACTTTGGATGAGTGCCAAGAGGCTAAATGACATTAATGCAATGAGTGCTGCAATGACCCAATAAGTGTAATGTGCATACGATTCAATTTCATCGGGTCGGGCTTGTTTGCCAACCTCACCCAAAAAGAAAAATCCAATGCCCCCTAAGATTGCAAAGAAGAGGGTTTGCAATTGCCATGGCAATGCGAGTGCATTACTAAATCCGAGATTACGATCTAAGCGATGGCCGACGATCATGGCTAAAGCTGGGAAGATCGGGATGATGTAGCCCGGCAACTTTGATTGAGAGATACTAAAGAATCCCAGGATCACGGCAAACCAACAGGTGAGTAACCAGCCGCTAGAGAACTCGCGATTACGCTCTTGCCAACTTTGCCAAATTGCCCCGGGGACTTGCGCGATCCAGGGTAAGAAGCCTGCCAGCAGTAGCGGTAGGAAGTAATAGATCGGTCCTGTTCTACTGTGGGCCTTCTGAGTAAAGCGCTGCAAGTGCTCATGAATAAAAAAGAACTCCAGAAATTCTGGATTGCGTTGCGCAACTAAAACAAACCAAGGGGCAGTAATTGCCAGGAACAAAATGCTGCCACTAATAATGTGAAGACGCTGCCAAATTTTCCAATCCCAGGCAGTGATGGAATACACAACAAACACCATGCCAGGTATAGCCACCCCAATAACGCCCTTGGACATCGAAGCTAGGGCCATGAAAGCCCAGCAGGCCCACATCCAATATCGACCATGCGTGTTGTTGCGTGAAGTCTGTGCTAATAACAGACTACAGAGCGCCGCAACTAGAAACGCTGAAAGCCCCATATCCAATGAGTTCACATGGCCGCTGATGACCCACATGGGGCTGGATGCTAAGGCAATCGCTGCCAGCCAACCGGCTCTGGCGCTATAGATGCGCGCTCCAGTGAAGCCAATAAAAATAATCGTCAAAAATCCCGTGAGTGCAGTCCACAACCGTGCTTGCCAATCGCCAATGCCAAACAAATGGAAGGTGGCAGCAGTAGCCCAGATTTGTAGCGGAGGCTTTTCAAAATATTTGTAGCCGTTATAGCGAGGGGTAACCCAATCTCCGGTAACTAACATCTCACGGGCAATTTCAGCATATCGACCTTCATCCGATGGAATGAGGTGACGGTAGTTCAGAGTACCAAACCAGAGCGCTGCGTATACCAGTACCAATATCAAAATAGAGACTGGGTTGAGTGCGCTTGATTGCCGAACTTGACTAAATTGCATTAGAGAGCTTCCACGATCAAGGCTAGTAAGACTTGGCGACCTTCGCCAACCAGAATGTTGTAAGTACGGCAGGCTGCTTGTGAATCCATTACCTCAAAGCCAATTTTGGCTTCAATCAGGGTTTTTAGTAGCTCAGGTTTAGGGAAGCGCTGGCGCGTGCCGGTTCCGATCAGGATTAATTCAGGCTTGAGGGCGGCCATTTGACTGAAATCTCCGACACTCAGTTCGTCAAAGGATTTCACGGCCCACTCGAGGATTTCACCATCGGAGCTCAATAAAACCGCGTGACTATAGGGAGTTCGATTGATCTCTACGTAGCCATCACCGTAACCGGTGATCGTATTGGCTCCGGAATGGGGGTCAGATTGAAGCTTCACATGGACTCTCTGTCATAATTATGAGGATTATAGCCAGCTGTTTTTTCCTAGATTTCAAGAACTTACCCTTTAATTTATTGTGAAACCCATCCTAAAGTCCGAAAAACTGAAGCACGTCTGTTATGACATTCGTGGCCCCGTACTGGAGCTTGCCCAGCGTATGGAGGAAGAAGGCCACAAAATCATCAAACTGAACATCGGTAATGTCGGTGTTTTTGGCTTTGATCCTCCTGAAGAGATTCAGCTCGACATGATCCGTAACTTGGGTAATGCCTCAGCGTACTCCGATTCCAAAGGGATTTTCGCGGCTCGTAAGGCAATCATGCAGTATTGCCAGGAAAAAGGCATTCAAGGCGTTACTTTGGATGACATTTATACCGGCAATGGCGTATCCGAGTTAATTGTCCTGGCGATGAACGCCTTGCTCAATAACGGCGATGAAGTGTTGGTGCCGGCTCCTGATTACCCACTTTGGACAGCTGCAGTCAGTTTATCTGGCGGTACTCCAGTGCATTATCTTTGTGACGAGTCCAAAGAGTGGGCGCCTGATTTAGCCGATTTACGCAAAAAGATTACCCCTCGCACTAAGGCGATTGTCGTAATTAATCCCAACAATCCAACCGGGGCGATTTATTCAAAAGAAGTATTGACGGAGTTAACTGTCATTGCGCGTGAGCATGACTTGATTCTGTTTGCTGATGAGATTTACGACAAAATGCTGTATGACCAAGAGAAACATATTTCCTTGGCCTCTTTATCCACTGATGTAGTGACGATCACCTTTAATGGCCTTTCTAAAAACTATCGTTCTTGCGGCTACCGTGCAGGCTGGATGGTCGTTTCAGGCGATACAGAGATGATTCGAGATTACGTCGAAGGCCTGAACATGCTGTCCTCGATGCGCCTGTGTGCCAACGTGCCGGGTCAGTACGCCATTCAGACCGCTTTGGGCGGTTATCAAAGCATTAATGACTTGGTGGCTGAGGGCGGTCGCTTAGCAAAACAACGTGACCTCGCTTGGAAATTAATTACAGCGATTCCTGGAGTGACCTGCGTTAAACCAAAATCTGCTTTGTACCTCTTTCCAAAGCTCGATGCCGAGATGTACCCGATCGAAGATGATCAGCAATTTGTAGCGGATCTTTTAAAGGAAGAAAAGGTTCTACTAGTCCAAGGTTCCGGTTTTAATTGGACCAAGCCTGATCACTTCCGTGTCGTGTTCTTACCTCATGAAGATGTGCTCACAGAGGCGATTGGTCGTCTTGCGCGTTTTTTAGAGCGTTATCGTCAAAAACACAGTCGTAAGGTAACTCATTCGACTAATTCAACAGCAACAAAGGCATCATGAAACCGATTCAAGTGGGTCTATTAGGCATTGGCACTGTAGGTGGAGGTGTATTTACCGTTCTAGAGCGTAACCAAGAAGAAATTACTCGTCGCGCTGGTCGTGGCATTCGCATTCACACTGTAGCTGATCTCAATGTAGAGCGTGCCAAGGAGTTGGTAAAAGATCATGCTCAAGTCGTGAGTGACGCTCGTGCCGTCATTAAGAATCCTGAGATTGATATCGTAGTTGAGTTGATTGGTGGTTACGGTATTGCGAAAGACTTGGTACTAGAAGCAATCGCTGCTGGTAAGCATGTAGTTACGGCCAATAAGGCTTTGATCGCTGTGCATGGTAATGAGATCTTTAAAGCCGCCCATGAGAAGGGCGTCATGGTCGCATTTGAGGCCGCTGTTGCTGGTGGCATTCCGATTATTAAAGCCTTGCGTGAAGGCTTAACTGCGAACCGTATCGAGTGGATCGCCGGTATTATTAACGGTACGACCAACTTTATCCTCTCTGAAATGCGCGATAAAGGTTTGGACTTCGCAACGGTTTTGAAGGAAGCGCAACGCCTAGGTTACGCAGAAGCAGATCCGACATTTGATATTGAAGGTGTGGATGCTGCCCATAAAGCCACCATCATGAGCGCGATTGCATTTGGTATTCCAATGCAATTTGAGAAGGCCCACGTCGAAGGTATTACCAAGTTAGATGCGATCGATATTAAATATGCCGAGCAATTAGGTTATCGCATTAAGTTACTCGGTATCGCCAAAAAGACGACTACTGGTGTTGAGTTGCGCGTCCATCCGACCTTGATTCCGACTAAGCGTTTGATTGCAAACGTCGAAGGTGCGATGAATGCCGTGCAAGTATTTGGCGATGCAGTGGGTACTACCTTGTATTACGGCAAGGGCGCAGGTTCTGAACCGACTGCTTCAGCAGTGATTGCCGATTTGATGGATATTACCCGTTTACTCAGTGCTGGCTCTGAGAGTCGTGTTCCATACCTCGCATTCCAGCCCGATGCCGTGCGTGATATCGCCGTGTTGCCTATCGGTGAAATCACCACTAGTTACTATTTGCGCCTGCGCGTAGCTGACCAAGCTGGCGTGTTGGCTGACATTACCAAGATCTTGGCTGCTCATGGCATCTCGATTGATGCGCTCTTACAAAAAGAAGCGGATGAGGGTGAGAGTCAAACGGATTTAGTTGCGCTGACTCACGAAACAAAAGAAAAACACATGCTTGCTGCGATTCAGGAGATTCAGAACCTGAGCACTGTCGCTGGCGAAGTGGTGAAGATCCGTTTAGAAAATCTGTCCTAAGACAAATCATGCGTTACCAATCCACTCGGGGTAATAGCCCACAACAATCCTTTTTAGAAATCTTGCTGGGTGGTTTAGCGCCAGACGGTGGCTTATACCTACCGACTGAGTATCCACAAGTCACTAAAGCCCAGTTAGATTCTTGGCGCGGTCTATCTTATGCCGATCTCGCTTATGAAGTCTTAAGTCTGTATTGCGACGATATTCCTGAGCAGGATTTGCGCGCTATATTGCGAAAAACTTACACCGATCAAGTTTATTGCAATGGGCGTACTGAAGATCAGGCCAAAGACATTACTCCATTACATTGGTTGGGCGAAGAGCAAGGTACGCGCATCGGTTTATTAAGTCTCTCGAATGGCCCCACTCTGGCTTTCAAAGATATGGCGATGCAGTTGCTCGGCAATCTCTTTGAATATGCCTTAAAGAAAAAAGGCCAAAAGCTCAATATTTTGGGTGCTACTTCTGGTGATACCGGTAGTGCTGCTGAGTATGCGATGCGTGGCAAAGAGGGCGTCAAGGTTTTTATGCTCTCACCGCGCGGCAAGATGAGTTCCTTTCAGTCTGCGCAAATGTATTCTTTGCAAGACCCCAATATTTTTAACCTAGCAGTTGCTGGTGTATTTGATGACTGCCAAGATATTGTGAAGGCAGTGAGTAATGACCATCGCTTTAAGGCGGATCATCAGATTGGTACTGTGAACTCTATTAATTGGGGTCGCGTTGTGGCCCAGGTGGTGTATTACTTCCAAGGTTACTTGTTAGCTACAAAATCGAGCACTGAACAAGTTTCCTTTACGGTACCCTCAGGCAACTTTGGCAATATCTGCGCTGGCCATATTGCTCGTATGATGGGTCTTCCGATAGCGCATTTGATTGCTGCCACAAACGAGAATGATGTTCTTGATGAGTTCTTTCGCACTGGTGTGTATCGTGCGCGGAAATCTGCTGAGACTTTGCATACCTCTAGTCCATCTATGGACATCTCTAAAGCGAGTAACTTTGAGCGTTTTGTCTTTGACCTCATGGGTCAAGATGGCAAAGCCACTGCCGGAATGTTTAAGCAGGTAGATGAAGCTGGTGGATTTGATATTTCTCAAGAGGCGATCTTTAAAGATATTGGTAAGTATGGTTTTCAATCTGGTCGAAGTACCCATCAGGATCGTTTAGATACGCTGCGCGATATTGATCAACGCTATGGCGTTATGATTGATACGCACACTGCGGATGGCGTGAAGGTAGCGCGCGAGCATTTGCAAGCAGGTATTCCGATGTTAGTGCTCGAAACTGCGTTACCGATTAAGTTTGAGGAAACAATTGAGATTGCCCTAGGCCGTCCTGCAGAGTGTCCAGCAGCATTTAAAGATATCAAGTCTTTACCGCAGCGCGTTGAAAATATGGATGCGGATGTCAATCAAGTGAAGCATTTCATCACCACCCATCTTCACTAAGTTCATCATCAAGTCAATCACATCATGACAAAGCCGCCGATGTTGACTGCCCAGCAGGCTTTAGATCATTTACTCTCAAATGCTCAAGTTGTTAGTGAGCATGAGCTATTACCGATGCAGTCCGCTCTGGGACGAATTCTTGCTGAGGACGTAAAGAGCTTAGTTGATGTGCCACCACTCGATAACACTGCAATGGATGGCTATGCAGTCAGTACTGCAGACATCCAAACTCCAGGAAGTATTCTGAAGATTGCGCAACGCATTCCGGCAGGCTCCATTGGTATTACCCTTGAGCCAGGTACGGCTGCCAGAATATTTACTGGGGCCCCGGTTCCTCAAGGTGCTGATGCAGTTGTGATGCAAGAGGACTGCGCTATTCCAGAGGGATCTACTGATCATGTACAAGTCAATGTCGTACCTACTTCAATGCAATGGATTCGTCGTAAAGGCGAAGATCTTCAAGCGGGAAAGACAGCGCTCATCGCAGGCACCTTTTTGCGTCCACAGGAGTTGGGTGTTGCCGCTTCTGCTGGCTTAACGCACTTAAGTGTGAAGCGCAGAGTAAAAGTTGCCGCCTTCTTTACTGGTGACGAGCTTTCTCTACCTGGGGAGCCTCTCAAACCCGGTGGCATTTATAACTCCAATCGCGATACCATATTGGCGTGCATTA
Source organism: Polynucleobacter sp. CS-Odin-A6 (assembly GCF_018882095.1). Classification (GTDB taxonomy): domain Bacteria; phylum Pseudomonadota; class Gammaproteobacteria; order Burkholderiales; family Burkholderiaceae; genus Polynucleobacter. Next base: position 632,265 of record NZ_JACVPD010000001.1, read on the forward strand.
AAGCTTTAGGATGCGATGCTACTGATTTAGGTATCGTTCCAGATAATCTCAATGCCACCAGAGAGGCTCTGCGCAAAGCTAGTAAAGACCATGACCTCATCATTACCTCTGGCGGAGTCTCGGTCGGGGAAGAAGATCACATTAAGCCTGCAGTCACGGCTGAAGGTAGATTAGATCTGTGGCAAATTGCCATCAAGCCAGGCAAGCCTTTGGCTTTTGGTGCGGTTCGTAAATCCAGCGCCACAGCAGACGGTGAAGCTTGGTTTATAGGTCTACCAGGAAACCCAGTCTCGAGCTTTGTTACCTTTTTATTGTTTGTCAGGCCATTTATTCTCAAGCTACAAGGGCGAGAGGAGGGCCGTGTTCAAACTTACCCTATGCGTGCTGACTTTGATTGGCTTAAAGCCGATCGTCGCAATGAGTTCTTGCGCGTCAAGATCAATGCCCAAGGCGGCTTAGATTTATTCCCCAACCAAAGCTCCGGAGTCCTCACAAGTGCCTCTTGGGGTGATGGCTTAGTAGACTGCCCACCAGGTCAGGCCATTAAAGCAGGCGACTTAGTGAAGTACATCCCCTTTAATGCTTTGCTCAATTAGAGCAAACTGAAGCAATCTCTCGCAAATCTGTTTACGATTTCTATATGAAACTTCAATTACGATTCTTTGCATCTCTCAGGGAAGGGCTCGGGGTTTCGGACGAGAGCATCAATACTCCACCTGAAATAAAAACGATCGCTGACTTAAGACTTCTCTTGATTGGTCGCGGAAATCCTTGGGCTGAGGTATTAGCTAGCAACAAGGTGATTCGTAGCGCCTTAAATCAAGAGATGGTCAATGAATCTACTCCTTTGCAAGAGGGTGCTGAAGTCGCGTTCTTTCCTCCGGTCACTGGTGGCTAAATGTCGAATCATTTCATCCGCATTCAAGAGGCCGATTTTGATTTAACAACTGAAATCAAGGCACTACGCAAGGACGATCCTCGCGTAGGTGCAGTGGTGACTTTCGTGGGCACCGTGCGAGATGTAAATGATGGCAGTCAAGTCAAAGGGATGACGCTAGAGCACTATCCTGGCATGACTGAAAAAGCCCTAGAAGACATCATTACGCAAGCCAAGAGCCGCTGGGATCTGTATCAAACTCTCGTGATTCATCGTGTTGGCCCATTGCTACCGGAAGATCAAATTGTTTTAGTGGCAGTCACGAGTGCTCATAGAGGCGAAGCATTTGCCGCTTGCGAGTTCATCATGGACTATCTCAAAACAGCAGCCCCATTCTGGAAAAAAGAAGAGACCCCTGAGGGCGCTAGATGGGTTGATGCTCGCAATACTGATGATGTTGCAATGACGAAGTGGATCAAGTCCTAGAGGGTGCACTTTCTTGGGACTCAATAATAGCTTCTGCTAATTGAAAGCCGCTTAACCAACCACCTTCCACTCTTCCGCCGTTTAGCCAGTCCCCGCACAAGCCCAGAGAAATATCACCCAGCCAGAGGAAATGAATTGGATGCTCTAGCGCGCCGCTTGCATAACGCCAGCGGTGCATGCTGATTTCTGCATCGCGATAATCAAAACCCAGTTTCTCTAAACAATCCAGCATCTGACTCTGTGCTTCTTCCTTGCTGAGTTCAATATTGGCTTGACTCCAAGTGGGACTGCCATGAATCGTCCAAATTGGCCGACCTTGGCGCATTGGCTTGGATGTATTTTGACAAATCCAACTAATCGACTCGCCGTTGATAAAAGCAGCATCATATTCTGGAGGTACTTGATGCGGAAAATGCGCCATCATGGTCCAGCAGCCCTTCATCTGTGCTGTATCGATAACAGAGGAAATGCGAGGGTCAATATCCCGAGCCAAAGCGCTGCCTTGAGGGGCGGGCAGAGCCAGTACTACAAAATCATAAGCAGTTTCAATTTCGCCATTTTCAGTGCACTGCAAAACCCATTGATCTTTTCTGCGATCAATTTGAGAGATCGTCTTGTCATACTGAATGGAGAGACCTTCCGCTAGAAATTTCCCGGGTGAATTCATATTCGGAGTGCCAACATACCGGATCTCTTGTGAATGACTTTCGCGCCATACCATGTCTTCGAACACCCGAATTCTGGGGCGCCAAATATCAGCAACCCCATTTTTAATCCACTCCTCTACCGCTTCAATAAAGCGGGGATCCCTCGCAGTGAAATATTGGGCTCCATGATCCGCTGACCATTCTGGCATTTGACGCGTACTCATGCGTCCACTTGGACCCCGACTCTTCTCATAGATATCAACCGATAGGCCGAATGATTGCAACTCAACTGCGCAGGACAGGCCTGCAATGCCAGCACCAACTACAGCAACCTTTTTTATCTGCGTACTGGAATTCATGTGTTGAGGCGAATTGTTCGAAAGGTTAAATTAATTCGAGGCCCGATAGTGATCTGAGTTTTCAGAAGAGCGTGGTGCCAGTGTTCTTGGATAGGTGGGTACATCATGAGTAGGCTGCCATTTTCAAGAAAGAGGGAGGAAGCCGTTTTATCCTGTTTATGGCGAAAGGCAAACTTCCGTCGAGCACCTAGACTAAGTGATGCGATTGGGGCACTGCTATCTAACTCTTTCTCATCATCACTGTGCCAGCCCATGCCCTCATTGCCGGCATGATACAAGTTGAGTAAACATGAGTTATAAAAGTGGCCAGTCTTTTGCTCTAGCCGCTGTTTTATTTGAAGCAGTTCCGTTGTCCAGCCTTGAGGCGATTTTTGAACTCCAGAATAGGTATACCGGCATTCCGGATCACCGAACCAGGCCACTTTTCTGCTGGTAGTAATCAGCTTGCCAAACATCTGAATGCGATCCGATTCCCATGAGACTGAGCGCAGAAGACTCTCAAATAAATGATGGCATTCATCAGCGCTATAAAAACTGCTGAAATATTCAGCTAGCCCATCCTTAGTCACGATGCTGATGGATTCAGTGGATTGTGAGTGGTCGAATAAGGGGTTTTGCATAACCATTCAATAGTGCCGAGGATCAGTACGCTCATGCATGAAAAACTCTAGAATAGACTGCATTATGAATTGTTCAAAATAGGCCGGGTAAATTATGAAAGCTCCAGATAATCGTTGTTGCGGTTCGGGCGTCTGCATCATCAATGATGCAGGGGAGTGTTGGTGTGGACAGGTGTGGGATGGTGAAAAAATGAGTGCACCGCCCCTCTTGTCAAAAAAGACTGCATCCCCCGACTCTAGTCCTGAAAAGCCCGATCTGAAGCCCGACGCTGATACTGAGGCTTAGCCACTGATCCTCTTATCAGGAAGATCCGTACACCCTCCGACGGGAGTGGGCAGCCACACCATCCTTCAGCGCTTCTCTGACCGGTATCGCCATCAGTTGGATGGCTGAGCTCATCGCAAGACGCTCTAAACGACTTGGTTGAGGCCGTTGAAGAACTGGGTATGCCCAGTTGGGTAAATTCAGAAAGCCTGCATTGGTAATCATTTTTACAAATGGCCTAGCGATGAGACTGCTGGGAAAATTTTCTAGCAATCCAATGATGCTTTTGGCTCTATCCCCATAATGCAATTGAGGGATGTAGTTCTGAATGGCCAAATCCGTCGCGGCATAAGACTGCGGTAAGTCTACCGCCCCCAATCTTTCCCCTAGCATTTTCATTTCTAAGAAATATTGATCTTGTTGATGTCTATTGAGGAATTCACTTCTGTAGGACTCATAAGAGTGCATAAAACTGCGAGTTTCTGTTAGGTGCACCCACGCCAGTAAATTAGGATCGTCTGCCCTGTAGGGTTGATTAAATTCATCAAGACCGGTTACCTTCTGATGGATATGATTAACGCGATTGATTATCTTGTCTGCCATTTCCTGAGAGCCATAAGTTGTGGCGGCAATAAAAAAAGCCGTTCTTCCTAATCTTCCCTTGAGGTCCTCTCTGAAGCTGGAGTGGTCCCATACGCCAGCAAGCGCTTTTGGGTGGAGGGCTTGAAGGATAAGTGAACTAATGCCACCAATCATCATTGAAATAAAATCGGCGTGCACCTTCCAGGCAATCGACTCTGGACCAAAAAGGCCTCTATCTCCTGCCGGAGTTAAGAAGGCAACTGGTGGACCTCCTCCACCCACCATCTCACGAATAGATCGTCGGATGAGATCATCAAACATGTTTTTTAGTGAACGATGATCTCGCGCAAACCATCATCCTCGATGATCTCGGATATCAAGTCCAGCCGGATTCGGGGATTGACCTGAGCCAGTAAGTGGTTCTTCTGGGCGAGAGAGATTGGTAGAAGCTCGGCTAAGCGGTTAGAAACCCAGCCGCAATCATTTCGATTCTCTGGGATTTTGATTGCCTCATCACCCAAAAGACCCTCACTGGTGATGATGGAAATAATCTCATCAAGCATGGAGGCCACTTTTTCATGCTCTTTCGGCAAGGGAATTTCAGGGTCGGCCTCGATTAGTTCAATTTGACCCATCCATAAGCCATCCGACTCTTGCTTCATCTCCAGCACTCTAAATCGTTGCGTTCCAAATGACTTTGTCATGTAGAGTGCTGGCTGAATCGCGTCAAACTCCTCGAGTTTCGCTAGAGTGCCAATGCTAGAGAGGTTTGTAGTGGGGGTGCTATCAGAGTCTACGGCTTTGTTATCAAGAATGCTGACCACGCCAAAGAGGGTGCTTTCCCGCAGGCAGCGCTTCATCATGTCTAGGTAGCGCGCTTCAAAAATTTTGAGCGCAATAATGCCACCGGGAAATAAGGTGATACCTAGGGGAAATAGGGGAACCCAAAGTGGTGCAGAAGAAGTCTTGGTCATATGTTTAATTTAAAGGATTTAGCGATAGTCTGCTGAGCAGCAAAAAAGCCTGGGCTCAGCAAAAAAGTCACTTTTCAGCTAAATTGGACGCTGTTGATAGGAGAGTAAATATGATTCAAAAACTACGGGTCAAATTGGCGCGGTGGATTTTAGGCAAGCACTGCCCTTGCTACCAGATGGGTCATCACACGATGGTCGATTTTCAGCAGCGTAGTGCAGATCAGATTGCAAAAGCTCAAAAGGCAAAAGCGAGCACTAATTAATTTTCGACGCCATTATTTGTAATGAAAACTTGGAAGATGAGACGGAATTGCGCGCTAACCCCCGGTCAGTTGCTCAAATTTTATCTCGCCTTGGTTTGCTTGTCGGTCACCGTTGCCACCGGTTTTTTATTGGTTGGGGTAAAGATGATCCTCATTTTTACTGCAATCGAGTTAACTGCCGTGACTATCGGCTTCTTTGTCTACTGCCGTCATGCTTTGGATTTTGAGGAAATTGAGATCCAAGGAACCCGCATGATCGTCAGGAAGTTCATTGCTTATAAAGAAACAGTGGTTGAATTCAATACCCGCTGGGTGCGGTTTTCTCAACCTCAAGAACATGCCAAAGTATTTTTAATTGAGCAGACGGGGCAAAGTGTCGAGCTTGGCCAGTTTATCCGGCGCGAGCAATTTAAAGGTCTCATTGCAGAACTGAGGCCTTACTTGGGTTGAAGACTGAGACGCCCCATTTACAACCATAAATGTAAAAGGGTTAAAAATGGGAGCCCTGCAAAAAGAGACATTCAATCCGATACTAATCACAATTCAATATATTTAAGATCTTTGCTAAATTCACCATGAACATTAATACAGCAGTCAAAGCCGCACTGAATACCTTGGTAGATATCGCATCGCATTCGAGTGGTGCTCAGCCTGTTACCGGCTTGGAATTAGCGCAACGCCAAAATTTATCGATTAGCAGGATAGAGTTACTGCTCAGCGCCTTGCGTGCCGCTGGAATTGTTAAAGGAACCAAGGGACGTCGTGGCGGTTACACCTTATTGCAGGATCCCAGAATGGTCACTATCAAAGATGTGGTGCTTGCAATGAATTACATTAAAAAGCGTAAAGTTGAGGCTTGCGATATTGCCAGCGAGCTATATCAGTCCCTAGAGACTTACATGTTGGGCTGTATGGCCAATGTCAGCCTCTCCGATGCAATTAAAGATTATGTGCCCCGTTTTAGTGAAGCTAAATCTGCCCCAGAGCGTCAGACGTATTCCTATCCAGAGCTGAAGGCAGTTGGACCATCAAAGGGTGAGGTTCAGCGAGTAATTAAAGTGCCATTCAAAAAGGTTGAAGAGTTACCGCTTGGACCCAACTCTATTTTTAGTTTTGGTGACTATCTGCATAAGGCAGGCTAGAGCATTTTTCTCACGCCTATTTCGTTTTCTTCGGGATGGTATAGGAATCCTCGTTAGCCCATTACATGTCCTTGACTAACCATGATTACTCTCCTTTAGCCTTTGTTGATATCGAGACAACCGGCTCTCATTTTGACCGTGATCGAATTACAGAGGTTGGTATTAAAACCCTAGCACATGATCATGTGGAGATTTGGGAAAGACTCATTAACCCGCAAACTTTTATACCGCAAAATGTTCAACGTTTGACCGGAATTCATCCGGAGATGGTGAGTAAGCAACCGCCCTTTGATGAATTGGCAATGGAGATTGCTCGGGAGTTGGAGGGAAAAATTTTTGTCGCTCACAACGCCCGTTTCGATTATGGATTTTTGAAGGCGTCATTTAAGCGGGTAGGTGTCGATTTCAAGCCCAAGGTATTGTGTACCGTGAAGTTATCTCGAATGTTATTTCCGGAGCAGGCTCGGCATAACCTCGACACGATTATTCAGGCTCATGGTCTGAAGGTGAGCGCTCGGCACCGCGCACTCGGTGATGCCGATTTGCTGCTACAGTTTTGGCACATATGTGAAGCAAAGCTGGGTCGTGAGGCTTTGTTCAAAGCAGTCAATCAACTGATTGGTAATCCCAGTTTGCCGCCGAATATCAATAAAGAATTGATCGACTCTATTCCTGATAAACCAGGTTGTTATATCTTGTACGGTGAGAATCACATTCCGCTGTACATTGGCAAGAGCATTGCATTGCGTAGTAGGGTGATGAGCCACTTTCAAGGGGCGCTGACCTTGCGTAAGGAAATGAAGCTTTCCTTGCAGGTCAGAGATATTGACTGGATCGAGACTAGCGGAGAATTGGGCGCATTAATTCTAGAGTCACGGCTGATAAAAGAACGCATGCCCAGTATGAACATCAAGCTACGTCGCTCTAAGGATCTCTGTGCCTGGAAACTCATAGTGGATGAAAGCGGCGTTCTAGTCCCTCACCTAGTGGGACATCGTGAACTTGATCCTGGCGTACAAGAAAACCTCTATGGATTGTTTTACAGTAAAAGGGAAGCCAACTCCTACCTCAAGGCGATTGCAAAAAAATATCGCCTGTGTGAAGCACTCCTAGGCTTAGAAAAACGGATTGAGGGTAAAGCCTGTTTTGGATATCAGGTGAAGCAATGCGGGGGAGCTTGTATTGGGGAATCCCTACTGGAGCTACATCACCTCCAATTACAAACGGCATTGAATTTATTCAAGGTGCAGGTATGGCCATATCAAGGTCCTATTGCGATCAAAGAGGCTGGTCATTTGCATGTGATCGATCAGTGGCGCTATCTTGGCACGGCTATTAATGAAGAGGAGCTCTATGAGTTAGCCGATTCTGGGGAAGGGGAGTTTGACTTGGATATCTATAAGATCCTCAAAAAAGCACTGGCAGGCACCTTCAAAAATCAATTGCTTGTGTTGGGCTCTCGAGAGTTAAATTAAATCACTGCTAGTTGCTAACACCCGAAGACTTAAAAAAATCAAGCTTTTCTGCTCTAGGTAATTTCTTCAGCCTGGCTTCTGCTTTAGAAGCTGCAGATCGATCGGGGTGCTCCTGAGTTGCCATTAGGACCACGGGTCTCCGAGTCCTGGTATAGCGAGCACCTTCCCCCGTATTGTGGGCAGTCAAGCGATGCTCTAGACGGTTGGTAATGCCCGCGTAATAACTGCCATCAGAGCACTCTAGGAGATAAACAAGCCAAGTCAAAATAAGGAGAAATTCGCTTTTAAGAGGTTCAAATGCTTGAAATTAGTCAAAATGTCCCTATATTCTATAGATAGCAATATTTAAAGAATAGATGGAGTAAAAAATGAGAGTAGATAAATTAACTACTAAATTTCAAGAAGCGCTCAGCGAGGCGCAAAGTCTGGCTTTGGCAAAAGATAACCAATACATCGAGCCGGCCCATTTGCTGTTGGCCATGATGCGAGATTCCGATGGTGGTGCGAAGAGTTTATTAACGCGTGCCGGCGTCAATGTGCCTGGCTTGGAAAAAGGAGTCGAGAAGCTCATCAGCAATCTCCCAGAAGTGCAAGGCACTAGTGGTGAAGTTCAGGTGGGTCGTGACCTCAGTAATTGGCTGAACCTGTGCGAGAAAGAGGCGAATAAGCGGAATGATCAATTTATCGCTGGCGAGCTGTTCTTGCTGGTGGTGGCAGATGACAAAGGCGAGCTTGGCAAGATCGCACGTGAAAATGGATTAAATCGTAAATCGTTAGAAGCGGCTATTAATGTAGTGCGCGGGGGAGAATCAGTGAATAGTGCAGATGCTGAAGGTCAACGTGAAGCCTTAAAGAAATACACCATCGATTTAACCGAGCGTGCTCGCATGGGTAAGCTAGATCCGGTGATTGGCCGTGATGATGAGATTCGTCGCACTATTCAGATCTTGCAACGTCGGGGTAAGAACAACCCGGTATTAATCGGCGAGCCAGGGGTAGGTAAAACAGCCATTGTGGAAGGCTTAGCGCAACGCATTGTCAATGGTGAAGTGCCTGAAACCTTAAAGAACAAACGAGTCCTCGTATTGGATATGGCTTTATTGCTAGCGGGCGCTAAATACCGCGGTGAATTTGAGGAGCGTCTCAAAGCGGTGTTGAGTGATGTGGCTAAGGACGAAGGTCAAACCATCATCTTTATTGATGAAATTCATACGATGGTAGGCGCAGGCAAGGGTGATGGCGCGATGGATGCTGGCAATATGCTTAAGCCTGCTTTAGCTCGAGGCGAATTGCATTGCATCGGCGCAACTACTCTAGATGAGTACCGGAAGTATATTGAGAAAGATGCAGCACTTGAGCGTCGTTTCCAAAAAGTGATGGTAGAAGAGCCTAGCGTGGAAGCAACCATTGCCATCTTGCGTGGCTTGCAAGAGCGTTATGAGTTGCATCACGGGATTGAAATTACAGATCCTGCCATCGTTGCGGCCGCAGAATTATCTCATCGCTATATTACCGACCGTTTCTTGCCAGATAAGGCTATTGATCTGATTGACGAGGCAGGTTCACGCATTCGGATGGAAATTGATTCCAAGCCGGAGGTGATGGATAAGCTCGAGCGTCGTCTGATTCAGCTCAAGATTGAACGCGAAGCAGTGAAGAAAGAAAAAGACGAAGCCTCACAAAAGCGCCTCGGCCTGATTGAAGATGAAATCAAACGCTTAGGTGCTGAGTATGCCGATCTAGAAGAAATCTGGAAAGCCGAAAAAGGCGCTGTATTAGGTGCTGCCCACGTCAAGGAAGAGATTGAGAAAGTGCGCGCTGATATTGCCAAGCTACAGCGTGAAGGGAAGTTGGAGCAAGTGGCTGAATTGCAATACGGAAAGTTACCGGAGCTCGAAGCCAAGCTCAAGTCAGCTGCCGCCGCTGAAGCTAAAGGTGATAAAGACGGTGTTGTCAAACACAAACTCTTACGCACTCAAGTCGGCGCCGAAGAAATCGCTGAAGTAGTTTCGCGGGCAACAGGCATTCCGGTATCGAAGATGATGCAAGGGGAGCGCGATAAATTGCTCAAGATGGAAGAGTTATTACATCAGCGAGTAGTGGGTCAAGAAGAGGCTATTCGGGCGGTGTCGGATGCAATTCGTCGTTCCCGTGCCGGTCTTGCGGAAGAGCATCGCCCTTATGGCTCATTCTTATTCTTGGGGCCTACCGGTGTTGGTAAAACAGAGCTTTGTAAGGCCTTGGCGGGTTTCTTATTCGATAGTGAGGAGCATCTGATTCGCATCGACATGAGTGAGTTCATGGAGAAACACAGCGTTGCCCGTTTGATTGGGGCGCCTCCGGGTTATGTTGGCTATGAAGAGGGGGGTTACTTAACTGAGCAAGTGCGTCGCCATCCTTATAGTGTGATCTTGTTTGATGAGATTGAGAAAGCCCATCCCGATGTCTTTAATGTGCTCTTGCAGGTACTGGATGACGGCCGCCTGACTGATGGTCAAGGCCGTACTGTGGACTTTAAGAATACGGTCATTGTGATGACCAGCAATATCGGTTCACATCTCATTCAGTCGATGGTTGGCAAGAAGCAGTTGGAGATTAAGGAAGCCGTATTTGAGGAGCTGAAGAGTCACTTCCGCCCGGAGTTTTTAAACCGCATTGATGAGATTGTGGTGTTCCATGGATTGGATAAAGGCAATATCGCCAATATTGCGAAAATCTTGCTTAAGAATTTATCTGGTCGTTTAGCGAAGATCGATATGCAATTAGAGGTTAGTGATGCTGCCCTTGATAAGATTGCAGAGGTGGGTTTTGATCCAGTATTTGGGGCTAGACCGCTCAAAAGGGCCATCCAGCAATATATCGAAAACCCAGTTTCCAAGATGATTTTGGAGGGCAAGTTTGCTCCTAAGGATACTGTTCCGGTGACGATTGATAAAAATGGTGACTTTAGCTTTAGCAAGTAGTCAAAAATTAGCAGAAATTTTCCTGCGCCAGTAAACTCCGTACATGACTGATGCGCTCAAACTGAGGCGTGCCAGTGATGTCCGGGTAGTTGGTTTAATTAGCCTGGCTCACGGCAGCTCCCATTTCTTTCATTTAATTCTGCCGCCCATGTTTCCCTGGTTGAAGGTGGAGTTTGGCTTTAACTATGCCGAGCTGGGTTTGCTGATGACCATCTTCTTTGTGGTCTCCTGCATTGTGCAAGCAGCTTCTGGTTTTTTAGTCGATCGCATTGGTGCTCGCCCTGTGCTATTCGTAGGAGTAGGTTTGCTTGCTTTAGCAGCGCTGACCTATTCACAAAGCAATAGTTATGCAATGTTAGTGCTGGGCGCGATTATTGCGGGTTGCGGTAACGGTGTCTTCCATCCCGTAGATTACACCCTGATTAATCACAAAATTTCACCGCCGAATTTGCCTTATGCCTATTCCATTCATGGGGTCACTGGCTATATCGGCTGGGCTGCCGCTCCCGCATTTATGGTTGCTATTACAACGATTGCGGATTGGAGAGTGGCATTTTTGTCTGCCGCAGTGTTGGAAGCACTCATTCTGGCGATTCTTTGGTTTAATCGAGCCCGTTTAGTAGATGATGTGCAGGCCAGGCGAGATGAATCAGAGGCCAGTCATCTTGCGAGTAATCCAAGCGGTGCACCGATGAGCACTTTTGGCTTTCTTAAATTACCGGTGGTTTGGCTCTGCTGGGTCTTCTTCTTTTTTAGTATGGCAGCAACAACTGGGTTGCAATCTTTCTCGCCGACGGCCTTGTTTCAAATCTATGACATCGCTGTGAGCTCTGGTAATTATTATTTAACGCTCATGTCTTTAGGTGGTGCCGGGGGGATGTTGTTCGGCGGCTATCTCGCCACTAAATTAAAAGTACCTGAGCGCATTATTACTTTCTGTTTTGCTATCAATATTGCGATGGGTCTTTTATTGGCTACCGGTACAGTACCAATAGAGTGGATTGTGATGGCTTTCATTGTGATCGGACTTGGCCTGGGTATCGCCGCCCCATCACGTGACTTGATGATTAGGTCAGCCACACCCTCAGGCTCATCAGGCAGGGTATATGGGATTGTGTATTCAGGAATCGATTTAGGTGCTGCGCTGAGCCCACTCATCTTCGGAATCTTTTTGGACGTGGGTTTGCCTAAGCTGTTATTTGTCGGGGTTGCTCTACTGCAGCTGATGATTATTTTGACTGGATTTAAGGTGGCCAATATCACCTCAGCAAAAGCAGCCTAAAGCTTGCATTCAATTTCACAATGTGAAATGGCTTTCCCATACGCAAAATGCAGTGCAACATTTCACGTCTCAATAGCTTATATCTATTAGATAATAATTTCATATTGCAAAAAATAGTAATTAAGCTACTGATTCTATTGATCTAATTATTTTCAATAGATCTGGAAATAGTTCTTGCATGTTGTTCTTAGATATTTAAACTCTTATATAAGACATAAGACTTGCATGTCTCAGTAGAGGACGTACTTGTTTAATTTAGGGAGAAAACCATGGCAGACCGCAAAGCAGAAATTGCAGCAATTCAAAAAGATTGGGACACCAATCCCCGTTGGAAGGGAATTACCCGAGGCTACACCGCTGAAGATGTCGTTCGTCTTCGTGGCTCACTGAAGATTGAGCACACCTTGGCAAAGCACGGTGCAGAGCGTCTCTGGGAGCTAGTGAATAACGAAGCCTACGTGAATTGTTTAGGCGCTTTGACTGGTGGTCAAGCAATGCAACAGGTTAAAGCAGGTGTGCAAGCCATTTACTTGTCTGGTTGGCAAGTTGCTGCCGACGGTAACTCTTACGCAGCGATGTATCCAGATCAATCTTTGTATCCAGTCGATTCAGTACCAAAGATGGTGGAGCGGATTAATAACTCATTTCAACGTGCTGATGAAATCCAAACTGCCAAAGGTATTAATAAGGGTGATGCAGGTTATATCGAGTATTTTGCTCCGATCGTTGCTGATGCTGAAGCGGGATTCGGTGGCGTATTAAATGCATTCGAACTGAGTAAAGCGTTGATCAAACAAGGAGCAGCCGGCGTTCACTTTGAAGATCAGTTGTCTTCAGTAAAGAAGTGCGGTCACTTAGGCGGTAAAGTATTGCTACCAACAGCTGAGTCAGTTCAGAAGTTAATCTCTGCCCGTTTGGCGGCTGACGTCATGGGCGTTCCAACGATTATTTTGGCGCGTACTGATGCCGAAGCGGCTGATTTGTTGACATCCGACTACGATGAAAACGACAAGCCATTCTTAACAGGGGAGCGGACGCCTGAAGGCTTTTACAAAACCCGCAAGGGCTTGGATCAAGCAATCTCTCGTGGCTTGGCATATGCTGCGTACGCCGATATGGTTTGGTGCGAAACCGGTACACCGGATTTAGATTTTGCTAGAAAATTTGCAGAAGCGATTCGTGCGAAGTTCCCAGGCAAGATGTTGGCTTACAACTGCTCACCATCATTTAACTGGAAGAAGAATTTGGATGATACAACTATTGCGAAGTTCCAGCGCGAGCTAGGTGCTATGGGTTACAAGTATCAATTTATTACTCTCGCCGGCATTCATTCGATGTGGTACAACATGTTCGATTTGGCGCAAGACTATATGAAGCGCGGTATGACTGCTTATATTGAGAAGGTGCAAGAGCCAGAATTTGCTGCTCGTGATCGTGGTTACACATTCGTATCCCATCAGCAAGAAGTGGGTACCGGTTACTTCGATGATGTCACCACGGTGATTCAAGGTGGTAAGTCTTCAGTCACCGCATTAACAGGTTCTACCGAGGAAGAGCAGTTCCACTAAGAAATCCCTTAGTAGTGCCAAGAGGTACCAAGAGGTAGCAAGAAGTACTCAGCAGCAACACAGTAAAAAATCGATCCTTACTGCCGCGGCATCTAAATAACCCCACAAAGGTGACTTAGATGCCGTTTTCGTATACATTCTCCCCATGATGAATTGCGTACTCTGTAAAGAAGATTTGAAGCCTGAAGAGGCTAAATTAATTTGGCGTGGTGATGATTGCCGAATCATTCTAGTAAACGACCCCGATCTTCCTGGTTTTTGCAGAGTGATTTGGAATCACCATGTCGTGGAAATGACTGATCTAAGTTACGGTGAGCGTGAGCACCTCATGTCTCTCGTGTTCTCAGTTGAAAAGGCTGTGCGCCACGTCATGCATCCAGACAAAATGAATATCGCTGCATTAGGTAATATGGTCCCGCATATTCATTGGCATGTTATCCCGCGCTTCAAGGATGATGCCTACTTTCCAGGATCTGCCTGGTCTCAAAGAATTCGAGAATTACCTGCTGATATATTGGCAGCTCGAAAACAACTGACCGAAGCATTACCCGCAGCGATTAAAGCCACTATTGCCGCACTTTCTTAAATATCCTTGTCGACAATTAATGAACTCTAGGGCCTCAGTGTGAATAAAGAGACCAAAGGAATGCTCATTGGTTTTATTGGCATTCTGGTTTTTAGCTTAACTTTGCCTGTGAGCAAGATAGCGGTTTTAACTTTCAACCCTTATTTCATTGCATTTGGCAGAGCATGTTTGGCTGGTCTTTTTGCTTTAGCCTATCTTTTATACACGCAAGCTCCACTTCCCAGCAAAACGGATTTAGCCAAGATTGCTGTGATTGCATTGGGTGTCGTGTTTGGTTTCCCAATTTTTACGACGGTGGCAATGAAAGAAGGCTCATCCTCTCATGGCGCTGTCATCTTGGGAATGATGCCTCTTGCTACTACGGTGATCGGAGTCATTCGTTTTAAGGAGCGTCCCTCGATTGGTTTTTGGCTCGTCTCTATTTTGGGAGCGGGATTGGTGATGACGTATGCGCTTCTCAAAAGTTCTGGTAGCTTGACCTATATAGATGGTCTATTGGTATTGGGTGGAATTTGTGCATGTATTGGATATGTGGAAGGTGGTGAGCTATCTAGGAGGATGAACCCACGCGCGGTGATTTCATGGGCGCTGGTTATTTCATTACCCATCAATATCATGGCGACGTATTTCACCTTTTCTCCAGCGTATTGGAGCGCCGATCCGATTGCTGTGACGAGTTTCATCTATCTGAGCTTATTCCCCATGTATTTAGGCTTCTTTTTTTGGTATGAAGGCCTCGCTATTGGCGGCATTGCGAGAGTTAGTCAAGTTCAGCTTATCCAGCCATTCTGTACGCTACTGGCTGCGAGCTTTTTCCTAGATGATCCGCTCACTGCGATAAATATGGTGTTTGCATTTCTGGTTATTTCTACGGTGATCTTAAGTAAAAGAATGCTGGTGAAGCGTCAATGACTGGGTGTTGCTCCCAATCTGCGTAAGACTTGGCGCATTTACCACTAATAAGTACCTTATGTGCGATATCGAACATATGGACGGTCTATGACCATGTCAATATCGAGTCAATTCAATGTCGACTGGTGATTGCCAGTGGCACTTCATTAATCTATATCGGTTCTCTGTAATGAATAAATCAGATTTGGTGGAATTAAAATACCTTAGTGAGGCAGAGGGGGGTATTAATGTCTGGAGTTTGACAGATATAGTGAATGCCTCAGTAGCCTCCAATGATCGGCTCGGAATTACGGGCATTCTCTTTTTTGATCACGGATATTTTGGTCAAATCCTGGAAGGTGACAGAAGTGCAGTGGAGGAAACGTGGAGCAGAATTCAAAATGACACAAGACACCACAATGTTGAATTACTCGGGATTACCGAAATTCAAGAAAGACGTTTCCCGAAATGGTCGATGAAGTTGTTTGACGCCAAAGAGTTTTCTGAGGCCTTTCCTCAATTTGCTGAGCAGGTTAATAGGATGGATGATCCGTATGCGGAAATACTACGGATGATGAAGCAACTTTGGCAAAAAGTGTAACTTGACTTAGTCTAATTTTTTTAATACTTCTAAATACTTCTCCGGACTCAGTGCTTGACCTTCGCGCTGCGCTTCCCACATCACTTGGCCCAAACACTCCATCATGACATGCTGCGCTTCATGTGCGGAACCTAGTTTTTGAGTCAGTTTTTCTGAAATCGCTTTAATGCCTGGCGGTTGATCAATCGAGATTTGCTCGCTGATCGATAAATGCATCGAGAGATGCAAAAAGGGATTGGTTTCTCCACGCTCTGGCGTGTAGTCTTGACTAACTGCACCTTCTGGATCTGCGAGGAGGGTGTGGTATTCAGGGTGAAGCACCATCCAGTCGCTCGCGAGTATTTCCATCGGCGTCAGAATATGATCTTCCGTTTTCTTTTTCCAGGTGTCACAGAAAAAGCGACGCACTTCTTCGCGTGTAGGATTAAATATGGCCACGTACTTTTCCTTTGCCCGTTTTTTGTTTAAAGCCACAGAGCGGCTCAACAATACATTGTTGACATTCTGGATTACGCGCTTTACAGGTATACCGGCCATGCAGAATGAGCCAGTGATGGGCATCCTGTAAAAACTCCTTTGGTACCCGCTTCATGAGTTGCTCTTCTACCTTCACGACATCTTTACCGGGTGCCAAGCCAGTACGATTGGAGACTCTAAAGATGTGGGTATCGACTGCCATCGTGGCTTGCCCAAAGGCAGTATTGAGAATGACATTAGCCGTTTTTCTGCCCACACCGGGGAGTGCTTCTAGGTCCTCTCGATTTTGCGGTACTTCACCCCCGTGCAAATCCATCAGCATGCGGCAAGTTTCCTGGATATGTTTCCCTTTGGAATTAAATAAGCCAATGTGCTGAATAAAGGGTTTCACGCCTGCTTCACCCAAGTCGAGGAGTGCTTGTGGTGTATTTGCAATCTGAAAGAGTTTTTTCGTTCCTTTGTTAACGGAGATATCTGTGGCTTGGGCTGAAAGTAATACCGCAATGAGCAACTCAAAGGGCGAGCTATATTCCAACTCAGTTTCTGGATGGGGATTGTTTTCTCTAAGCAACTCAAAGAAGGACTGACGTTTTTCAAGATTCATCATTGCTTTTGCTGCGCCCTCGCAATGGCAGCGGCAATGATGGCACGCTTTCTTTCCTGTTCTTTTTTAGCTTCTTCTGACTCTGGATTCTCGGCATTGACTACCACTAGCTTAGCTGCTGCTTTCTTGGCTAGGCGCTCATCGTTATCCCGTTGCTCGCGATCCAAGCGTACATCACGTGCCTCATAACGTGTACGGGCAATCTCCGCCAATGCTGGTGACCAAGCATCCCAACCAGTCTGCGTGCCAGTAACATCAATCATGGTGATGCAATCAACCGGACAAGGAGGAATACAGAGATCACAACCGGTGCACCAATCACTCAGGATCACATGCATTTGTTTAGATGCTCCCACAATGGCATCTACTGGACAGGCCTGAATACAGAGTGTGCAGCCGATACAAGTCTTGGGGTCAATCAAGGCAACGGGCCGAGGGCGCTCTAAGCCGCACTCAGGATTAATGCTGGGATGAAGTGCAAATGCATCTTGTGGGTATATAGGCTCAAGAATAGTGCTGAGTCTTTTGATACCCTCTACACCCCCAGGAGGGCAGCGATTCGGTAATGCTTCTCCACAAGCCAGGGCTTCTGCATAGGCACGGCAATCTGGGTAGCTACACTTTGTACATTGTGTTTGAGGAAGAGTGTCCTCGAGGCGATTAGCCAGTTCTTGCATCTGCTTTGTATTCATTGCAATGAGAACACCCTAAAACAAGAAACACAAGAAACGAGAAACGCGACCCTGAAGTCGCGCTACTGTTTTATGCAGACTTTGAACCTTCTAATTTTGGAGGTCTAGCGCGGCTTTTCTTCTGCACGCCTTGGTGTTCACGAATAAAAGATTTAATTTTCGGATACACCTTCTCGCGCCAACGACGACCAGAGAAGATGCCATAGTGACCTGCGCCAGCAACTTCATAGTGCGCTTTGTCAGATTTCGGAATTCCTGCGCACAAGGCATGCGCTGCGCGAGTTTGTCCGCTACCAGAAATGTCATCCAATTCACCCTCGACTGTGAGGAGTGCAGTTTTCTTGATATCTTGGGGCTTCACTAAGTCGCCTGAGACTGACCATGTTCCATTCGGTAAAGCATGGTCTTGGAACACCGTCTTAATGGTATCTAAGTAGAACTTCGCATCCATATCAATCACTGCGTTGTACTCATCGTAGAAACGAATATGGGATTCCGCATCTTGCTCATCGCCACGAACTAGGTTTTGGAAGTAATCCCAATGGGATTGCACATGATTCTGCGGGTTCATTGCTAGAAAGCCGCTGTGCTGCAAGAAGCCTGGATAAACATCTCGCCCGGCGCCAGGGTAGTTTGGGGGCACTTTATAAATCACGTGACTTGCAAACCAGTTATACGACTTTTGATCAGCCAAGTCATTTACTGCAGTAGGTGATTTGCGGGCATCAATAGGGCCACCCATCATGATCATGGAGGCCGGTGTTT
Organism: Polynucleobacter sp. CS-Odin-A6; assembly: GCF_018882095.1. GTDB lineage: Bacteria > Pseudomonadota > Gammaproteobacteria > Burkholderiales > Burkholderiaceae > Polynucleobacter. Next base: position 650,384 of record NZ_JACVPD010000001.1, read on the forward strand.
TTTCACCGGCAGAGGCCATTAAGGAGATCGCCCCCAATGTCGGTACTGTTGGCTGGCAAACAGAGATTACATGCAAATTTTCAGCACCAATCGTGCGGATGAAATCTTGTACGTAGTGAACATAATCATCTAAACCAAAAGCATCTACATCAGCAGGAACAATACGAGCATCAATCCAATCGGTAATGTAGACCTTGTGATCTTGCAGCAGGGTGCGCACAGTGTCACGCAGTAAGGTGGAGTGGTGACCCGACAGCGGCGCCACTATCAATACCACTGGATCCTCTTTTAATTTCTTGATGACATCAATATCATCGGAAAAGCGTTTGAAGCGAATTAAATTGCAAAACGGCTTAGCAGTAATGGTTCTTTCTTGGACTGCGACCTCTTGTCCATGAGCTTGCACAGTACGAATACCAAACTCGGGCTTGGTATAGTTTTTGCCTAAGCGATAAAGGAGTTGATAGCTGGCAGCTAAGCGATCCGAACCCGGCATCTGGGAGGCTGGATTGGATGCATCGATAAATGCTTTTGAGGCTGCTTGAGCCCATGAGCTAACAGGTTGAAGTAGTGCTGTTTGAAATTCGTGTAACTGATATAGCATCTTAGCTCCTGATATTTCAATATAACCGTCAATGACGGGTTGTTACGCCAATACGCGGGCGATTGCTTTGGCTACCTTATCAATATTTTTAGTATTGAGAGCAGCCACACAAACACGGCCAGTAGAGAGGGCATAAATGCCATCTTCCTTTTGTAAACGCTCTACTTGCTCGACCGTTAAGCCTGAGTAAGAGAACATGCCGCGCTGCGCTTCAATAAAAGCGAAGTCTTGCTTGACTCCAGCAGCAGCGAGTTTTTCTACCAGGCCATGGCGCATTGCTTTAATGCGATCACGCATCTCAGCCAATTCATCTTCCCAGAGTTTTCTTAACTCTGGTGAGTTCAGAACGGAAGCAACGATCGCAGCACCATGCGTTGGAGGATTGGAATAATTCGTCCGAATGACGCGCTTCAATTGTGATAGCACGCGAGTCGATTCATCTTTACTTTGAGTCACAATAGATAAGGCACCAACACGCTCACCATAGAGCGAGAACGATTTAGAGAATGAGCTAGATACAAAGAAAGACATGCCGGATGCGGCAAACAAACGCACAGCGATACCATCTTGCTCAATACCGGCCGCAAAGCCCTGGTAAGCCATATCTAAAAATGGGATCAATTCTTTTGCTTTACAGATTTCGATGACTTGACGCCATTGCGCTTCAGAAATATCGGCACCAGTTGGGTTGTGGCAGCAGGCGTGCAGCAATACAGTAGTGTTCTTTGGGAAGGACTCCAAGGACTTCACCATGCCATCAAAATCAACCCCACGGGTTTTGCCATCAAAGTAGGTGTAGTCCACCACTTCAAATCCAGCAGATTCGAAAATGCCGCGGTGATTTTCCCAGGTAGGATTGCTGATTGCGCAAGGGGCATTCAAATTCAGGCGCTTAATAAAGTCTGCACCAACACGCAATGCGCCAGTTCCTCCCAGGCATTCAGCAGTGACCACGCGACCCTCTTGAATCAAGGCGGAGTCAACACCAAATAAGAGGTTCTGCACCGCGCTGTTGTAAGGGTTTGGGCCTTCGATTGGAATATAGCTCCGTGGGGAGTGTTTCGCCACAATCGCTTCCTCAGCCTTCATGACCGCCTTCAAAAGGGGCACCTTGCCTTCGTCGGTGTAATAGACACCTACGCCCAAATTGACTTTATCTGCACGTTGATCGGCGACATAGGCTTCTGTAAGGCCAAAAATAGGATCTTTAGGGGCTAGTTGGACTGAGGCGAAAAGGTTCATTGGTGGGTCAAAGGGAGTTTTTAAGGTTGAGTGGGGGGGTAATTAAGCTAAATTTACTTTGAATGGCTGTTTTCGAGGGTGGATTCAACTAATTCTAAATAAAAGCGGCAAAATCATTGTTTGTACAAAATTCGCTGCGTACTAACAACGCACAGTTGAAATGATAGCTGAGATGCCCCCTAAGTTGACTAAAAGTTCCTCAAATACCCCGGTTGCCGAAACCCAGAAAAGCCCTGTAACTGATCCCTTGGGTGAGGTAGGTCATGATTTAGATCCAGCCAAGTTCGTTTCCTTTCCCGATTCCCCCTTTCACCTTTATCAGCCATTCCCGCCCGCTGGTGATCAGCCGGCTGCAATTGAGGCCTTAGTGGCTGGAATTGAGGATGGCTTGACCTTTCAGACGCTCTTGGGGGTGACTGGCTCAGGTAAAACCTTCACGATGGCCAATGTGATTGCCAGAATGGGCCGACCCGCCATCATTTTTGCTCCGAACAAGACCTTGGCCGCTCAGCTCTATAGTGAATTTAGAGAGTTTTTCCCGAAGAATGCAGTGGAGTACTTCGTGAGTTATTACGACTACTACCAGCCTGAAGCATATGTCCCGACCCGTGATTTGTTTATTGAAAAAGATTCCTCAATCAATGAGCATATTGAGCAAATGCGACTGTCCGCTACTAAGAGTTTGTTAGAGCGACGCGATGTCATTATTGTGGCCACAGTTTCGGCAATTTACGGTATCGGTAACCCAGGCGACTATCACAGTATGGTGATGACTTTGCGTCCCGGTGACAAGATGAGTCAGCGCGATATTCTGATGCGCCTCATTGCAATGCAGTACGACCGCAATGAAACGGATTTTAAGCGCGGTGTTTTTAGAGTGCGCGGCGATACGATTGATATTTTTCCAGCCGAGCATAATGAATTGGCAGTCCGTGTCGAATTATTTGATGATGCGATTGAAAGCCTACAATTTTTTGATCCGTTAACGGGAAAAATCCGTCAAAAGATTCCTCGCTTTACCGTATATCCTAGCTCTCACTATGTAACGCCGCGTGACACCGTTCTCAAAGCCATCGAAACGATTAAGGTCGAGTTACGCACCCGTCTCGATGAATTTGTTAAGGACGGCAAACTGGTAGAAGCGCAGCGCTTGGAGCAGCGCACCCGTTTTGATTTAGAGATGCTGAACGAGCTTGGGTTCTGCAAAGGTATCGAGAACTATTCCCGCCATCTCTCAGGCGCCATGCCGGGTGAGGCTCCGCCGACCTTGGTGGACTATTTACCGAATGATGCATTGATGTTCTTAGATGAGAGTCATGTCCTCATTGGCCAGCTGAACGCAATGTACAACGGGGATAAATCGCGTAAGCATACTCTAGTAGAGTTTGGTTTCCGCCTGCCTTCAGCTATGGATAACCGACCACTCAAGTTCACCGAGTTTGAAACGAAGATGCGTCAAACTGTATTTGTTTCAGCAACACCAGCGGATTATGAAAATACACATACTGGACAAGTTGTTGAGCAGGTCGCTAGACCAACTGGCTTGGTTGACCCAGAAATTGAAGTATTACCAGCAAGCACGCAAGTCGATGATTTGCTCGGACAGATTCATGAGCGGGTCAAAGTGCATGAGCGGGTATTGGTGACGGTGCTGACAAAACGGATGGCAGAGCAACTGACCGATTACCTATCGGATAACGGCGTGAAGGTGCGCTATGTTCACTCCGATATTGATACCGTAGAGCGCGTAGAAATTCTGCGGGATCTGCGCTTGGGGGTCTTTGATGTCCTAGTGGGTATTAATTTATTGCGTGAGGGCTTGGATATTCCCGAGGTCTCACTAGTGGCGATCTTGGACGCAGATAAAGAAGGCTTCTTGCGCTCTGAGCGCAGCTTGATTCAGACGATTGGTAGAGCTGCTCGAAACATCAAAGGCAAAGCAATTTTGTATGCCGATCGGATCACTGACTCCATGAAGCGGGCGATGGGAGAGACTGAGCGTCGTCGCAATAAGCAAATTGCCTTTAATAAGGCCAACGGGATTGAGCCTCGTGGAGTGCAAAAACGCATTAAAGACATTATTGATGGGGTTTACGACGTCAAAGAGAAGCGCTCCGAGATGCAGGTGGAGCAGGAGCGGGCTCGCTACGAGGATATGAGCGAAAAGGACCTAGCAGGCGAAATCAAGCGTTTAGAGAAGCAAATGAACTCAGAAGCCAAGAATCTGGAGTTCGAAAAGGCCGCTTCAACCCGCGACCGCCTTACCAAAGTCAAGGAGATGGCCTTTGGCGCTCGCTCCCGGGATGCCATTTAAAGTCTGGGGTTAATGCTTGAGCAGTTTAGTAGGGTATATGGTAAAGTTGAGTGGAATGGTCGGGTATTACTCGCCCGACTGTTAGCTGTCCATAACAATCCATTACCAAGGTGACATATGAGACTTACAACCAAAGGTCGTTTTGCAGTAACCGCAATGATTGATTTAGCCCTGCGTGAAACGCACGGGCCTGTAACTTTGGCTGGAATCAGCCAGAGACAGAAGATTTCCCTGTCTTATTTAGAGCAGTTGTTCGGCAAATTACGCCGTTTCAACATCGTGGAGAGTACTCGTGGCCCTGGCGGCGGATACACCCTCGCCCGCAAGTCTGAAGAAATTAGCGTCGCCGACATCATCGTGGCGGTGGATGAGCCATTAGACGCTACCCAATGTGGCGGCAAGGGCAATTGTCATAGTGATGAAGAAAATCATGGTCGTTGTATGACGCATGATCTGTGGTCGAACCTGAACTCCAAAATGGTGGAGTATCTCAGCTCCGTTTCGCTAAAAGACCTCGTCTTCCAACAGGAAGGGCGCAGCATCGTGTTACAGGATTTGCGTCCCAAAAAAATGAAGACTGATAGTGTCAAGGCAGCAAAGCCGGCATCAGCAGTCTCAGCAGCAAAAGAAGTTGCCCCTAAGCGACCTCTTGTGAACTCCGTTTTTAATCTGGCCAAATTAGGCTAGCTCAAGAACTTCGCAACACAGTTAATTAAACGAAAAGTAAAACATGAACGCACCACACGACATTCCTCGGCAAGCAGTCCCCATGTTTAGTCCTAAGCACTTCCCAGTGTATATGGATTATTCATCTACCACGCCGATTGATCCGCGCGTAGTAGACAAGATGTTGCCTTACTTGCGTGAGCAGTTTGGTAATGCCGCATCCCGTAGCCATGCCTACGGTTGGGCTGCAGAGGAAGCGGTTGAGTGGGCGCGTTCGGAAGTCGCGCAGTTGGTGCACGCTGATCCAAGAGAAATCGTGTTTACCAGTGGTGCAACAGAAAGTATTAACTTAGCCCTCAAAGGCGCAGCCCATTTTTATAAAGAACGCGGTAATCACATCATCACTGTGAAGACCGAGCACAAGGCCACTTTAGATACCTGCCGCGATCTCGAGCGTGAAGGTTTTGAAGTAACCTATTTAGATGTGTTGCCTGATGGTTTAATTGATTTCGCTCAATTAGAATCAGCAATGAAGCCAGGAACGATCTTGGCATCCGTGATGTATGTCAATAACGAAATTGGTGTCATACAAGATATTCCCCGGATTGGCGAGTTGTGCCGTTCACGCAACGTAATTTTGCATGTCGATGCAGCGCAAGCAACTGGCAAGATAGAAATCGACCTGGAAAAAACTAAAGTAGATTTAATGAGCTTTTCTGCTCACAAGACTTATGGGCCAAAAGGGATCGGTGCTTTGTTTGTCCGTCGTAAGCCCCGTATTCGCATTGAGGCACAGATTCATGGTGGTGGTCATGAGCGCGGTATGCGTTCTGGCACTCTGGCAGTGCATCAAATTGTCGGCATGGGTGAGGCTTTCCGCATTGCCCGTATCGAAATGGCTGAAGAGAGCGCGCGCATTAGAGCTTTGCGTGATCGATTGCTAACTGGTTTAAAGGACATTGAAGAGGTTTATGTCAATGGCGATATGGACGATCGTGTTCCCCATAATCTCAACATCAGCTTTAACTATGTTGAAGGCGAGTCGATGTTGATGGCATTAAAAGATTTGGCGATCTCCTCTGGATCTGCATGTACATCCGCATCTTTAGAGCCATCTTATGTATTAAGGGCACTTGGCCGCAATGATGAATTAGCGCATAGCTCTATTCGCTTTACCTTGGGTCGATTTACGACTGAAGAAGAAGTGGATTTCACAATCAAGTTAGTGAAAGAGAAGATTGCCAAGTTACGCGAGCTTTCACCATTATGGGAAATGTTTAAGGACGGAATTGATATCAGTTCCATCCAGTGGGCTGCTCACTAAGCAGCATTGAAATAATTTAAAGCAAGACTAAAGAAATCACGAGGAAATACCATGGCATATAGCGACAAAGTAATCGATCATTATGAAAACCCCCGCAACGTCGGCTCTTTCGAAAAGGGTGACGATCAGGTAGGTACTGGTATGGTGGGTGCACCTGCCTGCGGAGATGTCATGAAATTGCAAATCCGTGTAAACGATCAAGGCGTGATTGAGGATGCGAAGTTCAAGACCTATGGTTGCGGCTCTGCAATTGCCTCCTCCTCTTTGGTAACAGAGTGGGTAAAGGGTAAAACTTTGGACCAAGCCTTAGAGATCAAGAACTCTTTAATTGCTGAAGAATTAGCCTTACCCCCAGTCAAGATTCATTGCTCGATCTTGGCAGAAGATGCAATCAAGGCGGCGGTAGCAGATTACAAAGAAAAGCATCTAGCCAAGTAAAGATAAAGAGACTTTCATCATGGCAATTACCTTAACGGATAAAGCAGCAAAACACGTGCAGCGCAATTTAGATAAGCGCGGCAAGGGTTGTGGCTTGCGCCTGGGTGTTCGCACCACAGGTTGTTCAGGCTTGGCATATGAACTTGAGTATGTTGATGAAGCTGCGCCAGAAGATCAGCTGTTTGAGTCCAATGGCATTAAATTGTTTGTAGATCCAAAGAGCTTGGCTTATATCGATGGCACTGAATTAGATTTTGTACGTGAAGGTTTGAATGAGGGTTTTAAGTTTCAGAACCCGAATGTAAAAGATGAATGTGGTTGTGGCGAATCTTTCCGCGTCTGACGATTACTTTCGTTTTTTTGGTTTAGAGCAGCAATTCAGTCTTGATTTGTCGGCATTGGATCAGGCTTACCTAGCGATCCAAAAAGAAGTTCATCCTGACCGTCATGCACGCGGTAGCGATACGGAACAAAGGCTAGCGATGCAGATGGCCACACTGGCCAATACCGCTTTGCAAACGCTGAAGAATCCCATTCAGCGCGGACTCTATCTCTGCCAGCTTCATGGCGTGGATGCCCGTCTAGAAACCAACACAGCCATGCCAGCTGCTTTTTTGATGAAGCAAATGGAATGGCGTGAAAGTCTTGAGGAGCGGGAAGAAGATTTGGGTGCGCTTGAGGCATTGGCCGAAGAGGTTGATCAATCTAAGCGCGATATCCTGACAGAAATTACTCAGGCTATAGATGGCGGCAAGAACTACACCCGTGCCGCAGAGTTACTTCGAGGTCTGCTTTTTATAGATAAGTTTGCGCTTGAGATAGATGATGCCATCTCAGCCTTGGTATAGCTTTACACTCGAGTCCCTATGGCCCTATTACAAATTTCTGAACCTGGCAAATCGCTTGCTCCTCATCAACGCAGGATTGCTGTCGGTATCGATTTAGGCACCACCAATTCTTTAGTAGCGATTGTGCGAGATGCTCTGCCAAAGGTACTTGCAGACTCTGAGGGGCGCGAATTATTGCCCTCCGTCGTGCGTTATCTACCGAATGGTAGAACTCAAGCTGGCTTTGAAGCCCTTGAAAGCATCGTGTCTGACCCAAAGAATACGATTGTCTCCGTAAAGCGTTTCATGGGGCGCGGCATTGTTGATGTCGAGCATATTGAAAACACGCCTTATGATTTTGTTGATGAGCCTGGTATGTTGAAGCTCAGAACTGTGGCAGGCGATAAGAGCCCTATCGAGGTCTCCGCAGAAATCTTAGCCCGCTTACGTCAGCTTGCAGAAGATTCAGTAAATGACGATATTGTTGGTGCAGTGATTACGGTGCCTGCGTATTTTGATGATGCTCAACGTCAAGCGACTAAAGATGCTGCTAAGTTGGCCGGCATTGAAGTATTGCGTTTGCTCAATGAGCCTACCGCTGCTGCGATTGCCTATGGCTTAGATAATGCCTCTGAAGGTATCTACGCTGTTTATGACTTAGGTGGCGGCACCTTTGACATCTCTATCCTGCGGATGAGTAGAGGCGTATTTGAAGTTCTCTCTACCGGTGGTGATTCTGCCTTGGGTGGTGATGACTTTGATCATCGTCTCTATTGCTGGGTGCTTGAGCAGGCCAAGTTATCTCCTTTATCTGTCCAAGATCATCAGAAGCTACTGCGCGCCTGCAAGCACGCAAAAGAGTTGCTCAGCCATAATCCATTAGCAACCGTTCACGAAACCCTCGCTGACGGTACGGTGGTCAATGTCGGAGTTAGTCAAGCGCAATTCTTTGAGATTACTCAGCATTTGATTAATAAAACACTGGTAGCGGTGAAGAAAGCTTTGCGCGATGCTGGTCTCAAGGCAGAGGATATTAAAGGCGTTGTGATGGTGGGCGGATCAACCCGTATGCCGCTTGTACAACGTGCAGTGGGAGAACTATTTGGCACTCAGCCTTTAAATAATCTCAATCCAGATCAGGTGGTGGCATTGGGTGCCGCCATGCAGGCGGACTTACTTGCCGGCAATCAAAGCAAGGATGATGAGTGGCTGTTACTGGATGTCATTCCACTGTCCCTTGGTATTGAAATGATGGGTGGTTTAGTTGAAAAAATTATTCCTCGCAATACACCTATTCCGGTAGCGCGTGCCCAAGACTTCACGACCTTTAAGGATGGTCAAACAGCATTAGCCATTCAGGTGGTGCAGGGTGAACGTGAATTAGCTCAGGACTGTCGCTCATTGGGTAAGTTTGAATTACGCGGTATACCTCCAATGGCTGCTGGAGCGGCTCGCATTCGGGTCACTTTCCAGGTGGATGCAGATGGCTTACTTTCAGTTAGTGCGATGGAGCAGGGCTCTGGAGTGCAAGCCTCGATAGATATTAAGCCCTCTTATGGTTTGACTGATTCTGAGATCGCTCGCATGTTGAAAGATGGTTTTGCCTCTGCCAAGATCGATATGGTGGCTCGCTCCTTGCGTGAAGAGCAGGTGAATGCACAGCGCTTATTGGATGCCGTTCAAACCGCATTAGATAGTGATCGTGACCTACTGACTGCTGATCAGCAAGTATTGGTTGATCAAGAGATGGCCACTTTAAAAAATATCCTCAAACAAGAAACGGATAGCGCTGTTTTAAGAAAGGCAGTAGATCATGCCGCCAAGGCGACGGATGATTTTGCTCAAATGCGGATGAATGCGAGTATCAAGAAGGCATTGGCTGGTAAGAATGTTGCTGAAATTTAAGAAAAGAAAATTACCAAAATGACTCAGATTGTTATCCTTCCTCATAGTGAATACTGCCCTGAAGGCGCAGTAGTTGAAGTCAGCCCTGGAACTTCTATTTGTGAAGCGTTATTGGAAAACAATATCCCTATCGAACATGCTTGCGATATGGTGTGTGCTTGCACTACCTGTCACGTCATTGTTAAAGAGGGATATCAAAGTCTTAATACTCCCGATGAGAATGAAGAGGACTTGCTAGATCGCGCTTGGGGGCTAAATCCTCAGTCACGCCTATCTTGCCAGGCGATTGTTTCCCGTGAAGACTTAGTGATTGAGATCCCGAAATACACAATCAATCATGCCAAAGAAAATCACTAATTTGTAACTCGGCATTACATTCCAGAAATACAAGAGGATCAACGAGCAGATGAATAATCAATATAAAGCGTGGTACTGTATTGGTTTTATAGCTCTATTAAGTGCCTGCTCGAACAATAGCGACCCCTATCAAAATACGGCCTATCCTCAACCCTATACACAAAGTGGCGCTTATAACAATTCTCCGCAATTGATTTCATCGGAGCAATTACAGTCATTGGTTTCTCCAATAGCACTGTATCCAGATTCCTTGTTATCCCTCATGTTGCTGGCTTCCACTTACCCTCTAGAGGTAGCAGAGGCATATAACTGGCGGAATGTTAATGCCAGCCTCAGTGGAACTGCATTGCAGAATGCCTTAAATGCACAGTCATGGAACGATAGCGTGAAGTCACTCATTTCGTTCCCGCAAGCATTCAATATGATGGGTAGTAAATTGCAGTGGACCCAAAATCTTGGTAATGCGTATAAATTACAACCAGCAGACACCATGAAAGCGGTTCAGGTTTTACGCAAGCGTGCGATTCAAGCCGGTACCCTCAAGTCAAATCAGCAAATCACTGTGAGTACTGATGCCAGTTCAAATATATTAATTAGCCCCGCCAATACTCAAGTGGTCTATGTTCCAAGCTATAACCCTACTGTTGTTTACGGTTCATGGCCATATCCGGAGTACCCACCTTATCCTGCATACAATCCAGCATGGGGGATGATGTCGTTTGGTCTTGGGATGGCTGTAGGTGGTGCATTTTGGTCTACGCCGAGTTGGTCTGATGGCACGATTAACGTGAACAACACTAATTCTCCCGAAAGATCTAATAGAGGATTAATTGGCCCAAGTAGCATTCAGAATCAACAGCGTCTTCTGAGTGATTGGAAAAATAATGCAACCCCGCAAGATCGACAGGCGGCCAAGACGGCAGGGCAGAGAGCCGATAATGACTTTCAGAAGAATGCCACTCCGCAAGAGCGTGCTCAAGCAGATCGCCTAAACCAAGAAGCACGCAACGATTATCAGCAAGACCGCTCCAATCCGAATGCCTATCGTGAGGCAGCTCAAGAAAATGCAATGCGAGAGCAGACGCGTTATGACCGAATAAATGATGATCGATTTAGTGGGCGTGGCGGTTTTGGTGCTGGTCGTATGGGTGGATTTAGACGCTAATCTATAGATAAAATGACTATGAAATTATTTCGCACAACTCTATTTACTATCAGCACAACACTGTTGCTGCAGACAAACGCCTTCCCGCAAACTAACTTACCCAAGAATGATGCGTCCACTGCTGCATTAATTGAGTTATGTAAAAACCTCAATGATATTGATGGTCAAAACTTTTGTTTTGGTTTTGGGGAAGGTGTTTATCAGGCCTACTTGGCCAACCGAAGTCCAAAGCTAAAACAAAGTGTTTGTTTCTCCTCGGAGGCTGGCACAAGGGAGGTGATTCTCCAGGAGTTTCTAGTTTGGAATCAAAAGAGCCCCCAATTTAATCAGGAGCGTGCAGCGAAAACTCTTATCCGATTCTTTGAGGAAAAGTATCCCTGCAAGTAGGTCAAGCCGGGCTTAGTGAATGTAATGCACCAATTTAAAGCATGCTGCACATCAACAATGCAATCTTTAATTGGAAAGAATTTCTAAAGGAATACGATGAACTTGCTGTTCATTTTTTTAGGTAGTGCCTCCATAGTCTTATTTTCAGCCACCCTACGGGGTGGCTTTTTTCTGTGATTTCTTTATGTATTTTCCAGCCGCAGAGCTTGACCCACGGATAACTAAATTGACAGCAGTGTTAATCTTTCTAGGCAAGCTCTCCACCCCATTGATTTGTGAAATTAAATGATTAGCAGCTTGAGCCCACATGCCAATTGCATCAATATGAATTGTTGTTAAGCTTGGTATTAAGTGCCTTGATATTTCTAGATCGTCAAAGCCGATGATTGAAAGTTCTTTCGGAATTTTGATGCCTTGGCTTTGCGCTTCTAACATTGCTCCCAGAGCTAATACATCCTGCCCGCAAATAATGGCTGTTATTTTAGGATTGGACAAAAGTAGCTTTTTCAAACCTAGTCTAGCCTCCTGAAGGTCATAGTTGCACTCCACAATGACTTCAGGTTTAAGGTTAATTTTTTTCTGAGCTAATAATTCGAGGGCTCCTTGAACTCTGTCATTGGCGCGGTCATTATTGGCTGTGATGCCGGTCAGGATCCCAAAATGTTGATGTCCTATGCCAAGAAGATGTTCAACACCGAGTTTAATTGCCTCTCTATTATCAAATCCTGATGCAAAGCCATTTAGAGGAGTTGAGAGTGTGCCAACGTGGATATAGGGAATACTCCTAGTCTTTAGTAGTTTCAGGGCGTCCTTTTCCTGACTACTGCCAAAAAGTGCCACTCCTTCTACCCCCCTTGAGAGTAGGTTATTAATTTGGGTTGATTCAATAACGGGATCATAGTTGGTGCTGGCAACTAGAAGTTGATACCCGGCTTGATTTAACTGTTTTTGAAATTCTGCAAGGCCCTGGGCAAAAATAGCATTATCTAGAGTTGGAACAATCGCTCCAATCGTCCCTGAGCGCTTGAGCATAAGTGAGCGCGCTCCGGCATTGGGGATATAACCTAATTTTTTAATAACATTATTAATCTTTTCCCTAAGTGCAGTGCTGACTGTCTCAGGCCGATTTAAAGCTCGAGATACGGTTGCAATCGACACTTTTGCTGCGGATGCAACATGATCGATAGTGACCGTGCCGGTAGTTTTTCTTATCATCAGTTGGGGTAATTACTAATCCGATGTCGTGGACAGAATTTATATTACTGGTAAATTAAAGATATTATGAAAGCGCTTACATTTTCTATCATTCTATAGGGAATTACAAATTTTTAGCAGACTTTTCTCTTTCGTTTTATTTTTTGCCATACTGCTTTTTTCTTGGTTTGCATTGACTGAGTGGAGCGGTGCAATATCAAGCGCAAGATTTCCCACCCCTACTGAAACTTGGAGTTCATTCAAAATCATTGCATTGCAAGGCTACGGAAATGGCAAGTTATATCAGCATGTCTTGCAAAGTATGGCGCTGGTAACAACTGGATTTTTAGTTTCATCTTCAATGGGTATTTTGGTGGGAATCTTGATGGGGGCTAATAAAAAAATTGAAGCTTTCATAAACCCCATTTTTCTAACCTTAAGACCGATACCACCTTTGGCATGGATACCATTGGCAATTGTATGGCTAGGGCTTGGTAATTCAGCCAAGGTCATGGTGATCTATGTGGCTGCATTTGTTCCGGCTGTCATCAATAGCTTCACAGGAGTTAGGTCTATAGAGGCACCTCAACGCGAAGCAGCCGCCATGCTGGGGATCAGGCCCTTTGCTTATTACCGGGAAGTGCTTATTCCCGCTGCTTTGCCACTCATCTTTACGGGGCTAAGATTATCGTTACAGGCCTCATGGACCACCTTAGTTGCAGCAGAACTTGTTGGAGCAACACTAGGTTTGGGGTCCATCTTGAATCAAGCAGCACAAGATATTAATCCCGCAATGATCCTAGTAGGCATGATTAGCGTGGCAATTTCTGGTTGGCTCATGACGCAGATTTTGGCAAAAGCCGAACGATTTTTAATGCCATGGAGAGCATGATGCTTGATCGTAATCGCTTAAACCAGGGCGAATATATATTGTGGACTGGGTTGGGTATTGCTAGCTTTATTGGCTGTTGGTATCTCTCCGTTCTAGCAGGTTTGGTGCCCAGACAATTTCTACCGCCACCTCATGAGGTTCTTATTAAATTTATCCATTTAATGCAAGAGCCTTTTTCAGGACATACCTTAGTAGCGCATATTGCCTCGAGCTTTCAGCGCTTTTTCTATGGCTTTATTTTGGCGGTTGCGATTGGCATCCCTCTCGGTTTATTGATGGCTCTATCGAGATTTGCAAATCAGATCATTACCCCATTTTTTGAAAGTATTCGTTTTGTAGCGCCGATTGCTTGGGTTCCATTTGCGGCACTTTGGTTTGGTACAGGGATTGGTGGACCTATCCTCGTGATTTTTATGGGCGCATTTCCGCCAGTATTAATTAATACCTATCGTGGTGCTATCCATGTGGATAAAAAATATCTTGAGGCTGCAAGAGTGCTAGGAGCGGGTAAATTTCGTTTGATGACTGAGGTCTTATTTCCCGCGGCTATTCCATCAATCATTGCTGGGCTCAGAATCTCTGCAGGTTTAGGCTGGCAATCTTTAGTGGGCGCCGAATTAATTGTGGCATCTAGTGGTGTCGGTTACCTGATGGTTAAAGGTCAGGCAAGTATCCAGACGGATATTGTGATGAGCGGGATGATCGCAATCGGACTCATTGGTTTATTAATTGATGTGCTTTTAAGGCAGGCTGAAAAGTTTGCTGTTCACTATAAAGAAATTTGAGTTATGGCAGATATCGTTTTTGACTCCGTAGAGCGAAGCTTCAAGCAAGGCGGCAAAGAATTTTTGGCAGTAGGTGGTATTGATTTGACGATTAAGGACGGGGAGTTCGTAGCAATTGTGGGACCATCTGGCTGTGGCAAAACAACTTGTATGCGCATGGTTGCTGGCCTGGAAATGCCCAGCAAAGGTCGTGTCTTAGTTGGCGGCAAGGAAGTCAAAGGTCCCGGTCCAGACCGCGCAGTCGTATTTCAGCAATTTGCTTTATTTCCCTGGAAAACAGTTCATGACAATATTGCATTCGGCCTGAAATCAATGAGCATGAATGTCGAAGAAAAATTAGATAAGATCACTAGACTCATTTCTTTAATGGGCTTAGAGGGTTATGAAAAGGCCTACCCTCATCAACTATCTGGCGGTATGCAGCAACGCGTTGCAATTGCGCGTGCTTATGTTTTGGAGCCGGAAGTACTGTTGATGGATGAACCTTTTGGCGCGTTGGATGCTCAAACCAGAGTAGTGATGCAAGAGGAATTGGTGAGATTGGCTCGAAAAAATCCAAAAACAGTTCTTTTTATTACCCATGCTGTTGAAGAGGCGGTTTATCTAGCAGACCGTGTTGTGGTGATGTCTAGGCGGCCTGGGTTAATTCGAGACGCGATTGAAATTAAACCGATACGCGAGAAAGAAGGCTGGGATTCTCATTCTCGGATTGAGGATGTGATGGATCTCAATTCATTTGTGCAGTTACGTAGTCAGATTTGGAAGTTGTTGCGGGAACAAAACTTGGGTGTTGATCATTAATTTACTTTTTATAATATTTAAAGGAGTTAAAAATGCATTTTAAAAAAATATTAGTCAGTACTTTGGGGGTAGCAGTACTCGCTATAGCAAGTATTGGTAATCTTTATGCGCAAGCAAAACCTGCACTAACAGAGATTAAAGTGAGCTATCAGCCCGCTTTATATTGGGCACTTCCTTTCTTTGTTGCTACAGAAAAAAACTGGTGGAGTGAGTTGGGGCTGAAGCCTGAATTTAGTACATTCCCCGCAGGTGTGCCTCAAATCGCTGCATCAGCCTCTAAATCTTGGGATGTAGGCGGCACTGGATCAGTGCCAGCGGTTCTGGGTTATGTACGATTTGGTATTAAAACAATTGGACTTAGTAATGACGAATCTGCAGGCAATGCCTTGCTTGCGACTCCAAAAGCTGCAGAGGCATTTGCTGCAAATCCACAGTCCTTAAAAGGTCAAACTATCGTACTAACCGGAAACTCCACTGGTGACTATGCAGTTCAGTCTTGTCTTAAGAAGTATGGTCTAGCAAAGACCGATGTTGTTATTAAGAATATGGGTCAAGGGGAAATTATTTCTGCAATGTCATCGGGCAATGCTGACTTTGGTGGCGTATGGGCTCCAAACATTTACACACTAGAAGAAAAAGCTGGTGCTAAAGTGATTTGTAGTGGTAAAGATGGCGGGGCATTTGTTCCTGGAGCCCTAATTGTGCGCGGGGATTATGCAAAGGAAAATCCACAAAATGTGGCCAAGTTCTTGGCAGTATATTTGCGTGCTTGGAAGTGGATGAATGCTAATAAGCCACAAGCTATAGCAATGATGAAAAAGTTCTATGAGCAGGGCGGTGTCTCCATCTCCGAAGCTTCAATGAAGAAAGAATTTGATACTCGACCAAATTATGACTTGGCTACCGAGTTGAAGATTATGGATAGCTCTAAAGGACCATCTCAGGTTGATGGTTGGTTTAATTCAATTGCTGCGTTTATGCAATCGACTGGAGCTATACAAGCCGTACCACCTGCAAATGATTACATCACTGATGAATTTATGAAGATGGTAAATGCAGATAAAAAGCTACGTGAATTTGCAAATAACTCTAAGTAATTTCTAAAAAACTAAAAATTGGGGGAAACCCCATTTTTTAGAGGTGCCACTGTAAGCGCTTACAAAAACTGAAGGCAAGAGATATGACGATTAATTATTTAAAAAAAGCATCAAAGACGCCTGAAACGGAGACTTCTACAGCACAACAGGTGGTTAATGAGATGCTGGCGAATATTGAGAAAAATGGTGAGGCTGTCGTTAGGGAATATGCTGCTAAATTGGATAAATGGTCTGGTGAAATTGTGATGTCGGATCAGGTTATTAATGCGGCAATCGCTGAGGTTCCTATTGGCGTTAAAAAGGATATTGATTTTGCTGTCAAGCAGGTTTATGACTTTGCGATTGCTCAAAAAAATAGTATTCAGGATTTCTCGACCGCTCTTCATACCGGCGTAACTGCGGGTCAGAAGGTATTGCCAGTTAATGTAGTTGGATGTTATGCCCCATCAGGTAGGTATGCCCATATTGCTTCTGCTTACATGACGGTAGCAACAGCGAAGGCTGCTGGGGTAAAAAATATTATTGCTTGCTCTAGCCCTTTTCGTGGGGGGGGAATGCACCCCTATGTTCTTTATGCTTTTAAAGCTGCAGGTGCGGATGTCATTATGACCTTAGGGGGTGTGCAAGCAATTGCTTCCATGGCCTATGGCTTATTCACAGGAAAACCTGCCGACGTTGTTGTTGGTCCTGGAAATAAATTTGTTGCCGAAGCCAAGCGATCCCTATTTGGGAAGGTTGGTATTGATGTCTTTGCTGGACCATCTGAAATAGGAATCATTGCCGATGAGTCTGCCGACCCTAAAATAGTTGCGAGCGATCTTGTCGGCCAAGCTGAGCATGGCCATGAGTCTCCTGCATGGCTATTCACCACCTCTGAAAATTTAGCTAAAGAAGTGATGCAATTAGTACCTCAAATGATTGATTTACTACCCCCCATAGCAAAAGACGCCGCGGCTTGTGCTTGGCGCGACTACGGCGAAGTAATTGTATGTAGCTCGCGCGAAGAGGTGGCTCAAGTATCGGATAAATATGCCAGCGAACATTTAGAGGTACATGCAGCAGATTTGGATTGGTGGCTTAGTAATCTAACGTGCTATGGATCACTCTTTTTAGGCGAAGAAACTACGGTTGCATTTGGGGATAAAACTAGTGGGCCAAATCATGTATTGCCTACAAAAGGCGCTGCGAGATATTCAGGTGGTTTATCGGTTCATAAATTTATGAAAACTCTCACTTGGCAAAAAATGACTCGGGAAGGCAGTAAAGAGATGGCATTAGTTACTGCCAGAATTAGTCGCCTAGAGGGTATGGAGGCGCATGCTCGAACAGCTGATGATAGGCTTGCAAAATATTTTCCTAATGAGGATTTTGATTTGGGAAATCCAGTACTGGTATAGATTAAATGATGAATACACTATTTGATTTGCGCGGAAGAACTGCTCTCATTACCGGTGGCAGCAGCGGCTTAGGTGAGAGGATTGCCTTAGCTTTAGGTTTAGCTGGCTCTGATATTGTCATCGCCTCTCGTGGGGAAGAGCATTTAAATGATGCGTTGATTCGTTTAGATCAGCAAGGGGTGAGAGCAACCGTACTCTCGGCGAATCTAAGCAATTTAGAGGATGCAAATCAGCTCGCCACTAAAGTGTTGGATAAATTGGGTAAGGTTGATATCCTAGTGAATGCTGCCGGCATTAACTTGAGAGAGTCGTTTGGTGAAATATCGCCTCAAAGTTGGCAGGAGCAATTGAACGTTCACTTGGGCGCCCCTTTTTTTATGACTCAGGCATTAGCTCCTCAAATGAAGGCTCGAAATTGGGGGAGGATTATCAATATCGCATCTCTACAAAGTTTTCGAGCTTTTGCAAATAGTGCGCCTTATGGTGCTGCAAAGGGTGGGGTGGTTCAGCTCACTAAAGCAATTGCACAAGAATGGTCTCGTTATGGCATCACTTGCAATGCCATAGGGCCTGGATTCTTTCCAACCGCACTTACTGCACCAGTTTTTGATGATCCAGAATTGGTCAAAATGCACGCAGGTAGAACAGCGATTGGGCGTAATGGGGAAATAAAAGATGTTGATGGCCTAGCCATCTTCTTAGCCAGTGATGCATCTGCCTATATCACCGGACAAACCATCATGCTGGATGGTGGATATACCGCACAATAAGGATCGAAAAAATGAAAGCATTGGTTTATACACAGCCAAATGAAATGCAGATCTTAGATCGTCCCTACCCTTCACTTGACTCTAATGAAGTGGTTCTTAAGATTGAGTCAGTTGGGATTTGCGGCAGCGATATGCATGCTTTTCATGGGCATGATCCCAGAAGGAATCCAGGCATAGTTCTTGGGCATGAATTTGCTGGAATCGTTGCAGAGTCTAGTGCCCCATTATTTTCTTTGGGTCAAAGGGTGACTGGTAACCCATTGATTACCTGTGGACATTGTGAGTATTGCTTGCAGGGCAGAAATAATTTATGCGCTAATCGGACAATGGTAGGCATGACAAGACCGGGTGCATTCGCTGAATATATGAGCATTCCAGCAAGCTCATTGATTGCTATTCCGGAGGAGCTCAGTTTAGATGCGGCAGCTCTTACTGAGCCAGCTGCAACAGCAGTGCATGCCATTAATTTATCTATGCGCGTACTGGTTCGCCCGATACAAGAGTGTCGTGTATTGATATTGGGTGGTGGAGCAATTGGCATGTTATCCGCATTGCTCCTAAAGCACTATGGCGTTGATGATTTGACGGTTGCCGAGGTAAATCCATTACGCAGAAAAGCCATTGAAGAGCACGTTAGTTGTAAAACATTGAATCCAACTGAAGAAAAAGTATCTGATAGTTCTTATGAATTTGTAATGGACTGTGTTGGGGCTGTGGTTACTAGAAATTCCGCTCTAGCGGCCATAAAGCCCGGCGGTGTCATTATGCATGTTGGCTTACAGGATTGGTCTAGCGAAATCGATATGCGGAAACTAACTCTAGCTGAAATTACATTGCTAGGAACTTATACTTACTCAACCGTAGATCTGCAGGCTACAGTGAATTTATTGGCACGTAATGCATTCGGTGATTTGTCTTGGGTGGAAAAACGTTCTCTCGATGAGGGACCGCAGGCATTTATGGATCTGCACGCTGGAAAGATTGCTGCGGCAAAGGTGCTGTTGAAGCCGTTCTGATTAAGTCCAAACATCGCAAAAGGATTGCTTATGCAGTTTGATTTCTATTCCACCCGTTCTATTTTAGTTCAACGTGGTGGCTCTTCTCAGCTTGCAAAAATCACTCAAGAGTATGGCGCTCATAAGGTACTGATTATTACTGACCCTGGCATTCTTTCTTCAGGGTTACTTGACAAAGTATTGCCGCAGTTCAGTGATTTGAATATTCCTGTAGATATTTTTTCCGATGTGCAGGCAGACCCCTCTGTTGCAGTGATCGAGAAAGCTGCTCAGGTGGCACAGGCATGTAAAGCGGATTGTGTGATTGGATTTGGGGGTGGAAGCTCCATGGATGTAGCGAAACTAGTAGCTTTGCTATCGCTGGGTAACGAGAAATTAGTGGATATTTACGGAATTGGTAATGTTAAGGGGCCACGCCTACCTTTAATTTTGGTTCCTACTACAGCAGGCACAGGTTCTGAGGTGACTAAAAGTTCAGTGGTTACGTTTAGCGAGAGCGAAAAGAAGGGCGTGCTTTCCCCTCATTTATTACCAGATGTTGCACTGCTAGATGCAGAATTAACTCTGGGTTTACCTGCTCCTGTTACTGCAGCTACAGGAATTGATGCCATGGTTCATGCTATCGAAGCATTTACAACCAAGCATTTAAAAAATCCAATAGCTGATTGTTTGGCAAAGGAGGCGCTCAGACTCTTGTCTAACAATATTCATCAAGCTGTCCATTCAGGTTCCGATATCGCGGCTCGTGAAAATATGTTGCTTGGTGCATGTTTAGCTGGCATGGCCTTTACCAATGCACCAGTTGCTGGAGTCCATGCTTTAGCCTATCCAATAGGGGCAAGATTTCATATACCCCATGGGCTTTCTAATTCTTTAATATTAGCCCCGGTGATGCGTTTTAATATAGAGGCAGCGCATGTGATGTATGCAGAGCTTGGACAAATTATTAAACCAGGTCTTAGAGGTTCAACCATGGAGCAAGCCTCTGAACTGGTAGATTATCTTGGAGACTTAGCAGGGGAGTTGGGCCTACCAACGCGTTTAAGAGATGTGGGGATCGTTAATGGAGATATTGACCAGCTGGCAATTGATGCTATGTTGCAAACTCGACTACTAATGAATAGTCCACGGAAAATAACGCTTCATGATGCCGTAAAACTCTATAGAGAGGCTTTATAAGTTGGCTAAAAAGTGCTGTTTAATAGCCTGAGTAATATTTTGACGGCCATGTTTTTTTCTCTCAAGTAAACCTACTTTTCGGTAGATAATTCTTCCTGGCAGATCTTTGATCTTCAGTTGACGATCACTAGCCCAAGAAATATTTGCCAGTTTTGGAATGATTGAATAGCCGAGCCCTTGCCGAACTAATTCAATGATAGCTTCCACAGAATTTAACTCCATTCCTTCTTTAATAGAAAGCCTATTGGTCCTTATGGTTTGATCTACTAGGTGTCCTGTCCATGTATTACGTTCAAAACGTATAAAAGGTAAGTCGGAATCTAAGATCTCAGAACGATCTCTTTTTTTGAATATAGTGGCTGGAACAATCATGATCATCGGTTCCTTGTAAAGCTCGGTCCATTGAACATGTTGTGGCAATGTATAAGGTGACTCAGTGACAATTGCAGCATCTAAACTGCCATCAAGCACTTGATCTAGAAAATCACTTGATAGGCCGGCGATCAATTTCACTTCAAGACTAGGGTAGGCTTGCTTAATTTTATTCAGCGTACTTCCAAAGGCTCCCATTAAGGTTGAAACGAGTGCGCCCAACACAATAGTTCCACTCAGCTCAGATTTGAAGTCAGAGCCTAAGGCTTCATAGCGGGCGATAATTTCTTGGATCGGCTCAATTAAAGATTTGCCTTGGTGATTTAAGGTCATGGAGCGTTTGGTTCTATCAAAAAGATCCACGCCAATATCTGCCTCTAGCTGCTGTAATTGCTGACCTGCAGCAGCGGCAGTAAGGCCTATCTCGCGTGCGGCCGCCGCCACGCTTTTATGTCGGGAAACGGCGAGAAAATTTTTCAGTATTTTGATGCTGGACATGGGTTTATATATAAAGTAATTTTTTATCTCAAAGAAAATTATATTCGATTTATTTTTTATTATCTGCAGATATAATTAGCCAATGTCTAATACAGATCTCAAAGTAACTGTCTGGCGTGGTGCTCAAGAAGGTGAGTTTGTTGAGTATTTGGTGCCTCGGAACCCAAATCAAACGGTTTTGGATGTGGTGACCTACATTCAACGCAAGCTAGACCCTACCCTGAGCTATCGCTTTGCTTGTCGTGTCGGCATGTGCGGCTCCTGTGCAATGACGGTCAATGGTGTTGCTCGGTGGACTTGCCGCACCCATGTCTCTCAGATAGTGAAGGGCGATTCATTAGAGATTGCCCCATTGAATAATCTCCCTGTGATTAAAGATCTTGCAACCGATATGCGAGAGTTTTTTAATAAATGGAAAGGGGCTGTTGGCTTCTTTAAGGGAGATAAAACCCGACACGATGATTTCGCCAGAGTAGAGCCAGAATCAACTGAGCGTCAGTTAGCTAATGCGGGTATAGAATGCATTGGCTGTGCAGTCTGTTATGCCTCTTGTGAGGTGGTTGAAAGTCGCCCAAATTATCTTGGTCCGGCAGCCTTAAATCGTGCCTGGACATTAACAAATGACGTACGTGATGTGCAGCAATTAGATCGTCTACGAGCTATCGCTGGAGATGAAGGTTGCCATGCATGCCATACGCAGGGATCCTGTACTGAGCGTTGCCCTAAAAAATTAGAGCCTACCGCCAGTATTTCTGGGTTGAAAAAGTTAGTAGCAAGAGCGGCCGTGCGAGGAAGTAAGTGGGGCAAACTGTGAGCCAAGGCGTAATGCAGGCCAAGCTTTGGTATGCCCAAAGAATCAGCGCCATGGTTCTGGGTATTTGTGTGAGCATTCATCTAGTCATTATTTTTTATGCGATACGAGGCGGTCTTACTGCAGAAGAGATTCTTGGGCGCACCCAAGGCAATATTGCCTTCGCTCTTTTTTATGAAATTTTTGTCTTGGCGTGCTTTGTGCATGCACCGATTGGCTTAGCTAATATTCTTGAAGAGAATCTCTCTAAAGGATTTATTTCTAAGAGCTTATCTTTGATATTAGCGGCTCTCATACTCGTTCTGGGTAGCACTGCTGTCATCGGTGTTTACGCCGGAGGGAGCTTATGAGCTCCAGGCCTAAACTCGATCTACGAGCAAAAAATCATCTTTCCTATTTTGCTTATGCATGCCATCGTTTCTCCGGCTTGTTGTTGGCTTGCTTTATTCCTTTGCATTTCTTAATGCTCTCTCAGTCTTTGCGGGGCGCAAGTGGTTTTGAGCGCTACTTAGAATTAACGGATTTTTGGGTTTTTAAATTCGGCGAGTGGGCGCTTGTTATTTTGTTAGCAATTCATTTGGTCGGTGGAATTCGGCTGATCATGATTGAGTTTGGCCCTTGGCGCGGGCTTCGTAAGGCTTGGACCCAAGCAGCTATTTTGTTTGGTATTGCTTGTGGCCTTCTATTTTTGTATTTAGCAAATTGATTGGTTAATTTATGCATTTACAAATGAAAGCTGTTGAAGAGGCTTGCAAAGAACTCTATATCCGTGCCTTGAAGGTACTTCCAGACGATGTCAAAGCGGGTATTGAGCGCTTAAATCAGGGGGAATCAGATGCTCGTGCGCAGGTGGTGCTCAAAACGATGATTACCAATATCGCTGTGGCGGAGCGCGAGGATAACTTGCTTTGTCAAGATACTGGGTTGCCGATCTACAAGGTCAAAATTGGTCGTAATGTTCAGCTTGACGGTATGGAGCTAAAGGCAGCCATTCGAAAGGGATGTGAGCGCGCAACTACTGAATACCCATTGCGCTCCTCTGTCGTTCATCCGATTACCAGAAAAAATAATCACACCTCTTGTGGTATTGATATGCCGGCAATTAGCATTGATTTTTGTGATGAGGATCAGGTGCTTGAAATTGAGATGGTTCCTAAAGGTAGCGGCTCAGAAAATAATTCTTTTCTAAAGATGGCTATACCAGCTGATGGAATTAATGGAGTTAAATCTTTTGTCATTGAGAGCGTTGTCTCTGCTGGTGGCAAGACTTGCCCACCGACGATTGTCGGCGTTGGTGTTGGCGGTACATCCGAGCAATGTGTTGCAATGGCAAAACGGGCAGCTACAAGGCCCTTAGGTACAGTATGTAGTGATAAAGAGGGCGCTAAGCTAGAGCAGGAATTGACTGCTGCTGTGAATAAGCTAGGTATTGGTCCTCAGGGTTTAGGTGGCGACGGTACCGCATTTGCTGTCCATGTTGAATTAGCCCATACCCATATCACCTTAAATCCAGTGGCTGTCAATATGCAGTGTCATTCTGCGCGTAGAGCGCGTGCAACATTTACGCCTGATGGCGTCACTTACGGTTTCTAGGGGTAGAGATGGCACATTACAATCTTTCAACTCCAGTGAGTGAGGCGGATGTTCGTCAGCTCCGCATTAACGACACGGTGACATTACAAAAAACCCTGTTTGGTATTCGGGATGCCACGCAAATTCACATGTTTGATCACGGCCGAAAAACGCGCTTTGATCTTCAAGGCCACGCCGTGATTCATACGGCTCCCAATGTGCGTAAGGTTCCTATTAGCGAGGAGTTCCCAGCGGGTTATCAACCGATTTGTATTGGCACCACTACGTCAGATCGCATGGAGCGTTTCACACGTCCATTGATGGCTGAAAACGGAGTACGAATGATCGTGGGTAAGGGTGGCCTCCGTGAAGGATCTGCTGCAGCTTTTCAGGAAATAGGCGGCGTGTATCTCGCCATTATTGGTGGAACAGCAGCACTCGAGACAACTTGGATCAAGCAAATTGAAGAGGTTGATATGGATGATCTCAACCCAGAATCTCTCTGGCGTTTCAAGATTAAAGACTTTGGCCCTTTATTAGTTGCAATGGATAGTCACGGCGGCAGCATTTATCAAGAAGTGAAAAATGAGGTTTCTCGTAATAAAGAGGCCGTCCTTAAGAGCCTAGGAATTTCTTCATGAATATTGCTATTCTAGAAACGGATATCTTGATTTTAGGATCTGGCGGAGCGGGATTATTTGCAGCCTTACATGCCCACCAAACCAACCCAGATCTCCACATTACGATCGCTGTAAAGGGTCTGCTTGGTAAGTGCGGTTGTACTCGAATGGTGCAAGGCGGTTACAACGTAGCCTTGGCAGAAGGGGATTCTGTTGAACGTCATTTTATGGATACGATCGAAGGTGGCAAATGGTTATCCGACCAGGAGTTGGCATGGACTTTGGTCAATAAGGCGGTAGAACGTATTCGTGAACTTGAGAATGAATTAGGTTGTTTTTTTGATCGCAACCCGGACGGAACAGTCCATCAAAAAGCATTCGCCGGGCAAACCTTTGATCGTACGGTCCACAAAGGAGATTTGACTGGTATTGAGATTATTAGTCGATTAGCTGAGCAAGTGTGGTCTAGAGGAATTCACCGTCTAGAGGAATATAGAGCGGTTGAGTTAATTCATAGCGAGGATGGCAAGTCGCTCGCTGGCGTATTGATGCTAGACATGCAAACTGGTCAGTTCACACTGGTACGAGCGAAGGCAGTGCTCTTGGCTACTGGTGGTGGCCCTACGATGTATAAGTACCATACACCTTCAGGTGATAAGAGTTGTGATGGACTAGCTATGGCACTTCGCGCAGGTCTTACGCTGCGTGATATGGAAATGGTGCAGTTTCATCCAACAGGATTACTAGCTGGTCCCGGCACAAGGATGACTGGTACTGTTTTAGAGGAAGGCTTGAGAGGCGCAGGCGGCTATTTACTCAATGGCAATCAAGAGCGCTTTATGGGCAACTATGATCCTCGTAATGAACGTGCTACACGCGATATTGTTTCGCGTTCTATTAATTCTGAAATCAGGGCAGGCAGAGCCACCCCTAATGGCGGTGTTTATATTCAGATGAGCCACCTTGGTCCTGATAATGTGCGCAAGCAATTTAAAGGCATGGTTGAGCGATGTGCTGACAGCGGCTTTGATTTAGCGGGAGATCTGGTAGAGGTTGTGCCAACTGCACATTACATGATGGGCGGATTAATCTTTAAGGCGAACTGCAGCACTGAGTTGCCAGGTCTATTTGCGGCGGGTGAAGATACCGGAGGAGTGCATGGGGCAAATCGTCTCGGTGGTAATGGCGTAGCTAACTCAACCGTGTTTGGTGGCATTGCCGGTGAGGAGATGGCAAAGTGGGTTGTGTCCCAGACTTTGCAAGAGTGCAATATGGCAGAGGTGCATGCCAGCATAAAGGCTCATGAGGCTCCATTAGAAAGACCGGCAGGGGATATCGAATCCATTCGTGATGCTCTGGCAGAGTGTATGTGGGATGACGTAGGTATCTCAAGAACAAAAGACAGTTTGCTCCGAGCTCGCACTAAGCTGGATGAGTTAGGTCAGCAATTACATCACATTGGTGTTGGCGATATCCAAAGGGAATACAGCATTACATGGCAAGACTGGATGAATTTAAATAATCTGATCTTGGTCAGTAAGTCGGTAACTGAGGCTGCGCTATCTCGAGAAAATTCTAGAGGAGCTCACTATCGTGATGATTTTCCTGAGCCGGGATCAATGGAGGAGTCCTACTTCACTGCGGTTCATTTAGCCAAAGATAGAATAGAAATTAAAAATAGACCAGTTCAATTTACGATGATTAAGCCTGGTGAGACTATTTTGGTAGAGGCTTAATTATTTTTGAATTGATTGAGCCGGCCTCGTTTGCGTTAGCGACCTTGATCGTTCTGTGCGCATTCTTCATCTTTGGGGTTTCAGGATTTGGTTCTTCAATAGTCGCTGTACCATTACTGGTCCAGATGTACCCCTTGAAGGTAGTTGTACCGATGATGGTGATCATCGATATCTGTGCATCGCTTTATATTGGTAGAAAATCTTCCAGCGATGCCAATATTCAAGAGCTGAAATGGTTATTTCCATTTAGTTTGTTGGGGATGATGCTAGGCATCTTCCTCCTAATACAAGCGCCTAGCGAACCCTTGCTTCTGATTCTCGGGATATTTGCCGCCATTAATGGTGTGCGCGTTTTAATTCAAAGAAATGTTGAGTTTCAGGATCCGATTAGCAAGTGGTGGGCTGTGCCATTCGGTTTTTTTGGGGGCGCCTTTACTGCTCTTTTTGCCACCGGCGGCCCTGTTTATGTTTCTTATCTCGGTTTAAGAATCAATAATCCTAAAGTACTTCGCGCAACCATGGCTTTTGCAATCTTTATGCTGGCATTCTTGCGTCTTACCTTGATGTTGGTCACTGGACTGATCTTGAGTTGGCAGGTAATTGGTTTGGCTGGCTGTTTGCTGCCAGTAGCATTTTTAGGGATCTGGACTGGAACTCATGTTCACACTAAGCTTAGCAACACTTCTATGCGCATAGCCTACGGCTCTATATTGGTGTTTGCTGGTTCAATGCTCTTGGTGAGGCAGATTACTTAAATTCCTGCCCCGTTAGAAATAAAAAAGCGAGGATGAGCCTCGCTTTTTTATTTACTGAGCCGCTTTTTACTGGGCGCTAATATTGCGACCCTTAATCACCTTTTCCCAGTTAGCTGACTCAGCTTTAATCTGGGCATCAAAGTCCTTCTGAGAATTTAATACTGGGGTTAAGGCATTCAGTTCTAAGCTCTTTTTCATGGCCTCGGAATTAACTGCTTTAACGGTAGCATCATAAATTTTGTCGGTAATGACCTTGGGTGTATTGGCGGGGGCGACTAAACCGAACCAACCAGTACTCTCAAAGCCCGGAATGCCGCTCTCAGCAACCGTTGGAACATCTGGTAGCTGCTTAACCCGCTTCGCGCTAGTGACAGCAATCGGCTTAATTTGCCCGGCTTTTGCAAAACCTGTTGCCGCAGTGAGGTTGCCCACCATAAAGTCTATTTGGCCTGATACAAGATCATTTATAGCAGCCGATTCACCCTTATAAGGCACATGGGTTGCAGGAATGTTAGCGGCATATGTGAGGTTTTCAGCAGCCATATGCACTTGGCTACCAATACCTGCGGAACCAAAGTTCAGATCTTTAGTTTTGGCGTAGGTGATGAACTCATTCAGATTCTTGGCCGGTATTTTATTACTTACCGATAGCAGCATTGGACCGCTGGCAACATTGGTAATGTTGACGAAGTCTTTACTGTAATTTACTGGTAATTTTTTATAGAGGCTAGGGTTAACAGTGAGCATGCTTCCAGAAACAAGCATGATGGTGTAACCATCAGCTGCAGATTGGGCTACGAATTCAGCGGCGATATTGCCACCAGCTCCCCCTTTATTTTCTACGATAACGTTTTGCCCTAGATCTTTTGTGAGCTGTTGCGCTAAGAGTCGGCCAAGAATATCGGTAGTGCCTCCTGCTGCAAAAGGGATGACTAATTTAATTTGCTTGGTTGGCCAAGATTGGGCGGTTGCGAGCTGAGGTAGTGCGAGTGTGAGTACTCCAGCCAGTAAAACTAAACGCCTTCTTAATTTATATTTTTCAAACTTCAACATCGGTGACCTCCAGTGGTGATTTGATCTTCATATCTTAGCTAATTTATTACCAAAAAGTACGCTTTACTGCAATCGAATAGTTATAAGTGTATGCATTCAAACTGTCTCCTCCAATCCTTACGCAATACTCTTTGTAGCAGTTGCATTGCATAAAGAATGGGGTATTCATCGGGTGTTGCCAGATATCTAAATCATCTATATGATTCAGATATGTCAGTTATTTTGTTCCCCAAACCCAAATCTAGTCAAGCCCTGAAAACCCTGTGTTTTAAGTGGGCCAATGTGGCTATGGAGCCCTCTCGGTGAATCTAAGCTACGCGCAATTACTTGCTCTAGTAGAGGCTGGCCTAAAAGCTGCCGGGGTCAATTCAAAGGCGGCTTATGAAACGGCACAATTTCTGGCTTTAGCAGAATTGGATGGCCTAGCATCCCATGGCTTGGCAAGGGTTGCGCAATATTCTGCGCATGCTAAAAATGGACGTATCGCCTTGTCTCCCAAAATTAAAGTGAAGCCATTTAAGACTTCAGCCGCATTGGTAGATGCTGATGACGGGCTCGCGTTTCCAGCCCTGCGATACGCTACAGATCTTTCGGTGAATCTTGCCTCAAAAAATGGACTGGGATTGGTGGCTGTGACCAATAGCCATCATTTTGGTGTTGCAGGACATTACGTTGAGGCTGCGGCTCGAGCAGGGTATATCTCCTTGTTATTCGGCAATACGCCTGCAGCGATGCCTATGGTTGGTGGTACTAAAGCGGTTTTTGGAACAAATCCATTGGCTGCCGCCTTTCCGCTTGGCAAGGCAGATCCATTGGTAATTGATATGTCACTGTCTGCTGTTGCTCGCGGCAAATTATTAGTAGCAGCTAAAAAAGGCGAGGCCATTCCTGAGGGCTGGGCTCTGACTGCTAACGGTGAGCCTACGACAGATCCAAAGGAGGGTCTCAAGGGTTTGATGGTTCCGCTAGGTGGAGACAAGGGTGCTTTGCTTGCCTTGATCGTCGAACTGCTGGTAGTTGGACTCTCAGGCAGTAGATTTTCTTATGAGGCGGATTCCTTTTTTGACCCTAAAGGCAATCGCCCACGCATTGGCCAGTTGATATTGACGATTGATCCGGGGTTAGCAGGCGCAACCGTTTTTGCCAGCCGAATTCAAGACTTTTTGAAAGTATTAAGTGCTGATGCGGGAACTCGCCTTCCAGGTCAGCGTCGTTTTAAACAACGTGCTTTAGGACTTAGAGAAGGTGTCACAGTTTCAGATGCGGTTGTAGAAGAAATTCAGACTGGCATTCGCCAGTCATGGACTGAGTAGTTTTTATAAATGAGATTATTGAGGAGATAGTAATGATCCACTTTGTCGTGCATGAGCCAGCAGATGGCGTAGGGGTAGTAGTAGTTGAAGGTGTAAAAGCGGGGACTGATTTGATTGGTTGGGTGATGGATGGTGATCTCACTTTAAATATCAAGTCTGAAAGTGATATTCCAATTGGCCACAAGATTTCATTGAATGATTTCAAGCCAGGTGACACAGTCATTAAATATGGTGTCGACATTGGCAAGGTAGTGGCCCCAATTAAAAAAGGCGAACACCTTCACGTTCAAAACGTAAAAACGAAGCGCTGGTAATCCAGCCCCTTATTTACTTACCTATTCATTAAAAGAGATAAAAATGACTAATTTGAAAAACGCGACCTTCTTAGGTTACCGCCGTGAAAACGGTCGTATGGGTATTCGCAATCACGTATTGATTTTGCCTTTAGATGACCTATCTAACGCCGCTTGTGAAGCGGTAGCGAATAATATTAAAGGGACCATGGCAATTCCTCACTCCTATGGCCGTTTGCAATTCGGAGCCGATTTAGATTTGCATTTCCGCACTTTAATTGGTACCGGTTCAAACCCGAACGTTGCTGCAGTGGTAGTCATTGGTATTGAGCCACAGTGGACAAAAATTGTGGTTGATGGAATCAAGGCATCTGGTAAGCCAGTCGAAGGCTTCTGGATTGAAGGTAACGGTGATACCGCTACGATTGCCTCCGCAAGCAAGTCTGCCTATAGCATGATGAAGCATGCCTCCAAGCAAAAACGGGTATCGGCCCCTTTATCAGAACTATGGGTATCAACAAAATGCGGTGAGTCAGATACTACTTCTGGTTGTGGTGCAAACCCGACTGTTGGTGATGCATTCGATAAGCTCTATGAGATTGGCTCTACATTGGTTTTTGGCGAGACTACCGAGTTAACTGGCGGCGAGCATTTGGTTGAAGCACGTTGCCGTACTCCGGAAGTAAAGAAGAAGTTTCGCGAAATGTTTGATCGCTATCAAGCGGTGATTGAGCGTCATAAAACAAGTGACTTATCGGATTCTCAGCCAACCAAAGGCAATATCGCAGGTGGTTTAACCACCATCGAAGAAAAAGCATTGGGTAATATCCAGAAAATTGGTAAGAAATGTATTGTGGATAGCGTGCTTGATAAGGGTGAGGAGCCAAAGATTCCAGGCTTACACTTTATGGACTCTTCCTCAGCTGCTGCTGAGATGGTGACCTTGTGTGCTGCTGCTGGTTTTGCTGCACACCTCTTCCCAACTGGGCAGGGTAATGTCATCGGTAATGCCATTCTTCCCGTAATTAAGATTTGCGCCAATCCAAAGACTTTTCGTACGATGGCTGAGCATATCGACGTTGATGTGTCTGGACTACTTCGTCGTGAAGAGAATATGGATCAGGCGGGTGATAAGTTGTTAGATTGCTTGATGCGTACTGCTGATGGTGAATTGACTGCTTCTGAGATTTTGGGGCACCGCGAGTTTGTATTAACCCGTTTGTACGAATCAGCATAAGTCTTAAGTATGAAATCCCTGGCCGCTTATCAAGAGGTAAAGCAAAAGATCACCGAGGATCTGGTCAGGGGTCGTTTTCCGATGGGGCAGGCATTGCCTGCTGAAAAGGATTTATCGAAAGAGCTAGATGTATCTATAGGAACCCTGCGCAAGGCGGTGGATGAATTAGTCGCTGAAGGTATCGTAGTTCGTCGCCAAGGCAGGGGTACCTATGTAGCTGAGCATGACCTCAAGCGGCTTTTATATTATTTTTTCCATATTGTTAAGCATGATGTAGATAAAAAGGTCTATCCCAATGTAGAGCTCGTTTCTTTAAATAGTGCTGTTGCTAATAAAGAAGAGGCAAGCAAGTTGCAGATTAAAGAGGGCTCGCCAGTTTGGAGAATTACAAACCGCCTCTCCTTAGAGGGGCAGTGTGTCATGATCGATCAGATTACATTGGATAAAAAAAGATTTAAAAATTTGACGCGGGCAGATTTTATTGATCGCAAGGGTAGTATTTATCAGATGTATCAGATGCAGTACGGTCAATCCGTTGTGCGTAGTAGTGAGCGCCTGCGTGCTGGACTTGCAGGTAGACAGTATGCAGAGTGGCTCGGATTAAACCCAAATGCTCCAGTGATTACTATTAGAAGGATAGCCCTTGGCATCCAGGATGAACCCTTGGAGTGGCGTGTTTCAACACTCAATACCAACCAACATGAGTATTTCAGTGAGCTGGTGGTCTAAAGCTCTATGTTGAGAACCTTGTTAAACAACATCCCCAAAAACATCCCAGGTGTATTGGTCTGTCTCGTGATAGCTATGTCGACCAGTTTTCTTTCTGAAAATTACGGTGGACCACAGTTGTTATATGCCTTATTAATTGGTTTATCGCTCCATTTTTTATATGCCAACGAGAGAGTGACGCCGGGAATTGATTTCTGCGCAAAAACGATTTTGCGTTTAGGGGTCGCATTTCTAGGTATCCGCATTACCTTCGCTGATATCAGCGCGATTGGCTTGAATACGGGTTTGATGGTGATGTTTGCTGTCACCGCTACAGTATGTCTTGGATTCTTTCTGGCCAAATTCTTAAAGCTATCTCCGGATTTTGGCTTGATTGCCGGCGGCTCTGTTGGAATTTGTGGAGCATCAGCAGCGCTAGCAGTGGCTTCAGTCCTCCCTAAGACTAAAGAGAATGAGCGCTTTACCTTACTCGTAGTGGTCGGTGTAACTGTCCTATCCACCATAGCAATGGTGAGCTATCCATTCATGTTGCAGTTGTTGAGTATTACTTCTTTACCTGCGGGAATCTTTTTAGGGGCAACGATTCATGATGTTGCCCAAGTGGTAGCGGCGGGGATGTTGTTTGGTCCCGAAGCGGGCGACGTGGCAACTGTAGTTAAATTATTTCGTGTTGCGCTGTTGTTACCGGTAGTCTTATTTATCTCTATTTTCTTTGGCGCTGAAAAATCATCTCAGCGCTTGGGTTGGGGCAGCCTTCGTTTGATCCCGACATTCCTATTGGGATTTGTGGCCCTCTCCGTGATTGCCTCTATGCAGATTTTGCCAAGTTCCGTAACTCACTCAATTAGTGACGTTTCTCGCTGGATGCTTGTCATTGCGATTGCTGCCGCTGGCTTGAAAACCAACTTTCAAGAGTTGGCTAAGCTAGGCTGGCAACCCGTGGTGATGTTGGTGGTTGAAACAATTTTCATTGCCACTATTGGCTTGATTTTTATTACTAGCTTTTCCTAGTATTCACCTCAGGCAAAAGACTCTTCCAGTTCATCCATCTTGATTCCTGACATCAAGAATAGAATTTTTCGTTGAACGCTTTTGCGCTCACTAATTTGGTCATGTGGCAGGCTGTCATGCTCACGCAGTAACTTAGTGATGATCGGGTTGTAGTGCTCGCGTACTAGGGACACCTGAATTCCTTGGTAAATATCTTGTGTAGACAATTTACCAAGGTAACTAATTACCCACAAGGAATATATAGCGATATCTAAATTACTTCTAGATATAAAGTGAGTACATTACTTTTCTACAAACGCCCTTTCAAATACGTAATCACCTAATTGACCGAGGCTTGGGGATACCTTGAGGCCCTTGGCATCCAGCATGTCTGCAGTTTCCTTGAGCATGGATGGACTGCCGCAGATCATGGCGCGGTCTACCGCGGGATCTAATGGAGGCAGGCCAATGTCTTTAAAAAGTTGACCGGATTCAATTGCAGTAGTCAGGCGGCCTGTTTGCTTAAATGCCTCACGCGTGACTGTAGGATAGTAGATAAGTTTTTCACGAATGATTTCGCCAATGTACTCATCTTGAGTGAGTTCATTCTTGATGTAATCGGCATAAGCCAATTCACTGACTAGGCGTACACCGTGAACCAGGATGACCTTTTCAAACTTCTCATACGTATCCGGGTCACGAATGATGCTCATAAACGGCGCTAACCCTGTGCCCGTACTAAAGAGATAGAGATGCTTGCCGGGATTTAGATCATCAATAACTAAGGTGCCAACGGATTTCTCACTAACCAGTATGGGATCGCCCACCTGAATCTTCTGGAGACGTGAGGTGAGGGGACCATCCTGAACCTTGATGCTCAAAAACTCGAGATGCTCTTCATAATTTGGGCTAGCAACGCTATAGGCTCGGACTAGCGGTTTGCCTTCTACCTCCAAGCCAATCATCAGAAAATGGCCGCTACGAAAGCGTAAACCTTTGTTTCTGGTGGTGGTAAAGCTAAAAAGCGTGTCATTCCAATGTTGAACGGTGAGAACGGTTTCGGTGTTATAGGCTGCCATAAGTGCTTAAAAGTAGATACAAAAACTGAATTATCCTCATTCTTAACAAGGGGCTATAGATTAAAAAGTATTTAGTATATAAAAAGGGAGTCTTTTACAAATAGACCCAGCCCCCATAAGATCTTTCTATGCCTATTCCAAGGAAGAATGATGTCCAAAAAGACTATAACTGAAAAGCCATTATTTCTGACGATCATCCAAATATTTTTGGGTTTAGCGCTCATCAGCGTATCCACCCACCTTGCTTTGGACAGTAGTCGCTATTTAGAGGTTCTAAACCAAAATGGCCTGAATCAATATCACGCTTTTGGCCTGCTGGTTTGTATTGGCTTTATTTCGGGGGTATTTTTGATTGCCCAGCACGTGCTCTCTCAGGATAGCGCCAGCATTGACGAGCATTTTGATAAGGCCCTGACTTACTAAAGCAGGCTAGACTGTGGTCTTATCTTCTTGAGACCTCAGAATGAATCCTGCATCCCGTCGATCTCTCTTTGACAGAGGCGCATGGTACGTTGTAGTTCAAGCCCTACTGATTGGCCTGATTCTGTTTGGGCCCCAAGGATTTCTTTTGGTGAGGGCGGAGCCCCTAAAAACTATCTTTCAATCGAGTGGCATTTCAATCGGCTTGCTAGCCTGTTTGATTGTGGTGATCTCTGCAATTAACCTAGGAAAAAATCTCACTCCTTTGCCTTGCCCAAGAGATGATGCGCAATTAGTTCAAGCTGGTCTATACGGCTTTGTTCGACATCCCATGTATTTTGGAGTCCTCTTAGCGGCCGTTGCATGGTTCCTCCTGCTTCCTGGCATGTTTATTTTGGCATACGTCATTTGCCTCTTTCTTTTGTTTGACCTAAAGGCAAGGCGGGAAGAGGTCTGGCTGGTTGAGCGCTTTCCAGAATATGGAGAGTATCAAGTCAATGTTAAAAAGTTAATTCCGGGCATCTATTAATATCTTGTTTTGAGACATTGGAGAATGTATGAGTGATACACCATCTGTAAGATTGGTTCAGCAAAGTGATTATCAATTTGCCATTTACTATAACGAAGAACGTGACCCTATCTATGGTGATGAGCCGCCTCCACTGGGTAAGTCACAAGGCGCCACACCCTCACAGTTCTTATTGGCTGGAGTAGCTAATTGCCTTTCGGATTCATTATTGTTTGCCATAAGAAAGTTTAAGCAAAATCCAGAGCCGATTGAAACTAAGGCCAGTTGTGAGATTGGTAGAAATACAGAAAATCGTTTGCGTATTTTGGCAATGGATGTGGAGCTCCGTATTGGAGTACCAGGCGCTACCCTAGAAAATCTTGAGCGGGTATTAGCTCAGTTTCAGGATTTCTGTACTGTTTCTGCCAGTGTGGGCTTAGGAATTCCTATCAATGTGACGGTAATCGATAGCGAGAATACGAAGCTATATCCAGCTAGCTGAGTTCTGTAAGCTCAATAAAAGAAAAAGCCGCAGACCTTATCCGCGGCTTTTGTATTTCTAAAGAGCTGAAGTCTTTTATTCTTCTTCCCGACGCAGATGGGGGAACAAAATCACATCACGAATATTAGGCACATCCGTTAGCAACATGACTAAGCGATCGATGCCAATGCCACAACCACCGGTGGGTGGCATGCCATATTCAAGAGCGCGGATAAAGTCATGGTCAAAGTACATTGCTTCTTCATCACCTGCTTCTTTTTGCTCCACCTGTTTTCGGAAGCGATTCGCTTGATCTTCTGCGTCATTGAGCTCAGAGAAGCCGTTAGCAATCTCACGGCCAGTGATAAACAATTCAAAGCGCTCGGTAATGCCAGGACGCGTATCGGATTCACGGGCAAGAGGACTGACTTCGATTGGGTAGTCAATGATGTAGGTTGGCTCCCAGAGATGCGCCTCAGCAACCAATTCAAATAAAGCCAATTGAAGTGCGCCAATGCCCGCATTTTTGAGGGTAGGCGAGTCTGGATTCTCGCCCCCTTTTTTCAATTCAGCACGAATGAATGCGATATCTTCCAATTGTGCAGCTTCATAGCTTTTATTGGACTGGCCGCAGTATTTGAGAATCGCCTCGGTGATCGTGAGCCGTTGAAAAGGTTTGCTGAGGTCGAGCTCACGACCTTGATGAGTCAGAACAGCGGTGCCCTGGGAATCTATTGCCGCAGCACGAATTAAATTCTCCGTGAAATCCATGAGCCAACGGTAGTCTGTGTAGGCTGCATAGAATTCCATCATTGTGAACTCTGGATTGTGACGTGGACTCACACCTTCATTACGGAAGTTACGGTTAATTTCAAAGACGCGCTCAAAACCACCTACCACTAAACGCTTGAGATACAACTCCGGCGCAATACGCATGAACATTTGCATGTCTAAAGCATTGTGATGCGTGATGAAGGGTTTAGCGGTTGCGCCACCAGGAATCGGATGGAGCATCGGAGTCTCCACTTCCATAAAGTCTGCATCCAGCATATGGCGACGTAAGGAGGCGATCGTATTACTGCGGGCTCTGAATGTATTGCGACTCTCTGGGTTCACAATCAGATCAACATAGCGTTGACGATATTTGGTTTCTAAATCAGAGAGACCATGGAATTTATCTGGCAGGGGGCGCAACGATTTGCTCAGTAAGCGCAGATTGCTACATTGTACTGAAAGCTCACCCTTATTGGTCTTAAATAAATTACCCTCAGCAGAAATAAAATCACCCATATCCCAATGCTTAAATGCACCATGGGTATCCACACTACTGATTTCATCGGTGATATAGAACTGAATTTGGCCGCTGCGATCCTGAATCGTTGCAAAACTCGCCTTACCCATTACCCGCTTAAGCACCATACGGCCAGCCACTTTGACGTGCACCTTCTTTTCGGCTAATTCTTCTTTAGTGAGGCTATCGAAATGAGCGTGTAAATCTACAGCTAAGTGGGTGGGTACAAAGTCATTCGGAAATGCCACGCCGTTTTCACGTAACTTGGCTAACTTTTCGCGGCGCTCTGCAATGATGTGATTTTCATCCACCGCTTCAGTTGTGGGGGTTTGGCTAGGGTTAGGATTGGATTGATCGTTCATGTAAATTATTTATAGCTGGAATAGGGGTAATGAATTAGACGCCTTGTTTTAGGCTTGCTTCAATAAACGCATCAAGATCACCGTCTAAAACCTTTTGAGTATTAGAGATCTCCACATTGGTACGCAAGTCTTTGATACGGCTCTGATCGAGAACATAGGAGCGGATCTGATGACCCCAGCCCACATCGGTTTTAGTGGCCTCTAATTTATCTTGCTCTACACGGCGTTTTTGCATTTCATGTTCATAGAGACGTGACTTCAGCATCGTCATGGCTTCAGCTCTATTGCGGTGCTGACTGCGATCGTTTTGACACTGCACCACAATGCCAGTTGGTAGGTGAGTTAAACGAACAGCTGAGTCGGTCTTATTAATATGCTGACCGCCCGCCCCAGAGGCGCGGTAAGTATCCGTACGAATATCCGCTGGATTGACATCAATCTCAATCGAATCATCAATCTCTGGATAGACATAGATACTGGCAAAGGAGGTATGACGGCCATTGGAAGAGTCAAAAGGGGACTTACGCACTAAGCGGTGCACACCAGTCTCCGAGCGGAGGTGGCCATAAGCATACTCACCATCGACTTTAATTGTGGCGCTCTTAATGCCGGCTACATCGCCATCGGATTCTTCGAGAATTTCTGTTTTATAGCCTTTGCGCTCACAATACTTGAGGTATTGCCGATAGAGCATACTGGCCCAATCACACGCTTCAGTACCACCGGCACCCGCTTGAATATCAATGAAGCAACTACAAGGATCCATCTCGTTGTGAAACATGCGACGGAACTCTAAGTCGCCAATGATCTTGCTGTAATTTTCGACATCGTGTTCGATCGCAGCAATGGTTTCAAAATCACTTTCTTCTTTAGCCATATCGAATAATTCGATGGCGCCAGTGATATTGGTATTTAAATCGGTGAGGGTAGCAACCACTCCATCCAGTAATTTCTTCTCTTTACCGAGGGCTTGCGCTTTTTTTTGATCGTCCCAGATAGTGGGATCTTCAAGAATTGAGTTAACTTCGGTGAGACGGCGTGACTTTACTTCGAAGTCAAAGATACCCCCGAAGTGCTTGCTCACGGGTGAGCAGATCGGAGAGGGTATTTGAAATGAGATTGAGTTGTTCGGCTTCCATCCCCTGATTATAAGGGGATGTTGTAGCTTAGTCCGCAGCTCAGCCTACAGCTCAGTCTGAAGCTCAACCCTCATCATGAGCCTCAATCATGAGCTGCACGCGAGCCTGTCCCTGAAAGCGGTCTGTCACCAGACGATAGGCCAGCTTAGCCTTGGCTGGTAAGGGCTGGGTCCGGTTAAACCAAACCCCAGTAAACGGTTTGCTAGCCAATTGACCTCCCCCGATGGGGCGAAGCTGTAAGCGCAGATGCTTTTCTTTCATGAGGCTTTGCTGGCCAATCTCAAATTCCCCATAAAAAATCGGCTGAGGAAAGCCTTGACCCCAGATTTCTTCGGCCAGCAGGTCGCCTGTCTCAGTAGTAAATTCCGATAAATCCAGAGCGCCATCATGAATGTGTTTTCGTTCAAGGAGCTCGTCGTTCAATAGCTCACTAGCAGCCTGCTGAAAGAGGATGTCAAACCGTTCAAAGTCGGATTTTCGGATGGAGAGTCCGGCAGCCATGGCATGACCGCCAAATTTCAGAATGAGGCCAGGCTCCCGTTTAGAAACGATATCCAACGCGTCTCTCAGATGAAAGCCGCTAATGGATCGGCCGGATCCCCTTAACTCTTCACCAGCGGCACCATCTGCAGGTGCAAAAACAATAGCAGGGCGATTAAAACGTTCTTTGAGGCGCGAGGCCACAATGCCGACCACACCTTGATGCCATTCTGGGTTCCAGAGACAGATACTGGAGCGTTCTGCCATAGTGCCAGCCAGTTGATCCTCTGCAAGATGCGCTAGTGCAGCTTCTTGCATGCCGCCCTCAATGACGCGGCGTTCACGGTTAATTCGATCGAGTTCATAAGCCAGCTCAATTGCCTCGTCTGGTTTATCGCTGAGCAATAGGCGGATGCCTAATGTCATATCCGCTAATCGTCCTGCAGCATTGAGTCTTGGTCCAATCGCAAAACCCAAGTCAAATGGCGTGGCTTTGCGAGGATCACGTACTGCCGCCTGAAAGAGTGCCTGAATACCCGCTTGTGAGACCCCAGTACGAATGCGTTTTAATCCGTTAGAGACTAAGATGCGATTATTGCGATCGAGTTGCGCTACATCGGCCACTGTACCCAATGCCACGAGATCTAAGAGATTCTCAATTTTGGGTTGCGTCTCGGCGGTAAATTTTCCACGCTTTCGAAGTTCTGCACGCAGTGCTACTAGTAAGTAGAACATCACACCCACACCTGCAAGCGCTTTGCTTGGAAAGCGACAACCGGGTTGATTGGGATTGACGATCGCGATCGCTTTGGGCAGTCGATCCCCAGGCAAGTGATGGTCAGTCACAATCACCTCCATACCTAATTCGCGAGCACGATCTACCCCAGCCTCGCTGGCAATGCCGTTATCTACCGTAATCAGATATTTAGGTTTAGGATTTTGCTGGGCCGCTAAATCGACAACCTCTGGGGTTAAGCCATAGCCCATCGTAAAGCGGTTGGGTACCAAGAATTGAATTGCTGTATCTGTGCCACCCAGCATTTTCAGACCACGCAGGGCAACTGCACAGGCGGTGGCGCCATCACAGTCGTAGTCGGCTACTACCAGCATCGGCTCTTTACGTTCCAGGATATCTGCTAGCAAGGTTGCGGTACTAATGCAGTTGTTGAGTTCTACTGGGGACAGTAGCTGCTTGAGATCGAGTGATAGCTCTTCTGGCTCATCAACACCACGTGCCGCAAATAATCTGGCGAGTAATGGATGAAGACCGCTTTGCTGTAACCAAGTAGCAGTGCGTTCAGAGAAGGGGCGTTGGGCAAATACACTCATGCTGAAATGATTTCCTGCCAAGTGAAGGGCTCTGACTTTTTCCAGAAGGCCCAGGATTTTTTATGCAAGTCCTTAGCAGAGAAAATCCGATGGCGAACTTGACCCTTTGGAAAGTCAATGATTTCAATTTCGGCTAAAGCTTGATTGAGTAAAGCCTTGCTTAATTCACCCCACACCTTTTTGGGGTGATCAATCCAAGCAAAGCCGTTTTCTAGACTTGAAAAATTGATTGATCCTTGATGACTTACCCCAATGTATTTGGCTAAACCCACTAACAAGGGATGGTCGCCATAAATATGAGTGATGTTCTGAAAGAGCATTGGTGGCTCAATCTCGTTTAACTTGCCAATGCCACTAATCCAAAGTGAATTGATGCTGGGGAAGCCACTTTGAGCACGCGCCTCATTGACTGGATCAATGTGCCACAGCATCTGAATTTCATTTTGAAGTTTGCGCCAGAGTTTGGCGATACCGAGCTCGCTGGTATCGCGCGGCATCCACCAATCGATATTGCGGCCATGCGCTTGATCAATAGAGTGTGTTGCTAAGCTAGAAAATGGCCCTGCTGGAATGAACCAATCACGCTGCCCTTGAAATAAGACTGTATGCCCAAAATCTTCTTCTATTAAGGGAAGTGCTACTCGAAGTAATGCCTTAGATTCTTCTACAGTCAGATCAATCTGACTTTGTGCCATCAAAATCAAGTGGTCTCTGGTGGCATGGAGGTGGACTGGCTGCAAGCAGGCAATCACTTGATCAGGGCTCAGAGGGAGGTCGCTTTGGCCCAATAAGAGGACTGGGGCAATCGGCAGATTTTCCCCCAAGAGGAAACGTTCTTGTGGGAGCCCACTTGGAGGGCTACCTTGTCCTGGGTTTGCATCCACTACATCTTCCCCCGATACCATGAGGGTAAAGCGGGATAGAGGGCGTGGTTGGGAGCTTGAATTGGCAGTCATTCCCCTGATTTTAGGTGGCATTTACACAATCCATCTATTTGTCCATGCGATTGTCTAAACTGTGGGTATGTTGAGACTTCCGATTGAGCTAGAAATTGGCCTGCGCTATACCCGATCCAAGCGTCGCAAGACGGTAGGGAAGCGTGATGGCTTCCTCTCGTTTATTTCTGGGATATCCACCGCAGGTATCGCTTTAGGGGTTGCCGCCTTAATTGTGGTCCTCTCAGTGATGAACGGCTTCCAGAAGGAAGTGCGTGATCGCATGTTGTCAGTTCTCTCCCATGTTGAAATTACCGCCCCAGACGGATTAGCCAATTGGGAGCCAGTTTCCCTGAAGGTAGCTGTCCAGCCCCACGTAGTCGGTGTAGCTCCGATGGTCAGTTCACAAGGTTTACTCAGTCGCGATAACGTCATGCGCGGTGTCTCCATTCGCGGAGTACTCCCGAGTGAAGAGGGCAAGGTTTCTGATTTGCCTAAACAATTTGTTGTGGGCAAGATTGAAGATCTCAAACCTGGCTCCTTTGGCGTTGCTTTGGGTGCGCAATTAGCCAACATGGTTGGAGCACGTGTAGGTGATCGCGTTAACCTCATCGTTCCTGAGAGCGATTTGACGCCAGCAGGTGCTATGCCCCGCATGCGAACACTGCAAGTGGTTGGCATTGTCGATAGCGGCCATTATGAATACGATAGCTCGCTTGCTATCTTGCATTGGAAAGATGCGGCTGCTTTACTGCGCTTACAAGACCCAAGCGGTTTACGCGTTAAATTAGATGACATGCAACGTGCACCGGAGATTGCTGCTGAGTTAGCCCAGGTAGTCCCACAAGCTCTCTGGGTTACGGATTGGTCACGCTCTAACCGCAATTGGTTTGCGGCTGTTCAAACGGAAAGAAAGATGATGTTCATCATCCTGACCTTGATTATTGCAGTAGCCGCTTTTAATTTAGTTTCCACTTTGGTCATGACCGTCAATGAGAAGCAGGCGGATATTGCTATCTTGAGAACGATGGGCGCGAGTCCTGGATTAATTCAGCGGATTTTCTTGGTACAGGGTTTGGCGATTGGTTTATTGGGCTCTTTAGCAGGGGTCGGTTTGGGTTTGCTAATTGCGCTTAATATCGATGTGATCGTTCCCGCAATTGAAGCCATCTTCCGCGTCCGCTTCTTGCCGCGCGACGTGTACTTTATTAGTGAGCTTCCTTCTGATGTGCGCCTATCCGATGTTGTGACGGTGGGTTTGATGGCGTTTGGTTTATCGGTATTGGCGACTCTGTATCCGAGTCGACGTGCCGCCCAAGTTCAGCCTGCGGAGGCATTGCGCTATGAGTGATTCAAAAAATGAATCCATGAGTTCGGTCATCCTGAGTGCAACAGGCCTTGCAAAGACCTACGGCAAAGGACCCACAGCAGTTAATGTCCTCATAGAAATTGATTTAGAGGTGAGCGCCTCCGAGAAAGTCGCCATCGTCGGCTCTTCCGGATCAGGCAAAAGCACCTTATTACATCTCTTGGGTGGTTTGGATACTCCGAGCGCAGGCACAGTCATGCTGGCTGGAGAAAATCTCCATCAACTCTCTGTTAGTAAATTAGATCAGCTGCGCAACCATAGTCTGGGATTCATTTACCAATTTCATCATCTTTTAGATGAATTTAGTGCGGTTGAGAATGTGGCATTACCTTTACGTATCCGTGGCTTAGGTAATGATGAAGCCATGGACCGAGCAAGTCAGATGCTCAATGCAGTGGGTTTATCTAAGCGAGTGCAACATACGCCAGGAGAGTTATCTGGCGGTGAGCGTCAACGCGTTGCAGTCGCCCGTGCACTAGTAGGCAATCCTACCTGCGTCTTAGCCGACGAGCCCACTGGCAATCTGGATACCGAGACAGCGGATGGGGTGTTTGACTTGATGTTAGATATTGCCCGCGATCAAGGCACTGCTTTTGTGATTGTGACTCATGATCCTATACGTGCTAAACGATGTGATCGGATTTTGCATTTAGAGCGTGGAGTATTGAAAAATTTTTCGCAATGAGCGAAGCCAGTGCAGACCTCGCTTGGGTAGATACTCACTGCCACCTTGATGCACCCGAGTTTGCAGATACGCTCCCTGAAATTATTGCAAACGCAGTAGACCGAGGAGTGAAAGCGATTCTGCTGCCTTCAGTCCAAGCCTCCGATTGGGATCAAGCTAGAAATTTAGCCGAACAATTTGCACAGCAAGTACCAGGCTTAGTCTATACATTGGGCATTCATCCTCTGTATATCAATCACGCTCAAGAGAGTGATATTGCTATTCTTAAAACTCAAATCCAGACTGCCTTAAGTGATCCCCGCTTCGTGGGCGTCGGTGAGATTGGCCTGGATTATTTTGTTGAAGGACTAGATCCTCAGCGTCAAGAATATTTCTTTCATACGCAGTTGGATTTGGCGGAGCAATTTCAATTACCAGTCATCCTGCACGTCCGCCGTTCACAAGACGCTATTTTGAAAGCCTTGCGCAAGCGAAAAGTTCCTGGCGGAATTGCCCATGCCTTCAATGGCAGTCATCAGCAGGCACATCAATTTATTGAGCTGGGTTTTAAGCTGGGATTTGGTGGCGCAGCAACCTATGACCGGGCTTTGCAGATTAGACGTCTCTTACAAGAGCTGCCGCTAGAAAGCATTGTTACTGAAACCGATGCGCCAGATATTCCTCCAGCTTGGCTCAAAGAAGAGGGTAGTCAAATGAACGAGCCTGCCTTGCTCCCCAGAATTGCCCAGCAATTAGCAGAAATTCGTGGTGTGAGTGAAGACGTATTTGCAAGTGCAGTGTGGCAAAATGCCATGCAAGCATTGCCACGTTGGTCAGCATTAGTGACTAGCAACTTTGGTCATCAGCCCAATCCCCTAAAAACCTCTTAAGCACTTGCGCATCAATATTGCGGCGTTCATCGCCGGGGGATCGCTTCTGCTATTTTT
This sequence comes from Polynucleobacter sp. CS-Odin-A6, assembly GCF_018882095.1. Taxonomy (GTDB): domain Bacteria; phylum Pseudomonadota; class Gammaproteobacteria; order Burkholderiales; family Burkholderiaceae; genus Polynucleobacter. The sequence continues at coordinate 693,727 of NZ_JACVPD010000001.1, forward strand.
ACCGGCAGTGCCAGAATATTGGCAATGGATATGTGGGCTGAGTATCGCCATTTACTTGTTTGGTTTCTTTATTAACCGTTCGCTAATTCGGTATCGCCATGGCAATAAGATATTGGGCGCGCTTTGTTGCTTGTCGCTAGGCTTTGCGTGGAATGCGCATTACGCCCAAAGTCGTCTAGGTAATATCTTATCCATTGAGTATGAAGGTAAAGAGTTAATGCTCGAGGGTAGGGTCAATGCTTTACCGCAAAGCGCCTCTGGTGGCGCCAAATTTTCTTTCGCAGTGGATCATGCACTTTTGCGTGGGCAAAAGCTGGAGTCGTTTCCTGAGCAGGTCTATTTAAGTTGGCAACCAGCGTGGCGTAATCCTCAGGATATTCCACAGATCGTTCCAGGACAGCGCTGGAAATTGATGGTCAAAATCAAGCGACCCTATGGTTCCTTGAACCCACACAATTTTGATTTTGAGCGGTGGTCTTTTCATCAAGACTTTGGTGCTAGCGGCTCTGTTAGATCAGGTGAGTTATTACTTGATAAAGAGATTGGCTGGACAGAGTTTTCTCTGGCTATGGAATATCAACGCTGGAAATTAAGAGAAAAGATTCGACACTTACTACCAAAGGATGCTCGCTATGGCGGTGTCATTGCCGCACTGGTGATGGGTGATCAAAATGCGATTGATCAAGAAGATTGGCGGGTATTTAATGCCACTGGTATTGGGCATTTAATTTCTATCTCAGGGCTCCATGTCACGATGCTGGCTGGGTTTGGTTCAATGGTTGCTGCTTTTTTATGGCGCCGTAATACTTTACCCATATTAATTCCTGTCAGTAAAGTGGCTGCAGCCGTTGGTTTTTTGACGGCATTTGTCTATGCCTGGTTAGCCGGTTTTCAGATTCCGGCACAGCGAACAATGTATATGGTGGGTGTAGTTGCTTTCGCATTATGGTCCGGCAGAAATCCCCGATCCTTTGATATTTGGTGGTGGGCTTTAGCGTTTGTACTGCTGATTGATCCAATGGCGCCATATACCCCTGGGTTCTGGTTATCGTTTGGAGCGGTTGCTGCAATCTTGTTTGCGATGCAAGATTCAGATGGCCTATTAGGAGTGCCGACTGGTAAAGAGTTGGAGGTGCATTGGCGACATCGACTTATTCAAGCATTACGTGAAGCCTGTCGTGTTCAGGCCGTTGTCACCATCGCACTTTTACCTCTTACCTTGTATTGGTTTTATCAGACATCAATCGTTTCGCCATTCGCCAATGCAATTGCGATTCCGGTAGTGAGCTATATCGTCACTCCTCTAGCCATCGCTGGCGCTTTACTCCCTGACTTTATTGGTAAGTGGTTATTGCTGCCTGCACATGCCACGATGGATTATTTAGCGATCATGCTCACTTGGATGGCGCAATGGAGATGGGCAATCGCTTGGTCTAGTCAGCCTGCTTGGTGGGCACTTGCCTTATCCGCTGTGGGCATTGTGATAGCGATTCGTCCCGGAGGGATTATGGAGAGCTGGGCATCCAGAGTTACCGGCCTAGCTTTATGTGCCACTGTTTTTATTCAGCCAATCCCCGACATCAATTTAGCGAAGGGTGAGTTCCGTGCGACGGTATTGGATATCGGTCAGGGTACTGCGGTCCTCATTGAAACCGCATCACGAAGATTGCTTTATGACACCGGCCCAATTCAAGGGAAAGACAATGCTGGTCAAAGAATTATTCTGCCGTATTTAAGGGGCAGGGGAATTGCTCATATTGATCGAATGGTCATCAGCCATAGTGACAGTGATCACATTGGCGGCGCAGCTACTTTATTGAAAGACATTTCATTTGATTCCATGATGGGGTCCTTACCGAGCACTAATCCCTTGCTAACTAATTTAAACAATAAACGGATACCCGCCATTCCCTGTCGCTTTGGCCAAGAGTGGAATTGGGATGGAGTGCGCTTTCATATTTGGCATCCCCATGAACACACTGTGTTTGAGGATCATCATCCCAGAAAACCTAATGAGGTTAGCTGCGTACTAGAGGTACGTAATCACACAACGTCATTCTGGCTTACTGGAGATGTAGAAAAGCAGGGTGAGGCTGAAATGACTGAGCGCTTAAACCCAGATACTCTCAATCATCTAAGAGGTAAGAATCTCATATTCATGGCACCACACCATGGCAGCAAAACCTCTTCCTCGCAGGCGCTGCTAACAGCCTTAAATCCAGATGAAGCCTTTGCACAAAACGGCTATCGCAACCGGTATGGTCATCCACACCCAACCGTCAGTGCTCGATATCAAAGCATGAACATCCCTTTTTATCAAACTCCCTCAACGGGTGCTCAGATATGGACTTTTTCAACTAAATCAGAGTCGCAGACTTCTGAGCCCCTATTTTGGCGACAACATGTTAAGCGCTTGTGGCACAGAGACGCTCATAATTAAACCAAAAAATGTGTATGGTGTGTATAATTTAAAAGGAGACGAATGCATAGTAAAAAATTAATTGAATTACTAAAGCAGGATGGGTGGGTATTAAGTAGGACCAAAGGCTCGCACCATATCTTTACCCATAAAACAAAGAGTGGACATATTTGTATTCCTCATCCAAAAAAAGATTTGGGACTAGGTTTGGTAGAAAAAATATTGAAATATGCTGATTTAAAGAAGGGGTCTTAAATGAAATATCCGATCGCCATTGAGCCGGGAAATGAAAAAAATGCATGGGGTGTAATCGTCCCAGATTTACCCGGTTGCTTTTCCGCAGCTGATAACGACTTAGATGAAGCTATCGAAAGAGCCAAAGAGGCTATAGAGCTCTGGATTGAGATGGCTCTGGATAGAGATCAAGCTATACCAAAGCCAAGTTCCTTAAGGGAATTACAAAAGCGAAAAGAGTTCAAAGGTTGGGTTTGGGCGATTGTGGAAATTGATCCAGCTTTGTTATCGGATGAGATAGAGCGCATCAACATCACTCTCCCAAGAAGAGTGTTGGCTAGATTAGATGCAAAAGCAAAAAGGGCCGGTGAAAACAGGTCTGCTTTTATTGCGCATTTAGCATTGACAGCTTGATGTGACAACTAAATCCTCAATAAGGAGGTTGTTGCTCAGGAAGCCTGCAAGGCTAAAAAATCTGGAATTCTGATAAATATGTAATGCTCTTCGATAAATTACAGTTCCAAGCACTAAAAAACAAAAAGGCTTCTGAGTCAATTGACCTAGAAGCCTTCTACTGTTTGGTTGCGGGGGCAGGATTTGAACCTACGACCTTCGGGTTATGAGCCCGACGAGCTGCCAGACTGCTCCACCCCGCGTCTGAGTCTTAGATACTACCATTTTTTAGCCCTCTCTGTCGAGCTATTCCCGTAATTAAGGCCTAGTAAAGCAGTTCTTGAATCTAAATAAGACTGTAGAGTCAGCCTGCATAAGGAGTAACATATTGCTACGCAACATTGTGATGAGGCTTATTAATGTCAGTCAGTAACCAGGAATTTTCGCAATCCTCTCTGTTAAGACCGGTTGAGATTTCTCGGCAAGAGAGCAGTCATCCTCAGGGCGCCTCATTTTCTCTCATGCTTGCAGCCATTGGTGTCGTCTTTGGCGACATTGGTACTAGCCCTCTCTATGCTTTAAAGGAGTGTTTCAGTCCTGAGCATGGCATTCCATTTTCAGATGAAGCGGTATTCGGCGTTATTTCAATGGTGTTTTGGGCTTTCGCGATTGTGGTGTCACTTAAGTATGTGCTGTTTGTGATGCGCGCCAATAACCATGGTGAGGGTGGCATTTTGGCTTTAATGGCTTTGGCATTACGAACGGCGCCTGCAGGTTCCAAACGATCTCTCATGATTATCATGGCCGGCGTCTTTGGGGCCTGTATGTTTTATGGCGATGCGATTATTACTCCAGCGATCTCGGTGCTGTCTGCGGTAGAGGGATTGGAAGTCATCTCACCAGACTTAAAGAGTTACATTATTCCAGTCACCATTGTGATTTTGGTGGGACTGTTCTTAATTCAGAAAACAGGCACTGCCGTAGTGGGCAATCTATTTGGGCCCGTAATGCTAGTTTGGTTTTTAGTCATTGGTCTAATGGGTCTCTATCAGGTGATCGATAACCCGGTCATCTTTACTGCTATCAATCCTGTATACGCTATTCGATTCATGATTGAGCATGCCCTCCAGGGATTTATTGTGCTCGGCGCTGTCTTCTTGGTGTTAACGGGCGCTGAGGCACTGTATGCTGACATGGGACACTTTGGCATCAAACCTATTCGCATGGGCTGGTTCTTATTTGTGATGCCTTGCTTGCTCTTAAATTACTTTGGTCAGGGTGCCATGTTCTTGAGTCATCCTGAGAACATCACGAATCCATTCTTCTTAATGGTGCCGGATGCCTTTGTAATCCCCTTGGTGATATTGGCAACACTAGCTACTGTCATTGCCTCCCAGGCGGTGATTTCTGGTGCGTTTTCAATGACGAGTCAAGCGATCTTGTTAGGTTTTGTCCCCCGCATGAAAATTCTTCATACGTCAGATCGCGAAATCGGACAGATCTATATGCCGCTAGTGAACTGGGCTTTATTAGTTTTGGTGATCGCAGTAGTTCTGGCATTCAAAGAGTCCGCAAATTTAGCTGCTGCTTACGGTATTGCAGTGACTACCACCATGATTGTGACAACATTCTTGGCAGCTATCGTCATGCGTGTTGTCTGGCGCTGGAATACGCTCTTGGTTACCTTTGTGATCAGCGCTTTTTTAATTGTTGATCTTGCCTTTCTGGTTGCCAACCTTTTAAAGATCATGGAGGGCGGTTGGTTCCCATTGCTACTGGGTGCAATGTGCTTCCTATTGCTCATGACTTGGTATCAAGGTCGCAAATTATTACGTAAACGCGCGGTGGAGGAGGGTATTGAGCTGAAGGGCTTCATTGATGTCTTGATGAAAAATCCCCCGCACCGTGTTGAGGGTACTGCCATTTTCTTGACTGCGCATGTAGATTACTTGCCAGTGTCTTTCTTGCATAACTTAAAACACAATCATATTCTTCATGAGCGAGTATTTTTTCTGAAGGTCAGTATCTGGGATGTGCCCTACGTGAAAGAGGAAGAGCGTATTACCCTGCGTGACTTAGGAAATAATATTTTCGTAGTTAGGGCTGTCTATGGATTTAATGAGACACCAGATATGGGTAAGATTATTGAGTTGCTTGAAAAGTCATCTGGACTTCAATTTAATGTGATGGATACCTCCTTCTTTTTGTCTCGTGACACGATTGTGGCTACTGAGCTTCCTGGCATGGCTTTATGGCGTGAGCGCTTGTTCTGTTGGATGTATCAGAATGCCGGACGTCAATCGGACTTCTTTAAGATCCCTGCAAACCGCTTAGTTGAGCTCGGTGCAAAGGTAGAGATTTGAGAAAGCCTTTTCCTTTGCGGGCATTACTCGCATTTAATCTCTTTCTGTTGCTTGGCTGCTTCAGCTCCTTGGTGCTAGCCACGCCTGCCGAAGAGGCTCAGCTCGATCAGTTGGACAAGATTGAGCAAGAATTGGAATTACAGCGTGATTGGGCTAAATACCGTTGGGATAAAAGAAATTCTGAGTGCTATCAAAAGTATTGGGTTAATAGTTGTCTGAGAGATTCTCGTGCTGAATATCGCAAAGAGATTGATCCGATTCGCACGCAAGAGGTGGAGTTACACGTAGTACAGCGTAAGCTACGCGCCAGTATTAAGGACCAGCGCGATGCCGCTAAGATTGCCGAGCGTGCCTCCGCTGAAAAAGCGGCTGAACGTGCAGAAAGTCAAAAAGAGTTTGAAGAAAAGCAAAAAGCCGCTGCTGCTCGCGCAGCAGATTTAGAGCAGCGTCGTAAGGATGCGCCTAAGCGTGCCCAAGAAAATAAAGCGGGCACTCAGCTCGATTAATTCATTGGCTAAGATAAAAACTATCTACATCTGCCAGTCCTGCGGCGGAACCTCCGCTAAATGGCAGGGTCAGTGCCCTTCATGCCAAGCTTGGAATACATTGGAAGAAGGCATACCTGAAGTCAGTTCAAATGCGCGTTTTCAGGGCTTAGCTCAATCATTGCCGCGTCAAAAACTCTCCGCGATTAGCGCAGAAGATCTACCGCGCTTTAGTACTGGTGTCGAAGAATTTGATCGTGTACTCGGTGGTGGATTGGTGCCTGGTGGTGTTGTCCTGTTAGGCGGAGATCCTGGTATTGGTAAGTCCACTCTCTTACTGCAAGCGCTTGCAGAGATGAGTGCGGCTGGTATGAATGTCCTCTACAGCAGTGGCGAAGAGTCGGCTGCGCAGATTGCGCTCAGGGCTAAACGCATTGCACTCGATGCCCCGCAGCTGGAAGTGCTTGCGGAGATTCAGCTAGAAAAGCTCTTATCCATCATGGATACCGTGAAGCCACAGGTATTAGTGGTGGATTCGATTCAGACTTTGTATTCAGAGGTGCTGAGCTCAGCGCCAGGATCCGTTGCCCAAGTGCGTGAGTGCGCTGCGCAACTCACCAGAGCTGCAAAATCTAGTGGTATTTGTGTACTGATGGTCGGGCATGTGACTAAGGATGGTCATTTAGCAGGGCCTCGCGTACTGGAGCACATTGTGGATACCGTGCTGTACTTTGAAGGCGATACCCACTCTTCATTTAGATTAGTCCGCTCCATTAAAAATCGTTTTGGCGCCGTCAATGAGTTGGGTGTGTTTGCGATGACGGAAAAAGGTCTGCGAGGGGTTGCCAATCCTTCAGCGATTTTCTTATCGCAGCATGCGGAGATGGTGCCGGGTGCTTGCGTACTTGTGACGCAAGAAGGTAGCCGTCCTTTATTGGTGGAAATTCAGGCGCTGGTTGATACGGCACATATTCCAAATCCACGCCGCTTAGCAGTGGGTTTAGAGCAGGCGCGCTTAGCTATGTTGTTGGCTGTATTGCATCGCCATGCAGGGGTGGCGTGCTTTGATCAAGATGTATTCTTAAATGCAGTTGGTGGCGTGAAGATTTCAGAGCCGGCGGCTGACTTGGCTGTACTGCTAGCGATTCAATCCTCCATCCGGAATAAAGCCTTGCCTAAAGAGTTAATCGTATTTGGTGAAGTTGGCTTAGCCGGAGAAATTCGTCCATGCCCACGCGGTCAAGAGCGCCTGAAAGAGGCAGCAAAGCTGGGTTTTACGGTGGCGATCATTCCTAAAGCAAATATGCCTAAAACCAAGATTGCAGGATTGAGAGTCATTCCTGTAGAGCGCATCGATCAAGCGATTGCGGCAGCAGCAGAACTCAGTTAGTTGTTTCGCTTATTAATGCAGGTCTTCCGCCTGAATTAACAGCACCTGCCGATCGCCAGCAGATACTTCCATCCAGATCGCTGGGATCTGTGGGAATGCCTTCTTAAAGTGCTCATACTCATTGCCGATCTCCAGCAGAATGGCACCACGCTCAGATAGATAGTCTGGAGCGCTAGCAATAATCTTACGAATCAGATCCATGCCATCCTCTCCTCCAGCCAATGCGAGAGCAGGCTCTGCATGATATTCAGCAGGTAAGGCATTCATGGAGTTGGCATTGACATAAGGGGGGTTGCAGATAATGAGATCAAAACGATTGTCATCATACGGCTCTGGTAAAGCATCCCAGAGATCGCCTTCAAAAAGCTCTACATGCGAAGTCAGGCTATGACGATCAAGGTTGCGTGCGGCTACCGCTAATGCAGGCATGCTGATGTCACAGGCACTGACATGAATATCGGGGCAGGTCATGGCTAACAAAATAGCGAGCGAGCCATTACCAGTGCACAGATCCAGTGCTTTACCATCAGCCGGTAACCAAGGCTCAAGTGAGCCATCCACAATTAACTCAGCAATCCATGAGCGGGGAACAATACTTTGCTCGCTAGAGAAAAACGGCACACCCATTAACCAAGCTTCACCCAAAATATAGGCTAGAGGTTTACGTGTCGTAATGCGCGTTTCTGCAATCGCTAGTGCCTGGCTGATTTTCTCGCTACTGATGATTTGATCTAAGTGATCGAGCGCTTTGCTAGGGCTGAGATCTAATTGCTTGCTGGCGATCCACAGTGCCTCACTTTTCGCATCGATGGCGCCATGGCCATAATGCAAATCTGCAGCCTCAAGTCGTTTTGTGATTTGATCAATGCATTGATCAAGGGTGAGAGATTGCTGGGGGGCAGGGTCCATGAGGCTGTTAAAAATGAATGAATTAAACGGTTTTAAAACCTAAGCAATTAAGTGCTCGAGAGTCTTGCGGAAGATGTTCTTCAATGGAACGACATCATCAATAATGACGCACTCATCAATTTTGTGACTTGTTGCATTGAGTGGCCCAAACTCCACCACTTCTTTGCAGATTCTGGCGATAAAGCGACCATCACTAGTGCCACCCGTAGTCGAGAGTTCGGTATCAATCTGGGTTTCTGCTTTGATTGCTTTGCGTAATGCGCCAGCCAGAGCGCCATCATCTGTAATAAACGGACTACCACCCAAGACCCAATCAATCTCAAAGTCGAGGCCTGCAGTTCTGAGGATTCCCTCAAGGCGACTGCGCAGTTCTTCGGGCTTGCTTTCAGTAGAGAAGCGGAAATTAAAGTCAATACTAAGTTCACCAGGGATGACGTTATTTGCGCCGGTACCTGCATGGATATTGGAAATCTGAAAACTGGTCGGCTGGAAATACTGATTCCCTTTATCCCATTCCGTTTCCACTAGCGCTTGAATCGCTGGCGCTGAAAGATGGATTGGATTCTTACCGAGGTGCGGATAAGCGATATGTGCCTGAATGCCTTTGACTCGCAACTTTCCGGAGAGAGATCCGCGGCGACCATTCTTAATCATGTCACCTAAGCGATCTACCGAAGTGGGTTCACCAATGACACAGTAATCTAAACGTTGGCCCTGCTTTTGCAAGCGCTCGCACATGATGACGGTACCATCGTTTGCTGGACCTTCTTCATCGCTCGTAATCAGAAAGGCAATCGAGCCTTTGTGATCGGGGTGAGTTGCAACAAACTCTTCCGTTGCCACTACAAACCCCGCTAGGGAAGTTTTCATATCCGCTGCGCCACGACCATAAAGCATGCCATCCCGAATCGTTGGCGTAAACGGATCACTAGTCCATTTTTCAAGGGGGCCAGTAGGCACAACATCAGTGTGGCCGGCAAACATCAAGACCTTGCCTTGATCGCCTGCTGTACCTTTTTTGAGTGCCCATAGGTTAGTCACTTGAAAGTTCTCGGGGCCACTGACAACACTCTCAGTATGAAAGCCGATCGCTTGAAGGCGTTGGGAGATGAGCTCCTGACAGCCGCCATCGGCCGGAGTGACCGAACGACAGGCGATGAGGGCTTCAGTTAGCTCAAGGGTAGCGCTCATGGATTTAGCTTAATCGCGCAATAGATCGTTGATAGCCGTTTTTGCTCTCGTTTGAGCATCTACCTTTTTCACAATGATTGCAGCGTACATGCTGTACTTGCCGCAAGCCGAAGGCAGTGAGCCTGGAACAACAACGGAGCCTGCTGGTACTCGGCCGTAATGGATTTCACCGGTTGCGCGGTCATAAATTTTCGTACTTTGACCAATGAAAACGCCCATTGAAAGCACCGCATTTTCTTCAACGATTACGCCTTCGACAACCTCAGAGCGGGCGCCGATAAAGCAGTTATCTTCAATAATGACTGGACCAGCCTGAATTGGCTCTAAAACGCCTCCAATGCCTACGCCGCCAGATAGGTGCACGTTCTTACCAATTTGAGCGCAAGAACCTACAGTCGCCCAAGTATCGACCATAGTGCCTTCACCCACGTAGGCTCCAATATTGACGTAAGAGGGCATGAGGATGGCATTTTTGCCAATAAATGAGCCACGACGCGCCATGGCAGGGGGAACAACCCGGAAACCACCGTTGGCAAAGTCTTCTGCGGTGTAGTTTTCGAACTTGCTAGGAACCTTGTCGTAAAACTGGGTATAGCCGCCAGCACTCATCGGTTTATTGTCTTCTAAGCGAAAAGACAGCAAAACCGCCTTTTTGACCCATTGGTTGACTTCCCATTGACCAACGCTTCGGCGCTCGGCCACCCGAATAGTGCCAGTATTGAGGCCTTCCAGGACGGCATTGACCGCGTTACGAATTTCCCCAGAAACGGCGTCAGGAGAGAGGTTTGCACGGTTTTCCCAGGCTTGTTCGATGATGTTTTGTGGTGATTGGCTCATACTTTTTAGTTAACTATCAGATTGTTAAGGGGTTTTGCCCCTGGATATAGATTAATCATTATATCGGTGAGCCAAAAACCCATGGCTTAAGCCCTAAGCTTGCTATCATCTTCCCACTTTGGTAATAATTTTTACCCCCTTATTTGAACCCCTCTTTTCCCTGCAAAGTACGCCGTGCAACTGAAATCCATCAAACTTTCCGGCTTTAAGTCATTCGTCGACCCCACCCACTTTGAAATGCCCGGTCAATTAATCGGTGTTGTGGGCCCTAATGGTTGTGGAAAGTCGAACATTATTGATGCAGTTCGCTGGGTTTTAGGCGAATCCCGCGCTAGTGAATTGCGTGGCGAGTCCATGCAGGATGTTATTTTCAATGGTTCTGGTTTACGCAAACCTTCTGGCCGTGCCAGTGTCGAACTCATTTTTGATAATTCAGAAGGGCGTGCTCAAGGTCAGTGGAGTGCCTTTACGGAATTAGGTATTAAACGGGTTCTCACGCGTGATGGCAATTCTAGTTATTACGTCAACAACCAAGTCGTCCGTCGTAAAGATATTCAAGATATTTTCTTGGGTACCGGTATGGGCCCAAGAGGCTACGCCATTATCGGGCAGGGCACGATCAATCGCATCCTGGAAGCGAAGCCTGAAGAGTTGCGTGTTTTCCTAGAAGAGGCAGCGGGCGTTTCTAAATATAAAGAGCGTCGTAAAGAAACTGCCTCTCGCCTTGAAGACACTAAAGAAAACTTAGTGCGCGTTGAAGATATTGTGCGCGAGTTGGATCAACAGCTCACGCGTTTGGAGAAGCAGGCAACGGTTGCTGAGCGCCATGCTGAACTTTCCACTGAGATGAAATCTCAGCAGCAGTTACTCTGGTTTGTGCGTCAGACTGAAGCAGGCAAAGAGCAAGAGCGTCATGCCAATGGTATTCGGGATACTCAAGTGAGCCTGGAAGAGCAGACTGCAAAAATGCGTCATGCAGAAACTGAGCTCGAAACGATGCGTACTCAGCAATACGCTTTGCAAGATCTAGTTTCCCAAGCTCAAGGTGACTTGTATCAAACCAATGCGGATGTCAGTCAAGTTGAGTCCCAAATTCGTTACGTGCAAGAGGCACGTCAGCGTCTACAACAGCAATCTCAGGATTTATTAGCGCAGTTACAGCGCTGGACTGTTCAAGAAACGGACGCTGCTCAAGCACAACGCACAGCTGAGCAAGAGCTCAGTTTGGCTGCAGAAAAAGAGCAAACCTTATTGGCGGATTTATCCGACCTGCAAGAGCAAATGCCTAGCCTTGATGAGTCTTATCAAGTCCATGCTCGCGAACTCAATGATGCCCGCGAGAACTTGGCTACGATTGACCAACGTTTGGCGAGCTTGGGTGAGCGCGTTAAGGCGATCTTCGCTCAAGTAGAGGAGCTCAAAGGGCGCGATACTCGCCTTGAGGCTGAGCTTGCTGGTATGCGCAGACCTGATGCTGAAGCATTGCAAATGGCAATCGATCGTCACGCGATGGCACAGCGCAAAGTGGAGGAAGCCAGACTCAAAGCAGGTGAGGCGCAACAACGCGTTCCGGCTGCTGATGAGGCGCGCAATACTGCGCAACAACAATTTCAGGCTGCTAATCAAGAGTTAGCGCAAACCGAAGCAAAGCTCACTGCCTTAACGGCCTTGCAAGCGAGCGTTCAGGCACAAGGAAAAATTGGGCCTTGGCTTGAGAGTAAAGGCTTAAAAGAGAGTAAACGCCTTTGGCAAGAACTCAAGGTGGAAAGTGGTTGGGAAGCGGCTTTGGAGTCGGTATTACGGGAGCGCTTAGCTGCTGTTACTGCCAAGAGTGTTCAAGAAACCTTAGCCTTAGCAAATGATGCGCCCCCAAGTCGTTTAGCAATTTTGTTAACCGAGGAAATTTCTCCTGCGCGTACTGCGGTACCAACAGACTTTATTCCTTTGTTAACGCGCGTTCAAAGTGCCGGTGCACCGCGTGTAGCTGCTGTATTGCAGGAGTGGTTGGACAACATCTATATTGCTAACAGTCTTGAAGACGCCTTGCATCGTCGTGAGAAATTACCTGCGGGTGGCGCCTTTGTCACGCAACAGGGCCACTTAGTGAGTCGTGTTGGTGTTCAGTTATATGCTGCGGATTCAGAGCAGGCCGGCATGTTAGCGCGTGCGCAAGAGATGGAGGGTCTCGAGAAGCAATTACGTGCCCACAAACTCATTCAGAGTGAACTGCAGAGTGAGTTGGATCAATGCGTTGCCAATTATCAAGCTGCTCACCAAGCCGCGGAACAAACCCGGATCCATGCTGAACAAGCCGTGCAAGAAGTGCATGGTTTTGAAGTTGAAAGAATGCAACTCACTCAAGCTGAGGAAAAGTACAGCCAACGCGCTGAGCAAATTCAGGGTGAGTTAAGTGAACTGCGTCAGCAAATGGAGCAGTTCAGTCGAACTCATGAGCAATCTTCAGAAGAGCTTGCCCAATCAGAAGAGTCCAAGCAGGGCTTGCAAGAGAATTTAGCGGTTGCTCAAGAAAAACTGGAGCTAGCAACCCAAGAGCGCGATCGCCTCCGTGAATCTTTGCGTTCTTCTGAAATGTCTGCCCAAGAAGCGGCCTTTGCAACTCGCTCCCTACAACAGCGTATCTCTGATTTACAACGCGATCAAAGCACTGCTCGTGTTCAGATTATGGAGATTCAGGATAAGCAAGCTAACTCAGAGCAAGAGCTTGAAACCCTGAGCGATGAAGCAGCTCAAGATCAATTACAGGGACTACTACTGGCCCGAAGCGCTCGTGAGGCAGCCTTAGCAAATGCGCGCACTGAGCAAGATGCGGTCTTGCATCAACTGCGGGAAGCGGACGAAGTGCGCTTACAGATTGAGCGTAGTCTGCAGCCCATGCGTGACAAGGTGGTAGATTTGCAGTTACGTGAACAAGCGGCTCGATTGAACTTTGAGCAATTCGCCACTTTGCTGTCAGATGCAGAGGCCGACTTAATTGCTTTGGAAGCCAACTTTAGTCCCGACCTCAGAGTAGGTGCTTTACAAAGCGAGGTGACTCGTCTCGGCAATGAGATTCAGTCCTTAGGCCCTGTCAATATGGCTGCGCTAGATGAGTTATCAAGTTCTCGTGAGCGTAAACAATTCTTGGATGCACAGACTGCCGACTTGACTGAAGCCATGCAGACCTTAACTGATGCAATCGCAAAGATTGACGCGGAAACGCGGGACCTCTTGCAGGGTACATTTGATCAAGTGAATATCCATTTCGGTAAATTATTCCCTGAGCTCTTCGGTGGCGGTCATGCAGAGTTGGTAATGACAGGTGAAGAGATCTTAGATGCGGGTGTTCAGGTGATGGCTCAGCCTCCAGGCAAGAAGAACAGCTCGATCTACTTATTATCCGGCGGTGAAAAAGCGTTAACTGCGATTGCTTTAGTGTTCTCCTTATTTCTTCTCAATCCTGCGCCATTCTGCTTGCTCGATGAGGTGGATGCGCCACTGGATGATGCGAACACCTTGCGCTATGCGCAGATGGTTTCCAAAATGTCCAATAAGACTCAGTTTGTGTTCATTTCACACAACAAGATCACGATGGAAATTGCGCATCAACTGATTGGTGTCACCATGCAAGAGCAGGGTGTATCCCGGATTGTGGCTGTAGATATTTCCTCTGCAGTATCGATGGTGGAGGCTGCTTAAGTGGAGCTAGAGCAAATCATGACAATGTTGGGTTTGTCTGAATTGCAGCTTGCTTTAGCCGTAATTGGCTTACTGATCTTAGTATTTGTAGCAGTAGTGAATATCAAATATGCCCGTGCGCGTCGCAAGATGGAAGTGAACAAGAGCTCATTAATAAAGGAGCCTTCTTTTAGCCAAGATTTTTCTGAGGCTGTCGATCGAGCAGAACCCACCTTTGGAGATATCAGCCTCCCATCCACATCCATTCCAGACAATTTTTCTATCGACCCTCGAATTGACTGCGTGATTACGCTGCGCTTTGATGAGCGTATTCGGGGCGCTGAAATTCTTGATGAAATGAAGGTATGGGTGGATGAGCCGTCTGCCTTAACGGCGCGCTGGATGTATGAAGGCTTCAATGCAGATGCTGATGAACATTGGGAGGCATTACGCCCAGAAGCTGCCTATTCTGAGTTACAACTAGCGATTCAATTAGCAAGCCGTCGTGGACCAATTGGTGTACTAGAGTTATCTGACTTCTGTTCGCGTGCGCAAGCACTTGCAGCAACCCTGGGATCTCAGATTGATATGCCCAGTGTCAATACGATGCTGGAGAGCGCTAAAGAGTTAGATGTGATGGCTGCAGAGAGTGATATTCAGCTGAGTATCAATGTGCTTTTTGATGATGCAGCTTCGGGTGCTAACTTCGATGCCTTGATGCGTAAAAGAGGTTTTAGACTCTCTCGCAATGGCCGCGCTTATGAGTTCTTTAGTAATGGCGCTCTGATTTTTACTACTTCAGAGATTAACCCCAACGCACCGGTCAAGCAGCTGACTTTATTGCTCGAGGTACCTTTAGTGGCTTATGAAGAGCGTGCGTTTGAGCGGATGCTGAGTGAGGGTCTTGAGATTGCCCAATCAGCTCACGGGCGTTTGGTGGATGACAACGGCATCAATCTGACTGAGGCTGCTGTGATTAGCATTCGCCAGCATCTAGATGTTCTTTATTCCAAACTTGAGAAGGGCGGCGTTCCTGCAGGCTCTTCTACTGCTAGTAGACTCTTCAGCTAAGGAATCACGTTGTCGTCTTCTAGTCCGACAAAATTAGCGGATCGCTATGCATTCTTACAAGTCGAGTTAGCGCGCCTAGAGCATGCTTACTATGTCCTTGATAACCCCATCGTTCCCGATAGTGAGTATGACCGCCTCTATCGCGAGCTGTTAGAGATTGAGGCTGCTCATCCCCAATGGGTTACAGCTGATTCGCTCTCTCAAAGAGTGGGCGGCGCTGCATTAAAGGCGTTTGATTCGGTCATTCATATTATGCCCATGCTTTCTTTGAATAATGCTTTTACAGATGAAGAGCTGATTGCTTTTGATCGTCGCTGCCGAGAAGGTCTGCATCTCGAACAAGTAGATTACGCTGGCGAACTTAAATTTGATGGCTTAGCGATCTCTTTGCGCTATGAGCATGGTTCTTTAGTTAGGGCTGCTACCCGTGGTGATGGTGCCAGTGGCGAAGATGTCACTGCAAATATTAAAACCATTCGAGCCATTCCGCTAAAGCTAACGGGGGAAAATATTCCGGCAGTACTTGAGGTACGCGGTGAAGTTTTCATGTATCTCAAAGACTTCCAGAAAATGAATGAGCAAGCTGCATTATTGGGCGAGAAGGAGTTTGCCAATCCCCGCAATGCGGCTGCAGGTAGTTTGCGTCAATTGGACTCTAAAATTACTGCTAAGAGGCCCCTCTCTTTCTTTGCCTATGGTCTTGGTGCGCTAGAGCCCCAGTCCTGGTTGCCAGCCACTCACGAAAAACTATTGGATGCTTATGTTGTACTAGGTTTACCAGTGTGCTCTGAACGTCGTGTCCTTCAATCGGTAGAAGCTATTTTGGCTTTCTATAACGAAGTTGGCGCTAAACGAGATTCACTCCCTTACGATATTGACGGTGTGGTCTATAAGGTGAACTCCTTTGCTGAACAAACTAAACTTGGATTTGTTTCTAGGGCACCTCGCTTTGCCTTGGCCCATAAGTTTCCTGCTCAAGAGGCCTTAACTACTGTATTGGGTATTGATGTTCAGGTAGGCCGCACTGGCGCCATTACCCCTGTTGCTAGATTGGCTCCAGTCGAAGTGGGTGGTGTCACTGTAACTAACGCAACCCTGCACAACGAAGATGAGGTCAAGCGTAAAGACGTCCGAATTGGGGATACCGTTTCTGTGAGAAGGGCTGGTGATGTGATTCCAGAGGTCGTCTCTGTAGTCAAAGAACGCAGGCCATCCGACGCAACAGAATTTATCATGCCAACCCATTGCCCTGTGTGCGACTCTCATATTGAGCGCTTGGCTGATGAGGCCATAGCGCGCTGTAGCGGCGGACTATTTTGCGGGGCACAACGTAAACAGGCGCTCATCCATTTTGCACACAGAAGAGCGCTAGATATTGAAGGCCTGGGCGAGAAGATCGTAGATCAATTGGTTGATCAGAATTTAGTACGAACACCAGCTGATCTTTATCGACTTGGCTTTACTGCGCTTGCTAATCTGGAGCGTATGGGTGAGAAGTCAGCCGATAATCTGATTCAAGCAATCAATCAATCCAGAAATACCACTTTAGCAAGATTCATCTTTGCCTTAGGTATTCGGCATGTGGGCGAGACTACCGCTAGGGATCTAGCGAATCATTATCAAACTATGCATGCGTTAATGGATGCCAATCTCGAAGATCTTCTCACGGTCAAAGATGTTGGGCCAGTCGTGGCAGATTCCATTACTAGCTTTATGGGTGAGGCGCACAACCGCGAAGTGATTGAGCAACTTCTGGCTTCGGGTATGCAGCTCTCAGTAGAAGAAAAGATCATCAGTGCAGCAGTAGCTGGAAAAACCTTTGTACTTACAGGCACTTTCCCAACCATGACCCGTGATGAAGCTAAAGACTTGCTTGAAAAAGCAGGCGCCAAAGTAGCAGGGTCCGTCTCGAAGAAAACAGATTACGTAGTTGCTGGCACGGATGCAGGCAGTAAGCTTACTAAGGCGGAAGAGCTCGGTGTCCCGGTAATAGATGAGGCGGCCATGATGGAGTTACTGAAGTAGGTGATTTCCTACGCAGTAATTGGCTTTACGCTGTCGCAGTCCTTCGATAAGATTTTTGGACTTGACTATGAAAATCATTGAACGCATCTCCAAAGAGGCTATTGGCACCCGATTTAAAGCATCTTGTGATCAGGTCTTATCTACCGTAGATCCTTACTCGCGATCTACTACGGCAGGTCACATTACTGCTAGCGGCCTGGTTGTAAGAGATGGTCGAGTACTTCTCATCTTTCATCCTTACATTAAGGCGTGGATGCAACCAGGCGGTCATATTGATGAAGGTGAGAGTCCGATCGATGCTGCAATTCGGGAGGTCTTTGAGGAAACGGGTATTGCCTGCAAGCCCATCGATGAATATCTAGATCCTATCGATATTGATTTACATGAAATCCCCGCAAACCCAAAGAAAGCTGAGGGTGTGCATTTACACATTGATCTTTTGTTTGTATTCAAAGCGATCGAGGAGCGGGAATCTCCTGAGAGTATTGAAAAGGCATGGGTGCCTTTTGATCAAATAACTTGCCCGCGTATTCAGCGAGCCTTACAAAATCTCAGTTGATTTCCCTAGACTCCTAGCGCCTCTAACAAATCGGTCTCTAGCAAGATTTGCAGCTTCGGATTTTTACTCAGGTTAGCAGCATCTAATAAGAATACGTCTTCCACGCGTTCACCCAGGGTGTTGATGCGTGCCGTATGCAGAGAAACCTGATGCTTAGCTAATATTCTGGAGATGGCATAGAGCAGGCCAGTGCGGTCACTTGCTGAGAGTGACAGTGCGTAGTAGTGCCCGCGCTCATCCGGTGTCATATGTACTCGTGGTTGAATCGGGAAAGTGCGTGATTGCCTTGAGAGGCGCCCCATGCTGGGTGATGGCAGAGGATCATTGTGTTGAAGTGCCGCAGTGAGCTCATATTCAACAAGTTGAATGAGGTCACGATAGCTACCACCTTCATCAACTAAATTACTACCCGAAATTTGGAAGGTATCGAGTGCATAGCCATGTCGTGTTGTATGAATGCGGGCATCCCAAATGGAGAAGCCGTGGCGCTCAAAGTAAGCGCAAATTCTGGCAAATAAGTCTTCTTGATCCTTTACGTAGACGGCAATTTGCAAGCCCTCGCCGACAGGGGAAAGTCTTGCACTGACGACCGGAGTTTTACTATCCACCTGATTGAACAGATGGCGCGTGAGCCAAGCAACATCAGATGCCTCTTGGCGTAAGAAGAAGGCCACATCTAACTGCTGCCAGAGATTCTCATAAGCAGTATCCTCGATGCCGTAAAGTCTCAGCTTAGCGCGCGACTCCTCTTGATGCTGGGCAAGATCTGAGGAGGCGTCTGGTTTAGCACCCCCTAATACCCTTAGCGTGGCGCGATAGAGGTCCTCTAGCAATTTCCCTTTCCAGGCATTCCAGACTTTTGGGCTGGTACCGCGCACATCGGCTACTGTGAGCAGATAGAGTGCGGTGAGATGGCGTTCATCACCCACTTTCTTCGCAAAAGCTTGGACTACTTCCGGATCGGTAATGTCTTTCTTCTGAGCCACTTGGCTCATATTGAGATGTTCTGCTACCAACCAGATGATGAGTTCTGTATCGGCTTTATCTAAGCCATGATCTTTAGCGAATTTACGGACATCCGCTTTGCCAAGCTCCGAATGGTCTCCACCCCGACCTTTAGCAATGTCATGAAAGAGGGCGGCAATGACCAAGAGCCACGGCTTTTCAAAATGGGCCATTAAGCTGCTGCAGAACGGAAATTCATGGGTATGCTCAACCACCATAAAGCGGCGCACATTGCGCAAAACCATCAAGATGTGTTGATCCACTGTGTATACATGAAATAAATCATGCTGCATCTGACCCACGATTTTTCTGAAGGCAGGTAAGTAGCGACCAAGCACGCTAGTACGGTTCATGAGTTGGAATGCGCGACTGACTCCTTCAGGCTCTTTTAATATTTCCATGAAAAGAGAGCGATTGATAGGATCTTGGCGCCACTGACTATCCATCTTTTGGCGCGCGTTATAGAGCGCTCTGAAAATAGTGGCGGATAAGCTTTTGACATTCGCTGTTTGTGCAAAGACCAAGAAGGTCCTTAGAATCTGTTCGGGGTGTTTCTGGAATAACTGAGGGTCGGTGATATCTAGTACACCTTGACGCTCAATAAAGCATTCATTGCCCTCACCAGTAATAGCATAGGTCGTTTTGGATTCTTGAGGAAAGAGCAGGGCTTCAATATTTTGTAGCAAGACATCGTTTAATTGACTAACCGCTTTGGCAGCCCAATAGTAACGACGCATAATCGCTTCGCTTGCGAGTCTTGAAGAATCCTCTTCGATGCCCATAGCCGCGGCAAGTGGTGCTTGCAAATCAAACACCAACACATCCTGCCTACGCTTAGCAAGCAAATGTAAATTGACGCGCAGAGCTTCTAAAAAACGTTGATTGCGATTAAGTTCTGTCAACTCCCGTTCGGTAACCAAACCCGCAAGATTGAGATCCTTAAATGTGCTGCCTAAGTGCGCGGCTTTACTAACCCAGGTAATGATTTGTAAGTCCCGCAGGCCACCAGGGCTTTCTTTGCAGTTGGGCTCAAGGGAGTAGGGCGTATCCTGATATTTATAGTGGCGCTGAATTTGCTCTGCTAATTTTGCTTGGAAAAATGACTTTGGATCTAAAGTCTTTTCGTAAGTTTCTTCAAATTCTTTGAAGAGAGATTTCTGGCCGCAGATGAGTCGTGATTCCAGCAACGAAGTGCGTACGGTAATGTCTTGTTCTGCCTCAGAAATACATTCGGCCACTGTTCTAACGGAAGAGCCGATCTCTAAGCCGGTATCCCAGCACCTTGCTACAAACCGTTCAATCTTGTTGGCGAGGACTTTTTCAAAGTATTGCTGGTCTGCTGGAAGCAGAATCAAAATATCAATATCAGAGTACGGGAAAAGTGCGCCCCGACCAAACCCACCCACTGCAATTAAGGCAGCATCTGTGTGCAGGTCACAGGAGTTCCACAAGCTGATTAGTAACTCATCACTGAGCTTGCTCAATTGCTTCGTTAATCTACTGGCAACTTGATGCTCCCGAAAATCGGCATAGGCCAGCTCACGAGCTGCACGCAAGCTCGCAATATCTGCAATCGGCTTCGCGCCTGAGAGGGGTTGAGGCATCACGCTGGAGTGGTTTAAACGTTAGCTAGGTTTGGCCTAAAGGAAAGCCCCTTGACACAATCCGGTATGGGATTGCTTCCTTCTGACCAAGTAAGGACTTCAACACCGGTAGCGGTTACTAATAGTGTATGTTCCCATTGAGCAGAGAGGCTGCGGTCTTTCGTCTTCACGGTCCATTGATCGGGCATAGTGCGAATATCGCGGCGACCTGCATTAATCATCGGTTCAATCGTAAAGGTCATACCTTCTGTCAGTTTTTCACCAGTACCAGGGCGGCCATAGTGAAGAATTTGCGGATCTTGATGAAAGACTTTGCCAATACCATGTCCGCAATATTCACGGACCACAGAGTAACCCGCCTTCTCAGCATGCGTTTGAATGGCATAGCCAATATCCCCTAACGATGCACCAGGCTTTACTTGCGCAATCCCTAGCCACATGCATTCAAAGGTCACTTGGGTCAGGCGTTTTGCAATAACCGACACTTCACCCACCATGAACATGCGGCTGTTATCTCCGTAGTAGCCATCAGGTGTGATAACGGTAATATCGAGATTCACGACATCACCGGTTTTCAAGATCTTCTCCCCAGGAATGCCGTGGCAGATCACATCGTTAACTGAGGTGCAGATTGCTGCCGGAAAGGGTGGATAGCCTGGGGGCTGATAGTTCAATGGTGCTGGAATGGTCTTTTGGACATCACGCATGTACTCGTGGCAAATGCGATCTAACTCTCCAGTGCTCACTCCTGCTTTGACATGGGGGGCAACATGATCCAGCACTTCACTGGCTAAGCGGCCAGCCTCGCGCATCCCTTGGATGTCTTTTTCGGTGGTAAATACACTATTCATGCCTTGATTATCAACGACTTGACCGTTTTTGCGAGCGGTGCAATGCCTAAATAATGGGCAGAGACCCTATTTAATGTGATTTTGAGGTGGGTATTCCTTCAGGAGGATGGCTCTGGAGTGTCTAGGTCCCTGATATTTAAGCTATAATTTTTGTTCTCAGATCAATTTTGAACTGAAATCGCGGGTTGAACCTTCCAGGGTGGCGCTTTTTAGCGCAGCTAGGGTTCAATCTTAGAAACTAACCCTTAGGAGATGTTATGTCAGTAACTATGCGTCAAATGCTGGAAGCCGGTTGCCATTTTGGCCACCAAACCCGTTTCTGGTCCCCAAGAATGGCCCCTTATATTTTCGGCCATCGCAATAAAATTCACATTATCAATTTGGAAAAGACCTTGCCGATGTTTCAGGACGCCCTGAAATTCGCAAAACAAATTGCTGCTAATCGTGGAACCATCTTATTCGTTGGAACAAAACGTCAATCACGCGAGATTATTGCTGAAGAAGCGGCCCGCGCTGGTATGCCTTATATCGACAGTCGTTGGTTGGGCGGTACGCTCACCAACTTTAAAACCGTTAAAGGCTCCCTCAAGCGTTTAAAAGATATGGCAGTCGCTAAAGAAGCCGGCGATTGGGAGAAGCTTTCCAAGAAGGAAGCCTTGACTAATGATCGCGATCTCGACAAGTTGCAAAAAGCACTTGGCGGTATTCAGGATTTGAACGGCGTGCCAGATGCGATTTTTGTAGTGGATGTGGGCTATCACAAGATTGCTATTACCGAAGCGAACAAGCTGGGTATTCCGGTGATCGCTGTGGTGGATACCAACCATTCACCAGAAGGTATTGATTACATTATTCCTGGTAACGATGACTCTAGCAAAGCAGTTTTGCTCTACGCTCGCGGGATTGCCGATGCAATCCTCGAAGGTAAATCCAATTCTGTTCAAGAAATCTTGACCGCCGTTAAAGAAGGCGAAGAAGAGTTCGTTGAAGAAGGGAAAGCTGAATAATGGCTGCTATTACCGCTGCAATGGTTGGTGAGTTACGCGCCAAAACTGATGCTCCGATGATGGAGTGTAAAAAAGCGCTGACTGAGGCTGACGGCGATATGGCTCGTGCGGAAGAGATTCTGCGTGTCAAGCTCGGTAGTAAAGCGGGTAAGGCCGCATCCCGTGTAACGGCTGAAGGTATTGTGGCTTCATTCATTAACGGTACAACAGGTGCTTTATTGGAAGTGAACTGCGAAACCGACTTTGTTTCTAAGAACGACGACTTCTTGGCCTTTACTGCTGAGTGTGTCAAGTTAGTAGCAGAGAAGAATCCAGCGGATGTTGCTGCATTACTTGCATTGCCTATGAATGGCCAAACTGTGGATGAAGTCCGTAGCGCCTTGATTGGCAAAATCGGTGAAAACATCATGCCACGTCGCTTCAAGCGTTTTGCTGGTAGCAATAAATTAGTTTCTTATCTCCACGGTACTCGTATCGGCGTCATAGTTGAGTTCGATGGTGACGAGACTGCAGCCAAAGACGTCGCAATGCATATTGCTGCCATGAAGCCAGTGGCTTTATCGATGGCTGATGTTCCTGCTGAAGCAATCGCTATTGAACGCAGTGTTGCAGTTCAAAAGGCTGCTGAATCTGGCAAACCGCCAGAAATCGTTGAGAAGATGGTGGAAGGTTCTATTCAGAAGTACCTCAAAGAGGTGTCTTTGTTGAACCAAACTTTCGTTAAAAACGACAAGCAATCGGTTGAGCAAATGCTTAAAGCTGCTAACACCACGATCAAGAGTTTCACCATGTTTGTGGTGGGTGAGGGCATCGAGAAGCGTCAAGACGACTTTGCGGCTGAAGTGGCTGCTCAGGTTGCCGCTGCTAAGGGTGCTTAACTAGCGCTACCACTACTGGGTTTACCCAGTAAGGCCGTCATCCTCAAAAGGGCATAGGAATCTCGGTTTCTATGCCCTTTTGTTTGATCCGCGCCAAGCCCCTTATAATTTAGGTAAGACATTAAAAAGTACTTAAAGATCAATACGCTAAGCAAGTAGATTGCTTGGCTAATTACGGAAAACAAAACCATGCCAGCCTACAAACGTGTTCTCTTAAAACTCTCTGGTGAAGCCCTCATGGGGGATGATGCTTTTGGTATCAATCCCATCACTATTGATTCGATGGTGAAAGAAATTGCCGATGTTGTCAACAGCGGTGTTCAATTAGCGATTGTGATTGGTGGCGGAAATATATTTCGTGGTGTAGCAGGCGGGGCGGCCGGCATGGATCGTGCAACAGCTGATTACATGGGAATGCTAGCAACGATGATGAATTCTCTTGCGCTACAAGATGCTTTGCGTCAAAAAGGCGTTGAGGCTCGCGTGCAATCTGCTTTAAGAATGGATCAAGTCGTTGAGCCTTACATTCGCCCGCGTGCTATCCGCGCGCTGAGCGAAGGCAAAGTCGTGATCTTTGCAGCGGGTACAGGCAACCCATTTTTTACTACCGACACTGCGGCCGCTTTGCGGGGCGCGGAAATGGGTGTCGAGATCGTACTCAAAGCCACCAAAGTCGATGGTATTTACAGCGCAGATCCAATGAAAGACCCAACGGCTACTTTATATAAAACGATGACCTTTGATGAGGCAATCATTAAAAACTTACAGGTAATGGACGCAACTGCTTTTGCATTGTGCCGTGACCGTAAATTACCCATTAAAGTGTTTTCGATTCTCAAGCCAGGCGCTCTGATGCGCGTGGTTCAAGGGGAATCTGAAGGCACCTTAGTACACGTTTAATAGGAGGCTTGATGTCCGCAACAGAAATTAAAACTACTACCGATCAAAAGATGCAAAAGTCTCTTGAGGCGTTGAAGACCAATTTGGCAAAGATTCGTTCTGGCCGCGCCAACCCAGGAATCTTAGAGCATATTCAGGTTGATTACTACGGCAATCCAACCCCACTAAGTCAAGTGGCGAACTTAGGCTTAGCTGATGCCAGAACGATTAATGTGCAACCATTTGAAAAGACGATGGTTGGTGCTATTGAGAAGGCTATTCGGGATTCTGACTTGGGTTTGAATCCGGCATCACAAGGTACGGTCATTCGTGTACCAATGCCTGCATTAACAGAAGAACGTCGTCGTGACTTGACTAAGGTAGTCAAACATGAGGGCGAAGAAACGAAGATTGCAGTACGTAATTTACGTCGCGATGCCAATGAGCATTTAAAGCGCCTCACTAAAGACAAAGAAATTTCTGAGGATGATGAGCGTCGTGCGACTGACGAGATTCAGAAGATGACGGATCGCGCTGTAGTCGATATCGATAAGATCATTGCAGAAAAAGAAAAAGAGATCATGACGGTTTAGTCGTCAGATTCTTTTTTATCAATCTCTATCCATGACTCAGCATACTAGCTCTACCTTAGTGATTCCCGAGGTACAAGCGATTCCGCGCCATGTCGCCATCATCATGGATGGCAATGGTCGTTGGGCTAGCAATCGTTTTATGCCTCGTGTTGCGGGGCATACTGAAGGTTTAGCCGCGCTTCGTAAGATTGTGCAAGAGTGCCGCCGTCTGGGAGTGGAATACCTCACGGTATTTGCCTTTAGCTCAGAGAACTGGCGCCGTCCGCCAGAAGAAGTCGGTTTTTTGATGAAGCTTTTTTTGAAATCTTTGAAAAGCGAAGTTGCCCGACTTGCTGAAAATGATATTGCCTTTCGACTCATTGGTGACTTAAGTCGCTTTGATGATGCAATCCAACAAATGGTGAAATTCTCTGAAGAAAAAACGGCTGACTGTAAGGGTCTGACTATGACCGTCGCCGCGAACTATGGGGGTCGCTGGGACATTTTGCAGGCGATGCGCAAATGTTTGATTGCGAATCCTGGATTACAGGCTGAGCAGGTTTCTGAAGAGTTGTTACAACCCCATTTATCGATGGCCTATGCGCCGGAGCCGGATCTCTTTATTCGTACTGGCGGTGAACAGCGAGTGAGCAATTTCCTACTATGGCAATTGGCTTACACCGAGCTCTACTTCACGGATACGCTCTGGCCTCATTTCGATGAAGCTGAATTGCATAAGGCTTTTGATTGGTTTAGTCAGCGTGAACGTCGTTTTGGTCGAACTAGTGCTCAGCTTGAATCTGTGCCCATGAGTGACGCAGTTTAATCGCTCCTCTCACACTTCTTTATGCTAAAAACCCGAATCATTACTGCCACTATTCTGATGGCAGTCCTATTGCCCATCCTATTTTTATTGCCCCCATTCTATATAGGCGCTTTTTTTCTGATTGCGCTCGTCGCTGCCGCTTGGGAATGGAGTCGCATGATTGCCCCTGAGTCCAAGATGGCTGCATGGCTCTATGCCGTTTTTTGCTTGGCTATTATTTTGTTGTTGTTGGGGATGCAAGCTATCTCATGGCAATTTTCTTTACTGATGATAGCCGTCTTATTTTGGTTCTTCTTAGCACCATTCATCTTTGCAAAGGGTATGAATCTTTCTCTTCACAAGCTGAAAACGTTCTATAGCATTGTGGGTTTAATTATTCTCCCAGCAACATGGTTTGCTTTGGTCTTCTTGCGTGAACTAGGTTTAGTATTTTTGCTCAGCACCATGGCCTTGGTATGGGTGGCAGATATTGGCGCTTACTTTGTTGGCAAGGCTTTTGGAAAGCATAAACTGGCGGTGCACATTAGCCCAGGAAAGTCGATTGAAGGTGCGCTAGGGGGCCTGGCTCTTTGCTATCTGTACGCGTTTTTGTGCGTAGCATATTTGCCATTAGGGGATACTTTATTTGGAGCTTGGGCAATTCGCTTTGGCTGGGTGCCCCTATTCTTGATGGTGACGGTATTGACAGCATTCAGTGTGTTCGGTGATTTATTTGAGTCTCAGCTCAAGCGCTTAGCAGGAGTCAAGGATAGTAGCCATTTGCTTCCTGGGCATGGTGGGGTTCTCGATCGTGTTGATGCGCTGATTCCGACGATGCCGATTGCTGCATTATTGGCTGGATTTATTTAATGTTGCTTAAACAAATTGCGATCTTAGGGTCTACGGGATCCATCGGCGTCAACACACTAGATGTTATTCGTGCGCATCCCGATCGCTTCTCAGTAGTTGCGCTGACGGCTGCAAAACAAATTGAGCGACTAGCTGAGCAATGTATCGAGTTTAAGCCACGCATTGCCGTCGTTGCTGACGCAGAAGGTGCTGGTCGCCTCAGTAAATTACTAGCCGATCGGAATGTCAAAACTCAGGTTTTATACGGTCCTGAAGCATTAGTTACTGCGGTAACGGACTCCGGATGCGATGCGGTTATGGCGGCGATTGTAGGCGCTGCCGGACTCGTCCCAACGCTCGCTGCAGCGCAAGCTGGTAAGCGGGTATTACTAGCCAATAAAGAAGCGCTCGTGATGTCGGGTAATTTATTTATGCAGGCTATGAAAACCGGCGGTGGCGAGCTACTACCAATCGATAGCGAGCACAATGCGATTTTTCAATGCCTGCCTGACCATTTCACTAAAACTCCATCAGATCATTTCGGGGTTGAAGAGCTGTGGTTAACCGCCTCTGGTGGACCATTCAGAGATGTACCAATTACAGACTTAGCGGATATTACTCCCGACCAAGCTTGTGCACATCCAAACTGGGTCATGGGTAGAAAGATTTCCGTAGATTCTGCAACGATGATGAACAAGGGCTTAGAAGTCATCGAGGCGTTTTGGTTGTTTGGTTTGCCGCTAGAAAAAATTAAGGTATTCATTCATCCGCAAAGTGTGGTCCATTCCATGGTGCGCTATCGCGATGGTTCTGTTCTGGCGCAAATGGGTCAGCCGGATATGCGCACCCCCATTGCTTATGGATTAGCTTGGCCTGAGCGCATTGATGCTGGCGTGGCCCAGTTAAATTTGACGCAGTTAGCGGGTCTGAGTTTCTCAGAGCCTAATCTCTCTCAATTTCCTTGTCTGAGCTTAGCATTTTCTGCTGCAAAGTCAGGGGGCACAGCACCTACGGTTTTGAACGCCGCGAATGAAATTGCTGTTGCGGCATTCTTAGACTCGGGCTTACCTTATTTGCAGATTGCAGACGTGGTAGAGCGCACATTACATACTGTTCCTACAGCACCCGCGGATTCCTTAGAGACGATTCTCGAGGTGGATGCGCGGGCTCGTCAGATTGCGAATGATCTGATTAATAAGATCAAGTCCTAGAGTGGGATATTTGTGCAGGCTTTAATCACCCTTGGCGCCTTTATTGTTACATTAGGTGTACTGGTGAGTTTTCATGAGTATGGCCACTTCTTAGCGGCTCGCTTGTGCGGCGTGAAAGTACTTCGCTTTGCCCTAGGGTTTGGTAAACCGTTGTTTACTTATCGAGCCAATAACGGAACCGAATGGGTTATTGCTCCCATCCCTTTGGGTGGTTATGTCAAATTATTGGACGGACGCGATAGTCAGCAATCGATTCGACCCGAAGAGCGCCCAGAATCGTTTGATGTAAAGCCGCTTTGGCAACGCGCCTTGATCGTAGCGGCGGGACCATTCGCTAACTTTTTGTTGGCTGTGATGCTTTTCGCGGTGATTTATGTTTCTGGCGTTCCGCAACTTCCCGCTCGACTCCAAGCACCACCCGAGCAATCTACCGCCGCAACATTAGGGATAGTGGCGGGCGATCAGGTGATTGGTTGGCAATCCCTGTCGGCTGATGATAGCGTTCATCCCATTCTGCAGGACTTTGATTTTGTCCCTAGTTGGAATGCCTTACGCTGGTTGCTCTTGGATGCCATTACCGGGGAACAGGGCTTTGCCCTAGAGATACAGGATGCTTTTGGCAGTCGCCAAATCAAATTCTTCAAGCACACCGATTTACGGCCGATGACTCCGGAATCTAACCCATTTGAGGCCTTGGGCCTCGCCCCCCAACTCACTCCTCCATCTGACTGGAAAGAGCTCAAATTAGGCCCCTTAGACGCCCTGGGCTTTGCTAGTCAACGGGTTTATTTGATTACCAAGGTCTCCTTCAGGCTCATGTTGGGATTATTTACTGGCAAAGCCAGCTTCAAACAGCTCGGTGGGCCCCTAAGTATTGCTGACATGGCAGGAAAGACTGCTCAGGTAGGTTGGCAACCATTTGTCGCCTTTTTGGCTCTCATGAGCATCAGTATTGGGCTCTTGAATTTAGTACCCTTACCGATGCTAGATGGAGGCCAGCTCCTGTATGATGCATGGGAGTTGGTTGTTGGCAAGCGAATTTCATTATCGATGCAAGAAAAGCTCCAAAAAGTGGGCTTTGTGCTGCTGATATCCCTTTCCTTGCTAGCCTTGTTTAACGATTTGCAACGCTATCTTTCACCTTGAATTTTTTGATTCCCTCTTTTCGCTCTGTCACTCGATTTGTTGCTCAAGTAGCACTGATTGCTGCTGCCGGCATTTGCTTCAATACGCAAGCGGCTGATTCCTTTGTCGTAAAAGACATTCGCATCGAGGGTTTGCAGCGCGTTGAGCCGGGTACGGTATTTAGTTACCTGCCAGTCCAAGTCGGAGATACCTTTACAGAAGAGAAGGGCGCTGAAGCCATTAAGGCCCTCTACAGCACCGGCTTCTTCCGCGATGTGCAGATTCAAGCACAAGGCAATGTCTTAATTGTGATTGTGGAAGAGCGCCCAACGATCTCCCGGATTGAATTTACTGGAATGAAAGAGTTTGACCCAGAGATTGTGCGTAAATCCTTGAAGGCCGTAGGAGTCGCTGAGGCCCGTTTTTACGACAAAGCGCTGATTGATAAGGCTGAGCAAGAGCTGAAGCGCTCATACATTGGTAAGGGGATGTATGCAGCGGAGGTGGTTGCGACGGTCACTCCAGTTGAGCGCAATCAAGTAGCCGTTTATTTCAATATCGATGAAGGTCCTGTAGCAAAGATTGAGGAAATTAACTTTATTGGCAATAAAGTCTTTAGCGAGAGCACTCTAAAAAGTGAGATGCAGCTCAAGACTGGTGGATGGTTATCTTGGTACAGCAAAGACAATTTGTATTCGAAGCAGAAGCTCACGGCCGACTTAGAGAACATTCGTTCTTACTATCTCAACCGGGGCTACCTTGAGTTTGTTATTGACTCCACTCAAGTCTCTATTACTCCAGATAAAAAAGGGATTTATCTCACGATCAGTATTCGTGAGGGTAATAAATTCACCGTCAAAAATGTGCGATTGTCAGGAGATTCATTGGGTAAAGAGGCAGAGCTGAGTCAGCTTGTGACACTTAAACCAGGTGATACCTTTTCTTCTGCCAAATTAACGGAGAGCACTAAGGCGATTGCAGAAATTCTGGGTTCCTATGGTTATGCGTTTGCAACCATCAATCCTCAACCAGATATTCGTCGTGATCTGAGTGAGGTAGATTTGACTTTGGTGATTGATCCAGGTCGCCGGGTCTATGTTCGTCAAGTCAATGTTAGCGGAAATGCCAAGACCCGCGACATGGTGATTCGTCGTGAGATGCGTCAGTTTGAAAGCGCTTGGTTTGATAGTGAAAAGATCGATCTATCTAAAAAACGCTTAGGGCGCTTGGGTTACTTTACAGAGACGGATATCACCACTCAAGATGTTCCAGGATCCCCTGATCAGGTTGATGTCAACGTGAAGGTCACTGAAAAGCCCACGGGTGCGGTAACTATTGGTGCTGGTTTCTCCTCAACAGAAAAATTGATTCTATCTGCCGGTATTAACCAAGAAAATGCGTTTGGTACCGGCACGTCGGTAGGTCTCAATATGGCGCTGGGTAAGATTAACCAAAGTTTGGCCTTATCAAACTATGATCCCTACTTCACTGAAGACGGTATCAGTCGCTACACTGATTTGTACTACCGTTCCTCCAAGCCACTGTATTACGTTGGTGACCCTGAATACCAAATTAAATCGGTAGGCTCAAATATTAAGTTTGGCGTTCCGTACACTGAGGTGGATCGCGTATTTTTTGGGACAGGTATCGAGGCTTTCCAAATTAAGACCACGAGCAATACTCCCATCCCTTATTTAAATTATGCGATAGACTACGGCGTAGCTTCACCTGGGTATCCATCAACACTGACAACCTATAACGTGCCAATTACTGTTGGCTGGTCCCGTGACGGTCGCGACAGCGCATTAATTCCATCGACTGGATCATTACAGCAGCTAAGTGCCGAAGTCGGAACCCCCGCTGGAAATATGATGTTCTACCGGCTCTTTGGTCAGTATCAAAAATTTCACTCCTTCTCAAAGGGCAATATTTTGTCGTTTAACGGTGAAGTGGGTTACGGAGAGGCTTATGGCAAATATCCCTTCCCAATTACCAAAAACTACTATGTTGGCGGTATCGGATCGGTCCGTGGCTATGCTCCGGGATCTCTCGGACCAACTTATTACAATACCATTACAGGCTTGAATCAGCCAACCGGCGGACAATCCAAAATTGTGAGCAATGTGGAATATACCGTTCCTGTTCCTGGGTCCGGCGTAGATAAGACCTTGCGGGTATTCGGATTCGTGGACGGTGGTAATGTTTATAACACCAACATCAATTTGGTTTTGCGATATTCCTATGGCTTAGGTTTATCATGGATATCACCACTGGGCCCGCTGAAGTTCAGTTATGGTATCCCGATCAAATCGTTGTCAACGGATAACATTCAGCGTTTGCAGTTCCAAGTAGGTACCGCGTTTTAATTGTTTAAGGAAAGCGTCATGAAGCTTCGTCAATCTTCTCAATGGGTTCAATTTGGCTTAATTGCCATTACTTTTGCTTTTTCATCGCCTCAGGTGCTTGCACAAGATGCTGGTACTCGAGTTGCTGCCGTTAACGTTGAAAAAGTATTTAACGAATCGAATATGGCTAAAGCAAGCCAAACCAAGTTGCAGAACGAGTTCATGAAGCGTCAAAATGAAATTCGTGACAGCGCTCAAAAAATTAAATCTGCCGCTGAAAAATTGGACCGTGATTCAGCGGTGATGTCTGAGGCGGATCGCGTGCGTCGTCAACGTGAGTTGTCTGATCAGGATCGTGAACTCCAGCGCAAGCAGCGTGAATATACCGAAGACCTGAATCAGAGAAACTTTGAAGAGCGCGCCAAGATTGCTGAAAAAGCAAATCAAGCGCTCAAGCAAATCGCTGAGCAAAGAAAAATTGATGTCATTATTCAAGATCCAGCTTATGCCAATCCAAAGATTGACGTAACTGATGATGTCATCAAGGCTTTGAATAGTCTCAAGTAAGTCGTATGCCTACCGCCATTGAGCTGGCCGAACAGTTTCAAGTAAGCTTGGTGGGGGATGGCTCTCTGGTGTTTCACGGACTCGCCCCGCTTGAACGAGCCTGTTCTAGCCAAATCTCTTTTCTTTCTAATCCACTGTATCGACAGCAGGCGAGTGATAGTGCTGCTGGTGCGTTGATTGTTAATGAAGCCGATTTAGATTTTCTAAAGGCAAACCCTGGCGCACATTCTGCGCAACGGGTTTATTTTGTCTCGAAGAATCCCTATGCTAGTTTTGCCAGAATGGCCCAACATTTTGCAAAGGCATCTGCGCCCATTTATGCGCCTGGTGTTCATCCTTGTGCAGCAATCGATATCTCTGTAATCGTTCCTGCCTCTTGTCATATAGGACCATTTGTTCAGATTGGTCCTGGGGTGAAGCTGGGTGAGCGTATCACTTTGCTGGGCAATATCTCAGTCGCCAGAAATTCTAGCATCGGTAGTGATACTTTGATTTATCCTAATGTATCCCTCTATTCGGAGACTACCATTGGTGAACGTTGCATTATTCATAGTGGGGCAGTGATTGGTGCTGATGGATTTGGTTTTGCACCTGACTTTTCGGCTAGCGGCGCTGAGTGGGTAAAGATCCCGCAAACCGGCGCTGTGGTGATTGGTAATGATGTGGAAATTGGTGCGTCAACAACGATTGACCGTGGTGCTATGAGTGACACCATCATCGGTGCAGGTACAAAAATTGATAATCAAGTACAAATTGCCCATAATGTGACTATCGGAAATTGTTGCGTCATTGCAGGGTGTGCAGCCATCTCTGGCAGTACCAAAATCGGTAACTTCTGCATTATTGGCGGCGCCTCTAATTTTGCTGGACATCTCACAATTGCAGATAGAACAACGGTATCGGGTAATACGTCGATTATTCGCTCTATTACCGAGCCCGGCCAGCATTACACTGGAGTCTATCCCTCGATGCTCCATAGTGCTTGGGAGAAAAATGCAGCCATTCTGCGCGGTCTCGATAAAATACGCCAACGCTTACGTTTGCTGGAGAAGTCCAGAGATTCAGAATTAAAAGAGTAAGTATCCATACTCAGAAAACGCGCTATCAGTTCACTGTGACCTTACATTAAAAAATCTAGACACTTTATTAAGCAGGTAAATATATGAGTAAACCTATCGCTATCGACATCAATCAAATATTGAAGTTGTTACCGCATCGCTACCCTTTTTTATTAGTGGATCGCGTGCTGGAGATTGAGCCTCGCAAAAGTATTACTGCACTTAAAAATGTCACGATGAACGAGCCGTTCTTTCAAGGACATTTCCCTGAATTTCCAGTCATGCCTGGCGTGCTCATTATTGAAGCGCTGGCTCAGACTGCAGCTCTTTTAACATTCTCAGAAGAGCGCGCTGAGGATGCGATTTATTACTTTGCTGGTATTGATGCCGCGCGCTTTAAGAGACCTGTTTTGCCTGGTGACCAATTGATCATGACGGCTACATTAGAGCGAGAGCGTGCAGGTATTTATAAGTTTCAAGTACAGGCTATGGTAGATGGTGAGCTTGCAGCTGAAGCCAACATCACTTGTGCTGTTCGGACGAAAGGTGCGTAATGACTCGGATTCATACATCTGCTGTAGTTGATAGCAAAGCTGAAATCGCCAGCGATGTGGAGATTGGCCCTTATTCAGTCATTGGGCCTAATGTGAAAATTGGCGCTGGCAGTAAGATCGGCTCTCATACCGTGATCGAGGGTTGCACCACGATTGGCCAGGGGAATATTTTTGCGCATTTCGCAGCAATTGGTGGTCCTCCGCAAGATATGAAATATCGCGGAGAGCCCACTCAATTGATCATAGGCGATCGCAATACGATTCGTGAGTTCACCACAATCCATACTGGCACAGCCCAAGATGAAGGTATTACCCGCATTGGCAATGACAACTGGATCATGGCCTATGTTCATATCGCGCATGATTGTCAAATTGGCAACCATACGATTTTTTCAAGCAACGCTCAAATTGCGGGTCACGTTCAGGTAAAAGATTGGGCGATTATGGGTGGTATGTCCGGCGTTCATCAGTTTGTACGCATTGGACAGCATGCCATGCTTGGGGGTGCTTCTGCGCTGGTACAGGATATTCCGCCATTTGTGATTGCGGCAGGCGATAAAGCGTCTCCGCATGGCATTAATGTGGAAGGTCTCAAGCGTCGTGGTTTTTCAAGCGAGACGATTGCTGCGTTACGTCAGGCATACAAGGTACTTTACAAGGATGGCCTGAGCTTTGAAGAAGCTAAGGTCGAGATTCAGAAGATGGTCATTGCGAGCGCAGCTGATGCCGCTACCGCAGAAAAACTGACTGAATTCCATGACTTTATTGCCGCCTCAACGCGCGGCATTGTTCGATAGAGCGAGTCTAGTGCCTAAACTTGCTTGTGTTGCCGGAGAGCCTTCGGGTGATTTATTGGCTGCACCAGTACTGAGTGCATTAAAACAAATCCCAGATACTTCAAATCTAGAGGTTTATGGGATTGGTGGTCCACGCATGCAGGCAGAGGGCCTCCGTTCAGATTGGTCTATGGAGACGCTCAGTGTCCGTGGCTACGTTGAGGCGATCAAACAGCTTCCTGCCATCTTGAAACTTCGTAAAGAGCTGATTACTAATCTACTGGGTGAGGGTCGCCCAGATATATATCTTGGCGTTGATGCACCAGATTTCAATCTCGGGGTTGAGTTGGCTTTGCGAAAGGCGGGTATCCCTACGCTCCATTTTGTATCACCTTCTATTTGGGCTTGGCGGGCAGGGCGCATTAGTAAAATTAAGCAAGCGGTCGACAGAATGCTCTGCATCTTCCCCTTTGAAACCGAGATTTACGAGCGTGCTGGTATGAGTGCGACTTATGTAGGACACCCACTAGCCAGTGAAATTCCTTTGGAGCCAAACCCCGCATCCGCTAAACAAAGAATTAAAGAAATCCTCCGTTTGCCAGCCCATGCGCTGGATGGAATTATTGTTTCAGTGCTTCCAGGTAGTCGTGGTTCTGAGATCGAGCTGATTGCCCCCATCTTTTTTAACACCATGTCAGAGCTTGCCAAGCGAATGCAGGGACAGTCTTTGCACTTTGTGATTCCAGTAGCTACACCGCGTTTGCGCGAGCCGCTTGAGATGTTGCTCAAAAACACTCTAGAGCAAAACCCAAATCTGGATATTCATTTGATTGATGGCGAGGCGGATGCTGTTCTCGAAGCTGCTGATGTTGTATTGATTGCGAGTGGTACCGCTACCTTGCAAGCGGCGCTCTGGAAAAAGCCCATGGTGATTTCTTATAAGGTGCCTTGGCTGACTGCGCAAATTATGAAACGTCAGGGTTACTTGCCTTATGTAGGCCTCCCCAATATTTTGTGTGGAGAATTTGTTGTCCCTGAGTTACTACAAGACGATGCTACTCCAAGTAAGCTAGCTGAGGCGCTATTGCTATGGTTAAAGAATGCCAATAAAGTCGATCAACTGAAAACCCGTTTTGCGGAGTTGCATGAGACTTTACGTAGACCAACGGGTCTTTTAGTTGCTCAGGCTGTAATGCAAACGATTACCGCAGGAAAAAAACGGATTAGCTCGTGAGTGTGATTTGGGTTTGTGGTGTAGATGAAGCGGGGCGGGGCCCCTTAGCTGGCGCAGTGGTTGCTGGTGCAGTCGTGCTTGACCCAGAAAACCCCATCACCGGCTTGAAAGACTCTAAGAAATTATCCGCTACAAGACGAGCGTTTTTGTTTGAAGAGATTCAACGAAAAGCAAAAGCGTGGGGTCTTGGTGAAGCCAGTCCGGCAGAGATTGATGAGATTAATATCCTGCAGGCAACCATGCTGGCAATGCGCCGAGCGATTGAAGATTTGACTGCCCGTTTGGGCGCCTGGCCAGATAAGGCATTAATCGATGGTAATCGTTGTCCGGAGCTTCCTATATCGGCTGAAGCTATAGTCAAGGGTGATGCCAAAGAGCCTGCAATATCCGCTGCCTCGATCTTGGCTAAGGTAACGCGTGATCGTCAAATGATGGCTTTACATGAACTTCACCCACAGTATGGTTTTGCCCAGCACATGGGCTACCCAACACAAGCCCATTTTAATGCCTTAAAAGAATTTGGCGCCTGCGACCAGCATCGTCGTAGCTTCTCCCCAGTTCGTAATGTCCTAGCGCTGCATAGCCGATAATCTCTCTAATGAAAATTGAATTCATCACCTCAAAAGACAATTCTTTATTTAAAGAGATTCGTCAGTTACAGGCTACTGGCCCTAAGGGTCAAAAGGCCCGATTTACAACTGGCCAGGCTTTGCTTGAAGGTATTCATTTAGTACAAACCTGGGTAGGCGATCCAGCGCTGAAGTTTTTGATTACTTCTGAGCTGGGTTTACAAAATCCCGAGATTGCCGAAGCTGTTTACGACCATGTAGAAATCTGCCCTGACACACGGGTATATCAACTAGACAAAGGCCTATGGGATTTGCTTAGTGACTTAGTGAATGCCCCCCAGCTCGCGGGCTTATTAGATCTCCCGGAAAACGTTCTAAATCCTCAGAAGTCTGTCGCTACCATTTCTGGTGATGTGATTATTCTGGATCGCATTCAAGATGCCGGTAATGTCGGCTCCATTCTCAGAACTGCCGCAGCCGCTGGCTTTACTCAGGTGATTGCGCTGACGGGATGTGCACACATGTGGTCTAGCAAAGTAATGCGCGCTGGTATGGGCGCCCATCGCTTACTCGATCTCTATGAAGGTTGGTCAATCCAGCAAGTCCTAAGTGCAGTGACCGCGCCTTTGTATGCTACTACTGCTGATGGTGAGTTAGAGCTCTTTCACATGCGTAAGGAATTAATTCATCCGGTTGCCTGGGTAATGGGTAGCGAGGGTCACGGCGTATCTGCCGATTTGATGGCCCAAGCAAAAGGAGTCTCCATTCCGATTGACCCAAGAGTAGAGTCTCTCAATGTTTCCACGGCTGCAGCAGTATGTTTGTTTGAGACCCTAAGGGTAAGACGCGCTTAGCAGGCAGTCTTCTTGTGATGGTCTCATTTTGACCATTAGTGGCAATCGAAATAATGCGGCGACAGACAGAAATACTTTCACTATGTCGGATACCGAACAATCATGGTGGTGATTGACGAGGTACATTGATAGCGCTGACTTGCTGAAAGGAATCTCAAATGTTAAGAACCATTGTGTTAGTAGTCTTAATCCTGATGTTACTGGGCGCCATTCCAATATGGCCTTACAGCATGAATTGGGGATATGGACCGAGCGGAGGATTAGGCTTGCTGTTCTTAATTCTGGTCATCCTGTTGATCACCGGTAGAATTTGATGTTATCTGTAATAGATATGGTCGTCATGGGTTGGCACCCCCAATATTTTTTTCTTGCCAACTAATGACCGCTATAAATCGCAAGCGGATATCAGAAAAATATTTTCTAGCCTAGTATCGTTTTATCTGACTTCATGGATTGCAATATGGTGGTGGCAATTTCTTCGATAGATTTGCTGGTAGTCACTACCGAAGGAATGGATTGTTTTTTCATCATGGCTGTGGCTTCATTTATTTCATAGCGACAGTTTTCGAGTTTGGCATAGTTACTGCCGGGGCGTCGCTCATTGCGGATTTCTGATAAGCGCTCGGCATCAATCATGAGCCCAAAAATCTTACTGCGATAGGGTATCAAGTCTTTAGGTAATTGGCCGCGTTCAAAGTCCTCGGGAATCAAGGGGTAGTTTGCTGCCTTCATGCCATACTGCATTGCCAGGTAAAGACTGGTGGGTGTCTTACCGACCCGTGATATCCCCACGAGAATGACATCAGCCTCAGCTAAGTTTTTATTGGATTGGCCATCATCGTGCGCTAAGGAGTAATTAATTGCCTCAATCCGGTTTTTGTAGGCCTCGGTATCCGCATTATGGTGGAGGCGGTTCATTGCATGGGTGGATTTGATGCCTAAGGCATGCTCCAGTGGTGCGACGAACGTTTGGAACATATCCAAAATGAGTCCATTCGCTTTGCTGACAATCGCATTCAGTTCGGGATTCACCAAAGTGGTGAATACAATCGGTAGAACTCCATATTTTGAGGCCGCCTGATTGATGCTAGAAACCGCATCATGGGCCTTGTTAGGCTCATCTACAAAAGGCACACGAATGTGCTTAAAAGAGGCCTCAAATTGAGCCAAAATCGACTGGCTGAAGTTCTCAGCCGTGATGCCGGTGCCGTCAGAAACAATAAAAACAATGCGGGTTTGGATACTTTGGGTACTCATGAGGATGGCCTAACAGTCGTTGTCAGCACTACAATAGATAGTTAATGAAGTATGCCGTATTGTATTCGGCCGCTCGACCAGTTTCCTTATCTTTTGAGAGTATTTTATGTCCAACCAACAACAGCAGAGTAGTGATGTAGCAAATGCCTATGTTTTACCTTTTGAGCAACTCCGGATGACTGACGTAGAGTCAGTCGGTGGAAAAAATGCTTCTTTAGGTGAAATGATTTCTCAGTTGTCTTCCACGGGTGTGCGTGTGCCTACTGGATTTGCAACTACTTCCTTAGCCTTTCGGGATTTTTTAGAGCATAACAACTTGACTGAGCGCATTCAGAAGCGTTTAGAGAATCTCAATATTGATGATGTCCGTGCACTAGCGGAAGCCGGTAAAGAAATCCGTGGCTGGATTGAGACTGCTCCCTTTCAGGCGCGTCTTGATGAAGAGATTCGTACGGCATTTAAAAAATTAGATGATTCTGGCAAAGGCTCTTTTGCAGTGCGCTCTTCTGCAACAGCAGAAGACTTACCAGACGCCTCATTTGCTGGTCAGCAAGAAACTTTCTTGAATGTGGAAGGCATTGATGATGTTCTGAAAAAGATTCGCGAAGTATTTGCGTCTTTGTACAACGACCGTGCGATTTCTTACCGAGTTCACAAGGGCTTTGCGCATGCTGAAGTAGCCCTGTCTGCTGGTATTCAGCGGATGGTACGTTCCGACCTCGGTGCTGCTGGTGTGATGTTTACTCTCGATACTGAGTCGGGCTTCGAAGATGTTGTATTTATTACTTCAAGCTACGGCCTTGGCGAGACAGTAGTACAGGGTGCTGTGAACCCAGATGAGTTCTATGTTTTTAAGACCACTCTCGCAATGGATAAGAAGGCGATTATTCGTCGATCTTTAGGTTCAAAGTTGATTCAGATGCAATTTGCTCCTGTAGGTTCAGCTGAGAAGGTCATCACAGTTGATGTTGCCCCAGAAAAACGCAATCGGTTTTCCTTGGAGGATGCTGATATTACAGAGTTAGCAAAATACGCAGTCATCATTGAAAAACACTACGGTCGTCCGATGGACATTGAGTGGGGCAAAGATGGTCAAGATGGCCGCATCTACATTTTGCAAGCCCGCCCTGAGACAGTGAAAAGCCAGGCTGCTGGTCAAGTCGAGATGCGTTACAAGTTAAAAGGTAGCTCTAAGGTTCTGACCAAAGGCCGTGCAATTGGTCAAAAGATTGGTGCTGGTCCAGTACGAGTAATTCGTGATCCTAGCGAGATGGATCGCGTTCAACCAGGTGACGTGTTGGTTGCCGATATGACAGACCCCAACTGGGAGCCTGTGATGAAGCGGGCTTCCGCAATTGTTACCAATCGTGGTGGCCGTACTTGTCACGCCGCAATTATTGCCCGTGAATTAGGCGTTCCAGCAGTCGTAGGCTGTGGTGATGCTACTGAGCATTTGCAGGATGGCATGATGGTCACGGTTTCCTGTGCAGAGGGTGATGAAGGTCATATTTATGATGGCTTGATCGAGACTGAAGTGACTGAAGTGTCTCGTGGTGTGTTACCAGAGATTCCAGTCAAGATCACCATGAATATTGGTAACCCTCAGTTGGCGTTTGATTTCTGTCAAATCCCGAATGCGGGTGTTGGCTTAGCTCGTCTCGAGTTCATCATCAATAACTACATTGGTGTGCACCCACGGGCGGTCTTGGAATATCCCAACATCGATCCGGACCTGAAGCGCGCTGTAGAAAGCGTAGCTCGTGGTTACGCCAGTCCTCGTCAATTCTATGAAGATAAGCTGGTTGAGGGGGTTGCTACTATTGCTGCTGCCTTCTATCCAAAACCGGTCATTGTCCGTTTGTCTGACTTTAAGTCTAATGAATACAAGAAGCTGATTGGCGGTTCACGCTATGAGCCGGACGAAGAGAACCCGATGCTGGGATTCCGAGGTGCATCCCGTTATGTATCGGCTGACTTTGGTGAAGCTTTTGCCCTAGAGTGCGCTGCTATGAGGCGTGTTCGTGAAGACATGGGCTTAGATAACGTCGAGATCATGGTGCCATTTGTGCGTACCATTAAGCAGGCTGAGCGTGTGATCGACATGATGGCGCAGTTAGGTCTGAAGCGTGGTGAAAACGGGCTACGCCTGATCATGATGTGCGAGATTCCATCTAACGCCATTTTGGCTGATCAATTCCTGGAGCATTTTGATGGCTTCTCGATTGGTTCAAACGATATGACTCAGTTAACGCTGGGATTGGATCGTGACTCCGGCATGGAATTACTGGCCATTGATTTTGACGAACGTGACCCAGCAGTAGAGTTCATGATCGCCCGTTCAATTGAGGCTTGTCTGAAGCAAAACAAGTATGTGGGTATCTGTGGTCAAGGCCCATCAGACCATCCAGACTTTGCCCGTTGGTTAGTGGCTAAGGGTATTACCTCGATCTCTCTGAATCCCGATAGCGTCGTAGCAACTTGGGAAATGTTGGGCAAGAAAGAGTCGTAATCAATCCAGCCGATTAAGAGCTGTAATAAAAAAGGCCTAGATTCATCATCTAGGCCTTTTGCTTTAGTCTGAGCTTTCCCCGTTCCCTGCTCAGGCGTTGAGATCGCCCCTAGCAATGCGTCCCTTTTGGACTTCCCACTCGCGCTCTTTGGTGGCTGCACGCTTGTCATGCTGTTTCTTGCCTCGAGCTAGGCCAATCTCGCATTTCACATTGCCCTTGGAGAAATGTAAATTCAGGGGCACGAGGGTGTAGCCCTTTTGCTCTACCTTACCAATCAGTTTTTTGATCTCAATCGCATTTAGTAGGAGTTTGCGCGTGCGCGTGCTGTCAGGAACAATATGGGTAGAGGCTGAAAGTAGGGGGGTAATATGGCAGCCAATCAGGAATAGCTCCGCCTGACGGATGACGACATACGCTTCTTTGACGTGCACGCGACCAGCGCGGATGGCCTTTACTTCCCAGCCTTCCAGTACGAGTCCTGCCTCGAACCGTTCTTCGATAAAATAATCAAAGAAGGCTTTTTTGTTATCGACGATACTCATATTTATTTAGCTCTCAAGATCGATTATGGCAGACGTCTACAAGACCGTTTTAATTGGGCAATCAGCTGACCGCATGTATGGCCTAGTGACTGATGTGGCTCTCTACCCTGAGTTCTTGCCCTGGTGTGGCGGAGTGGAAATTTTTGAGCAAACGGAGACCGTTCTGGATGCCAAAATCAATATTCACTTTAAGGGTATCAATCAGTACTTTCATACCCGAAACATCAATCATCGCCCCGAGACCATTGATATGGTCTTTGTGGATGGCCCGTTCAAGCATTTTTCAGGGCAATGGAACTTCATCCCCCTAAAGGAGGATGCCTGTAAGGTCGAATTTAAGCTCCACTGGGAGTTTAAAAACGTGGTCCTAGATAAGATCATCGGCCCTGTTTTTGGCCATATAGCAGGTACTTTTGTAGATTGCTTTGTGAAGCGGGCTGAAGACCTTGATGGGCAATAGACCCCCAGAAGCTTTGAAGATCATTATCTGTGATGCTAGAGAAGGCGATCCCAAGTTAACCTCTTTTACCTTGGAATTAGGCCCTCAAGACAGCCCAACAGTAGGTTTAGCTCTTCAAAAAGCGGGCATTGCCACTGCAGCTGATGACCCAAAAATTGCTAGAAAAGGCTGTTTTGGCGTCTTCGGTAAGCGCAAGGACTGGGATAGCCCGCTTTATGAGGGAGACCGCTTGGAGCTGTATGCACCACTCTTGGTTGATCCTAAAGCCGTCCGCAGAAAGAAGGCCAATCAGAATCAGGATGCCAAATTCCAGGCGGCTGCAGCTAAAAGAAAGGCTAGAAGGCTATAATCGATTTTTGTGACTAGGGGTTTTGCATGCGACTCATTCAAAAAGCACTCACTTTTGACGATGTGCTCCTCGTGCCGGCTTATTCTTCGGTACTCCCTCGAGATGCCAGTCTGGCAAGTAAGTTAACTCGAGATATTTCACTCAATACACCATTGGTGTCCGCTGCGATGGATACCGTGACCGAAGGCCGTTTAGCAATTGCAATGGCCAGCGAGGGTGGCATTGGCATTATTCATAAAAATCTGAAGCCTGCAGAGCAGGCTAGAGAAGTGGCTAAGGTCAAGCGCTATGAGTCCGGCGTCCTGCGTGATCCCATCACGATCGGTCCTGATGACACCTTACGCCAAGTGATTCATCTTTCACGTGAACATGGTTTTTCCGGCTTTCCGGTGCTGACAGGTAAAGAAGTTGTGGGCATCATCACCAATCGCGACTTGCGATTTGAGGAAGACTTAGATGCGCCAGTCAAGTCGAAGATGACGCCACGTGAGCGCTTGATCACAGTTAAAGAAGGTTGTTCATTGGACGAAGCAAAGCGTTTGATGAGTCAACATCGCTTGGAACGTGTGTTGGTGGTGAACGATAAGTTTGAGTTGCGCGGCCTCATCACCGTTAAAGATATTTTGAAAGCCACTGAGCACCCGAATGCTTGTAAAGATAGCGAAGGCAAGTTGCGTGTAGGCGCTGCTGTTGGTGTTGGTCCTGATAATGATGAACGTATTGAGCTATTGGTTCGTGCGGGCGTCGATGTCATCGTTGTTGATACAGCCCATGGCCATAGCCAGGGCGTATTAGATCGAGTGAAGTGGGTCAAGAAGAACTATCCTCATGTCCAAGTCATTGGTGGCAATATTGCTACTGGCGATGCTGCTAAGGCGTTAGCTGATCATGGCGCTGATGGTGTGAAGGTAGGTATTGGCCCAGGCTCTATTTGTACGACTCGTATTGTTGCTGGGGTTGGTGTTCCGCAAATTAGTGCCATCGTGAATGTGGCTGCTGCACTGAAGGGCACTGGCATTCCGTTAATTGCGGATGGTGGTGTGCGCTATTCTGGGGACGTTGCTAAAGCCTTAGCTGCTGGTGCCAGTTCGGTCATGATGGGCGGCCTGTTTGCGGGTACAGAAGAGGCGCCTGGCGAAGTGTTCTTATATCAAGGTCGTTCATACAAGAGTTATCGTGGCATGGGCTCCTTGGGCGCGATGGCAGATGGTTCAGCAGATCGTTACTTCCAGAGTGATATCAGTGCAGCCAATGCGGAGAAGCTAGTACCGGAAGGTATTGAAGGACAAGTGCCTTACAAAGGTAGCGTACTTGCCATCTTGCATCAATTGACTGGCGGCATTCGTTCATCCATGGGTTATTTGGGTTGCACGACCATTGATGAGCTGCATGAAAAAGCAAATTTTGTGGAAATCACATCGGCAGGCGTACGCGAGTCGCATGTTCATGATGTGAAGATCACTAAGGAAGCGCCAAATTACCATATTGATTAAGGCTATTCCTTAAGTGCACGACAAAATACTGATTCTCGACTTTGGTTCACAAGTCACCCAACTGATTGCGAGACGCGTGCGTGATGCCCGCGTCTATTCGGAGATCCATCCTTACGATTGCGATCCAGAATTCATCCGCAAATTTATTCAAGAGCAGGGCGGCAAGGGAATTATTCTCTCTGGTGGTCCCAGCTCTGTTACCGAAGAAGGTAGTCCGCGTGCACCGCAAATCGTATTTGAATTAGGTGTTCCTGTTTTGGGCATTTGCTACGGCATGCAAACCATGGCAACCCAATTGGGTGGCGCAGTTGCTTCTGCTGAGTCTTTAGGTAAAGCCCGCGAGTTTGGTTATTCCGAAGTACGCGCTCATGGCCACACTAATCTGCTTAAGGGTATTCAAGATTTTTCCACTGGCGAAGGCCATGGGATGCTGAAGGTGTGGATGAGTCATGGCGATTCCGTAACGACGATGCCGCCAGCCTTCAAGTTAATGGCGTCAACAGATTCTTGCCCCATTGCAGGCATGGCTGATGAAGAGCGGCGTTTTTATGCATTTCAGTTCCATCCAGAAGTCACCCATACCGTGCAAGGTGAGGCTATCTTGAGTCGCTTCGTGCATGAGATTTGTCATTGTAAGCCCGATTGGGTGATGGGCGATTACATCGCTGAAGCAGTCGAGCATATTCGTAAACAAGTTGGGAATGAGGAAGTCATTCTGGGTTTATCTGGTGGGGTAGATTCGAGTGTCGCTGCCGCATTAATTCATCGGGCGATCGGTGATCAGCTCACTTGTGTATTTGTAGATCATGGTTTGCTGCGTCTTAATGAAGGCGATATGGTCATGGAGATGTTTGCTCGCAATCTCGGTGTCAAAGTAATTCGAGTGGATGCCAAAGACAAATTTATGTCTGAGCTGGCAGGTGTTGCTGACCCTGAAGCCAAGCGCAAAATTATCGGCAAAGAATTTGTAGAAATCTTTCAAACTGAATCAAAAAAAATTAAGAATGCCCAGTGGTTAGCACAAGGCACAATTTATCCCGACGTCATTGAATCTGCCGGCAAAGGGAAGAAGGGCGCGCATACGATTAAGAGTCACCACAACGTCGGCGGCTTACCCGAAGATATGCATCTCAAGTTACTCGAGCCCCTGCGTGAATTGTTTAAAGATGAAGTGCGCGAACTTGGCGTTGCATTAGGTTTACCGAGGGAGATGGTCTATCGCCATCCGTTCCCGGGACCTGGGCTTGGTGTTCGTATTCTCGGTGAAGTAAAAGCAGAATTTGCTAGCTTGCTACAACGTGCTGATGCAATCTTTATTGAAGAGCTGCGCAACACGATCGATGAGGCAAGTCAAAAGTCTTG
Source organism: Polynucleobacter sp. CS-Odin-A6 (assembly GCF_018882095.1). GTDB lineage: Bacteria > Pseudomonadota > Gammaproteobacteria > Burkholderiales > Burkholderiaceae > Polynucleobacter. The sequence continues at coordinate 737,994 of NZ_JACVPD010000001.1, forward strand.
GTATGACCTAACTAGTCAGGCTTTTGTCGTATTCCTACCCGTCAAATCCGTTGGTGTCATGGGTGACGGCAGAACCTATGAATACGTTGTCGCTCTCAGAGCGGTTCAAACACAAGACTTTATGACGGCGCATTGGGCTCATCTACCTCACGACTTATTAGGCAAAGTTTCCAACCGCATCATCAATGAAGTGCGAGGCATTAATCGGGTGGTCTATGACATCAGTGGAAAACCGCCGGCCACAATCGAGTGGGAATGAAAAACCTCCTCAATGATGATGAGGATTTTTTAGCATTACTCTAATTAAGGGTTCTGCGGCTTCTTTGGTCTATTGATATAGTTCATCAATGATGATCAATATCCTCCCCTTTAGATTTCTTCAAGTATTGCTCGCTTTCCTCTTTACCTTCCATGCCCCTGTATCTTGGGCTGACAAAGTGATGGTCAAAAGTGAGCCGCCAATATTTTCCCTGACTAGTCTTAAGGCGATTTCTAAAGGGGCATTGATAGCGCAACTATCACAAAAAGACGTCATCATTTTGGGTGAGGTTCATGATAACGTGGAGCATCATCGTATCCATGGACAATTAATTAATGAGATTAGTGATTTCCGGAAGGTCGCAAGTGGTGGCAAGAAAGACCAAGTATTCACTAGCATCATCGTAGAGCATTTAGATGCTGGTAATGCAGTTCAATTCGATGCTTCTTTGGAGAGATCACTCACCAATGCAGGCTTTAACCCCCAGTCCTGGGTTTGGCCTACTCATGAACCTTTATTTTCAGCAATTGCTTCATCGGGTCTATCGCTGAGGGGTGGGAGCTTAAGTTCGAGCGCTGGTAAGGAAATCTATAGTAGCAATGGCGCTTCTGCTCCAGCGCATTTAAAGTTATTACTAGAGCGGGCAACCTTATCTGATGCATCTCAAAAAAAACTTCACAAAGAAATACAGGATGGGCACTGCGGGCTTTTTCCTGAAAATAAAATTCCTCAAATGGCGCAAGTACAGCGAGCTCGTGATGCCAGCTTGGCATATGAAGCTATTCAATATGCCCCGTCTATTTTGATTGTTGGCAATGGCCATGCTTGGAATGATATTGGTGTGCCACAAGTAATTAGAGCGAACTATCCGAAGGTATCGCTTGCCAGCGTGATTTATATTGAGGATGAGGGTATTAGCGATCCCCAGAAATTATTAGTGAAAGCCAAACAGCTGTCGAAGAAGGCAGACTATGTCTGGTTTACCTCCACAATGGACAGAAAAGATCCCTGTGAAAAATTGCGTTGATATTGATGGGCTTGATAGAGGACTATTGATTAACTAGGTCTTCTGCTTTTTCCATGATGAAGTGTTTAAAAATTTCCGTCGACGGCGATAATTTTTTTTCAGTTCGATGCATGATGTACCAGTGCCCTACATAAGGTAGTCCCTCTACATTAATGAGTTTGAGTAAGCCCGCCTCTAGCTCTCGACGAACCGCTCTGAGTGAGATAAAGGTCAAACCCATATTGGCTAATATCAATTGCTTAATCATTTCATTGCTATCAATACTCATAAAGACTTCAGGCTTGACTCCTTGATCCCCAAAGATTTTTTCCATCAGCAGTCGTGTGCCCGATCCCTCTTCGCGGGCAATGAATTTTTCATGCTTTAAATCCTCTAGGGTGTATTGAGGCCTGCTTTTGATTGGATATTTCTCGCCTGAGACAATGCCTAAGGGATTGGTGATAAATGAAATGGCGTCATATTCAATCTTATTAGGCGGTCTTCCCATAATTACGAGATCAACTAAATTATTTCTCAGCGAATGGATCATCGTCTCTCGATTGGCAATTTTTAGATCAAAAGTGATGTCCGGGTAATCCTTCTTAAATTCCATGATGAGCATTGGTACAAAATATTTTGTAGTACTCACTATCCCAAGGCGGATATGGCCTTGTTGTAGATTGACCAGGCTAGCCATCGAACTTTCCATCTCACTTAGGCTAGCTATTACCCGTTCGCTGAGAGCAAAAAATATTTTTCCTGACTCTGTGAGCTGAATGGTTCTGCCAAAGGGCTCAATCAGGGGTAGGCCAAAAGCCTCCTCTAATTGTTGGATCTGTTGAGTTACTGCCGGTTGAGTAACAAATAGTGAACTTGCTGCTTTCGAAATCGATTGCAGTGTTGCTACCCGATGAAAAGTCTTAATTTGCTTTAATGTGTACGCAGTCATAGATATATTAGTTAGAACTTATATGAATAACATAACATATTATTAATTTTAATGGTTTATCACTATATTTATTAGCGCCTTCCCCAAGAAAAATACAAATATAGAAAGATAGCTATTTAAGTGCTGCAGAGCAGCATTTAAAGATTTAAATTTTAATGTAATCCTAATAGGGGTAACAAAGATGAGTGATTTTAAAAACAGTAATAACGATAGACGTAATTTCCTAGGATTGACTGGTAAAGCCGGTCTATCTACTTTAGTTGCTAGTGCAGCAGGCATCAATTTAGGTGTTTTTGATTTGGTTCATGCCCAATCAAATACCCAGCCTTTCCGCTTCGCACACATTACTGATTCGCACCTCTATAGCGGTGTGGATCACAAATTTGATCGACAGTTAGAAGATGCTGTTGACCAAGTCAACAGTATGAGAGTCATGCCTGACTTCGTTGTTTTCGGCGGCGATATTGCCCAAAACGGCACTGAAGATCAGATCGTTAAGGGTAAGCAAATCCTATCCAAGTTAAAGCCAAAATTGATCTCTATTCCTGGAGAGCATGATTGGTATGTGGATATGGGTAAAGTCTGGAAAGGCGTGATGGGTCATGATGGTAAGGATTATTGGTCCTTCAATCACAAGGGCGTTCATTTCATTGGCATGAACTCGATTTTAGTTCCTGATTTCTGGACTGCAAAACAGATGTCAGCAAGAGAGCGTATGGAAGCGATGGAGATGTTAGAAGGTCCTATCGGCGGCCTGTGGGGTGTTGGTCCTCAGCAGCTAGAGTGGCTCAAAAAAGACGTCGCCAATTTGCCATCGAATACACCAGTAGTCGTGTTTACTCACTCACCGCTATGGGATTACTACCCACGTTGGAATTTCCAAACAGTAGATGGACCACAGATTCGTGAAATCTTGGGTAAATTTGCTAATGTGACATCGATTCACGGTCACGTGCATCAGACTGTTTACAACAAGATTGGCAATATGACCTCGATTGGCGCGATGAGTACTTCATGGCCATGGCCTTACCCACCAGTTGCCCTCAAATATCCTGAGAGCCAGCAGTATCGTGCTGACCCAGGTAATGAGCAAGATGGTATGGGATCATTATCTGTGGAAGTGCAGGGTGGAAATAAGCCTAAGATCATCACTTATCAGCCATTCGCTGATTCATTGACACCTTTCTTGAAAAATATGAAAGCCTAAACATAATGAATAAATCGATTACTAAGTATGCTTTATCGTCGATTCTTATATCAGCGATTTCAATTGGATCTGCAATCGCTCGAGAGCCCTTTACTAAACAAGAGTTGGAGCAGCAAAATGCCGCTCGTCTGAAGCTGGTTGAGGAAGGTTACAACCTCTGGCATGGAAGTAATCCAACGATGCAGGCAAACGGGCTGGCTTGTGGAAATTGCCACCCTGATGCTGCTGCTTCTAATCCACAAACTTTTCCTAAGTGGAATTCAAGCATGAATAGAGTGGTGACATGGCAACAGATGTCTAACTGGTGCATTCAAAATCCACAAGCAGGCAAAGCATTGAATCCAGATGGAGATGAGATGTTGGCAATGATGGCCTACGCGTTTGAAATGCATCGCGGTAAGCCAGTTGCTCCAGGTTTAGCAACGGCGCAAACTACTCCGATTGCAGTCAAGTACGGAAAAGGTTTCCCATCTAAGCCCTCTGGAATTGGATTTGATACTAAGTGATGAGATCAAAAGAGTGGTTAATCCCACTCTTTTGTTTTGTATTCGTCACGCCTGTCTATGCTCAACAAGTTTGCAATCAACCCACCCCGCAATTTTCAAGTCAATACTTTGAAGACCAAGAGGATGGCACAGTTGTTGATAAAAGAGCGAAGTTAATTTGGATGCGCTGTGCTTTAGGGCAGAGTTGGAAAAATGGAATCTGTGTAGGCAATCCGGAAAAATTGAATTGGGAGAATGCAAAACAAGCAGTGCAAAAAGTAAATCAAGATCCGCAATACTTCTATAACGATTGGCGTTTGCCATCACTAAAAGAAATTGCCATGATCGTTGATCTGCGCTGCAAAAATCCCAGGATTAACTTAAGTGCTTTTCCAGATACAGCACCAAGCGCTTTTTGGACATCGTCTTCTAAGTTAGTTGATGGTCCGGAATTAAAGGCTTATGCGATGGATTTTGGCAGTGGAGGCCTAGTTTTATCGAATGTCAATGCACGGCATTATGTGCGTTTAGTAAAAACAGCAGACTGATCATTAATCAGCTCAAATTTATAGTGAATGAGGAGACAGTAGTAATGGAACAAAAACGTAGAGTATTTATTATGCAAGTAGTAGCAGGTTTAGGAACCTTAACATTGGGCTCCCAATCGTCTTTTGCTGCTTATGAAAAGCTCACTGAAAGTGATAGCTATGGCAAATCTATGGGCTTTCGTTTGAAATCAGAAGATGTTGATTCAGCTAAATACAAGCGCTGGACGGCTGAACAGAAATGCAGTAGCTGCCAATTATGGTCTGGTAAAGGCGACCTATCTTATGGCGATTGTTCTTTCTTTGAGAGATCAGTGCCTTCTACCGGTTGGTGTAAGAACTTTAAGGCTAAAAAAGCGGCTTAATTTCTTACACGCTATTTTTTTTGAATTTCAATTGGTTGACGGAGATCATTTCTGACCATATCGGTGGAAATGATTTTCTTTTTTTAAAGGCTTAGAAAGACGCATCCATGGGAATGATCAAAGTCTTTATTGTTATTGCGGGCATTTTTTTTGGTGCGCTATTTGTAGGATCATTCTTTAATGAAAGCCCCGATACGGTACAGCGCGGCTATCGCGGCACTTCCATGGTACAAATTTACAAAGCATCTGAGCTCGCTGCAGTAAAAGATCTCCATGCAATTCCTGACGCAGATCCCATTGATGATCCAGACCCAAGTTTACCGACGGTTCGAAGCAAATATAAAAATGTACAAGTTTTAGATGATCTAACTGTCCTCGAGTTCTCTCGTTTAATGGGGGCCTTATCAGAATGGATTGCTCCGGAAGAGGGATGTACTTATTGCCACAATACGAACAATATGGCATCGGATGAAAAGTACACCAAGATAGTAGCCCGTCAAATGTTGATCATGACACGTCGTATTAATAACGACTGGAAAAGCCATGTGGGGAACACCGGGGTTACTTGTTGGACTTGCCACCGCGGTCAAGCAGTGCCCTCTGGCGATTGGTATTCTCGAATTAATGAAAAAGAAGTGCCTAAATTTTTGGGGCATAAACGTAATCAAAATACCCCTGGTATTGCGACGAACGCAAACACGTCTTTACCTTACGATCCGTTGTCTGAGTACCTTATTAGAGAAAATCCAATCCGGGTTCAAGGCACTACTCCGTTACCAAGCGGTAATAAAAATGGCGTTCCTAAAGCAGAGCAGACTTATGCCCTGATGATCTATATGGCCAAGTCTTTAGGGGTAAATTGCACTTACTGTCACCATGCGCAAGCTTTTGGAAGCTGGGACCTCAGCCCTCCTCAAAGAACAACTGCTTGGTATGGTATTCGGATGGTACGTGACTTAAACCAGCACTTTTTAATTCCTATTGGTGAGCTGCTGCCAGATAATCGGTTGGGAGAGTTTGGTGATGGTCCAAAAGTTGGTTGTGCAACTTGTCACAAAGGCGCCTATAAACCTTTGTATGGTGTCAGCATGCAAGAAGAATATCCTGAGCTATGGCGTAAGGGCGGACCTTTGGTTAAATCTAAATTTATTTCGCCACCACCAGTTGAAGTCATTAATCCGACCATCCCACCTGCACAATTGATGAATGGAAAGTATTAGGCCCTTGGTGGTCTCATGACCAGGATGGTTTGGTTTTGGTTCAGCGATTGAAGGGTTCGCGCATGACCTTAAGACTGGCAAAAGACTGTTCATGCCATAAATAGCATTGTGAAAAAGAATGTTCGTCTAGCTAAAAATCTATATCTAGCTCGATCGATCAAACATCCCTTTCCTTTTATTGACCTCTTGCATCATTTACAGCTTGAGTTGGTGTAACGCTATCCTACAAATGAGCGGGATAGGGTGCGCTGATTAGCCCTGTGATTAGATCAGCAATACCTGCGTACAATATTGATTTATATGGATTTAATTTATTCGCCTCAATCTCACTCCCTCAATCTCTGTCTCCATGCTTGAGTTGCGGGAAACGACCCTTGGAATACTGGCAAATACGGATCCTCGGTTCAAGGTAAGTCAGCTACATCATTTGTTTGATGAGTATCAGCATCAACGGGTTGCCCTAAATGTTTCTGCAGTATTGGATTGTCAAAGTCTAGAGCTACCTGGTCGCCCAGCCAAACCAGAATTAGTTCCACCTTTGCAGGCCCCCAAGAGAAGAATGGATACAGTTGAAGGCAGGGCAATGCTTTGGCACTCCCTTGCGCATATTGAATTTAATGCCATGAACCTAGCTTTGGATGCAATCTGGCGTTTCCCGAACATGCCCCAGGAATACTATGAAGATTGGTTAAAGGTTGCTAAAGAAGAGTCTTATCATTTCAGCTTAGTCAATGAACATATTCAGTCTTTTGGATTTAGCTATGGTGATTTTCCAGCACACAATAGCTTGTGGGAAATGGTGGAGAGAACCACAGATTCAGTAATTGCCAGAATGGCCTTAGTCCCAAGGACTATGGAGGCCAGAGGCCTCGATGCCGTTCCAGGAATTAGAGATCGATTCAAGCAAATTAAAGATGACCGCGCTGTAGAAATTTTAGAAATTATTCTCCATGATGAAATTGGCCATGTGCTCATCGGTAATCGTTGGTTCAATTACTTGTGCGCTGGCAATGAGGTATCGCCAATTATTGCTTATAGAGAATTAGCCAGAAAATATCATGCGCCAACATTAAGGGGGCCATTTAATCTTGAAGCCCGTCAGCAAGCAGGATTTACCTCTGAAGAATTGAGTTTGCTGGAATCTCACGGCGAGAAACGTTAAAAAACAGCATGAAGATTCTCAGCCTGATTCCGCCGATGACGCAGCTCAATACGCCATATCCCTCTACTGCGTATCTCACGGGTTTTTTGCGCTCACAAGACTTTGATGCGGTTCAGGAGGACTTAGCCCTAGCCCTTGTCCTTGGGTTCTTTACGCCAGAAGGTTTAGCAGAGATTCAGAATACTGCATTACAGTTGCCTGAGGAGAATCGTAGTGCTAGCGTGAACTTCTTTCTGGATTATTTTTCTGATTACCAAAATAGCATTGCATTGGCTATTAGATTTTTACAGGGGCGAGATAGCACTCTGGCCCATCGCATTAATAGTCGCGCCTTATTGCCAGAGGGGCCGCGCTTTGCATCCTTAGATGCCTATGATGAAGAAGAGGGTGGGGATTCATTGGCATGGGCCTTTGGTGCATTAGGTTCTCAGGATCGGGCACGCCATCTGGCAACTCTTTACCTTAACGATTTATCCGATGTCTTACGAGATGCTGTGGACGAGCGCTTTGAGTTTGTGCGTTATGCAGAATCCTTAGCGGGTAGCCAGCCCACCTTTACCCCATTAGCAGACGCCTTAGCTGTAAGTCCAACCTTAATGGACTCGCATCTTCAAGCGTTGACGCAATTAGTGATAGATAAGCATCAACCCAGCTTAGTATTGTTATCAGTGCCATTTCCAGGTGCAATGTATGCTGCTTTGAGAATTGCTCAAACCATCAAACTACATTACCCCGCTATCAAGATTGGCTTGGGTGGCGGGTACGTCAATACTGAGTTGCGTGAGCTCACAGAGCCCCGCATCTTTGATTTTGTGGATTACATCACTCTTGATTCCGGTGAGCGACCCTTGCTTGCTCTGATCGAGCATTTGAATGGCAAGCGTTCGGCTGAAAGGCTGGTGCGGACATTTATCCGCAATGCCAACACAGTAGTACGCTACATAAATTGGCAAGAGCCCGATGTGCCGTTTGAAAATGTGGGCACTGCTACCTGGGATGGTCTTCCACTCAATTCATATTTGTCTCTCTTGGATATGCTCAATCCAATGCATCGCCTGTGGAGTGATGGACGCTGGAATAAGCTTACCGTTGCTCATGGCTGCTATTGGAAAAAATGTAGTTTCTGTGACGTGAGCCTGGACTACATTGCGCGTTATGAGACCGCTTCAGCGAGCCTATTGGTTGATCGAATTGAAGCCATCGTTGCAGAGACTGGCCAGACGGGATTTCATTTTGTGGATGAGGCAGCACCTCCGAAGATTCTGAAAGCCCTTGCTGAAGAGTTGATCCGTCGCAAGGTGATTATTTCTTGGTGGGGCAATATCCGTTTTGAAAAAACCTTTACCCCAGAGCTATCTGAGTTGTTGGCGCAAAGTGGCTGTATTGCTATGTCGGGTGGCCTAGAGGTTGCTTCTGACAGATTGCTTGATCTCATGAAAAAGGGTGTTTCAGTAGAGCAGGTAGCACAAGTGACTAAGGGCTTTTCAGATGCGGGGATTTTGGTACATGCCTACTTGATGTATGGCTTCCCAACGCAAACAGTCCAAGAGACTGTGGATGCCTTGGAATACGTTCGCCAGTTCTTTGAGAATGGCTGTATTCAGAGTGGCTTCTTCCATCGCTTTACTTGTACAGTGCACTCACCAGTGGGCAAAGATCCACGGGACTACGGCATCTCTTTAGTACCGTTGCCAGAAATTAGTTTTGCTAAGAATGATGTGGCATTTATAGATCCGAGTGGCGTAGATCATGATCTTCTGGGGCTGGGCCTCAAGAAAGCCATTTACAACTTTATGCATGGTGTTGGCTTTGAGCAAGAGGTCGATACTTGGTTTGAGATGCCTGATATTCCCAAGGCGACAGTCCCCCGCAATAAAATAGGCAAAATCTTGCGGCTTATTTAAACTTGAATTAATGTTGAATTGCTGTTGAATTTCATTGAATGACTATGGGTAACAATATGAATTTATCTCGCCGTACTTTCATCGCATCCGCTGCCTTGGCGCCTGTGGCCTGTGGCAGTCTTTCTTATGAACACGGCATCCCGGTTGCTCAACCAAAGCCACTTCCTATAGTACGGCCCCCTCGAGTGGGTCAAGAGTGGACCTATATTAAGAAAAATATCTTTGATGGAAAAACGCTAGGTGTGATTAATGAGCGTGTTGCCAGCATTGGCTCGACAATTGTGATCGAGCGTATGAGCAATGACGGTGCTAGATTACCCAGTGAAATTCAGACTTCTTGGGGCATGGTCTCTACCGATACCCAGTGGTCACGTCTATTGAACTTCAGCCCCTCTTTACCACTTTGGCCAGAACAATTGTCCACCTCATGGGCAAAGCAGTTCAATACCAAGTACAGCGTTGCTGGCTACTCCGACTCCAAATTGAATTGGCAGGAATATATGAGCGTGCAAGGCTGGGAAAAAATCACGGTTCCCGCTGGAGAGTTTGTTGTACTCCGCTTTCAGACCTTGATCAATTATGAAAGCGATGATCCGAATAAAGTAGATTGCATTCGTAAAGAAACGGTGTGGTTTGCGCCGCAGATTGGTCGTTGGGTGGCGCGTGAGGCCTCGGGTTCCTATCAAATTCAAGGACAAATTGGGGGAGTGATATTAGAGGGTAGCTATCAATGGCAACTCAGCGCTTACAAATAAACCTCACCCGCAGATTTCTTTTACTGCTGTCGCCACTGTTGCTAGTGGCTTGTATTGCTTCGCAGCCTTACCCTGTCTCAACCCCCTTACCTCAACCCATTAGTCCACCTCAGGTGAGGGCGCCACAAGTGGGTCAGCAGTGGGTTTATAACGTGCGCAATGTTTTTAACCAAGAGTTAGTGGACATTGTTACTGAGAGAGTTGTTTCAGTTGGACCGCAGATTCGGATTGAGCGAAGCGGACTCAAAGCAGGACCACTTCCCGATGAAATTCAGGAGCCTTGGGGTTATGTCCTTCAGGATCCCCATTGGAATCCCCCGCAACGATTTGTCCAGCCTATTCCCTTATGGCCAGAACAGCTGGTTCCTAGCTGGTCTGGTTTTTACCGCACGCGTTATCAGGTTGTTGGCTATCCCGATAGCAGTTATTACTGGGGGTTAAATGTAACGGCGCTGCAGTGGGAGGGCGTCACTGTTCCCGCTGGCCAATTCTCCACATTGAAATACCAAAATGAGGCACCTTATTTCACAAGTAACGACTTTTCTCGGGTAGCCAATATGCGCAATGAAGTTGCCTGGTTTTCACCAGAAATCGGGCGGTGGGTCATTAGGAGAAGCTCAGGGCGGTACTTATGGGCTGGCATATATTGGAATGATGCGCTATGGGAGGACTATTTGGAGTGGGAGCTCGTGTCCTGGAAGTAGGCAAAGGGCTTAAAATCAGTTCTTAGTTATGTACACCGTAAAAGAACTCTTTCCAACCCTTCAAGGCGAGGGCGCCCATGCCGGTCGCGCAGCTGTCTTTTGCCGTTTTGCAGGTTGTAATCTTTGGAGTGGCCGCGAGGAAGATCGTGCTTCTGCAGCTTGCCAATTTTGCGATACCGACTTTGTTGGTAGCGATGGTGATGGGGGTGGTAAGTTTGAAACGGCCACGCAGCTTGCTGATGCTATTGAAGTGGCTTGGAATAGTACCTCTGCTGGACCGCAGCAACGGTATGTTGTGTTTACTGGGGGTGAACCTCTACTGCAACTCGACACTGCTTTAATTGAAGCTTTGCACGAAAAAGGCTTTTCCGTCGCGATTGAGACCAACGGCACAATCAAAGTACCCAAGGGTGTTGATTGGGTTTGCGTCAGCCCTAAAGCGGGGTCTGATCTGATTGTGTTGCAGGCTGATGAGATGAAGCTAGTTATTCCTCAAGTAGGTCATCACTCCCTAGAAACGCTGCTAGCCCGATTTGAGAAGATGGATTACCGTAATCGTTTCTTACAGGCGATGGACGGCCCCAATCTTGCGCAAAACAGTGCATTGGCAGTTCGCCTCTGTCAAAAGCGGCCATTATGGCGTTTGAGTGTTCAGACCCATAAAATGATCGGCATCCGTTAATCCCTTTATTAAGTAATTTTTCCGTAATTCAGTATTTAGAAAAGTAAAATGACCGCCAAGCAAGAAGTAATTTCCATTACCCGACGACTCGAGTTTGACTCTGGCCATCGCATTCCTAATCATGACGGGCAGTGCCGTCATTTGCATGGTCATCGCTATGCTATTGAAGTGACCTTGACCGGTGATGTTAGTAATCATCGCGGTAAAGCAGATGATGGGATGGTCTTGGATTTTGGAGATATCAAGCGTCTCACTAATCAATATGTCGTGGAACCTTGGGATCATGCATTCTTAGTAGCTCAAGAAGACGCGGGATTGGTCGCCTATTTAAATTCGATTCCCAATCACAAGACGGTGGTGATGGAGCAGGTTCCTACGGTTGAGAACTTGGCCAGCGCTGCATTTAAACTACTCCAACCCGTTTTTGAAAAAGCGTTCGATGGACGACTAAAACTCGCTTCTATCCGTCTTTATGAAACTCCCAATTGCTGGGCTGATGTTTCTCATTCATAAGAAGCAATATGCAAGCTGAGCTTGATCGCCAATTTATGCAACAAGCCTTGGAGCAAGCCGAGCTTGCTTCAATCGCTGGTGAGGTTCCGGTGGGTGCTGTGTTAGTGAGAGATGGTCAGGTCATTGCCAGGGGCTTTAACCAACCCATTAGCAATCACGATCCTAGTGCTCATGCTGAGATGATGACCTTGCGAGTCGCAGCCCAAGCTGAATTAAATTACCGTCTTCCAGGTGCCACCCTTTATGTCACATTAGAGCCTTGTACGATGTGTGCTGGAGCAATGCTCCATGCGAGAGTAGGGCGCGTAGTATTTGGTGCTGCGGATCCCAAAACAGGAGCCGCAGGTAGTGTGCTTAATGTCTTTGCAGAAAAGCAGATTAACCACCAGACCCAAGTGGAGGGTGGCATCATGGGCGATGAGTGCGGTCGGGTACTGCGTGATTTTTTTAAGGAGCGGCGTTGAAGCAAATTCATTTAATTGCTCCTTCCGGGGCTAGTTTAGATGCTCACAGTCCTTTGGCTGGCATCGAGTGGCTCAAGCAACAGGGCTTTGAAGTGCAGAATACTGCGTGCGTTAGCCGAGTAGAGCAACGATTCGCTGGAACCGACGCAGAGCGTTTAGCTGAAATCAATCAACTCGCTAATTTATCTCCTGAAACCATCGTTGTAGCGATGCGAGGTGGTTACGGATTACATCGTTTACTTCCGGAGATTGAGTGGAATGCCATAGCCCAAGCGATTAAGAATGGCCTACAAATTTGTGGACACAGTGATTTCACAGTCTTTCAGTTGGCTTTATTGGCAAAGACTGGTGCGATTACCCTGGCTGGGCCCATGCTCAATTTTGATTTTGCTTGTCAAGGCGAGCAAGGTAATGACATTGCCCCCAATGCTTTCATGTGGAAGCACTTTCAACAAGCAATCAACGAGCGCAAACTGGATGCCACTATCAACGCACCACAGCTTTATTTAAGAGCGCCATCTGCTCAAACTAGAGGAATGCTTTGGGGTGGAAACTTGACAGTCTTAACGGGCTTAGTGGGCACTCCTTATTTACCGAGTCAGAAACAGACAGAGGGCGGTATTTTATTTCTGGAGGATGTGAATGAGCATCCTTATCGAATTGAGCGCATGCTGATGCAATTATTGGATGCAGGCGTCCTAGACGATCAAAGCGCAATTCTGTTGGGTGGGTTCTCGGCGTATCGTCTTTACGATAACGATCGTGGATACACTCTAGAAAGTGCCATTAAAGCGATCAGCAAGCGTCTTCCTCAGAATATTCCGGTATTAACTGGCCTGCCGTTTGGGCATCAAGCAGAAAAGCTGACCTTGCCAGTAGGTGCCCAAGCGCACATTCAATATGATGCAGCAGGCTTTACCATTCACTCTGAATGGTGAAAATGGTGAGGAAATCGTCATGAAGAATACTTACCTACAGGTATCAGTATTTTTAATCAGCCTATTGATTGCGAGCGTTGCAATGGCAACTGAAGAGCCTAAGTATGTTCTCTTAGAAAAATCGGAGCCCTTTGAGTTGCGCGCCTATTCACCGCGGATCGTCGCAGAAGTCAAGGTTGAGGGTGATTTAGATACAGCCTCTAGTTCGGGCTTCCGCATTTTGGCTGCTTATATCTTTGGAAAAAATCAGGTAAGCGAAAAAATTGCAATGACTGCTCCCGTCGGAATCGAGTCTAGTGATCAAAGTAAGAGCACTAAGATTGCAATGACTGCCCCAGTAATGATTGAGGGTAACAAGTCATCGGATAAGACTAGCAATAACCAATGGACGGTTTCATTTTTGATGCCGGCAGGATCCACTCTCGATAACTTGCCTAAACCTTTGGATTCTCAAGTCAGGATTAGAGAGCTACCCTCAGAAAAGCGGGCAGTCATCACTTTTTCTGGTTTTTACAATGAAGAGAAAGTGCAAGAAAAAACGCAGTCATTGCGGGAATGGATTAAAACCAAGAATCTGAAGCCCACTGGTGAACCCCAGTTTGCTCGCTACAACCCGCCTTGGACTTTACCCTTTATGCGGCGTAACGAGATTTTGATCCAAGTGTTGGACTAGGCCTCAAAACTCTTTAATACAAATCCAGCATTGCTGTCTTGTCCCAATGCTTTCACTAGGATTGGCAGACTTTCAGCAAGCTGCTTTTCTAATGTCCACGGTGGATTGATGATGAATATCCCGCTGGCCTGAAGGCGACGTTCCTTAGGCGCATTCTCAATCCGTAACTCAGCCTGTAGCCAGGAGCGCTTATGGGTTGCCGCAATCTTTTTCATTCGATCGGGTAGTGCAGCAGCTTCGCGTCTAGAGAGGACTGGGTACCAGATTGCATAGCACCCGGTAGCAAAGCGATGCAGGGCTTCTTCCATTGCCGTTTCAAGATAACGATAGTCTTGCTTATCTTCGTAGGAGGGATCAATTAAGACTAAGCCACGTCTACTAGGCGGCGGCACCAATCCCTTGAGCCTTGCAAAACTATCCTCTGCATAAATATCAATTTGTTTTGCCTGTTTAAGCTCGCTGATGTTATGGCGCAAGATATCAATTTCTTTTGGATGAAGCTCAAAGAGTTTTAGGCGATCTTGAGGTCTGAGTAAGCGTGCCAAGATAAAGGGCGAGCCAGGATATACCGTGGTTTGATCTTCGCCGTTCTCAGCCTGAATGTACTCAAGATAATTAGCAATTCCCGGACTTAAAGGATGACTTTCTGCAAATTTCTGTAAGCGAAAAATACCCTCATCCGCTTCTTTGCTAACAGTAGCAAACCCATCTATTAGGCTGTAGATACCAGCACCTGCATGGGTATCCACCATCGTGAGTGCACCCGGTTTTTCTTGAAGGTATTCCACTAAATGAATCAGAATCAGATGCTTCAGAATATCCGCATGACTGCCAGCATGAAAAGCATGGCGATAACTAAACATCTTTAAATAGCCTTTGGTTTTTGTGCTTTGATAAACAAAGCTAAAGTGATGCTCACTAATACTACACAGGCGTATTGCAAGGATTGATTTAATGGGGAGTCTAAAGTCTGGGTTAGCAAGACGTAGATAGCACCTAAACCACCTAAAGCCAGCAAGCGAGGGCCAATTTTATTAGGAGATAGTTGAGTGTCAGGAATAAGGTTCGCTAATATGGCTCCAAGCATCCCTGACCATATTCCAATAGCAGAGCCTACCAAGACATCGGTCAACCAGTGGGCGCCAAGGGCATTGCGTGATAGTCCCGCTAACCCCGCCACAACGAATACCCACCAAAGAGATGATCTTTTCAGTCTATCGCTAGCAAAGTAGATTCCGGCAATCACTGCAAAAGCAGTAATCGTATGGCCAGAGGGCATCGCTCGGTATAACAAGGGTTCCCCAACAATATAAAAGTCCCCTAATGAGAGAACGCTGGCTGGCCTTGGCATTTGCAGTGAGGATTTAATCAGGAGGCTCACTAGCCCGCCCAACAGGGATGCGAATAATCCAGCGCTCAGTAGTCGAGGTGATAACAATAGCAAGGGAAAGCAGATTGCAAAAATACCCCAACCATTACCCAGAAAAGTGAACCAAGCCCAGAGCGTATCTGGAAGCATTTGGGTATAGCGATTAATGAATAAAAACGTCGAAGTTTGTAGTCCGCCAAAGTAAAGTGCCAATGCTAAACCCAGCGGTATGAGCGGGATACACCAAACCCATAGCGACGCAATTGCAACAGCCGATTTGCGCTGCTCAGCCATCGGAATTAGCGTGCCCGCTCTTGATCGGCTTCATGTAATTGATCAGCCATCCTCTCTAATACTTGAGGAACGGTAATGGCTTGCATACAGACATTGTCATGACATGGTGTTTTGCGGTGATTGGCGGCGCTAACACAGGGAGAGCATGCGAGATTGGCTGTAATGGCAATCGACTTCCCGATGGACCCATAGAGGGCTGGAGTTTCAGGTCCAAACAGAACCACTGTTCTTAATGGCGTTACTGCGGAGAAATGACCAGGACCAGAGTCATTGGTCACCATGACATCGGATAGCGTGTAGAGCGGAGGCAGTTCAGCAAAGCTCACCTGCCCAGCAAAGTTGAGAGCCTGTTTCACATTGGCAACTTTGCGTACTTTTTCTACGTACTCAAATTCGGCAGGGGAGCCCGTGATGAGAATCAGATCACTAGGGTAGTGCCGATTGAGGCCTTGAATCAACTCTGAGAAACGCTGCTGAGCCCAGCGTCTTTGTGGCAACAAATCACTTGCATTTGGATTAACCAAAATGAGGCGTTGCTTCCCTTGAGTAAATTCGATGCCAGCATCTGCACTGAGCTTTTCAATCCGCTTGCGAACGGTCATTAATACTGTGGGATCAATCACTGCTTGCTCTAAAAGAACCTCTGAATCTGCAATCTGGATTTTACTAAAAGGCACTTCAATCTCTTTAGCAAAAGCCGCATGAATCAAGGATAAAAAATTCTTCGTAATATGAATATGCGGGTTGTAATGTACCTTGCGAGTCAACATAAAACCACGCCATAAACCTTCACCATGAAAGATGTGATAACCAACACGACGACGTGCACCACACAGACCTGTCAGCAGTGCAGTAAAGCGGGAAAATAATTCTAAGTCAATCACGGTATCGATACGGTGCTTCCGCGCTACTAAAAGAAATTTAAGCGTATCTTTGATTAACCCACCAAGGCTAGATGAATCAATCGTAAAAATATTTTCAGGCTTGACGGTATTTAACAAAGTTAAGCTGGCGCGATTACTCTTAAAGATCAGGAAAAATAATTCAGCACCGCGAGCTTGTGCATTACGCATCGCTGGATCAACCAAAATAGCACTACCCATTTCTGATAACTCAATAAAAAGCAATTTACGTGGCTCGTCTGGGCTGCGACTAAAAATATTTTTTACGCCATCCATCAGCGCAACTAGCGGGCTTGCGATTGCGCAGAGTGGCACACCGACCCAGTGGTCGATGGCGCGCATGATGTTGACGCTAATACTCATAGTAGGACTTTAAAAGAATTATTTCCGTTTTAATAAAAAGTAAGCGCCCGGCAATACTGAGATCACAGTAATGGCTCCGTAGCTGATGGATGCCAAGACTGTCATTGATGGGTTAACGCCCCACAATGCCAATACAGAAGAGAGTGTGGCTTCACGTAAGCCCCAACCAGAGATGCTGATGGGCAGCATCAAAAGTAGGCTCAGTGCAGGTAGGCCAATCATCAGCGCTTCAATAGGAGCGTCTACCCCATAGGCCTTAAGACAAAACAAGAGCGTTAGAATCGTCAGCGCATGAATACCAATTGCGAAGGCCGCTTGAGCTAGATTCATGGGCCAGGAAAAAGCCAGCTTGATGCCCGGCAGTGCGTGATTCATTTGGAGGCGGTCAAGCAACTTTTGTAAGAGATTACAGGAGGGCCCCCAAGCCAAAATGACTGCAGTCAAGAGACCTGCAAAAATCATGAGGCCGGTGACGGCATAACCCAGATCTTGACCCCAGGCAGCCAAAGTGGCGCCGCCTAGAATGAGGCCAATGCCACCTAAGAGATTGTTTCCTGCTAAACCAAGCAGGCGGTCTACTAAGACCATCGAAAAGCTGAGGCGCAGTTTTGGGTTTGCGTGCTCCAGGTCAAGCGAATGATGAAGCTCTGCGTCTAATTCTTTCTCTGCAGTGAGCTTGCCGCTGCTATTGAGATGAGTGGCAGTAATCGCACGATAGCTATCCCCACCAAGAGTGCTTGGCAATCCTTGGTTAATCAGTCCGCCAGCAAAATAGAGTGCCACAAAGTTGGTGAGACTGCCCTGAAACCCAACCTTGCGCATCAGAAATCCCCAGCGTAATCCGCCACAAATAAAGGCGCTCAGCATAGTTAATCCAGCAGCTAAAAACCACCAAGGTTGCATTTGAATCTGAGAATCGAGTAGCGTGTGCCAATCAATCCCGCTAGTGGCTTTCCAGAGCAGTGCCACGGAAAGCACAATGCGAATCGCCGGCCAAGCCCGTTTAAGGACTGCTTTCCACCCAGATGGGACTTTTGGGATGGCTTGGGGTTGTGAACTCATAGGCGTAAGGATAATGCCTTGAGCGATGAAGGGCCACAAAATGGCCGCAAAAGGGCCCTAAAAGAGTCCTGAGTTTGGGAAATTAATGGGCTACACCAGCGTCTTGCCAGTTGCGACAGAGGCTGTATTCAAAGGTAGATAAGACCTGCCCCAAACGGATGATTTCTAAGCGATCTAGTAGTTGGCAATGCTCAAAGGCCAAATTCCCCCTGACTGGTGAATTAAAGGCCATGCCTGACCAGTTCATGAGTAAAACGCTTGAACCCGCAGGTAATTGCCCAAACCAGAGATCAAATTGATCCTGACGCTGATCCAGCACAAAGACAGGTAAGGGGCTGGCATACCAAGCGGCTCGGCTAGCCAGTGTCCAGTTTTGGACGGCAATACTATTTACTTTGCTTGCTTGAGCTAATTGAGTTGCTTTTTGCCCTGCTAACTTCCATCCATAGAGATCTGCAATCGGATTAGATTTAATCGCTGCAGTCGAGATCCCGCCGGCCAAAACAAAGCCAAAGCCCAGCAAGCAAATGAGCAGTTGTCCAACAACTAACAGTCGAATGAAGACGCGATGCTTCATGACCCATACTTTAGCTAAGCCGATACCGGCAAAAGGCGCCAAGCAAAACCAAGCGGGGGTAGTCCAGTGGGGCAGGCCGCCACCTCCAGACAATGAGGCAAAAATAGCAAAGGGGATCACAAAGAAGCTGAGCAAAGCGATCAGAATCCACTTTTGTACGTGCAGGAAATTCTTAAGAAATATCCATGCGCCCAAAATGATGAGAGGCCCAAAGCACACAATTTGAATGCCAAGAAAAACAGCGACTCTGCGCCATGCCCAAGGACCCCCACTGCCATGGTCAAGTTGATACTTAAATGAGATCCAATCATTGATCCAGTTCCAGTAGAGCACTGGACTAATTACTATCAACGCGATTACTAAAGCCAACCAAAAACCAGTTTTGGTGACCCACGCCTTCTTGGGGGATGCTAAAAAAACCCACAACATGGCGAATGCGGTAAATACAGCAGTATATTTACTCAGACCAGCTAAACCCAATAGCAAGCCGGTAATCACCCAATCCGTGATTGAAAAAGTATCCTTGCGGCTCCAACGCAAAGCCATCAACATGAGTCCAAGACTTAAAGGGGCAAGCAAGGTATCGGGTAGTAGGCCAATAGCTAAAACATGAGGCAGTGGTGCTGCAATAACAGCCAAAACGGCCATGAGGCCACACAAATTAGCTGAAGGTAGCGCAGTCGTTAAATAACTAACATTGCGTCCCTGTATTAAATGATGAATTTCAAGCGTAACTCGATACACTAGGAAAGCAGAGAGCACCCAGAGTAATTCAGGGATTAGCCGAATAATTCCTTCGGATGATGTCAGGGAAACCAAGGGCCACTGTATCCAGCCCACGAGTGGTGGGTGATCAAAATAACTCCAGGCTAAATGTTTTGCATATAAAGCGTAATGGGCTTCATCCACTGAGAATTCAATCGCAAATCCCAAGGCAAAATGCACCAACGCAGCAATGCAGATGCTAATGGCGGCCCAGTTTGAAGGTGATTGATGGCGCATGCCCTGATTTTAGACTTACTCACCCCATTCTTTGGGACAATCAGTCGTATGTCTAAAAGAATTTCTCTAAAAAGCCTCTTACTGTTAACTGCCACAACCCTATTTTTAGGCGGTTGCGCTGGCTTGACTGGTAACTCGTTTGAGAATGAGGCGGGCCAAGCCTTTAATGCTGATCAGTTACCAGCCCAAGAGGACTTACCGAAATTCTCCACTCAGAAAGCGCGCGAGGGCATACCAGAGGGGTGGAGTTTCTATCGGATTGCACCTTATAAGAAAAATACCATTTACCGTCTTGAGAATTATCAGGGTCGTACTGTTCTTTCCGCTAACTCTAAAACTGCGGCTTCGGGTCTGGCGGTAAAACTCCGCCCACGCTCGGCACAAAATTTATGGCTACAGTGGGAATGGAAGGCAGTAGGCGCAATTCTGCAAGCAGACAACGCAGATAGTCAACGTGACGATGCACCATTGCGTCTGCTAGTCGCATTTGATGGCAACAAGTCAACGCTCTCCTTAAAAGAAAAGCTGACCTTTGAAATGGCCAATTTAATTAGCGGTCAAGAGATGCCTTATGCCACCGTAATGTATATCTGGTCAGGCAAGAATGCGCCCAATACTGTTCTGAATAACGCGCACACCTCACGCGTGAAAATGATTGTGGTGGATTCTGGCTGGGATAATTTAGGTGAGTGGCGTAAGCATGAGCGTGACCTTGCTGCTGACTACAAACTGGCTTATGGAGTAGCCCCAGGTAATGTGATCGGCATCGCATTGTTGACCGATACGGACAACACCAAATCGGAGGTTCGCGCTCTCTATGGTGATATCGAGCTATTACGTAAGAATGTAAAGTAAGGTTGTAAGGTAACGCTGCAAAGTAATGCTGCTAACGAAGGCTCGGCCGCCAGCGCTTCAAGAGTAGGGCATTGCTTAATACGCAGAAGCTGGAAAGTGCCATTGCGCTTCCTGCCAGCATGGGTGATAAGTAGCCGAGTGCCGCCATCGGTATGCCAATGGTATTAAATGCAAACGCCCAAAACAAATTTTGACGAATTTTGTTCCAAGTTTTCTTGGAGACATCGATTGCATCAGCCACCAAAGTCGGCTCACCGCGCATGAGGGTAATGCCAGCGGCCTGCATAGCTACATCCGTACCAGTAGACATCGCCATACCAACATCTGCCATCGCCAATGCAGGCGCATCGTTGACACCATCTCCTACCATTGCAACGTAATGCTTTTTACCTTTCGCCACACTTTGTAATTTCTGAATAATTTCTGCTTTATTGCCAGGCAATATTTGGGCAAAGACTTCATCAATGCCAATGGTTTTACCAACGCGAGTAGCGGCGGCTTCATTATCACCAGACAGCATGACTGTCCGAATATGTAATTCATGCAGCGCATTGATCGCTGCTTGCGCATTCGCTTTGAGTTCATCCCCAAAAGCAATGACTGCAATTGGACGAAGTGTCCCTTTATCACTCGAGCCTGTATTTATTAACACAGAAACAGTTTGGCCTTGATCAAAATAGGCCTGCGCTTGTTGCAAAATGGTGTCGTATTCAGCTTCACCTTTAAGGGAGGCTACACTTTGTAAACGTAGTGTCAGACCTGCAAAAGGACCGGCACTTGGAATACCTTCAATGCCAATCCCCGGCAATGCCTTACTGGCTGATGTCGCAACCGGTGAAAGGTTGTTTTCTTTTGCTGCATCAAGCAGCGCCTTTGCTAAGGGATGTTCACTACCTAATTGCAAGCCTGCGGCAGTAGCGAGTATTTGATTTACCTCTATTGAAGATGCATCAAAGGGCGATGAGAAGGGCATCAAGGCGAGCATGCGGGGTTTGCCTAAGGTGAGCGTTCCCGTTTTATCAAAGGCAACAATATCGAGCTTGTGCGCCAGCTCTAAAACCTGAGGATCCTTGATCAAAATGCCAAAGCGAGCAGCTACGCCAGTGCCAGCCATGATCGCGGCAGGCGTCGCTAAGCCGAGTGCGCAAGGGCAGGCAATGACCAGAACGGATACAGCGCGCAAGATCGCAATGGAGCTTGAGTCAAAGTAAAGCCAATTACCGATACCGGCCATGAGTGCCAGCACAATGACAGTCGGAACAAAAATGGCGCTGACTTGGTCAACCAGTTTTTGAATGGGCGCCTTTTGTGTTTGCGCATCCTCAACCAAGCTAATGATTTGTGAGAGCACGCTTTCAATCCCAACAGCATGAGCCCTGATCACGAGAACGCCTTCACCATTCAAAGCACCCCCGATCACTGAGGAATCGATCCCCTTTTTGACGGGTTCGCTTTCGCCAGTGAGTAGAGATTCATCTACATGGCTAGCACCGAAAATAATGACGCCATCTACAGGAATGCGTTCCCCAGGTAGTACCAAGACCCTATCGCCAGGCAGCACTTGATCCAAAGGGAGGTCGCGATATTGGCCGGCACTCACCCCAGCGTTATCCTGCAGTTCGAGGCCAATATTCAATACCTTGGCATGCTCTGGCCAAAGTTTTTGTAGGGCGCGAATCGCTTCACCAGTGTGTTGTTTGGCCCGTGCTTCGAGCCATTTACCTAATAAAACCATGCAGATAATGACGGCCGAACCTTCAAAATACAGTTCATGTACTTGCGCATGAACATGAGTAGGGATCAGCAAGAGGTAGAGGCTAAGTCCGTAAGCAGCACTAGTACCCAGCGCGACCAGCAAGTCCATATTGCCAGCCCCAGCTCTTACGGATTTATAGCCAGCCACATAAAAACGCCATCCCAATACAAATTGCACTGGAGTAGCGAGTGCCAGTTGCCACCATCCTGACAAGGACCATTGCATGCCAAAGGGCATTAAGAACATCGGTAAAAAGAGGGGAGCAGATAATAAAAAACTGAGGATAACCCGACCCAAGCCATCGTCAGCCCAAAATGACTTGGATATATTTTGATTTTGATTGCCACGAGCCGTGCTTTCTTGGGCTTCATAGCCAGTTTTTTGAACGAGGCCAATGATGTCTGAAAGGCTGATTGAGCCAGTCTTAATGCGAATTTTGGCCTGCTCAGTCGCCAAATTGACGCTCGCAGCCTCCACTCCAGGAATCTTCCCCAAGGCCTTCTCTACGCGACTCACGCAAGACGCACAGGTCATCCCGCCGATATCTAGGGTGAAAAATTCAGAATTGGTCGTATCTTTGGCGCTCATGTAGAAGATAATCTACTTGAAGGCGAAAAAATGCCATCAACAATAGTAATTAAATGATTTAAAAGGGGTTGCGATGTTTACTCTCAAGGTCTCAGGTATGACTTGCGGCGGCTGCATTAATGCAGTGACTCGTGCAGTTCAGGCGCAAGATCCTCAGGCTCAGGTGAAAGCGGACCTGGCTACCCAGGTAGTGAGTCTGGAAACCAGCTTATCTGCAGAGCGAGCCGCAGAGCTGATTGCCGATGCCGGATTTCCGGTTTCTGAATAACCCTAAATTTGGATTGAACATTTTTTCGCGGGCGCGGTTAATCTACGCGCTATTGAGATAAAAGAGCTTGGACATCCTTTGATAGGGTTGTTCTTCATAGGAGAAAGTTGTGTCGCTTACTGTAGAAACCGTGCAAACAGCATTAAAGGGTTTTATTGACCCAAATACGCAAATCGATTTTGTCTCGGCAAATAGTGTCAAAAATTTACGAGTAGATGGCGGTGAGATTAGTCTCGATATCGTGCTTGGTTATCCTGCAAAAAGCCAATTCGATTCTATCCGAACATCCGTTATTGAGATCTTGCGTAATTTACCTGGCGTCAAAAATATCAATGTGAATGTCAGCAGTCACATTGTTGCTCACTCGGTACAACGCGGTGTCAAGCTATTACCGGGCGTTAAAAATATTATTGCGGTAGCGAGTGGTAAGGGTGGCGTTGGAAAATCCACTACTGCGGTGAACCTCGCTCTGGCTTTATCCGCTGAAGGTGCGCAAGTAGGTATCTTGGATGCCGATATCTATGGTCCGAGCCAACCAATGATGTTAGGCATCACTGGCAGACCAGAGTCGATTGAAGAAAATACAATGGAGCCGATGGAAGGCCATGGACTGCAAGCTAGTTCGATTGGTTTCTTGATAGATGCTGATGCCCCCATGGTGTGGCGAGGCCCCATGGTCACTTCTGCATTGGAGCAGTTGCTTCGTCAAACACGTTGGCGTGATCTGGATTATTTGATTGTGGATATGCCACCGGGTACGGGTGATATTCAGTTAACGTTGGCTCAAAAGGTGCCTGTTACGGGCGCGATCATTGTTACTACACCGCAAGATATTGCATTATTGGATGCTCGCAAGGGCTTGAAGATGTTTGAAAAAGTCGGCGTACCGATTGTTGGCATTATTGAAAACATGAGTACTTACGTTTGCCCTAGTTGTGGCCATGAAGAACATATCTTCGGCACGGGTGGCGGCCAAAAGATGTGCAAAGAATATGGTGTTGATTTTTTAGGCGATCTACCACTGAATTTATCGATTCGTGAGCATGCCGATGCAGGTCGTCCTACAGTAGTAGCCGACCCGGATGGAGTCATTAGCGATATTTACAAAACGATTGCCAGAAAAGTCGCTATTAAGGTAGCCGCCTTATCAAAAGATATGAGCAGTAAATTTCCTAACATTGTGATTCAGAATACCTAAGCCTTATATGTTTTTCTGTACTCACAACGCCTCACCAGCGGTGAAGTAATTAATCTGCCAACAACTCTTGGTGTAAAAAGCTTTTAGCTGCCTGTGTCTGTGGGCTGGAAAAGAAAGGGCCTACGGGGCCCTTTTCTTTGATTTCACCCTGATCAATAAATACGATGTACTCTGCCAGTCTTTGCACTTGTGCCAGTTGGTGAGAGGTAAAGATTACATCCGAACCTTGTAGCTTGAATTGACGAATAATTTCTTCGACTTGATCAGTGGTGTTCGGATCTAAATTGGCTGTTGGCTCATCCAGTAAGGCCAAATTTGGTTTTTGCAAAATAGCACGACCCAAGCAGAGCTTTTGTCTTTCACCAGCCGAAAGTTTATGTGCGGGACTATCCGCAAGCTGGCTTAAGCCAATTTGCTCCATCACCGCTTCAATTTGAGAGGAATCAATTGAGGAATCTGCATCTCTTACTAAAGAGATATTGACTCTTGCTGATGCTTTAATCATTGGAGTGTGATGCAAGACTAATGCAGATCGAATGGGACCGTTTGAATAGGTGATGCTCCCAGAATGGGGCTTGATTAAGCCATCAAGTAATTTCAAGAAGGTAGTTTTACCGGCGCCATTTGGCCCAATGCAGGCACAAATACGATCAGTAGGAATAATGGCATGGGGGATATTTAAGATGATGCGTTCATTGCTTTTCACGATGACATCTTTGAGCTCGACAAATTGCTTGAATGGCTCTGATAAATTAACCATATCGCCGCTCCGCAATTTGCCGAACGGCAAAGGTAAATAGATTAGCCAGCAGCACAATCCCTAAAAGTACAAGTCCTAAAGCAAGGGCAAGGGGTAGGTCACCTTTGCTGGTTTCCAAGGCAATTGCAGTAGTCATAGTACGCGTGGAGTTGTTAATATTGCCACCGACAATCATGACTGCGCCTACTTCTGAAATTGCCCTAGCTAATCCGGCAAGAACAGCAATGGTGAGGGAAAAACGGCAATCCCAAATCAGCCATTTCAATGCCGAGAATTTGGGCAAACGTAGCGCTCTAAACGAGTCCCGATGAATTTTCCATGAGTCTTCTAGGATCTGCCGACTTAAGGCGGCAATTAAAGGGGTTGTGAGGAGGGTTTGGGCCAGAATCATCCCTTTAGTTGTAAAGAGCCACCCCCACACCCCTAAGGGCCCTGTGCGTGAGAGGAGTAGGTAGACCACGACACCCACAATCACGGTTGGTACTCCCATGAGAGTATTTAGGATAACGATAATCGTCTTTTTGCCCTTAAATTCTTCGGATGCTAGGAGTGCGCCTAGCGGGAGGCCGACGAGGGTGCCAAAGAGGAGTGCTGTCAGGCTTACTTGAAGAGAGACTAAAACAATGCCCATTACTCCAGCATCTAAATGAGAGAGGAGTCTAAAGGCATCCTGAAAGGTTGTAAACATGAGCTCGATTCTAGCAAGGGGATGGCAAAATAGGATGAATGCAAACAATTAACCTTATCTCAACCTATGGCTGAAGTCATTTGCCTCTGTAATGAGATCCTCGATACCGATTTACGTGAATACCTAGACAGTCATTTGATTGAGTCTGTTGACGAGTTGCGCGATCAAGCATCTATTTGCAACAAATGTATGCAATGTCAGGATTTAGTGGAGGGTGAGATCTACCAGGCTCGTATGCGTCGACAACGCGCAATAGGACAGTTTTCATGATGCAAAGTAAAGTGGGGCGCTTTAGCGTAATGACGATCAATATGCACAAGGGTGTTTCCCCTTTGCATCGCAAATCTACCATTCATGAATTACGCCAAAAAATGCGCAGCCATCATCCGGACTTACTTTTCTTGCAAGAGCTTCAGCAAGAGCATCGAGGCAGAATTAGACGATTTGGTCAATGGCCGTTAACTGAGTTGACCCATTTCTTGTCTGAAGATTTTTGGCATGATTGGCATTACGGAAAAAATGTCGAATATCCAGATGGCCATCATGGCAATGCCATTCTCTCAAAGAGACCCTTACACAAGGGCAAAAATTACGATATCTCAGCCTACCGATTTGAAAGGCGTGGATTACTACATAGCGTTACTCAGCTCGAGGGTGTGGCAACACCGATTCATTGCTTTTGTGTCCATCTGGCATTGTTTGAAAGAGGCCGAGAGCGTCAATTAAGTGAAATTATTCATTACATTGATTCATTGGCAGAGGGTGGCCCCACCATTGTTGCTGGAGACTTTAACGATTGGCGCAATCGTGTGAGTGCACCAATGCGCACTGCCGGGTTTAACGAAGTCTTTGAAGTGCTTACTGGAGCCCCTGCAAAAACTTTTCCCAGCATGAAGCCGATGCTCCCAATGGATCGAATTTATGTGCGGGGATTGAAAATTCATTCTGCAGTTATTCTGCATGAATGGTTGAAATTATCTGATCACTTAGGTATTACTGCTGAATTGGAAATTGAATGAGCGATTTATTTGACCTGTTTTTGAAAAATGCTTTTGAGTTAAATTTAAATTGGCTACTCTTAGTCCATTTTTTCTTAGTTACTTATTTTATTGCTGTCATTATTTCTGTGAGAAGACCAGTAGGGGTTGCATTTGCTTGGATCTTTATTGTGATGACTTTCCCGGTAATGGGAATTAGCCTGTATGTATTGATTGGTGAGCGTCCTGTAGGGCGAACATTGACACGTAAGATTAAACGCATGAATCGTGAGTACACTCAAATTACAGAGCAAATGTGTAAAGAGTATGCGGGTGATAGGGCAAAGCTACCGCTTGAGGCACGGGCTTTGAGTATTTTGGCGGAATCAAAAAATGGCACTCCTGTGGTTGCTGGAAACAAGATTGAGCTTCACACCAATTCCCTGACAATTCTTCAGCAATTCATCGATGAGATTAATCAGGCTAAAGAAAGCCTGCATCTAGAGTTCTATATCTGGGCTCTAGGTGGGGATGCTGATCGCGTTGGTGAAGCAGTGATTGCTGCCTCTAAGCGCGGGGTGGCCTGTCAGGTTTTATTGGACTCATTAGGCAGCAAGGACTGGTTTAAATCTAGTTGGCCAAACCGCTTCAGAAATGCCGGAATTCAGGTTACCGAAGCACTACCAATTCAGATCGGACGTTTTCAGTTTCGCCGTGCAGATATTCGGCTTCATCGAAAAATATTTATCATAGATGGCTCTGTTGTATGGACTGGTAGCATGAATCTAGTTGACCCACGTACGTTTAAGCACGATTCCCGAGTGGGCGAATGGGTTGATGCAATGGTGCGTATTGAGGGCCCAGTAGCAGCGCAGTTCGAGCTGACATTTTCTTTTGATTGGAGTGTCGACAATCTTAACATTACCCATTTCAATGATCGATCACCTCCAGCTTCGCCAAGGCAGGGTGGAGCGATTGCTCAAGAGCTTGCTTCAGGACCGGTGTATCGTGACGAAATTTTGTGTCAAGTCATGCTCTCAGCCATCATTGATGCGCGTGAGGAGCTCACTATTACAACGCCTTATTTTGGACCTGATGATGGCATGCTCCAAGCGCTAATGGCTTCTGCAAGGCGCGGTGTCAATGTGACATTGATTGTGCCAAAGCTAAACGACTCTACCTTGGTAGCTTGGAGTAGCAAAAGCTTTTATCAAGATTTAATGACATCTGGCGTCAAGATCGCTGAGTTTAAGGGCGGCCTTTTACATACGAAGAGTTTGTTAATTGATCAGCGCATTGCTATCTTTGGTTCGGTCAACTTTGATCAACGTAGTTTCCGTCTGAACTTTGAAATCAGCTTGCTTGTCTATGATAGGAACTTCTGTGCCAATCTAGAGAAGTTAGTGCAGTCTTATTTAGAGCAATCCGATTACGTGGATCCTGCGGTCTGGGCAAGGCGACCAAGCTGGCAGCGCTATCTTGAGAACGCCGCACATCTCACATCACCGCTACTTTAAATTGCCCCTTGGGCTCTTAGCGCCTCAATTTCGTCGGAGGAGATGCCCATTTCCGACAGAATGGCATGAGTGTGCTCTCCAACTGCGGGGACCGGATCCATGCGATAGTCGTAAGTATCATTCAGTCCAGGGGGTAACATCGCTGCGATGGTGCCTTGAGGTGAGCCTACTTCCGTGAAGCGCTTACGCGCTTTGAGTTGTTCGTGCTTCCAAAGACCTTCCATATCATTCAGATGTGCATTGGCAATCTGGGCTTTTTCCAATCGTGCAATTAATTGTTCAGCTGTCAGCTGGCTAAAGCAGGCATCAATGATTTGAAGTAGTTCAGCGCGCTTTTCATTGCGCTTGAAGTTTCTATCAAAGAGTTCATCCTGAGCAAGTGCAGGATTTTCTAAAACAATTTCGCAAAACTGGACCCACTCACGTTCATTTTGCAGACCAAGCATGACTGTTTTACCGTCACCCGCCTTAAATGGACCATAGGGATAAATAGTGGCATGAGATGCGCCATTCCTAGGCGGTGGGTTAGCCCCTTTGTAGGCGTAATACATTGGAAAACTCATCCATTCACTTAAGGCTTCGAGCATCGAAATATCGATGACCGTACCCTTACCAGTCTTTCCTCTTTGCAATAGGGCAGCCAAAATATTGGTATAGGCGTACATTCCTGCGGCAATATCAGCTATGGAGTTGCCAGCCTTGCTAGGTGTCTCAGGTGTACCGGTAATGGATAAGAAACCCGCTTCGCTCTGAATCAAAAGGTCATAGGCTTTTTTATCGCGATAGGGACCATCACTACCGTAACCAGAGATAGAGCAAAGAATGAGTCGTGGATTATCCTTTTGCAACGCTTCCGCTGTCAGTCCCATTCGAGCAACTGCACCAGGAGCCAGATTCTGTATAAAGACATCAGCCGTTTTGAGTAAATTCTTGAGTATAGATAAAGCAGCGGCTTGCTTGAGATCAAGCGTGAGACTTTCTTTTGAGCGATTCACCCAAACAAAGTGCGAAGAAAGTCCCTCTACCTGAGTGTCATATCCTCGGGCAAAATCGCCTTCTCCAGGACGCTCGATCTTAATGATTCGAGCCCCTAGGTCAGCGAGCTGACGAGTGCAGAAGGGCGCAGCGATCACATGCTCAAGTGCAACTACTGTAATGCCATCTAAGGGGCGAATATTCATACTCATATCTACGCCTGTTAAAAGGAGCGTGGGAGACCGAGAATATGCTCGGCTACATAGGAATAAATCAAGTTAGTAGAAATAGGCGCTACTTGATAGAGGCGGGTTTCTCGGAACTTACGCTCGACATCGTATTCGTTCGCAAAACCAAACCCACCATGAGTCTGTAAGCAAACGTTAGCCGCCTCCCAAGAGGCCTTTGCAGCAAGGTATTTCGCCATATTAGATTCTGCGCCACAAGGCTGTTTGGCATCAAAGAGTTCGCAGGCTTTAAAGCGCATCAGATTAGCCGCTTCAGTTTCAATGTAAGAATCTGCAATCGGAAACTGAATG
Source organism: Polynucleobacter sp. CS-Odin-A6 (assembly GCF_018882095.1). Lineage (GTDB taxonomy): Bacteria > Pseudomonadota > Gammaproteobacteria > Burkholderiales > Burkholderiaceae > Polynucleobacter. The sequence goes on from NZ_JACVPD010000001.1 coordinate 767,515, forward strand.
CCCTGATTTTTTCCGATTGGACGATCAAATACTACGCGTTCATTGGCATAACGCCGTGCCTTATCTACAAACCAATAGGCATCACCAATACATTCTGCAGCGATCAAAGTGCGCTCTGCATTGAGGCCATCCAGGATATATTTGAATCCCTGACCTTCTTCTCCAATCAAATTTTCAGCGGGGATCTCTAAGTTATCAAAGAAGACTTCATTGGTCTCGTGATTCACCATATTAGCAATGGGTTGGATATCCATACCCTTACCTAAGGCATCTTTTAAATTCACGATAAAAATGGACATGCCTTCTGATTTTTTCTTCACTTCTGCGAGCGGAGTGGTGCGGGCCAGCAGAATCATCAAATCAGAATGTTGAATGCGAGAGATCCATACCTTCTGACCATTGATGATGTACTTATCACCCTTTTTAACGGCGGTAGTTTTGAGTTTAGTGGTGTCTGTGCCGGTACTGGGTTCAGTGACCGCCATCGACTGTAAGCGTAATTCGCCAGTGGCAATCTTCGGGAGATAAAACTGTTTTTGAGCATCAGAGCCATGGCGCAGCAAAGTACCCATGTTGTACATCTGACCATGACATGAGCCTGCATTACCGCCTGCAAAGTTAATCTCTTCCATGATCACAGAGGCCTCTGCCAGCCCTAAACCTGAGCCACCATATTCTTCTGGAATTAAGGCGGCTAGCCAACCCGCTTGTGCCATCGTATCAACGAAGGCTTCGGGATAAGCTCGCTCATGGTCTACTTTTTGCCAGTAAGCGGAATCAAAACTGCCGCAAAGGTCGCGCAAGGCTTCGCGCATGTCTTGATATTGGTCTGGCTTGGGGATAGGGTGATTCATCTGTATGAGAGTTAGAAATAGGAGTGAAAAGGGTGAGCGAAGATCGGAAGACCTATAGTTTAAGCAAGATTTCAGAATTGCGGTCAACTAGTAACAGGTGGTGCTTATAACCATAGCCATTAGGCTTTACAGGGGGATGGAGCATACTAAGGGGATGGAGCACACACTTACCCAACTCTTTGACTTCTTTGAGATGCCATCGGTTGGTTTGCCTGCCGTATTTATCAGCGCGTTTGTCTCTGCAACTTTGCTGCCCATAGGTTCAGAGCCGATACTGTTTGGATACGTCTCACTGAACCCGCACTTATATTGGGTTGCGATTGGTATTGCTACGATCGGTAATACATTAGGCGGCATGTTTGATTGGTGGTTAGGATTAGTGAGTCGCAATAGCTTCGAGTCTCTCAAAGGTCCAACCAATGGCAGAATGCAGCGCTGGTTGGAGGAGCGTGGGCCGAAGATGTTGTTGCTAGCTTGGCTTCCTGGCTTCGGTGATCCCTTATGCTTGGCGGCCGGTTGGCTCAGATTGCCTTGGCTTCCTTGCATGGCCTATATGGCAGTCGGTAAGCTGTTGCGTTATCTGACAATAACTTGGCTACTAACACTGGTGCCAGATAGTTTTTGGCACCAATTAGGCCATTGGCTTAAGATCATCTAATACGGCCTCAATTAGTTCAAGCAACGCATTTTAAACAGCGCAATACTTCTGCTGAATCTCTTCATTGTTTAACAAATTCTGGGCGGTATCATGAAATACAATTTCCCCTTGATCGAGAATATAGGCACGGTCAGATATTTTCAGTGCCTGCTGTACGTTTTGTTCAACCAAAAGAATAGTTAATCCCTGTTCTTTGAGCTTGGCAAATAATTCAAACATTTCGTCCACCAAGACCGGCATGATGCCCTCTGAAGGTTCATCTAGCAGGATAACTTTAGGTTTGCCAATCATCGCCCTTGCAATTGCCAGCATCTGCTGCTCGCCACCAGACATGGATGTGCCATCCTGATGCAATCTTTCTTTTAACCGCGGAAAGGTTTCGGCGATTTCATCAACCAGGGCACTCATATCACCACGATTTTTCTTAGCAATCACGCCCAACTCTAAATTTTCTTTGACAGTCAGGCCTGGAACAATGCGACGATCTTCCGGTACGTATGCTAGGCCAAGGTGATAGCGCTCATGAGCGGCAAGATCTAAGAATGAAGTGCCATCAATTGAGGCTTTCCCCTCCCTTTTAGAAAGTAGTCCCATTAAGGAGCGCAAGGTAGTGGTTTTACCGGCGCCATTTCTACCCATTAAAGTAACAATCTCCCCTTTGTTTACTTCGAGGGAGACGCCTTGAAGAATATGACTACGGTCGTACCAGGCATTTAACTTTTCTACGCGCAACATATATACACCTTCATTAACCTTGACCTAGGTACACCCGACGTACCTCCGCATTATTCTGAATTTCTTCTGGAGTACCTTCAGCCAAAAACTCGCCATGATGAAGCACAATGATGCGCTTGCATAAACCCATAATGAGTTTCATCTTATGCTCAACCAAAATCACGGTTCTTTCATTGGCTAGCGTACGGATGAGGTCCATCATGACCAGCGTTTCCTCGGGAGACATTCCGGCGGTTGGCTCATCTAATAAGAGTAGGCTGGGATTGCAGGCGAGGGCCATTGCAATTTCGAGAGCCCGTTGTTGTCCGTGCGCCAGGTCGCCACTTTTCTTATTACGCAGATGCTCTAAGTTAACGCGACGTAAGAGTTGGTCTGCAAGCTCAATGGGTTCCGCATAGCTTTGTGCATTTCGTAAAAAGTTATACCGAGCAGTTTCCATTTGGGCTGCTACGCGAACATTCTCATGAACAGTCAGCTGCTTAAATACATTCGTAATCTGAAAGCTTTTGGAGATGCCAATGCGGGCAAATTCATATTGCTGCATGCCGGTAATGTCTTTGCCATTAAATAAAATTTGACCGCTTGATGGTGGGAATGCTCCACTGAGAACGTTAAAGAAAGTGCTTTTGCCTGCACCATTCGGACCAATGATGGCTGTTAGGGAGCCAGGCATAAAGGTGGTAGAGACATCCTGCAAAGCCTTGAATTTCCCAAAACTCTTGCTGACATTGCGAGCCTCAAGGATGGGGGTTTGATTTGGGCTACTCATGATTTTGAATCCAGGTTCAAATTGAGCTTGCTTAAGATGGTTCCCCAAATTCCCTTCGGGAAGAACAAGACAAAGAACATAAAGACGAACCCAATGACAGCCATCCAGTGTTTAGTAAAGGTGGTAACCACGTCTTCCAGATACAGCATCACTGCGGCGCCAACAAATGGGCCAAAGAAAGTTCCCATACCACCCAAGATACTCATCATGATTGCCTGTCCTGACTGTAGGTAGTGTAGGGAGTCAATTGGCACAATGGAAAGGTGGAGGGCACGTAAGGATCCTGCTAAGCCACAGATTGCTGCTGATAACACAAATACCAGCAGCTTTGTGCGAGTGACATCAAATCCACAAGAAGCAGCGCGTTTTTCATTTTCACGAATCGCTTCCATTACCGCACCCAGTGGTGATTTGAGAATGCGCGAGATCAGCCAAATGGCAATAACGACAAAGAAGAGAATGATGTAGTACTTCACTAGTGGATTCAGAAAATCTACCGGAATTCCCAAGATATTAAATGAGTCAACACGGACACCCCTTAAGCCATTCTCGCCACCAGTCAAGCTTTCTGCTTTATAAAAAATATAGAAAACAATTTGACCTAATGCCAGAGTCACCATGGAGAAGTAGATGCCTCGCGTTCGAATCGCCAAGAAACCCATGAGTAAGCCACCGATAGCTGCACCAATCACACCGATAAGAATGGCAGCGCCCCAGGGCATCGAGTAGTGGACAATTCCAATTCCAGTGAGATAGCTGCCGATACCGAGGAAGGCGGCATGGCCGAAAGAAAGCAGCCCCATATAGCCAAATAAAAGGTTAAAGCCCATGGCAAACAAGCCAAAGATCAAGATGTTGATAGCGAGTGCCTCGTAAGGCATGATGAACGGAAATAACATCAAGAAGAGTGCGCTAACCAGAACGCGATGACGTGCGATCAGTTGGAAAAATGATTTCATAAATATACGGGCTTAACCCATCGCCCCCGCTTTACCAAACAAGCCTTGCGGTCGAATTAAGAGCACTACCGCCATCAAAATAAAAATGGAAAGTTCTGATAGGTCTGGGAAGAAGAGAGATGTCATGCTGTAGACCACGCCAACCAGAAGGCCGGCAAGAACTGCACCTAAGGGGGAGCCCATGCCACCGACGACTGTCACAACAAATGACTCGGCCAAGATGGGGATACCCATCTCAGGATTAACGGAGCGGGTAGGTGAGGCGAGTATTCCGGAGAGACCGGCAATCGCACAGCCAAGACCAAAGACCATCAGCCATACCTTGGCAATATCTACGCCAAGTACTTTGACAATATCTTGATCAACAGCGCCTGCCTTAATGATGAGACCATACCGCGTCTTTTGAATGAAGAACCAGACTGCAAAAATAATGAGCGCTGTAGCGGCAATTAAAAAGAGGCGATATTTTGGAAAGAAGCCAAAGCCAACATCAAGAGATCCTTTGAGCCCATCCGGGGTAACAGAAGGAAGTCCCTCGATTCCGAAGGTGACGCGCATTGCTTCGATCAACACGTAAGATAAGCCGAAAGTGAGGAGTAGCGGATAGTCGAGACCTCTTCCATAGAGAGGGCGAACTAGGAAGCGCTCAGTCAGCAGTCCCAGTCCCCCGGTAACAATAGGAGTCAGAATTAAGCTAAACCAGAAGTTACCAGTGACGCCTAAAAAGTAGACGCCCATGAATGCGCCCACCATGAAAAATGCGCCGTGCGCAAAGTTCACCACATTGAGCATGCCAAAAATCAGGCATAAGCCTAATGCGAGAAGTGCATAAATGCTACCCAGGGCAATTCCCGTGAGTAACTGCATGCAGAGAAGTTCAAATGTAAGGCCGGTCATATAGGTACTCAGAAAAACTCCCCTTGAGCTTTTGGCCTCGGGGGAGAGGTTCAGGGTAAATCACATGATCTACCCTGATAGGTGAGTCTTAAGCCTTATGGCCTAGCTCTGCGCAACTCCGCATATTCTTCTCGGTAGTCGGTTCGATAGTCAGAATATTAAAGACGTCGTACTTGTCTTTCATATTCTTTGATTTGGACTCAACAATAATGACCGTTTGAACAGCTTGATGGTCACACTTACGGTAATACTCGGGGCCTTTGTAAAAGTCGAACTTCATATTCTCTAATGCATTGACCACCTTCATTGTGTCGGTAGATTTGGCAGTCTTAACGGCGGTAAGAACTGTTTTCACGCCGGCATAACCTAAGGCACCATAGTCAGATGGGACTGAACCGTTATACATTTTGCGGAAAGCATCATTAAATGCTTTTGCTGTGGGGATGCGATCTTCAAGGCCCCAATAGTAGGAAGTGCCACCGAGGATTCCTTCGAATGCTTCTGGTCCACCAGCTAAGCGTGCTGTGTAAAGGAGAACTGGAGTCACAATCTTCATACTGGACTTTAAGCCAAAGTCCGTACATTGTTTAGCGGCGTTTACCAGGTCGCGACCAAAATTACAGAGCACTAAGATGTCAGGATTTAAGGCTTTAATCCGTGGCAAGAATGCAGAGTAGTCCGAGGTGCCGAGTGGATGACGGATATCTGCTAATGTCGTTGCACCCATTTCTTTGCCGGCACGCTCAAATGCACGTACCATCTCGTGACCATAGGCATAGTCTGCAGTTAAAAAGACAATCCTCTTACCAAAGCGGGGGATGGAGTAGCGGGCAACTGCTCCAGCTGTCATGGTTGGATTGAGCGCTTCGTGGAATGTGTACACACTCCAATCCTTCGCTTCATTAATTGCATCAGACTGACTAATCGAATTGAAGAGAACCTTACGTTCCTTACAAACGGCATTAATAGACAGTTGAGTTGCAGCGGAAAGTGAACCCACTACATAATTGACTTTATCTTTTTCAATCAATTCAAGGGTTCTGGTTGCAGCTTCACCTGGATTCAGTTTGTCATCACGCACTAAGAGCTCTGCTTTGCGACCATTGAAGCCACCGGCGTCGTTGAATTCTTTGATGGCCAACTCAGCTGCTTTTACTTGATCCTGCGCTTCTGCAGAGAAGGGGCCTGTTAATGGTGTCGGAAAGCCAATCTTAATCGTCTCAGCTTGGGCACTTGCTACATTCATCCAAAGCGGGGTGCTTGCTGCTGCAGCTCCACCAATCAACATCTTTCTTCTCGTTTGATTCGTTACTTTTTGTTTCATGGCTGTCTCCTCCATTTAAAACAGTTTATTAATAAAATACCGTGTTATTTCGTCAATCTTAGCTGAATGTTTCTGGTGATACTGAACTCTACATCTGGGCTTCATTAATACGACTCTGGAACTGCTTTTCCTGCTGCCAATAAGCTGCTGATATCTACAGCAGTTTCTGCCATTACGGTATCTGCATTTCTGCGCAAACTATTGCCATCCCTTGTGCCTTTACTACCTTGCGATTGCATATAACGTCCTAAATATTGGGCTCTGGCAACGACCTGCTGCCCCAGTGTAAGCCGTTCTTGACTATAGGCTTCTAGAGCAGCAGGGGTTGCACCTAATTGAGCTATGTGATGCGCAATAGCCATAGCTTCATCTCCGGCTTTAGTAACGCCCATACCGACGTGCGGCCGACCAACAAAGGCTGCATCACCCATTAAAGCAATTCTGCCAAAGACAATTTGTTCTGACCGCACATCATAAATAGTCTGCAAGAATGGGGATGCTGTCTTCTCTAGAATTTCTGCATATTGAGGTGCCAGAATTTGATGAGCGACTTTCCGCATTTCCGCGATGTGTTTCCATGACACTTTCAGCGGAGGAATGCCAGTCGGATAATAGTGACCATCCGCATCCGTTAAGAGTTTGATGAGCTCCTCATGTTCAGATGCAGGGCGGTACCAAACAAAGTTGTAGCGGCGCTTTCCTGGTCTAGTATCGTTACCAGACCCTGCAACTGGGTAACCTAGCATCTGTTCGCCATTCGGCAGGCAGAATCCAAAATAATTAAAGAGCGTTTCTAGGGTGTAATTGGATAAATGACTCTCATCACAAACACCACGCCACGCAATGTATCCAGCGTACTCCGGCTGAATCTGTGGCGCCACTTGGGCTCGTACTACAGAGCGTATGCCATCGGATGCTATCAACAGTTCAGCTTGATAAGAGCTTCCGTCTTCACACTTAACCTGAACGCTATGAGCATCTTGAGTAACGGTCTTTACATTCTTACCCTGCAAATAACGCTCGCTCGGAAAATGCTCTTTGAGAAGGTGGTACAGCCTGCTCCACGAGGTTAAGGTTTGTGAGAGTGGCATTTCACCTAAGCTTTCACCATCAACGCCGAGAGTGATGCGTTTAGATACACAAACCCCGAGGCTGTCATCAACGGTAATACCAGCTGCACGCAAGGCATCCGCAAGGGCATCATGAGTCACTATCCCAGCACCGCGGCCATCTAGTGAGCCCAGCGTCTTTTCTAGTAGAGTGACGTCGTGTCCTTGGCGCAACAATATATTGGCTGCAAATAAGCCTCCAAGTGATCCGCCGACGACGATGATTTTAGCCATCGTTATTTATGCAGCCTTAGCATCTAGCGCTTCTTTTTCTTCAGCAGGGTAATTTAGCTCAATCACGATCCCATTAGGATCATCTACAAAGATTTGATGTAATTTGATCGCGGGTACAGTGCGCTGTCTACAAGGCACACCTAACTTTTCCAGTAGAGCAATTTTGGCTTCCAAGCCTTTAGCAAAGAAGGCAATGTGATCAACTCCTCCGGAGCCATAGAGTGAGGCGGGATCCCGTTCACCAAGGTATTGTTTGAGGCCATTAGGATCATTCTTATCAATCGCAATTAAATGCAAGACTGCGTTGGCCCAATCGCTGTCATCGCCGTTATATAGCCAGACTCCGGGGAAGGGAAAGTCAGGGCGGGGACCAACGGTCAGACCGAATATTTCGGTATAGAACTTAGTGGTTTTTTCAATCTCTAAACTGCGGATAGAGAAATGATTTAGGCTTAGGTTCGTCATATTATTGTTTACCAGTAGTAAATAAAGTATTTGCTGAAATCAGGTAGGAGCGAATCCGATCCTGAATAATTTCTTGCTCAGTATTGGGATTGCCAGAGTCATAAATAGCCTGACCATAGATCCAGCGGCGCATTCCGATATAAAAAATACCACCATGCAGGCCCATTAAAAACTCTAACTCACGCTGAGAAGGTTTGCTGCGTGAGCTGCGACCACAATATTTACGGGTTTCACGAATGAGGCGAGGCAATAAACGATCACGTAACAACTGGAAGAATCGGTCGCTAATGGAATGATCGCTCAGGCCAGAGAAAATCAGAATGCGCACAAAGTCATAGGTGAGAACCGTATTCGAATAGTCGACATAAAAAGCATTGAGCTTTTCTTCGGGAGATAAATCTTTATCGTCAAGAAGATCTTCCCATTCAGGCTTCCAACGTGACTCAAACACATTTTCATAGACTGCCTTGATTAAAGCGTCTTTAGTAGGGAAGTAGTGATAAAGCAGGGTATGCGTGACACCCAGACCCTTTGTAAGATTTCTGAGTTGCCCATCAATCCCATGCTTAGCGAAATACTGAATCGCACGATCTAGTATTTGACGCTTGCGATCTGTTGTACTCATTCGACGACGAGTAGGCGACGCAATTACAGCCACATCTGTCACGGCATTATTTATAAAGGCGGGGTCTTGAGAAAAACTCATATTCTTCAGGGTTTATCCGAATTTGGCCTTATTGACCAAAAGTTAAATAATGGTACATTGTTGAACAATTGATAGTTAAGACTCTATTCGTATAAACCCCAAGGAGATGCAATGGAACTAAATGGCGAGCAGTTGATTGCCGCTCCAATCCCTGATGTATGGAAGGGTTTGAATGATATTGATGTCCTCGCCAAGTCTATTCCAGGATGCGAAGAAATTAGCCGCGTCTCCCCGGAGGAGATTCACGCCAAAGTCATGTTTAAGATCGGTCCCGTCAGGGCCAGATTTGCAGGAAAACTATTCTTGAGTGATGTCATCCCAGATCACTCCTGTTCAATGGCATTTGAGGGTTCAGGTGGCGCGGCGGGATTTGCAAAAGGCCGCTCAAGAGTTGAATTAAAGGCTGCTGAAGGTGGAACTTTGGTTTCGTATACAACCGAAGCTTCCATTGGAGGTAAGTTGGGGCAAATTGGTGGGCGTTTAATTAGCGCTTCTGCTAAAAAGATTGCAGATGATTTTTTTCAGCGATTTGCAAAAGAATTAGGTGGTGAAGCAACACCTTTGGAGTCAGACGCATAGGCTGAATAAAGTCTGGCGAGATTAATTTAAAAGTAGTGGAGGAGGCTCAATGAAATCAGCAGCATTTGATTATGCAAAACCGCAGGTCCTCAGTGAAGCGCTTGCTTTGCTCACTGAGGCTGGCGAAGATGCGCAATTGATCGCAGGCGGCCAGACGCTGTTGGCCACGCTTAATCTTCGCCTTTCTGAGCCTAGTATGCTGATTGACATTACTAACTTAGATGAGCTCAAGGGCATTGCCGTTATCGGCGAACAATTGCGGATCGGAGCCTTAGTCACCCATACGGAGATTGAAGACTCCAAATTGATTGCACAACATGCACCGCTTCTGAAGGCTGCAGCACCCCATATCGCCCACAGAGCTATTCGAAATCTCGGTACCTGGGGCGGTTCATTAGCTTATGGTGACCCAGCTGCTGAGTGGCCTGCGTGTAGCTTAACTCTGAATGCAACCATGTTGATTGCAGGACCAGATGGTGAGCGCCGCATTTCAGCAGAAGATTTTTTTATTGATCTCTACACCACCTCACTAGAGCCTAACGAAATCCTAGTCGCTACAGAAATACCGATCGCCAATCACAATCAAGTCTTTTATTTCCATGAATTAGCACGTCGTCATGGAGATTACGCTGTTGCCGGAGTGGCAATGGTTGCTCAAAAGCAAGGAAGCATATTGAGCAATTGTGTTTTTACTTTCTTTTCAGTTGGCGCCACGCCCATGATGGCCCTCAAGGCGCAGGCATTGGTCGACGGTAAGCCGCTGACCGATGAAGTGATTGCCAGTGCAGTAGCTGCTGCAAGAGAAGAGCTTGAAGTCATTGCAGACATTACTAACAGCGTAGAAACTAAACAGCATCTCATTGGTGTTTTGTTAGAGCGTGGCTTAAAGCATTTAATTGTTTAATAGATCAATCAACAGATCAATTCATTAAAAGAAAAATCGAGTTCGGAGAGTGCAATGAGCTTAAAGAAAAAAATTACGATGACCGTAAACGGTTTGCTAGTGAATGCAGAGATAGAGCCGCGTCGCCATTTAGTAGACTTTTTACGAGAAGACCTTCATTTGAAAGGCCCGCATTTAGGTTGTGAGCAGGGTGCTTGCGGTGCTTGCACTGTCAAAGTTGATGGCCAAATTATTCGGGGCTGTTTGTACTTAGCTGTTCAAGCCGATGGACGTGTAGTGGAAACGATTGAAGGTTTAACCAAAAGTGGTGCATTGGGAGATTTGCAAGAGTCCTTTATGCGCCATAACGCAATGCAGTGCGGCTTTTGTTCCTCTGGGATGCTGCTTGCCGCTGCTGAATTAATTGAAAAACAGCCTAAAGCAACTCGCAAAGAAGTGCGCGAATGGATTTCCGGGAATTATTGTCGCTGCACGGGCTATCACTCTATCGTGGACGCCATTATGTCCGTGCTGGAAGCTCGCGCCAAAGGGGAAAAAATTAAACCTGTGATTGCTCACGCTTAAGACTGAGGAAGCTGATTATGAATAAGCCAGTAGATCTCAAAGGATTAGTTCTTGATCCAGTAACCAATGATCAACGCTATATTGGTAGTAGCGAGCCTCGTCACCAAGCCCGTCGACTGTTAGAAGGTCAGGGTACTTACGTTGACGATATTCAACTCCCCAGAATGGGTCATGTTGTGTATTGGCGCTCGCCACTAGCCCATATGAAAATTGGCAAAATTCATACTCAGCAAGCTAGCAAAATGCCGGGTGTATTAGCGATCGTAGATGGCGTCAAAATGGCCGAGCTGTGCAAGCCATGGGTGGCTACCTTAGGTCATTTAGCTGGCATGAAATCCGCCCCTCAATATGCCTTAGCGATTGATCGTGCCTGTTGGCAAGGAGAACCAGTAGTAGCGGTTGTTGCGGAAACACGCGCTCAAGCAGAAGATGCTTTGCAGTTTATTGAGGTTGAGTGGGAAGAATTACCCGCAGTCGTGTCTATGGAAACCGCCTTAGATGCAGACACGCCAGTGATTCATCCAGAGCTAGGTGACAACTTATGTTTCACTCGCAGCTTAGACGTTGGTCAGGTAGACGAGGTATTTGCAAGCGCAGACGTGGTTGCGGAAGCTACCTTCGCATTTGGTCGACATACGGGTGTCACCTTAGAGCCTCGCTGCCAAATTGCCGACTTCAACCCAGGCGATCGTCGTCTGACGGTATATCACTCGCAGCAAGCGCCACACATGATGCAAGATTTGTATTGCCGCCAATTTGGTCTATCTGAATCGGATGTGCATGTGATCTGTAAAGACGTGGGTGGATCGTTCGGTATTAAGGTACATGCCTATCCCGATGACTTTGCTACCGTTGGTTTAGCGATGATGCTCGAGCGACCAGTCAAATTTGTTGCGGATCGATTGGAATCTTTTACAAGTGATATTCATGCACGTGAACATCGTATTAAGGGACGCATTGCGGCTAATAAAGAGGGCGATATTCTGGCGTTTGAGATTGACGATCTCACGGCTATTGGCCCTTATTCGATGTTCCCCAGAACCAGCGCGATTGAGGGTAACCAGGTAGTCAATTTAGTTGGTGGTCCTTATAAACATCAACATTACAGAGCCAAACTCAATGTGGTGTTTCAGAATAAAACGCCTACTTGCCAGTATCGTGGTGTGGGGCACCCGATTGCTTGTGCCGTCACTGAGGGCTTGGTAGATTTAGCAGCTCGCAAGTTAGGGATGGATCCCTTGGAGTTTCGTAAACGCAATGTGATTCCCGATGATGCCTATCCTTGCTCTGGCATTTCTGGAATTAAGTTAGAAGTGTTGTCGCACGAGCAATGCTTACGAACCATTGAAAAAATGATGGATTACAAAGCCTTGCTTCAGGAGCAGTCAGAGTTACGCAAACAAGGCATCTATCGCGGCATTGGTTTCGCAACCTTAATTGAGTTAACGAATCCTAGTCCAGCTTTCTATGGTGTGGGCGGTGCACGCATTGCCTCTCAGGATGGCGCTTCTGCGCGTTTAGATCCTAGCGGAGTGGTCTCGATCTTGATTGGTGTTGGCGAACAAGGTCAGGGTACCGAAGGCATCTATGCGCAAATTGCTGCTGATGCAGTAGGCCTCTCGATTAAAGATGTTCGTATCATTACCGGCGATACCGACGTTACGCCTTACGGTGGAGGTACCTGGGCCTCGCGTGGTGCTGGAGTAGGTGGTGAGGCCGTGCTGCTCGCTTGCCAAGCACTGCAAGAAAATATCCTGAAACTGGCCGGAGCAATTCTGAGTAGGCCTCCCGAGGAGTTAACGGTGCGCCGTGGCGCGGTGTTGGATAAGGCGAGCGGAGAATCCCTTTTACCTTTTAGTGAAATTGGCCGGATTGGTTACTTCCGTACGGATACTTTACCGGTAGGATTCTCTGCCGATCTGATGGTGACTCGTCACTACACCCAAAAAGACTATCCCTTTATCTTCACCAATGGTGTTCAGGCTTCGTATGTTGAAGTCGACCCCGATACTGGTTTCGTGAAGCTCTTAAAACATTGGGCGGTTGAGGATTGCGGTCGAGTCTTAAATCCGATGTTGGTGGATGAGCAGGTCCGCGGCGCCATTGTTCAGGGTATTGGCGGAGTCCTTTTCGAAGAGTGCCTCTATGACGAGAGTGGTTTACTGCGTAATGGCAGTATGGCTGACTATTTAGTACCGATGGCCAACGAGATGCCAGATATTGAAGTCGCTCACGTAGAGACCCCAACCCAGTCATCGAAATTGGGTGCAAAAGGGGCAGGTGAGGCGGGTACAGCTGGAGCTCCTGGAGCCGTCCAGAATGCCATCAACGATGCTCTCGCGCCGTTGAATGCAGCAGTATTTGATCAGCCGATTACTTGTGAAAAGATACTGAAGGCGCTTGGGAAGATCTAATCCAGGTTCTATCTGCATCCTGTAACATCGAACTTTAATCGCCTATAAATCCCCTGCAGGGGACTAAGGCTTAACTTGATTTAGCAATTAAGAGCGAATAAGAACATGTCGAATTTAAAAGGTAAAACAGCCCTCGTCACTGGCTCAACTAGTGGCATTGGTTTAGCAATTGCGATTGGGTTGGCAAAGCAGGGTGCCAATATTATGGTGAATGGCTTTGGTGAGAAAGATGCGGCTGTTGCTGCTATTAAGGCTTGTGGAGTTGAGGTGGAATATCACGGCGCTGATATGAGTAAGCCAAATGAAATTCAAGATTTGATTGAGCAAACTGAAAAGCGCTTTGGCACACTAGACATATTAGTGAATAATGCCGGCATTCAGTATGTCGCAAATGTTGAAGACTTTCCTGCGGATAAGTGGGAATCGATTATTGCCATCAACTTAAGTTCTGCTTTTTATACATCGCATCACGCCTTACCTGGTATGAAAAAACGGAACTGGGGACGCATTATTAATATTGCCTCCGTTCATGGTCTCGTTGGCTCCACTCAAAAGTCTGCTTATGTCGCTGCCAAGCATGGGATTATTGGTTTAACCAAGGTAACCGCTTTAGAGAATGCAAAAACAGGAATTACTTGTAATGCGATTTGTCCAGGCTGGGTTTTAACTCCACTGGTTCAAAAGCAAGTGGATGCGCGCGCAGAGCGTGAAGGGATTTCGAATGAGGCTGCTAAGAATGCCTTGGTTTCTGAGAAGCAGCCCTCTGGTGAATTCGTAGCTCCAGAGCAATTGGCTGCCCTGGCAGTTTTTTTATGTGGCCCCGATGCATCGGAAGTACGCGGAGTTGCTTGGAATATGGATGGGGGCTGGACAGCCCAATAAAAACTCTATTTCCAGGTATTTAAACAAAAAAATTAGAATCGTTTATAGTTAGACGCAATTCTTACATTCAGGAGATACCATCATGGCATTCATTTTGACCTCATTAGGGCGCACAGTATTAGCTGGGTTTGTGCTTCTCGTTTTAATTGTCTTGGCTTTAGGTGGCAACTTTGCTTCCCTTGAATTGCCTTTCTTGTTCCGCTGGATTCACGTCACCGTTGGCGTTATGTGGATTGGTTTGCTTTGGTACTTCAATTTTGTGCAGATTCCTTCCATGTCCAAAATCCCAGATGAGCAAAAGCCTGCTATTTCTAAAGTGATTGCACCGACAGCATTGTTTTGGTTCCGTTGGGCAGCCCTAGCTACTGTTGTAAGCGGTTTAATCTTGGCCATCTTGAATGGTTATGCACATCAGGCATTTACATTGCAAGCGCCTTTCCGCGCAATTGGTTTAGGTATGTGGATTGCTATAGTAATGGCCTTCAACGTCTGGTTCATTATTTGGCCAAATCAAAAGCGTGCCTTGGGTATCGTTGCTGTTGAGCCGGATGTCAAAGCGAAGTCTGCACGCCTTGCAATGCTCACTTCACGCATCAACACAGTACTTTCTATTCCAATGTTATTTTTGATGAGTGCTCAGTCACACAACTCCACTTGGTTTGTAGTAGTTAATTAATCAAGCCAATGCATCTCATGAAAAAGGCCCGCAATTGCGGGCCTTTTCTTATCTGATGCAAAATTCAGCAGCAAGTGAATCTAGTATAGATAGTTGCCGATCATTCTGATGACAGTATCGGCGGCAATTCTTTAGTGAATGAGCCGCGTTGAGCAGTAGCGGAGCCTAGCAGGGCAAAGCCGAGAAGCTTGCCATCGCTAGATTCAAAGCGTGCTTCTAGCCCATCTTCAATAGCATTCATTTTCCAGTCACCTACGGCACCCTTAGCTGGCGGCGAGACAATAGTTGGAAGTGCAGGAGTCTTCACCATGACTGGCATGGCCGGATAGGTAAGCATAGTTACTTGCCCAAGTAGGTTGGGGGCTAAGGCCCTTGCTGCCTGCATGATGGGCATGACATAAGGCAGCACTAAGCCATCTACTTCAGCGCAGTCTCCAATCGCATAGACATTCTTTGCGCTGGTTTCTAAATGGCGGTTGACTGTAATGCCAGCACCGGTTGCAATTCCCGCAGCTTTGGCTAAATCCAAGCGGGGTCTTAAACCCACTGCCGATAAAAATACGTCACTGTTAATAACGGATCCGTTTGCAAGCGTGATGGAAAGGACATCGCCATTGCGATCAATCGATTTGACCGTAGTAGAAAAGTGCCAACGCACACCAGCTGCGCTTAATTTTAATTGAAGCATTTGTGCTGCTGCCTCAGGAAGTAAGTGACCTAAAGCTTGTGGGGCCAAATCAATCACATCTACTTCATAAGAACCTGACACCAGATCATTGGCAAACTCGCATCCAATCAGGCCAGCCCCAAGAATCGCAATCCGTTTTTTACCTTCAAGCGCCTTACGAAAATGGGCGTACTCTTCTAGATCGTTTACGGTCATGACTGCGTCGGTAGCATTGCCCTCTAAGGGTAAGCGAATTTGATCAGCGCCCAAACCAAGAACTAGCTTTCCATAAGCAATAGTGCCCTTGGAGGTTTCAATCGTTTGTGAAGCAGTATCAATAGCAGATACATCGGTTTCGCCGAGAATAGTTAGCTCAAGTTGAGCTGCCATGCCCTCGGCATTAGTGGATGCCAATTGTTCCGGAGACTTCTGGCTGGCTAATGCTGTAGAGAGCATGGGCTTTGAATAGAAGTAACCTGGCTCGCGGGTAACTAAAGTGATTGCGGTAGTCTTATCGAGTTTGCGAATCTCGCGAATGACGGTATATCCAGCTAGTCCACTGCCAATAATGACAATGCCCGATTGTGAAGATTGATTCTGATGATCCAAAGCTGGGCTCCCTGATGATGCGGTTAGTTACGACTTGGTTGCAGCTTAGTTACAGCTTGGTAAATACTCTTAAGGGGCCGAATGGCGCTCAACTAAATTAAGATACTTGAACCATTTCAAAGTCAGATTTTGCGACGCCACAGTCTGGGCATTCCCAATCATCTGGGACATCAGCCCAAAGAGTGCCAGCAGGAATACCGTCTTCTGGTATGCCTTTAGCTTCGTCATAGATATAGCCACACACAATACATTGCCAAGATTTCATTATTTCTTCCTTAGAGGTAGTTTTGTTATTTTAAATTTAATTTCATTTTATTTCTGAATATCAAGCTTTAGCTAATGCGTTTGCCGCGTTTAAGGCTGTTTCTAGCGATTTGCATGACCAATGAATTCTGAGCCTCACAGTTAATCAGCCCAATAAATAAGAATGGTATTATTGATCTAATAAATTGATCAAAGGGTCTTCCTGATGGCCGCTCTTCCTTCATTACGTCAGCTGCGCTATTTTGTGGCAATCGCTAAAGAGCTCAATTTCACAAGAGCTGCAGAAATCTGTTACGTCGGACAATCCACTTTAAGTGCAGGTCTGAAGGAGTTGGAAGATAGCTTGGGCGTGCGCTTGGTGGAGCGCGATCGGCAAAACGTAGCGATTACGCCCATTGGTTTTGAGATTCTGGAGAGGGCACAGACCATCTTGGCGGCATCTGAAGATTTAGTGGAATATGCCGACGCTGCTGGCAAGCCGATGGCTGGAACGATTCGCCTAGGTGTGATTCCAACGATTGCCCCTTTTTTACTGCCGAATGTATTGCCAGATATTCGTACGCGCTTTCCAAATCTGAAAATTGCTCTACGGGAAGATCTCACAGCGAATCTATTAAATAGATTAGCGGAACATCAACTGGATTTTATTTTAATTGCCTTACCGTATGAGACTTCAGGTCTGCTAGTCCAGGAGTTATTTGACGATGAGTTTTGGTTGGTAGCCAGAGAGGATGATCCAGCTCTGAAGGGAAAAGAAATTCATTTGCCAGCAAAAATGGCTGAACGTTTACTGCTCTTAGAGGAGGGGCACTGTTTAAGAGAGCATACTCTCCAGGCGTGTAAGCGTTCCGATATTCGTAAGGCGGATGGTATGGAGGCCACTAGTTTGCTAACCCTCTTGCAGATGGTGGACTCAGGCATGGGGATCGCATTGTTACCCGAGATGGCAGTGAGAGGTGGCTTACTCAATGGCACTAGCCTAGTGGCAAGACCCTTAGCGCCTCCTGCTCCGAAGCGAGTGATTGCTTTGGTTGCTCGCTCCTCTACCGCACACATAGAAGAGTTCCAGGTCTTTTCTAATTGCATTCAAGAGCGTTTTAAGAGAAATGCAAAGAATAGTCGCGGAGCAGTCAAGGGTTTGCGTAAAGATTGAGAGGGGCTGGGCAAGAATTGATCTTTCTTGCTACAGTCAGTGGTTAAATTATTTATCAGTAAAACAGAAAGAGTCTTATGTCCGGAAAAGAAATGATGTTTACGCCCGTTAAGCTTGGCGCTATTGAATTGCAGAATCGCCTAGTGATGGCGCCTTTAACGAGAATGCGCGCCATTGATGGAGATGTGCCAAATCCTTTGGCAAAAACATACTATGCACAAAGAGCAAGTGCTGGTCTCATTATTAGCGAGGCAACGCAAATTTCCCCTCTTGGAAAAGGCTATCCTGCCACCCCAGGAATCTATTCAGCAGAACAAACCGCAGCTTGGAAAGAAATTGTTGAGGCTGTACATGCAAACAATGGCAAGATGATCGCGCAGCTATGGCATGTTGGCCGTATCTCTCATTCCTCCTTGCATCCTGAGCAGGGCGTTCCTGAGGCTCCATCTGCCATTGCACCTGCAGGTCAAACCTACGGTGCCGATTGGCAGTTGCACGACTACGAAACTCCCAAAGCGATGACTGCTGAGGATATTGCGGGTCTCTTAAAAGATTTTGAATTGGCTGCCAAGAATACGCATACCGCTGGTTTTGATGGTGTAGAAATTCACTCGGCTAATGGCTATTTATTAGATCAATTTTTGCAAGATAAAACGAACCATCGTACTGATGGGTATGGCGGCTCAATAGAGAATCGGATGCGCTTATTGGGTGAGGTGATCGAGTCTATCGCCAAGGTCTATCCAAGCAATCGTATCGGTGTACGCTTATCGCCCTATGGCAGCTTTAACGATATGGCCGATAGCGATCCGGTTGCCTTATTCAATGCAGTCATTCATAAACTGAATGGCTACGGACTTGCTTATGTTCACATGATTGAGCCACGCTCGACATCTGCTGGTGGTAATGATCAGAATGATGCAGCGGCACCATTGACCTCTGAGATCTTCCGTAAAGCCTACCAAGGCCAATTTATTAGTGCTGGTGGATATGATCAGGCCATGGGTGAAGCTGTTCTAGAGGCCGGCTTAGCTGATGCGGTTGCTTATGGACGTTTATATATCGCGAATCCAGATTTGGCCGAACGTTTCAAGCAAGGTGCAACCCTCAATGCTTATGACCGCGCTACATTCTATGGTGGAGCAGAAGTAGGGTATACAGACTATCCAGCGCTCTAATAGGAACTGCGGTAACCGAGTCTAGCAAAGACTAGTAAGGGCCTCGATCGAAAGATGGAGGCCTTATTTTTTGTCTTCAGGATCTTTCAAGAGATCGAATTGGTTTGCAACCAAGAGGAATGCAATAGACGCACAACCCATAGCAAAAAATTCCCATTGATGCAGCATTGCAGTCCCAAAGACGGTCATTAAGATGGTCCAGCCGATTGCCATTTTGGCTTTTTTGCTCAGTGCTTTCATATGCGTAGATTCTTGTTGAAGTGTTATTTAAAGGTCATTTAACTGTTATGCGCGCTTTTGCACTCAGCTCATTCAGAGTGCCGCGCTTATCTAGTTGAGAGAGCCGCAAGGCCTCTTGTTCAAAGTCAATTTGCGCTGGATGAAATTCAATGTTGTTCAGGTGAATGACATAAGTCCATACTAATTCACGACCTCTGTCTTTAAAGACATCAACGACTCGTTTCATTTTTGATCACCCATAGAGTTGGCCACACTATTTTTAGGGGCGATGTTATGTTTTAAGTCAATGAGATTACGTGGATCGATTCGAATAACGCCCCCTCTGGGACTATCAATATCAGCAATCAAAAAGAAAGCAATTGAAACCATCATCGGGAAAATCATAAAAAGACCGATGTTACTTTTAAAGTTCCTGGCCCCGAAACCCACCAAAATATTGGCACCAATAGCGATGGCAGCCATGAGGCACCAGGCAGCAATTGGGATGCGATTCCACCAAGCGGCTTGAGTATAGCCCCGGGAATTAATCACATCATTCATGCCGGATACGACTAAGGCAATGGCGGGAGTAGATTGGGTCCGCGCTATCGGAAGTAATTCATTCCAGAGTGCTTTCTCTAATTCATTGGTTCTTCGTGTGATTTTTTTAGCCGTCTCTTGATCCTGCTCAGAGTAGAACAAGATGCGTTGGTCAAGATATTCATTCAACAAGCCTTTGATCGTTTCTGCAGTATTACTAGGCAGTAGATCCGCTCTTAAAAACTCCGTACCCACCGCATTGGCTTCCGCTTCTTCATAGTTCTGCCTTAAGTCATAACGCGCAATTGCCATAGAGAAGGTGAAGCCAATAATTAAGCCGAGCAGTGTCAGCGTTGCCGTCTGAATGATTCCCAGATCTGCCGATGTCTCGGTATCTTTAGTGCGGTATTGGCTTAAAACGGCATTACCAAGCCACACTGACCCAGAGAGGGTTACAGCAGAAATGACAAATATGATTTCAGGGGAGTTGGCTAAATTTTGAATATTAAAAAGTTCCTGGATACAAAATATCTTTAGTCACATTTTGAATGTCGCGGTGTCCAGTAAATGCCATAGTGATATCGAGTTCATTATGAATAATCTCCAAGCATTTAGTCACACCCGCTTCGCCCATGGCACCCAAGCCATAGAGAAAAGGGCGGCCAATCATCGTGCCGCGAGCGCCCAGCGCCCAGGCTTTGAGCACATCCTGTCCAGACCGAATGCCACCGTCCATCCAAACCTCAATATCGTTGCCGACTGCATTCACAATCCCGGGCAATGCCTTAATACTCGAAATCGCACCATCTAGTTGACGGCCACCATGATTAGAAACAATCAAGGCATCTGCGCCAGAGTTAGCAGCGAAACGGGCATCTTCTTCATCTAGGATGCCTTTAATAATTAACTTACCACCCCACAGTTTTTTAATCCACTCCACATCATCCCAGCTTAAGCCGGGATCAAACTGTTCAGCAGTCCAGGAGGAGAGGGAGGACATATTGCCGACACCAGTAGCGTGTCCAACAATATTTCGAAAGGTTCTGCGGGGAGTCATTGCCATACCCATACACCAGCGGGGCTTGGTCATCATGTTGACGATGTTGGTCATCGTCAGTTTTGGAGGCGCTGATAAACCATTTTTCAAATCTTTATGGCGTTGCCCCAAGATCTGTAAATCTAAAGTTAACATCAGAGCGGAGCACTTAGCAACCTTGGCCCGCTCAATGAGGCGCTCAATAAAGCCGCGATCCTTCATGACATATAACTGGAACCAAAAAGGTTTCGTGGTTCGTTCGGCTACATCCTCAATAGAGCAAATACTCATAGTGGATAAGCAGAATGGCACGCCAAATTTTTCTGCAGCACGGGCGGCCAAAATTTCACCATCAGCACATTGCATGCCAGTTAATCCGGTGGGTGCTAGCGCAACGGGCATCGCAACTTCTTCACCCACCATGGTTGTCTTGGTGGTGCGATTAGTCATGTTGACAGCAACGCGTTGACGTAGTTTGATCTTCTGAAAATCAGACTCGTTGGCGCGGTAGGTAGATTCAGTCCATGACCCGGAGTCTGCATAGTCATAGAACATCTTTGGGGTACGTTTCTGGTGTAAAACTCGTAAATCTTCAATATTGGTAATGATTGCCACTAAAACCCCTTTATGTGATGCCAATGCCAGTTGCTACTACTAATGTAAGCTCTATCTTAGCAATACCGAGCATTTGTTTCTACAATGCCTAGGCAATGCCCTTATTGGAGGCTAAAAACCTCATTTTTCCTCTAAATCTCTTTTAATGCCCCAATTAACCCTCTCAACTGTTTTTTACTTAACGCTGGCGACCATTTTATGGGCTGCTAATGCGATTGCCGGACGAGCATTGGTTGGTAGCATTTCACCTGTTACCTTAAGTACGGTTCGTTGGGGTTTGGCAGCACTGATATTACTGCCCTTGGGGTGGCGGGTTTTTAGGAGCAGCAGCGCCTTGTGGCAAAACAAGGTTCGCTTTATCGTCTTAGCTCTCTTAGGAGTGGGAAGTTATAACGTCTTGCTCTATCTTGCTTTGCAGACATCGACTGCTATTAATGTCACGCTGATTGGTGCCAGCATGCCCATCTGGATGCTGCTGATTGGCACTTTTTTCTATCAAGTCAAGCCAAGACTGCTACAGCTGGTGGGGGCGATTATTTCCTTGGTTGGTGTCATCGTGGTCTTGACGCGAGGAGAACCTGCTAGCCTGCTCACCATGGAAGTGGTGATGGGTGATTTATTCATTATGTTGGCGACGATTCTCTGGGCCTTTTATAGCTGGATGATTAGCCGCCCTGGTCAGAGTACGGAACGGCAATGGCCTTGGGCAGAGTTCTTAATGGCACAGGTCATGATTGGATTCCTGTGGACCATGCTGTTCGATAGCGTAGAGATTGCTACTGGACATGCTTTTATTGATCTGAATTACTGGACTGGCGCATTGATCCTCTTTGTCGCAATTGGACCATCCTTGATTGCGTATCGCTGCTGGGGTTTGGGAGTGAGTGGTGCGGGCCCAACGGTAGCAGCATTTTTTGCTAACCTGATTCCGCTCTTTACAGCCTTACTCTCGGCCGCCATCCTGGGGGACCCACCCCAGCTATTTCATGGCCTCGCTTTTGCCTTGATCGTTATTGGGATTTTAATTTCCTCAAGTCGAAACCATACTTAGGACTAAGCCACTAATTTTTTAATAATCCTGAGGCAATCAGGCCATGTCTCACATGAGAGCGATGGGTATCCGTAACATCTACGGCTGGGGGTCTAACAAGGGAATTGGGTATCTGCCCAAGCTGAACTAGTGCTTCTTTTACGCAGGCTACTTCACTGGTAGCTGAACTAGGCTCTTGATTCTCAAAAACACCATCCATAATGGGGATGCAGAAATCGCGATGAATTTTTTGTGCCTTAGTCGCATCACCTCGCATCGCTGCATCTATCAGATCCACCCATTGAGGTGTATCGATGACACTAATGCCAATTAAGGCGCCATGGACACCATGCAATAGCATCCCAAGTAGGGGAGGGGAGTCCAGTGCTGCCAAGATGGTGAGTTTGTCATGTAACTTTTCCCAGATTTGCACGTATCGTGTCACCGTTCCGCAGGCAGCTTTTATGGCAACGACATTTCGAATGGAGGCAATTTTTTCGAGGGAGTCTAAAGAATAGGCGCATCCCGATGGATCGGGATACTGAAACACAATCATCGGTAGATCCACTTGCTCATCTAACATTTTATAAAACTGGTAAACCGAATCTGGATTTTGTGCGAGCCTGCGATAGGGTCGTGCATCAAAGGGGTTAAGCACTAACAAAGCATCGGCACCAGCATTCTTTGCGAGAAGACCATCCTTGACAGCCGAAGGCCCTCTGCCCTCAATGCCACTGATGAGAATCTGACCTGGCAACATCACTTCCCGAGCTAAGGCAAGTATTTTTATTTTTTCCTCATCAGATAACTGAAGAATCTCCGCAAGTCCTGCATTAACCGCTATACCTTTGACGCCTGGTGTGCGCGCAGTCTGCTGAAGATGTTGGGCCAGCGCCTCATAGTCCAAAGTTAGGTCGGTCTTGAAAGGAGTGATTGTGGCTGGATATAAGCCGCGTAACACCAAAGACTTTTTATTTTCAAGCATTTTTAACCTTTGAGTACAGATAAATAAACCAGCAAATTTTTTTCTAAAAATAAGCGAGTAATGTTTGTTAGAAATTCTATAGTAAAGTAAGTTTGATTATATAAATAATGAATTCAGAGTCTTAAAATATTTTCCATTGGAATTGCTAAGAATCATTTTTAAAAATCTTGAGTTGTTGTTGGCCCTTCCATGAAGAGGGGGGAAGCTGATAAACCATTAGGGGAGGTAGATATCGTGTGCTTTAGAGATTACAGTCGCCATTTCACCAGATTATTATTTCTGCTATGCTATTTTCTGTTCTCCGGAATGTCCTTCGCTCAGTCCTATCCAAGTAAGCCGATTAAATTAGTAGTGCCATATGCACCGGGTGGTGGCACTGATCTCACTGCGAGATTGATCGCAAAAATACTCTCCGCTAGCTTAAATCAACCTGTTCTCGTAGAAAATAAAGCGGGTGCAGGTGGGATCATTGGTCAGGAATATGTTGCCAAGGCCGTACCTGATGGATACACCTTGCTTTTTAGTGCCGCAGGACCCCTGACTATCACTCCATTCACATACCCTAGCTTGCCTTATGACCCAGTCCAAAGTTTTGAGCCAATAGTGTTGATTTCAGCGCAACCCTTAGTTTTGGTTGTGAATTCTGATTCAAAAATGTATTCGATTGCCGATTTGTTAAAGGAGGGGGCTGGTAAACGCTTGAATTATGGCTCCTTTGGAAACGGTAGCGCAGCACATTTGGCAGGTGAATCTTTTAAGATGGCTAGCAAGTTGGAAATGACCCATATTCCATACAAAGGCACTAGCCCTGCATTAACTGCGCTACTAGGCGGAGATATCGATATGTTGTTTGATACGGTAAGTACTGCTACACCATTTATTAAGTCTGGGAAATTAAGGGCGATTGCATTAACGTCCAAAAGTAGATCCTCGTTACTACCCGATGTTCCAACGATGGCGCAAGCAGGGGTGAGTGGTTTTGAAGCTGGAACTTGGTATGGAATTTTGGCTCCCGTAGGAACTGGCCCAATGGTGATTCAAAAAATAAATCAGGCAGTGAATGCTGGCTTAAAGAGCAAGGAAGTGATTGAGGCATTTACCTCAGAGGGTTCAGTGATTCTTGGGGGTAGCCCAGCTCAATTTAGAAATTTTATGGCCGCTGAGTTAAAAAAGAATGAGCTTGTAGTGAAGGCAGCGGGAATTACTGCAAATTAATCTGGCTGAATATTATTTGTTTTAATGACTCTAGCCCACTTGTCTACCTCTGTTTTAATTTTTAGGGCTGACTGCTCTGGTGTTTGAATATTCACAATAAACCCAAGGGCGGAAAGTTTATTGCGGATATCTTGATCCGTCAGTACTTTATTCACTTCTTGATTGAGCTTTTGAATAATGGGTTTTGGCGTCCCCGCAGGAGCCACCAAAAACTGAATGGTTTCACCTTCAAATTCTGGGTAACCAGATTCAGCTACCGTAGGAATGTCTGGCAAAGATGGATATCTGGTTAAGCTAGTTATTGCCAGGCCAAGTAATTTCCCCCCTTTAATCTGTTGAACTGTTGGGGGTAGTACTGCAAAAGACATGGGGACATCGTTGCTCAAGACGGCTTGAAGAGCAGGACCTCCCCCGTTATATCCAATGTGTTGAATATCTAAATTGGCTCGTAACTTCAGTAATTCCGCTGTAAGTTGCGGGCTAGTTCCAGCGCCTGGAGATGAATAATCATATTTTCCAGGATTTTGTTTAATTAGTGCGACGAAATCTTTAAAATTCTTGGCTGGAAATGCGTTGTTGACGACGATGATATTTGGGGAGCTTGCTGGGAGGGAGATCGGGGTAAAGTCACGGGATGCATCATAGTTGGAGTTCGATATGAGGGAGGGATTAATTACAAATGCACTACTGCATAGCAGCAGCGTGTATCCATCTGGATTCGATTTGGCAACCTGTTGAATGCCAATATTTGCACTAGCACCGGGTTTGTTTTCAATGATGAATGTTTTACCAGTAGTTTCGGCTATTTTCTGAAATAACAGGCGGCCAAAAATATCCGATGGACCCCCAGGGGCGTAAGGAACAATCACTTTAATGGGTTTATTTGGATAATCCTGGGCAAATGCTATGCCGCTGAATATTGTTAGCGCTGTAAATATGATGGTGACAGGCTTGCGCATTTTTCATATCTCCTTACATATTGGTTAGGATATGGTATCAACTTTAGCAATAGAAGTGCATTGAAGTAAATTAAACCCACAAGAGATCATCATGAGACTAATGACATTTACCCGCGGAACATCATCAATCCCAGAGATCGGCGCTCGCATTCTTCATGCAGTTGGTAAGGAGATTCTCCCTTTTGCTGATGCAGCAAAATTACAAGGTATAGAATATTTCCCCATCACGATGAGAGAGTTTCTGCGGGCTGGTAACAAGGCAATGGATCAAGCAAAATCTTGGGTTCAAGAGCTTTCCAAATCCGCCCCCGAATTATTGCTGGGTGTTGACGAAATTACGTATTTGCCGCCGATAACAAATGCTGAAAAGTTTTTATGTGTAGGTAAGAATTATCGCACTCATCTGGAAGAGCTCAAGCGAACCAATCTGATCAAAGAAATTCCACAAGAGCCCACCTCCTTTATCAAGTTAAATTCATGTTTATCTGGTCATAATGCAAAAGTAGTTCGCCCAAGAGGGATTTCGCGACTGGATTATGAACCGGAGCTCGTATTCATAATAGGCAAAAGGGCGCTGGGTGCCA
The DNA here is from genome assembly GCF_018882095.1 of Polynucleobacter sp. CS-Odin-A6. Lineage (GTDB taxonomy): Bacteria > Pseudomonadota > Gammaproteobacteria > Burkholderiales > Burkholderiaceae > Polynucleobacter. Next base: position 793,298 of record NZ_JACVPD010000001.1, read on the forward strand.
AGAAAGATGAAGCAATGAGTTATGTTGCTGGCGTTACCATTTTGAACGATCTTACTTGCCGAGATTTGCAGTTGCGTGAAGTGGCATCGGGATCGCGTTTTTGGACTGGAAAAAATATTCCTGGATTTGGCCCTCTTGGACCTGAGATTATTACCATTGATGAAATTCCAGACGTGTATGATTTATGGATGACTTGCTCAGTCAATGGACAAGAGCGTATGCGCGTCAATACGCAGGATCAGATTTGGAAGATCTCAGATATCTTGGAGCACTTCTCCCGTTTTATTCCGATTGAAGCTGGAGATATGTTTTCAACTGGTGCCCCTGGTGGTGTGGCTGTCGGTAAAGAGAATGCAGAGGACCTTTACCTCAAGCCAGGTGATGTGGTCGAGTGCTCTATTGATGGTATTTCAACTTTAAGAACAACGATTATTGACGAGTCTTGAAATGAATATGCTGAGGCGTAGTTTAGTATGCTGTCTTACTATTGCTTGTATGCTTTCCTGTGCATCTTCACTTGCTCAGGTTGCTAATAGCTTCCCCTCAAAATCTATCAGAATAGTGGTCCCTTTTCCTCCTGGTGGAGGGGCGGATACATTAATTCGTTTATTGACTCCCTCGATGCTTGAGTTATGGAAGCAATCTTTGGTAATTGAGAATCGGCCTGGAGCAAGTGGATCGATTGGTGCAGAGCTAGTTGCCCAATCTCCTGCAGATGGCTACACCTTATTAATGGGATCTACTGCCGCTATTACTGATAAAAATATCTCATCATTTGTGCCGGTTGCTTTGGTCTCCGCTTCACCCTATCTTGTTACAGCAAGCCCAAGCTTAAATGTGAGCTCTATACGCGGCTTAATTGCTTATGCGAAAGCAAATCCCGGAAAAATTCGTTTCGGCTCCTCTGGTTCTGGCTCAGCCTCCCATTTAGCTGGCGAATTATTTGCATCCATGGCGGGTATTGATTTGCTCCATGTTCCTTACAAGGGGACTGGTCAAGCACTGACAGATTTAATGGCAGGTCATATTGATCTCATGTTTGCGCCTGCTCAAACTGTTATGCCTCAAATTGAAACCGGAAAATTATTGGCATTAGCGCAAACTGGATTAAAGCGCTCAGAAGCTTTGCCAAGCATCCCTACTGTTTCAGATTCTGGGCTATTGGGTTACAACGCAGTTGGTTGGTTTGGCTTGTTTGTGCCTGCTGGAACCCCTAAGCCTATCGTCCAAAAGCTCAATCAGGGTGTCATAGCCGCTCTAAGTCAGGAAAAAAACCGTAAGGCCATGATTGAGCGGGGAAGCGAACCTGCAAGTGGAAGTTCTGAGGATTTTGCGGCTTTTCTGCGTTTAGACCAAGCAAAGTGGGCTAAATTAATTAAAGAAAATCGAGTTGCAGTGCAATAAAACCCTAAATCAGTATCATTTAGGACTAATCACACGATTTTCTAGGAAATTACTATGCCAGGCTTACTTCCACACGTTGATCCAGACGGTCTCATGGAGTTCTCGGTTGTTTATACCGATCGCTCACTCAATCACATGTCTGAAGAGTTCAAAAAAGTAATCGTCGATATTTCCAGCGTACTCAAAGATGCCTACAACGCGAGCTCCGCAGTGATCGTTCCTGGTAGCGGTACTTATGGCATGGAGGCGGTAGCCCGTCAATTTGCTAATAATGAAAAGTGCCTGGTATTACGCAACGGCTACTTTAGTTATCGCTGGACTCAGATTTTTGATTTAGCCAATATTACACAGGACATCACCGTACTCAAAGGCCGGCAGTTGGAAGATTCAGTGCAAGGTGTTTTTGCCCCAGCACCGATCGAAGAGGTATTAGCCTTCATCAAGCAAGAAAAGCCAGCAGTGGTTTTTGCTCCGCACGTAGAAACCTCTGCTGGTATTATTTTGCCGGACGGCTATCTCAAGGCAGTAGGTGAGGCAGTTCGTTCAGTCAATGGCTTGTTTGTGCTCGATTGCATTGCCTCTGGCGCAATGTGGGTAGATATGAAGGCGTGTAATGTCGATGTCCTTATTACTGCGCCACAAAAAGGGTGGAGTAGTTCACCTTGTTGCGCTATGGTTGCCATGGGTGATAGAGCGCGGGAGCGTATTGAATCTACTCAAAGTAGTAGCTTCTCTATAGATCTTAAGAAGTGGCTCCAAATTATGGAAACCTACGAAAAGGGTGGCCACGTTTACCACACGACGATGCCTACTGATGCCCTTAAAGTTTTGCGCAATGTCATGCAAGAAACCCAAACGTTAGGCTTTGCAGCGCTCAAAGAAAGACAGCAGGAATTGGGTGCTAAGGTTCGCGCCTTGCTCGAGTCCCATGGCTATCACTCGGTTGCTGCGAAAGGCTTTCAGTCTCCAGGTGTCGTAGTGAGCTATACCAAGGATCCTGAGATTCAGTCGGGCAAGAAGTTTATCGCTTTAGGCTTGCAAACAGCTGCTGGTGTCCCTTTACAATGCGATGAGCGTCCAGACTATCGCACATTCCGGATTGGTTTATTTGGCCTCGAAAAGTTGGCTAATATTGATCGCACTGTAGATTATCTTGAGGCAGCACTAGAGAAAATTACTGAGACTGAGGCGCAGCCCGCTTAAGTTGCAGTAGTAAAGCTTCCGCTTAAAATTCGGCCTCGCTTTCAAGCTTCTGAGTTTATTAATTCAAGGGACTGCTTGCCTCAAGATCTTTGGATTTTGAGGCTACAGATTCTTTAGATTCCTTTGGCGCATCATTTCGCACCAGCAGCCACATCGCTCCGATCACCAAACCCATGCCGCCAATCTGAATCCAAGTAATGGGTTCAGATAAGACGATCCAACCCATCAGTAATGTTGAGATCGGTCCCAGAATGCCAGCTTGGGCAACGAGTGGCGAACCAATGCGATTGATAGCAACCATGATGAGCAGCATTGGAATAACAGTACATAAACTTGCATTAAGCAAGCTCAGCCAATAGATTTGCTGTACCTGAACAAAAACAGCCGCAGGATCGTAAATCAGAATTTGAATCACACTGAGTAGTGCAGATGCAGAGCTGGCATACACCACCAACCGAACGCTACCCACTCTTTTCACCATTTCACCGGAGCCAATCATGTAGACGGCATACGAGCACGCGCTAGCAAAGACGAGCAACATACCAAGTAATGCCATCGAACCAGTTGAACTAGCATCCTGAATAAATACCACGATTACACCTAAATAGCCCACAAGCAATGCGTACCATTGCAGGCGACTAATGGCTTTTTTTAAAACAAAATAGGAGATCAGCAATACGATGGTTGGAGTGAGGTAAAGCACAATTCTCTCGAGCCCAACGGATATATATTGGAGACCTAAAAAATCTAGGTAGCTGGAAAAGAAGTAACCCATAAATCCTAAGGCAAATATCTTCACTTGATCTAAGCGCGTGAGTGGACTCATGGGTTTTTTGCGGGCTTGCCACCAATAAATCGCCCAAAAAAGAGGGAGCGCCATCAGCATTCGTAAAGCAATGAGGGTTTCAGCATTGGCACCATAGGTAAAGGCGAGTTTGACCAGAATGGCTTTTCCGGAAAACAGCACGGAGCCTAGGGCGGCCATTAAGAGACCGTATACGTAATGGCGCTGAATCAGAATTCGTCGATCTACTTGCATAGGGATTTATAACAGTTTATTGAGCAGACTACGCATCTCAAAAATGACCTCTGTTGGAGTGAGTCCAATCGGGCCAACCTGTTTGGCAACAAGACTGTCGGCTGCACTGGCATGAAGTTGTACTCCAATGCAGCTAGCCTCCCACAGATCGAGGTGATGGCGGATACCTTGAACGGCAATGGCGGCAATGCTGCCAGTCAAGACATCACCCATTCCACCAACAGCCATACCTGGGTTACCTTGATCACATTGCACTACGGCATGAGTCGGCGAAGCGATCAGCGTATGCTGACCCTTGAGCACCACAATCGAATCAGTCATTTTTACCAGGCTGGATAAAGCAGCGATACGATTTTCTTGGACGACTGCTGCAGAGGTATTCAGTAGGTGTGCAGCTTCTCCAGGATGTGGAGTAATCACGCTCATATTTGGGAATGCTTGATTACGTTGCTTTAGAAGTTGAAGTAATTCGTGGGTATCGGCTATCAAGTTCAGCGCATCTGCATCAATCACTATTGGCACTTTGGGGTAATGGAGTGCTGCTAATAGCCATTCTCTAGCGAGAGCAGAAAAACCTAAGCCAGGGCCAATTGCAATTAAATCTGGTTTAGTCACTGCCAATTGCTCTTGAGCATTAAAGCTAGCTAAGCGCACCATCAGTTCGGCTTGCTCAGTTACAGCATGAGCGGCAGTGGGATCGAGCATCTCTAAAATCGTCCAGCCAGCACCAAGATGAAGAGCGGCACTGCCCGAAAGGATGAGGGCGCCAGACATCCCAGGCGCTCCACCAATGAGCAAGACCTTACCTGCACTTCCTTTATGCTCAGCAGGATCTCGCTTCAGACGGGGAATTAACTCCAGTGCTTGTAATGGGGTTGGAGCGGTCATGCCAACAGTATCGCTCTAATTCAAGGAAAGATGTCCTAGTAAGGCGAGATCTATTGACTTAATGAAGGTCCATCAGAATTTACTCGGCTACCTTGGCTCCCTCAATGCCGTGGCGTTTCATCGCCTGCGCAATAAATCCAGAAGCCTTGAGTTCGGTGATGATTCCACTTAAGTAAGCAGTAGTTTTGTCTACTTCAGGGCGTGTTTTAGATATTCCGATGGCTTGATTGATTACCATAAAGCATCCTGGAAGTAGGCGAAGATCGGCATAGCGTTTTATATCCGCCTCTAATTGCTGCCTCACTCCTGCAGCTACATTTCCCTTGCCGCTCACAAAGTCATCTACGACCGATTGCGAGTTAGCGGCACGAAGTAGAGCGGCATTTTTTATTTCACGTGTGAGATAGAGGTCATAGGCACTCCCTTTGCCGACCACGATTTCATTTCCGTCTACATCAACCTCTGCATTATTCTTTAAGGGGGAAGATGCTTTCACTAGATAAGCCCCTTCGATCTGAATATAAGGCGGGGTATAGCTGGTATCAGCACCACGAACAGGATCGATGGCAACAAAAATCAGATCAAGCTGATTGGCTTTAAGGGCCTCTACAGTAGCGCTAGCACTTTGATAGGAGATGAGTTCAATGGGTAGCTTAGATTGAATGCTAATTTCTCGAGCGATATCAATCGATATTCCCTTGGGTTGTGGTTCACTTTTATCAATTGAGCCGGCTAATACTGGGTTGCCGATATTAATTCCAACGCGCAGTGTACCGGTTGGTGCAAAGGATTTCATCATAGCTACATCACTGTGGTTGGTGATATTTGGACTAGCAAATATCCATTGAGAAATACAAATCAATCCAATGCCAAGGTAATTTTTCATATGTTTGATTTAGTCGAGCTATAAAAAAACCGCGGCGGACCGCGGTTTCGCTTTCTCCAGAGGAGATTATTTCTTAGCCTCAGTTGCTGGAGCTGCTGCTGGTGCCGGAGGGGTAGTTGGAGCCATCGGAGCTGCGGTAGCATTTTTCTTCGCATCATCGACATGAACTGCATCGGCACCATGCTTCTCACCGCCCATATCAATATCGCCATCGCCCTTAATTAATAAATAGGCTGTGGCACCAATTAACACTAGTACCATAATGATGATTGAACGATTACTCATTGCTTTTCCTTCGATTTGATTGATATTCTCTTATATTAACTCCTAGTAGGCAGACGGTAAATCCGAATAAGCCCTAGGCGTCAAATTAATGCAATATTCTAGGTAGTACTACTAATTTGGCTAAAGATCAGCCGTCATTTTTTTAAAGATTGTGACATGAGCCCTAAGTTACCCGTAAACAACTCGCAAACAATCACTGATTTTCTGAATCTTCAAAAGAGTCAGCTTGCAGAAGACACTTCTGAAGACTCCTATAAATTTGCCTTTGATGATCAAGCTTTTTTAGCTCGCCGAGAAACACTAGGACTGCGCTTTCAATTGGAATTACTAAAGCCAGAGATTTTGCTGGGTGAACATGGGGTGGATCACACCATTACGGTATTTGGCTCGACCCGTTTTGTTAGCAGTCAAACAGCCCGGGAGATGGAAAGTAATGCAAGGACACCGGAGGAGATTGCGGAGGCCAAAAACGCATTACTGCACTGCCAGTATTACGATTCAGCAAGGCAGTTCGGTTCAATCGTCGCTGCCTATAACGCCAGGCAATCTAAAATCCAAGATAAGTTGTATATCGCAACAGGTGGTGGTCCCGGCATTATGGAGGCCGCTAATCGTGGGGCTTTTGAGGCTGGCGATAAGACGATTGGTTTTAATATTAGCCTCCCAAGGGAGCAGCAACCCAATGCCTACATTACGCCGGGTTTAAGTTTTCGCTTCCATTATTTTGTCATTCGTAAAATGCATTTCATGCTGAGGGCTAGAGCCATTGTGGCCTACCCAGGCGGATTTGGCTCGATTGATGAGCTCTTTGAAGTGTTGACCTTAATGCAGACGAAAAAGGCGGAGCGCTTCCCGATCATCCTTGTGGGAAAGGGCTTTTGGCAAGAAGTAATCAATTTCAATCAAATGCTTGCTCATGGCGTGATCGATCAGACCGATATGGAATTAATGCATTTCGTAGAGAATGCAGAAGAAGCCTGGGAAGTCATACGGAACTGGTATCAATTAGCTTAAGGGTACCCCTAGTAGGCCTGTAAAATACTCACCAAGACATTATGACTATTCCAAATACCTTGATCCTCACCACTGAATTAGATTTGCCAGCCTATGTATTTGGTATCGCGATGCTCCTGATCGTGATGTTGATTCATGGACTTGTTTTGCTCCAAATTGCTAAGCGCTATGAGGTGAAGTCATTCCTTTATCTATCGGAACATAAATACTCTGCTGTAGCCTTAGTGTTTTACTTCAGTGTCATGTGCCTCTTTCTACTCCATATCTTTGAAATCATTCTCTGGGGTATTGCCCTATGGCTATTTAAACTTCTGCCCAACTTAGGAGATAGTATTTTATTTAGCGGCAGCACCTATACAGCAATGGGCTTCATGGAAGATGTGCTGCCAAGTGGCTGGAAGATGCTCGCTATCATCATCGCTTTTTCAGGAATGTTTGCTTTTGCTTGGACGGCATCGGTCATGATCTCAATGACAAAAAACTTCCGTCAAGCCTACACCCGTTCGCATATGCAAAAACTCAAATTGCCGCCTGAAGTTATTGAGCGCTTCAAGTAAGCATGAGTAAAGCTTGGGATGCAATTGTTATTGGCGGCGGGGCGGCGGGACTTTTTTGCGCTGGTATTGCTGGCCAATTGGGTAAAAAAGTATTAGTGCTGGATCACGCAGATGTCTTATGTGAAAAAATTCGGATTAGTGGGGGTGGTCGATGTAACTTCACTAACTTACACAGCAGTCCAGCTAATTTTCTTTCTCTTAATTCTCATTTTGTTAAAAGCGCCTTAGCCCGCTATCCCTCAATTGAATTTATTAAGCTGGTTCAGTCTTATCGCATTGCGTATCACGAGAAACATCAAGGACAGTTATTTTGCGATGATTCTGCCAAGCAAATTATCGAGATGCTGCTTGAGGAGTGCGCTAAGGGGAAAGTCGTGATTCGCCATCCAGTAACTGTGCAGTCAGTTTCTAATGTAGCGGGGGAGTGGATTGTTCAAACCAATGCGGGATTAGAGTGCTCAAGATCGCTAGTAATGGCAACAGGCGGTTTACCAGTTCCTGCAATTGGTGCAACCGCCTACTCATTGGATATTGCCAAGCAATTTGGTTTAAAGGTGATAGATCCCCGTCCTGCACTAGTACCGCTCTCATTTACTTCAGGAGAGTTTGACAATCTGACTGAATTATCTGGCCTCAGTTTGCCGGTGCGGATTGCTTCCGGATCAAAAGGCAATCGTTATGGTGCTAGTCGTTTTAATGAGGACCTGCTGCTAACGCACAAAGGCTTATCGGGGCCAGCAGTGTTACAGGCCAGTAGTTACTGGGCTGAGGGAGAGGCTATTCATATTGATTGGTTAGGTGCAGTGGAAGCCAATGGACGGTTTAATTGCGATGAACTGTTTAATAACGAAGATAACCGCCTGAAGTTGACTGAGAATATCTTGTCCTCAGTCATGCCTTTACGACTGGCAAAAGCCTTTGCTGAACAAAAAAACCTATTAGGAAAAAAATGGGCTGAGGTTTCTAAAAAAGATCGACATGCCCTGAAAGAGCTGATCACGAATTGGTCAGTGAAACCTGCTGGAACGCTAGGCTGGAAAAAAGCAGAAGTGATGTTGGGCGGTGTAGACACCAAGGAGCTCGATGGCCAAACCATGATGGCCCGCAATCATCCCGGCCTCTATTTTATTGGTGAGTGTGTTGATGTCACCGGACACCTAGGAGGCCATAATTTCCAGTGGGCCTGGGCCAGTGGCTTTGTTTGTGCTCAAGCACTTAATTAAATCGTATTTTCGAATCATTCCTCTGATCCATGATGAATAGAATCTTCCGTATTACCAGCCAGTTCACCATAATCTTTTTGAGTTTAGGCTTATGTTTTGGTGTACAAGCTGCCTACCCGGAAAAGCCGATTAAAGTCATCATTGGCTTTCCTGCGGGAGGTCCACTAGATGCGCATATGCGATTATTAGTTGAAAAACTCCAAGCGACTTTAGGTCAAACAATCATTATTGATTACAAGGCAGGTGCGGGTGGAACGGTAGGCGCTCAGTATGTGGCTCAATCTCCTGCCGATGGATATACCTTGCTTTTAGCCAATACTGGAACGATGGTGATTAATCCTGCTGTGTACACAAAAACGTCTTACGACACGCTGAAAGAATTTCAAGCGATTGCAAGAACAGCTCAGCAGCCTTTGGCGTTAATAGTGAATAAAGATGTGCCTGCTCAGACTTTAAAAGAGTTTGTAGCTTATGCAAGAGCTAATCCAGGTAAATTGAATTACGGATCTGCTGGTAATGGAGGTATCTCACACCTTGTGCCAGAAATGCTGAAAAATGAGACTGGGATTTTTATGGTGCATATTCCCTTCAAGGGAAGCGCTCCAGCTTTTACAGATTTGATTGCGGGTCATGTTCAATTCATGGCCGAATCTGTTCCTCAGGCTGCTAACTATGCAAAATCTGGGAAGGTGCGGGCTTTAGCTGTTACGAGCGCAAAGCGTAATCCTGCACTCCCCAATACTCCAACAGTCATTGAGACTGGTGTTGCAAACTTAGAAGTAGTTGGCTTTTACGGCATCCTCGCCCCCAAGGGCACTCCACCTGATGTTGTTAGCAAACTGAATCAAGCTTTTAAGGAGACCCTAGAATCCCCGGAGATTCAGAAGAAAATGCTTGAGCAGGGCGCTGACCCAGCTTATCTCAATGCAGATCAATTTACAAAATTTCTGACTGGAGAAATGCCTCGCTGGGCCAAGGCAGTAAAGCAGGCTGGCGCAAAGCTAGATTAGCTCAGCTCAGAACAGATTGTCCTAACTCCCCAAGACTGAATTTGCTTATGAATAATGTAGGGGAATTGGCAAGCCCTGAATTTGGGTATAAAGTAGAAGCGTCAGTTTGTTCATGCATGAAAACGTATTTAACTTAGGGGGGAAATCGAATGGATCCGAAAGAGATACAAGCTTGGCAGCAAGAAAAGGCGAAAGAGTTATTTGACTATTCTCAAAAATTATTGGATGCCGCTAAAGATCTGAGTGAACACCATCTGGCTGAAATTCAGTGGGGTATGAAAAATGCGATGGAGACAGCTAAATCTGTAGCCAAAAATGATCTGGCTAAGCTTAAGGAATTACAAGCATCAGCTACCAAAGAGGCTGCAAAACGCACGACCCTCTATCAGAAGAAAGTACAGTCTGTTCTGAAAGAGATCGGCGATGACGCAGCTGATGGCACAGAAAAGCATCTAGAAAAGGTTCGTAGCTCCATGGTGAACTGGCTAGAGGATGCTGAAAGCAAAATGCCAGGCCATGCTGATAAGTTATCTAAGGTAGTGCATGAGATGTCTACAGCGGGTCAAAAAATGTTTAAAGAAGGCCGCAAAATTGTGAATCAAGTTGCGGAAACTGTAGAAAAAAATATTGAAGAGCACCTCAGAAAATCTGCTGACACCAAGAAGGATAGTAAGTAAGCGTTCCAAGCGTTCGAAATGTCCGCAAGGTTCGAGTTATTCATTTCCTTACAAAGAGCCGCCTAAGCTTTATCGATAGGCGGCTTTTTTATACCCAGCCCTGTAGCCAGATTTCAGCATTCTTTAACTCGCGCCAAGGAATGGTTCTGATCTGTTGATCAAAGACCGCTTCGAGTTCTACAAACTCAATAGCGCCATCGGGTAATTCCGGAAGAATGACCTTGCTCACTAAAAAGTGTTTCCGCTTGTGAGTGGGTTGCACTGCAGTCCATTTACTCAGTAGCAGTTTCTTTGGATTGAGGGGGTTTTGTTCTTTAGAGGGCATTGCACTGAAATTCTTTGCCGTTGCTAACGAGCTTACCAGAGTCAGTCGTGAAGACATGACTAGCATCTTGGATTCGAACAGTGCACTTCGCATCAAAATAGCTCTGAGGACCCAAACTACCGCAGTAATCATATTGTCGATCCTGAAACTGCATCACCGCTTTTTTGAGAACCATCGTGAATTTTGAATCAGGACTATTGCTACATGACCAAGTAGTGTAGTCTTGTCCACAACCTATGAGTCCACAAGACAAGATCAAGCAAGTTATTACTTTGTTCATATTGTTTTAGGCGTCCGCGATGCTATAGCACCCAAAAGTGGTGAGTACCATCCTTACCCAGTTGCTCTACCAGACCAAATTCCCAATCCAGATAGGCCTGCATGGCAGCAGGATCTACGCTAGTACCCTCATAAGGGCGTTTGTAACGATCCAGTGGAGGGGAAGCTAAATGGGTGGCACCTTTTTCTAAGGGAAGATCTGCTTTAGTCCAGGCTGCATTACCACCTGATAAAACGACTATCTCTGCTTTCGTCAGTGCTTGGATTTCTTTTGCGGCAAATAGGGCTAGTTCACCTGTGGTGCTAGTAAGGACATAGCGATCCGCTTTGGGTAGTATCTGCAAAGCATTAGCAAATTGCGATCGAAGGGCAAACCAGCTTCCTGGGATATGCCCTTTTACATAATTCGCATGGGTACTTAAGTCAACAAAGATCGTACCGCTATCATTCTTCAACCATATTGCAGCAGTAACAGCATCTACTGTTGGAATTTTAGGGGTTGATGGAAGGGGTGGTTTCCATAATCCTTTTTCCGTCAGATCTGCTGCCTTGACATCATCAATGACATAAACATCCCAGGCCATTTGGGCGAGCCATGATGCGGGCATGTTTGCCCTAACGCCGCCTGGATCAGACAAGACGATACGTGCGCCACGAACGGGAGCAACCATCTCCGTTTCTTGAACCAGTTGACCGCCTGGGGTTGAGCGAAAACCTGGTAAATGACCTGCTTCATATTCTTCTGGGGTTCTGGGGTCAAAGAAGTAGGTTGTCCGATCGGTCTGGGTTTTCCATTGCTCAATATCCGCAAGACTGACGCGCTGCACTCCCGCTTTATTGGCAACATTGCGGGCTCGTTCGGCTGCTTCGCTGGCAGTGCTGTCACTGACTTCTTTAAATTTTCGGCTTTGGCCCTGATCGAGCTTTTGGCCAGCTAAGGTCCAGCCAATGGTGCCGTTGCGTAATGCATTCACTTCATTGGGGATGCCGGCATTAATTAAGGACTGAGTGCCGATGATGCTGCGGGTTCTCCCAGCGCAATTCACAATGACTTTAGTCTTTGGATTAGGGGCAATCTCCGGTAAACGTAAAACCAGTTCAGCCCCTGGCACGCTGATGCCAGTTGGGATGCTCATGGTTTGGTATTCCTCAAAACGGCGAACATCCACCACCACCACATCTTCATGGTTATCGATGAGTTGCTTTACTTCCTGGGCGGATAGGGAGGGCGTATGTCTTTTGGACTCCACAAATTCCCCAAAAGATTTGCTAGGCACATTCACATCTTTAAAGACTTCGCCACCAGCCGCTTTCCATGCGGTAACGCCACCTTTTAAAACACTGACATCGAGGTAGCCAAGCGCAATCAGGCGTTGGGCAGCCAGTTGTGCATCACCTTCTCCATCATCTAGCGTAACAATCGGCACATCCTTTCTTGGAAGCTTGCTGAAGGCATCGACTTCAATACGCGATAGTGGCATATTTGCGGCAAATAAAGGATGCTCCTGAGCATGCGGATCTTCTTCGCGAACATCTAGTAAAGCAATCTCTTCTTTTTTAAGCAGTTTATTGCGGACAAATGCGTAGTCTTGATATTGAATCGACATGAATTCTTTTCTTAATGTTTGCTGTTATGATTTTGTGTATTAATCGAGCTTAGCGTTGGATTTTTTTACTACTTCGCCCCAACGAACAATCTCTTGATTAATGTAGGCTGCCAATTCTGGGCGACTCATTTTGGGGACCGTGGCACCCATTGCTGTCCAACGCTCCTTGATATCAGGGGTGGCAAGGGCGATTTGAACTTCTGCACTCATCTTGTCAACGATCTCTTTTGGAGTGCCTTTGATAGCCCACATGGCATACCAGCTGTACACCACATAGTCCTTGATGCCGAGCTCTAGTGCAGTAGGAACATTGGGGAATGCCTCCACACGTTTTTGAGTTGTCACAGCCACGGCAATCAGTTGCCCACTTTTGATGAAGGGTGCTGCACCAGCCAAAGTGTCAAACATCATGTCTACTTGACCTGCTACTAAATCTTGTAAGGCGGGTCCAGTTCCGCGATAGGGGATATGGGTAATGAATAATTTGTTTTGCATCTTAAATAATTCACCCGTTAAATGCTGAGAGGTGCCATTCCCGGTTGATGCGTAGTTGTACTTTCCTGGGTGCTTGCGAATTTCTTGAATGATGGACTGCAGATCATTTTTAGGAAACTTAGTTGGGTTCACCACGATCACATGGGGGACACTGCCAATGATGGCCACTGGCTCAAAGTCTTTGGTAATGTCATAAGAGAGGTTGGTGTACATACTTGGCGCAATAGAGTGGTGAACTGCGCCAAGAAGCCAGGTATAGCCATCAGGAGCCATTTTTGCGGCTACTGCTGCCCCAACAGTACCCCCGGCACCACCTTTGTTATCGACAATGATTGAGGTTCCCAATTGTGTTCCCAATTGCTTTGCTAATGGGCGTCCAAAGGCATCGACTGCCCCTCCTGGCGGGAAGGGGTTAATAAAGGTGATGGGTTTATTTGGGGTGGGCCAATTGCTGGCTTGGGCAAAGACCTGCAGGCTGGCGAGGGCGCAAGCCAATAAAACAAGACAATTTCTGATTTTCATGAGGGTCTCCGTCGATTTCTGATCGTTTGAGCTATTTTGGAGGATTTGCAGAATCTAAGAGTTATCCCTGATACTACCCCCGAAATTCTCTAGTTTTTATGGGGATATACTCATTCTGAGTTTAGTACTCATACATTGATCAGAAATTTAGGAGACTCCATGTCACAACACGAAACATTGTTGGCTGCTTTTGAAAATTACAAAGCTGAAAACGAAAAGTTTATTGAAAAAGGTGTTAAGGCATCTGCTGCACGTGCGCGTAAGGCTTTGCAAGAAATTGCTGGTGCATGCAAAGAGCGCCGCAAAGAAATTACTGCCACTAAAGAGGCGATGGAAGCCAAGAAGTAATTCTTCTTGCTCTACAGATAAGCCTAGCTTCCAAAAGAAGCTGGGCTTTATTTTTAAGTGGTTGCGGAAAATAAAGTCAGCTTCATGGCTTTATTCCGAATGGGTAGCAAGCCCAGGTACTCTGGGCTAGTAGCCCATGCTTGTGAGTGCCCTAAGTCCGGAAACTCCAGCTCCACAAAGGCATTAAAGGATTTGCACTCCAGCTCATTCCAGAGGAATTGATTAAAAGCGCCTCGAGAGATAATATTTCCCTTATACAGCGCTACCGTATCTCCAACTTGACTGCGATATTCTTCAAAGGCCTCAAGATCATTTAGTTGAATCAGGCCGATTACTTTAATTGTCATGTTATCTCCCAGAAATTAATCTCGTTAGTTTATCTGTAGGTATACAAACTATAGGCAGGCTATAGTGAGGCATTAAAACTTCATCATCAAATGCGAGGTAGATATGAAAGTAGCATTTATCGGTTTAGGGAATATGGGCTTACCCATGGCCGTCAATTTAATGAAGGCAGGTCACGAGGTTCTGGGTTTTGACTTGGTGCAGACTCAGCTCGACGCTTTTAAAGCAGCGGGCGGCATCCCAAAACAGAGCGTATCAGAGACTGTCCATGATGCGGACGTCATCATCAGCATGCTGCCTGCATCTCGCCATGTGGAGGCCTTGTATTTGGGTGATTCTGGTTTGCTTGCTACGGCCAATCCCAAATCCCTGCTAATAGACTGCTCTACGATTTCTCCTAAGGTAGCCCAGGAAGTGGCTGCAACTGCCAAGTCTAAGGGCTTTGTCATGATGGATGCCCCCGTTTCTGGCGGGACTGCAGGAGCCCAAGCTGGCACCTTGACCTTTATGGTTGGTGGTGATGCTGCAGATCTTGAACGAGCTCGACCACTACTCGAGAAGATGGGGAAGAATATTTTTCATGCAGGTGCTAGTGGTAGCGGGCAGACAGTGAAGGTCTGCAACAACATGCTACTTGGCATACAGATGCTGGGGACGAGCGAGGCTTTGCGTTTAGGGATCGCCAATGGCATGGACCCCAAAGTTCTCTCAGACATTATGTCTAAGAGCTCAGGGCGAAATTGGGCTCTGGAGCTTTACAACCCTTGCCCTGGAGTCATGGAAAATGTGCCATCCTCAAAAGGGTATGTGGGTGGCTTTGGGGTCGATCTGATGTTGAAGGATTTAGGCCTGGCGACAGAAAATGCCCACGATCTAGAGGCGAGCGTCCCCTTGGGAGAATTATCACGAGCACTGTATGAGGCACACAGTAAAGCGGGTAATGGGCAGCTCGATTTTTCGAGCGTCTTTAACCTAAGTACAGGTCTAAAGCCAGATTAAAGCAATACGGTGACATACTGTGCTTGCTTGCTGGTCATTTGCCCAATGACACAAGCATCTAAGAATTGATGTTCTTTAAAGATAGCTAAAACATCATTCACAGCATCGGCACTGCAAGAGACTAGTAAGCCACCGCTCGTTTGAGGATCAGTTAACAAGGCTTGCTGAGCAGGGCTAAATTGCTCTGGTAGCAATACATCATTGCGATAACTTTCCCAGTTACGATCTGATGCGCCAGTAATGATGCCTTGTTCAGCTAGGTTCTGTACGTTGGAGAGTAGGGGAACTTGCTGCCAATCAATTTGCGCCGTGAGATGGGAGCCTCGCGCAAGTTCTAAAGTATGTCCAGCTAAGCCAAACCCAGTCACATCCGTGAGCGCATGCACGCCAGCGAGTTTTGCAAGTGCTGGGCCTGCAGTGTTTAGCTTGGTAGTGTTGGCAATCATCTCTTGATAGCCTTCAGCACTCAGGAGATCTTTCTTGAGGGCGGCAGACAAGATGCCTACGCCGAGGGGCTTACCTAAGATCAGAATATCACCAGCTTGTGCAGCTGCATTACTTTTGACGCGTTTAGGATCAACTATCCCAATCGCAACCAGGCCATAAATTGGTTCAACAGAATCAATAGTGTGACCACCCGCAATCGGAATGCCTGCTGCTCTACAAGCTTCAGCGCCACCTGCCAAAATGCGTGCAATCGTTTCATTAGATAAGACTTTAATGGGCATACCGACGAGGGCCAGCGCAAATAGCGGCGTGCCACCCATGGCATAAATATCGCTGATGGCGTTAGTAGCAGCAATCTTGCCAAAATCAAATGGATCATCCACGATCGGCATGAAAAAATCAGTAGTGGCAACAATCGCCTGCGAGTCATTGATCTGATACACGGCAGCATCATCAGATGTTTCAATACCAATAAGGAGTTCTTTGGGAAACGGAAGTTGTGGAACGCTTTTCAGAATCTCAGACAAAACACCGGGAGCAATTTTGCAGCCACAACCGCCGCCGTGGGACAAGGAGGTCAGACGGGGCTCTGAAGTAACAGAAGTGTTTAATGAGATATTCTGATTCATAGTAATGTGGGTTAGCGATTAAAAGTCCGCTTGGGAGGACTACTTCTTTTTGCTGCAGGCTTTCCACCACCACTATTGCCCCCGCCAGCAGTACGCGGTTTCCTAGATTGTTGATGTTGTTGGCTTCTCAATTGAATGGGTTGTGCCACTGCGTTTGGATCAGGTTCAAATCCAGCAATCACTTCCTGAGGTAATTTTTGCTTAATGAGTTTTTCAATATCTCTGAGCATTTGATGTTCATCTACGCACACTAAGGACACCGCTACACCGTTAGAACCTGCTCTTCCAGTACGACCAATGCGGTGAACATAGTCTTCGGAAACGTTCGGTAAGTCGTAATTGACTACATGGGGGAGTTGATCAATATCAATGCCGCGTGCAGCGATATCAGTCGCAACTAAGACGGTAATTTTTCCGTCTTTAAAATCCGCTAATGCTTTAGTACGTGCGCTTTGACTCTTGTTGCCATGAATCGCCATAGCAGTAATGCCATCTTTTTCTAGCTGAGTTACTAATTTATTAGCACCATGTTTAGTGCGAGTAAATACGAGTACTTGCTGCCACTGATTGCTTTTAATCAGATGCGCTAATAAAGGATGCTTCTGCGTTCTATCTACCGGGTGAATCAATTGAGCAATCGCTTCATTGGCGCTATTACTACGGGCGACTTCAATTAGCTCTGGAGAGTTCAGCAAGCCATCAGCCAAGGCCTTAATCTCTGTCGAGAAGGTTGCTGAAAAGAGCAAGTTCTGACGTTGCTTTGGCAATGCAGCCAAAATCTTTTTAATGTCACGTAAGAAACCCATATCCAACATGCGATCGGCTTCATCAAGCACGAGGATTTCAATATGGGCAAGAGAGACGCAGTTCTGTGACATTAAGTCTAGTAAGCGACCAGGCGTGGCTACTAAGATATCCAGTCCTGCGGCAATCGCCTTGATCTGTGGATTGGCGCCAACACCACCAAAAATCACAGCGGATTTGAGGCCGGTATATTTTCCGTAGGTGACGACGGATTCTTGAACTTGCGCTGCTAATTCACGGGTGGGCGTCAAAATTAATACCCGCAATTTTCTTTTGCCACCAGCGCTACCAGCTTGAGTGGTAGCGCTTAAGCGCTGCAGAATAGGCAAGGTAAAGCCAGCTGTTTTACCGGTACCTGTTTGGGCAGCGGCCAATAAGTCGCCTCCCTTTAACACTGCAGGGATGGATTTTGCTTGAATAGGGGTAGGGCTGGTATATCCCTCCTCGCTAATCGCGCGAAGAATGGATTCTGATAAACCAAGATCTGTAAATAACATAGGGGCCAAATAAATATTGGCCCGTATTCAATTAAACGACTATCCCGGCCAATGGGGTGAGCTGCCACACTTACAGTGTTTGCAGAAAGAGACCTTATTTTAAGCCATCAAACCGGATTAGGCGTGGTATTCCAGAGATTAGGGGTCACGGTATTGGCATAACCCGAGATAAATAGTTTTTCAACACCGGTAGCTGGGTCAAAAACAGCCCGCTGAATACGTCCAATGTTGCCACCGTATACATGGATGCTAATTGAGGTTTGATCATGCAAGGCATTTTCTACAATATGAATATCGTGCGTATTGGGCGAAACACTTGCTACTTGACCGGGTGTACAAACGAAGGATTCATCCGCTGCGTAACTACCATCCGCTTGTTGGTAATAGTTGGAACTGCGTTCTTGGCCTCGGAGTTGACCGATCATTCCCCAAACCGTATGGTTATGAAGAGGTGTTTTTTGACCAGGACCCCACACAAAGCTGACTACGGAGAAACGATCGAGTGGGTCTGCATAGAGTAAGTATTGCTGGTAATACTGAGGATGCGGCTTGCAGAACTCGTGAGGAAGCCAATCATCTTCGCGAATTAAATTCTCTAAAAGTTTGCCGCCTTGAGAGAAAATTAGCGCTTCGCTTGGATTCGTTTCCAGAAGCGTAGCTAGACTTTTTACAAACGTCAGTAATTTACCTTCTTGCATTTAAGCTTCCAAATCAGGTGATGATTGTTCAGCAGCAAAGAGCCAATCAGGCAGGCCTTTGGGTTTAAGGCTTGTAGTGTCAACACAAACTATATGGAGTAGTGCACTGGCAATAAGCTCAGGCTCAGCTCCCGCAGTAATACGCTTCGCTGTTTGCTTGACAGCAATTTGAGTCCGACCGCGATGCTCAATGACTTGATCGATGCTGAGTAAATCATCAAGACGGCCTGGTCGATGAAAGTTCATGGTGATTTCACGAACCGGTAACAGGATGCCGAATTCATTGATCAGTTTGGTGGGACTTAATCCTCTTTGCTGAAGCCACTCTGAACGGCTGCGCTCAAAGATTTCTAAATAGCGCGCGTGATAGACGAATCCCGCCGCATCAGTGTCTGAGTAGCAAACACGAAAGAGAAAAGGGGGGTTGGCTGTTTGGGTCATGAATAATGAATAGGTAATGAATGGATATTAGATAAGTAAGATCATATCGCGATGCGCAATTCCGGCTTCATCATAAATATCTCCCTGTGCGATAAAGCCAAACTGCTCATAAAAGGGAATAGCGGATAGCTGGGCATGTAATGTGAGGCGAATGAGGCCTTGGCTTTTACTGCGCTCTAACAAAGCACGGAGTAATTGCTTCCCAATACCTTGCTTTCGAAAGGCGGGCAATACTGCCATTCGACCTATTCTTCCCTCCTGACCGGGTAAGGCGATGAGCCGGGCCGTTCCAATGCAGTTTCCCTCTTGATAGGCTAGAGCATGCTCTGCAATAGGGTCGAATTCATCGAGCTCCATTGCCTCTGGAATCCCTTGCCCATCAATAAAAACAAGCTTACGGATAGGGTATGCCTCTTTTTCAGCCTCTAGCCAGGGTTTAATCAGTATCACGGGGTCCATTATCAAAGGCGCCATTACAGGGATTGATCCCTAATGTAACAAATACAGCCTGTTATGGTTTAAAGAGTCACTTTAAGTCTTATAAGTAACTTATTTCATGGTTAAAATGATTTTCGTGACGCTGTTTCCATGGCGCCCCTCACAAACCTTTATCTAGGAGTTATCTTGAAGAAATCCTTACTTGCCACATTAGTTGCCTCACTCGGTTTAGTTGTTGCTAGCGCAGCATTCGCTCAAGCACCAGCAAAAATGTTGCCTTTGGCTGCTGAAGCTGTTGTTTTGACTGCTACTGTTGATTCAGTAGATGTCCAGAAGCGCATCGTTGTATTAAAAGACGCCAGTGGTAATTTAGTGCAAATGAATGTATCCAAGAAGATCAATGATTTGGATAAAGTAAAGAAGGGTGATGTTTTTGTTGTTGAGCATGCTCAAGCGATCGCAGTTGGTCTAGTTGCTGCCCCTAAAGACGCGAAGCCAGGTGTTTCTGGTGTGCGTTCAGTTGTCATTGCTGGCAAAGGTTCTGCTAAGCCATTTGAAGAAACTACTGATACTGTTTTTGCAACCGTCAAAATCACTTCAATCGATGCGAAAACTCGAGTTGTGACATTCACTTTGCCATCTGGCGAAAAGCAAAGAGTGAAAGTGGATCAAAGCGTATTAGGTCTTGAGAAATTCAAAGCTGGTGATGACGTCATGGTTGAGTTTGTTGACGACACTGCCATTGGTTTCGTAACGCCTCCAAAGAAGTAAATATTGAGTGAGTACTTAACACGCAGTATTGCTTAATACTGCTGTAGAAAAAAGGCCCGCAATGCGGGCCTTTTCTTTAATGAAGTAAGTCTGCTATTGCTTTGCATTCGGGAAGAAGAGTTGCTCACCACCAATTTGATAGCTCGCAATTACGTCCTGACCATTCTTAGAGGTAATCCAATCAATAAATGCTTGGCCTTCTGCTTTTTTCACATGAGGAAATTTAGCGGTATTCACTAACATCACTCCGTATTGGTTAAATAGCTTGGGGTCACCTTGAATCAGAATAGCGAGATCACCACGATTCTTAAAGGCCAACCAGGTAGCGCGATCAGCCAAGATGTAGCCATTCATGGCGGATGCTGTATTTAAGGCGGGACCCATGCCTGAGCCAGTTTCCTTATACCAAGCGGGGATAGAAGCTACGGCTACACCAGAATCTTTCCAGTAACGCAGCTCTGCTGCATGAGTGCCACTTTTATCACCACGAGAAACGAACGGCGCTTGTGCTGTCGCTATCTTTTGGAAGGCGACCTTAATATCTTTTCCACCGGCAATTTTTGCTGGATCTGACTTGGGTCCAATTAATACAAAGTCGTTGTACATGACTTCGATTCGCTTGGTGGCATAGCCTTCAGTCACAAACTTTTCTTCAGCTGGTTTGTCATGGACAAAAACGACATCTGCATCGCCACGACGGCCAATATCTAAGGCCTGACCCGTACCTACAGCAACCACCTTCACATCAATACCCGTCTTCATTTTAAATATAGGCAACATGAAGCCCAATAAGCCAGATTGCTCTGTGGAGGTGGTAGAGGACACCACAATACTTTTCTCTTGTGCAAAAGGGGTGCTGCTAAATACCGTAGCGGCTGTGAAGGCGGTAGCCAATATAGTATTTAAGGATAATTTCATGTGAGTTCGATTTTTTTGGGATATTCAGTAAAGGTCACCTATATTATAAAATATCAGTACATGAATCCGGTTTTTTTAGGACGATGGGTAAAGAGTTGAGAGGTAATAAAGAGCTCGGTAGGCTCATTCTGGAAAATTCAAGTGCTCTCTACTCAGACTCCAGGCCATAAATTAATTGGTCTTCAGGGGTAGATAGTAGGTTGGCTATACACTCGTTCCTATGAGGAAAATGATTTTCATATTGGGATTTCTGGCCAGTAGTTTTTTGGCCCCTCTCTCTTTTGCGCAGTCGGCCACTCAATCGGCTACCAAGCTAGTCACTATTGCTGTGGCCAGCAATCTCAAGCCAGCGTTCGAAGAGATCTTCAAAGGTTTTAAACAGACTTATCCTCAAGGCCAAAGTATGCGCATTGTGTATGGATCGTCGGCTAACCTGGCAAGTCAGATGAGGCAGGGTGCGCCATATGATTTATTTATCGCTGCAGATGAATCCTATCCGTTGCGATTGGTTGAAGCTGGTCTTACTCGTGATCGCGGTGTGATTTATGCGGTAGGGCATTTAGCGCTCATTACTAATGCCGTTGCTACAACCACTACCGGACTATCCTTAAATGCAGACCCAGAGAGTATTAAAGCCTTGCTAAGAAGTGCCAAGAAAATTGCGATTGCCAATCCCGATTTAGCGCCTTACGGTAAAGCCTCCGTTCAATATCTTCAGGCAATCAAGATATGGGGCGATGTTCAAGATCGGTTGATATTTGCGGAAAATATTTCTATTGCGACTGTGTACGTCAGCACTGGAGCTGCTAAGGTCGGCATTACCGCCTTATCCTTGGCAAAGTCCCCTGAGCTCTCTACCAAGATTCAATATGTCGCTTTACCAGATGCTCTATATGCACCGATTCAGCAGCGCATGGTTCTGAGGCGAGATCCAGCACCCAGCGCCGTAGCACTATATGACTATCTTCAAGGTGCTGTTGCTAAACAAGTCTTGGCGAATAACGGTTACTCTATTCCCCGGGCAGACTAAGTTTCTCCTTTTAAAGAATGATATTCATTCTCATTTAGGTGTATACTGATTCCATCGTGAACCTACAAGAAATCCCTCTCGGGATCAGAGCTCGTGTCAGTCAAATTGCCCCTCTAGACAATCAGCAGCATGATATTCGCTGTCAGCTGGAAGATATTGGCTTTTTACCAGGCGAACAGGTTGAGGTATTGCGCAAAGGATTACTCGGTCAAGGACCTATTTTGGTCCGGGTTGGTTCATCGACATTTGCCCTTCGAGAGTCTGAGGCCCGCATGGTCCAGGTAGAAATACTTTAATCATGTCAGAAGCGAAGATTCATTTCTTTCCCAGTGAGCCCTTAGTTGCCTTACTGGGTAACCCCAATTGCGGTAAGACAGCCCTATTTAATTTGCTGACAGGGAGTCGTCAGAAGGTGGCTAACTATTCAGGCGTAACCGTAGAGAGAAAAGAAGGGCGTCTCACTCTCGACTCTCACAAAGTCATCCGCATCCTCGATTTACCTGGTGCCTATAGCTTATATCCACGTTCCTTAGATGAGCGAGTAACCTGCAATGTCCTTCATGGCAATGCGCAAGGAGAAAAGCGACCAGACCTAGTCTTATGCGTTCTCAATGCGATGAATCTGAGGCGTAACCTGCGTCTGGTCTTATCAGCTAAACGTCTAGGACTACCTTGTATCGTTTTGTTAAATATGGCGGATGTAGCTAAGCGTCAAGGCTTAGTCGTGGATGCTCAAGCCCTATCTCAAGAGTTAGGCTTGCCCGTGATTGCCACAGTGGGTATTCAGTCTGATGGGGCTGATGAGCTCAAGCAATATTTGAGTGAGATCGATTGGAAAAACCTCTCCGCTTTGAGTGCTAGCAATATCGATGAAGGTGTTGAAACCCCAATAGATCATTCGGCACACACGGAGTCTGACAATGTTCAGGTTCAGCAGATCTTGCAGAACCTGCATTTAGATCAGATCATTCCAGATCGATTCAGCGATCGTTTGGATGCGGTATTACTACACCCAGTCATGGGCCCAATGATTTTGGCGGTGGTGCTATTTCTGATCTTTCAAGCCGTGTTTGCTTGGGCAACATTGCCCATGGATATGATTAAAGCGAGCGTAGATTGGCTTGGTGTATTACTGACGCAAGTACTGCCAGATAATTGGTTACGCAGTTTATTGGTTGATGGCATTCTGGCTGGTGCTGGCGGTGTTTTGATTTTCTTGCCCCAGATTCTGATTCTGTATTTCTTCATTCTGATTTTGGAGGAATCCGGTTATCTTCCCCGCGCGGCCTATTTATTGGATCGCTTAATGGGTCGGGTTGGGTTATCAGGAAGATCTTTTATCCCGCTGCTATCTAGCTTTGCCTGCGCTATCCCCGGCATTATGGCGACTCGGAGCATTTCTAATCCACGCGATCGTTTGGTCACGATTTTGATCGCACCAATGATGACGTGTTCAGCACGCCTGCCTGTTTATGCCTTATTAATTTCTGCATTTATTCCCGAGCGTACTTTATGGGCTGGCATGGATTTACAAGGTCTAGTACTTTTCTTACTCTACGTTGCCGGCATTGCAGGTGCGATGGCAGTGGCTTGGACATTAAAGCATTTGATGAGTGAAACATTTCAACTCAATGCCTTGATGATGGAGTTGCCCAGTTATCACTGGCCACGCCTGGGTAATCTGGCGATTGGCTTATGGCAGCGCGCAGAGATATTCTTACGTCGTGTAGGTGGAATTATTCTCATCATGACGATTTGTCTATGGGCGCTTTCTAGCTTTCCGCTTCCCCCAGAAAATGCTACTGGCTCGCCTATTCAATACAGTATTGCCGGCATGATGGGCCAAGCTTTGGCAGTGATCTTTGCACCGATTGGCTTCAACTGGCAAATTAGTATTGCCCTGGTTCCGGGTATGGCGGCACGTGAAGTCGTTGTCAGTTCTCTGGCCACGGTATATGCGCTCTCTAACTCAGGCATTGATGCTGCGGATGCTTTAGTGCCTTTAATTTCGCATAGCTGGAGCTTGGCAACAGCACTATCGCTATTGGCGTGGTTTGTCTTCGCACCACAGTGCTTATCAACGATTGCAGCGGTCAAAAGAGAAACCGGTGGCTGGAAGATCCCAGCGATGATGTTGACTTATCTATTCGTCTTAGCTTACTTAGCTGCATTCCTTACTTATCAAACCGCGCTGTATTTTGGGCTTTCTTAATATTGAAGATGAGATGCTATTCCCGCGTATTGCTGCTGACCATCTTCTTGGGTCTTTTCCCCGTGCTGGGTCATGCTGTATTGCAAGATGAAATCCAAGTCTATGACGATGCGATTAATGCAAAAGGGGAGGCGAGTTTAGAGGTACATCTCAATAGCACGCCACGTGGCGTGCAGACCCCATCTTATCCAGGTGAGGTGATGAACAATAACGGGGTGCGTGTAACTCCAGAACTTGCCTATGGCCTTGGAAATAATCTGGAGGCTGGCCTCTATATTTCTTATGCGAACCACGATAATAAGTTCCAATATGCCGCTACTAAAGTGCGCCTGAAATGGTTGCCCTATCAAGAAGAGCATGGCGATGCCTTATTTGCTGGTGTCAACTTTGAGGTCGCTAATGTGCAGCCGCAATTTGATCAATCTCGCTATAACGGGGAGGCCCGTTTTATTATTGGCAAGCATTTTGATGAATGGCTGATTTCATTTAACCCGATCGTTGGGATGCCGCTCTCTCAGCCCGACATTCATCAGGCACCGTATTTTTCTACTGCAACGAGAATCTCGAGAGAGGTTCATCCCGATCTCGCTCTAGGCGTTGAGTACTACTCCAGCCTCAATCAGATAAATCAGCCGATTAATTACCAAAATACGCAGCAACTAGGTTTTTTGATGGTGTACTACGATGGCAAGCCCATCGCCTTTCAGGCGGGGGTAGGGAAGGGCTTTTCTAATAGCACTGATTCTCTTACACTTAAGGCAATTCTCTCCTTTCCATTGCCTTAAAAAATCATCTTTCTTGATCAATCCATGAATCTTGTTTCATATGAACTGATTGGCTATTGCGCTGCGTTTTTGACGACAATTGCTTTTCTGCCACAAGCGATTCAATCCTGGCGCACACGGGATCTTTCCGGGATTTCAGTAGGGATGTACAGCTTATTTACCAGCGGCGTTGGTTTGTGGCTGATCTACGGTCTCATGATCGAGAAGTGGCCATTGATTTTAGCCAATGCCTTAACCTTTCTTTTGGCGCTGAGTATTTTGGTGCTCAAGATACGCTCTACTAGCAATCCTGACAAACGGACATTGAAGTGATGCCATAATTCATTTAGTAAAAATACTATAAAACGAAACTTTAGATAAAAAAGAGGATTCATGAGTACTACATATGTAATTGACCCACCTATTGTTCCTTCGCTTCCGGTAGTGGGTGATGCCCGTCGTTTTGCTGTAAACCGAATTTATTGCGTTGGCCGCAACTACGCTGACCATGCGCGGGAGATGGGTCATGATCCCGATCGTGAGCCACCATTTTTCTTCATGAAGCCAGCGAACTCTGTTGTGGCTGATGGTAAAGATATGCAGTATCCGCAACTCTCCAGCGATGTCCATCACGAGATTGAGATGGTAGTTGCGATTGGTAAGGGCGGCGCTAATATCCCCGCTGATCAGGCTTTAGATCATGTCTATGGTTACGGTGTTGGTCTCGATATGACCCGTCGTGACTTGCAGGGTGAAGCGAAGAAGATGGGACGTCCTTGGGATACTGGTAAGGCCTTTGATCAATCTGCTCCTTGTGCTGCTATTACCCCTGCTACCCAATGTGGCCATCCTAGCAAAGGCACAGTGAAGCTATTGGTGAATGGTGAAGTTCGTCAAGAAGGGGATTTAAATCAATTGATTTGGAATATCCCCGATACCATTGCCTACCTCTCGACTCTATTTACGCTGGAGCCTGGTGACTTGATTATGTCAGGTACGCCTGCTGGTGTTGGCCCCGTCAAAAAAGGCGATGTACTTGAAGGATCAGTTGAGGGTCTGACGCCGCTTAAAGTCAAGATCGTATAAGTGTCACAATAAAAAAAATTAGTCACCAGGTAAAAAAGTTTAGGGATGAGGTTAACAATGCGCTTCAGTAATTTAATGGTGATCTGTATTGGCGGCATGCTGTTAAGTGCTTGTACTACGGTGCATCAAGTTCAGATTGAGGCCCAACCTCAAAGTCGCTATGCCAATGCGAGCCCCTTAGATCTTCGCTTAAGTGCATGGCCTTATCCTTATCCTACGAAAGAATTTAAGACCTCGCTACAAGGTCAGCCAGCAACGATGGTCTATATGGACATTCCTGCAGTTGACAAACAGAAGGGCGTCGTGGTGTTATTTCATGGGAAGAATTTCTCTAGTGATTATTGGGCGCCTACGATTGCAGGCTTAACTGCTGCAGGCTATCGAGTGATTGCTCCGGATCAAATTGGATTCGGAAAATCCTCTAAGCCGGATGTTCCTTATCACTTTGACGATCTTGCGCAAAATACACAGGCATTACTTAAATCTCTGGGGATTCAGAAGGTATCCGTGATTGCCAATTCGATGGGCGGCATGGTGGGTATTCGGTTTGCCCGTTTGTATCCGCAGGTGGTGCAAAAACTCGTACTGGAGAACCCGCTCGGACTTGAGGACTACAGCAAAGATATCCCACCTCAAACCAATGATAATTTGCTCAAGTTAGAAATGGCCCAAACTGAAAGTAGTTATCGTCGCTTTCTGCAATCTTATTTCCCGGTATGGCAGCCTGGCTTTGAACAGTTTGTAGAAGTCTATGTTCGAGTTCAAAAGGGCCCCGACTATCCTGCTTGGGCAAAGACCTCAGTCTTAACGTATCAGATGATTGCTGAGAAACCGGTAGTTGCTGATCTACCGCAACTGAAGATGCCAGTGCTGTTAGTGATTGGTCAAAAAGATCGTACTGTTTTTGGTCGTCGCTTTGCGCCACCTGAAGCAGTGAAGTCTTTGGGCAATTTTCCAGAATTAGGTCACAAAGCTGCTCAGGCCATTCCGAATGCCAAATTAGTTCCTCTGGATAACGTGGGACATATTCCGCACATCGAGGCACCAGAGATCTTTATTCAGACGGTAGTGGATTTCTTAAACGCTAAATCTTAAGGGATCCTTTTATCGCCGACGATCATAATTTAGCACGCAAAAACACAATACAACTTAAAGGCTCAGCGACCGCTATCGGTCTTGAATTCAGCCGTTTAAAGCCAAAGAATGAAAAGACCCTTCTAGGCGCCTACTTATAGCGCCTTCATAAGCCTACAACAAACCTGCGCTAGAATTCATCTATGTATATGTTCCTCCCTTTCCTGACAGCCTTTATCGGCTTAGTCCTCGTGTGGTTTGAGAAACGTCTGGCAGGTTTAGTGATGCTTGCGATCACTGTCGGCATCTTAATGTTTTGGTTCCGTGTTCACGCTACTGATCATCTCAATATTAGCCTGTGAAGAACTGTAAGTAAACATGAGCAAGTCTTCCTTTCCTTCTCTAGCAGGCCTTGGTAATCAGCTCGCCTTGGCGGCGATTATCGGCATGTTGTCCTATGCTTTTGTTGATCAAATTTATTTTGGCGAACTACCTTGCCCATTATGTCTAATGCAGCGCATGGGTTTTGTGATCATTGGTTTTGCATTGGTATTAAATATTCGTTGCGGTGCTTATTCTGCTCATTATGGTTGGGGCATCATTGGCGGCTTAGTAGGGATGACAGTTTCTTTGCGTCAGGTGCTCTTACACATCCTACCTGGTGATAAAGGATTCGGAACAACCTTCCTAGAGCTCCATTTTTACACCTGGGCTTTTGTTGGCTATGTTGGTCTGATCGCTGGTCTTGCTATTTTGCTGATGCTACCAAACCGTGAGGTACGCTCACGATCACTCTTGGCCAATCTATTAGTGATCCTATTTATCATTTTAGTCTTTGCTAATCTCGCTTCGACTCTACTGGAGTGTGGCCTAGGTCCTTGTGCTGATGATCCTGTGAAGTATGAGGGATGGCTTTGGCTACGCTCACGTTTTGGTTTTTAATTTAGCGTTAGTAATTTCATGATGATTGCCTCAAGGGCGGCGAAAAACTTAGTAATAGCGCTTGTTTTTTTATGCTTCCATGGCGCTACCCAAGCCCAGAGTAATCAATCCAAAACAACTTGGCCTAAACAGGCTATTCGGATTATTGTCACCTTCACCCCGGGTGGAGCACCCGATATTTTGGCGCGCGTGTTGGCTGAGAGTTGGCAGCAAAGCTTAGGTGTGCCAGTACTCGTTGAAAACCGTCCTGGCTATGGTGGCAATATCGGTGCGGACTTGGTAGCTAAGAGTGAGCCCGATGGTTACACCTTATTAATTGGTACGGTGGGTATTCATGCGATTAATGGTGCTCTTTATGACAAGTTGCCTTTTCATCCGATCAATGATTTCACGCCCATTAGTTTTCTAGCTAGCACTCCTAATGTATTGGTAGTGAATAAGAAATTAGGCGTGATAAATGTCTCCGAGCTGATTGAGTTAGCAAAAGCAAAACCCAATGAACTGACTTTTGGTTCCTCTGGCGTCGGCACCTCCTTGCATATGTCGGGCGAACTCTTTAAAGAGATGACGGGAGTACAGATTCGGCATATCCCTTACAAAGGGAGGGCGCAATCTTTGCCTGATCTGATTAGTGGACGTATTTCGATGCTCTTTGATAACCTCTCTTCATCCTTGCCACTCATTAAGGCGGGAGAAGTACAGGCTTTGGCTGTCACCTCCTTAAAGCGCTCTCCAGCAGCTCCAGAAATCCCTACCATGGCAGAGCAGGGTTTGACTGGATTTGAGGCAAGCTCCTGGTTCTCACTCATGGCCCCAGCAAATTTGCCGCCCGCCTTGCAAAAACGTTTAAATAGCCTGACGCGCCAAACGCTGAACCAAGCCAGTATTCGAAACAAGCTCCTGGTAAGTGGCTTAGATCCCGCGCCAGGAAGCCCTCAAGCGCTCTCCCAACTGATCCAAGCTGAGACTAATAAATGGGGTAGAGTAATTTACCGATCGGGCGCAAAATTAGAGCAGTAGTGTACTAAGGTAAATCAATAAATATTCCAATAAAAGCCCAATTCCTGTCAGCCTGGATTTGGCTCAAGCGTTAAAGATGGTAGGAAGTAGTTAATTAATGGGGTCCAATATGAATTCAAGTCAACAGCATTGCAAACCAGGTATTGCTAAAGTCATTCTGACGCTCATAGCAACGGCGGCTGTATTGACGGCCCCTGTGACTGCTCAAGCAGGTAATGTGGGTTGGGCTGTCTCTGTTGGTGGTGGTCATGGAGGCGGATACGGCGGTGGCTATGGCGGCGGTTGGCGTCCAGCAGCCTACGGACCTGGATGGGGTGGTGGCTACGGCGGCGGTTGGAGGGGAAGCTATTACGGACCTGTTAATGGCTATCCATATGTTTATCCTTATGCAGCAACTTACTACTCACCACAGGTGGTTTACGCAAATCAACCTGTAGTCACTTATGTGACACCTCAGCAGCAGATGGTATTGGCATCGCAACCCCAACCTCCAGTTTGGTATTTCTGTGAGGCGAGCGGGCAATATTTTCCTTATGTGCAAACTTGCACATCGGGTTGGCAGGCTCAGCCAGCAATACCGCCCACTACTACAACCATTAGCAATACCCCAAGGCGTAATCAGAACCAATGAAATCACAGATTAGAGGATTGAATATGAAACGTGCTGTACTGACCCTGATCGCGGTAAGCTCTTTAGCTGCCTGCGTGTCGGCGCCTACTGGTCCAACTATTGCGATCATGCCGCGTGAAGGCAAGCCTTTTGAGGTTTTCCAGCAAGAAGATCAGCAATGCCGTGAGTTTGCTGCAAATGCCATTAAAGATACTAGCAATGCCGCACTAAAAGAGGGCGCTACAAGCGCGCTCATCGCTGCCGCTCTCGGTGCAGCCGCTGGTGCAGTGATCCAAGGGGGCAGTGGTCAGAACATCGGTACGGGTGCAGGTATCGGCTTACTGGGTGGCGCGGGTATCGGTGCCATGAACGCTTCTGGTAAGCAAAATCAGGGCCAAGTTCAGTACAACATCGCTTATCAGCAATGCATGTATTCCAAAGGCAATCAAGTTCCTAGCTACCCAACACAAAGTAACTCCAGTTATATGCCACCACAAGGCAAGCCTGCGATGCCCTCAAATGGATCTAAGCCCATTCAGTAAAACAGTTTTCAGGATTTAAACTTCGACCGGCGGATGCGTTTTCTCAAAGCGCGCCGCTGTTCTTCTAAAGAGGTAGAGCAGTAACAGTGCAGCTAAACCGAGGCTCATGCTATTGCCAGCCCAAAAGCCATTGGCGCCTTGTAAAAATTCAGGCGTATTGCCGAAAACATTAAAGCCCATCAGGTAGCCGCCACCTAAACCCACTCCCCAAAGTGAGCCTGCGTAAATCAGCATGGGCCAGAAGGCAACGCGATAAGCCCTCAGAATAAATGCCGCAGTAATCTGTAAGGCATCAAAGACTTGGTAAAAAGCAATAAACAAAAAGAGTGGAATAGAAAATAACTTCACCGCTTCTGGTGGATCATAGAGATCCAATAGAGTGACTCTAAAAATCCATACCGCTACACCAATCACAATACATAAACTGGTTGTAAAGAAAACTGATGACCAACCAATTTCTTCAGCACGCTCTTGTTGGTTGGCGCCAATCGATTGTGAAACTAAGGTCATCGTTGCAATCGACAGTGATAAGGGAACCATATAAATGACTGTACCTAGATTAGCCACAATTTGATGGCCCGCTAAAGCTGTAGTCCCTAGGCGCGCAATAAAGAGCGACATAAAGGTGAATGAGGTTACCTCAATCAAATAGCTAAAGCCAATCGGCGCACCTAATTTGAGGAGAGTCCAAATGCGATGCCAGTCAGGCCAACTAAAGCGAGCAAAGATCTGGAATGGCTTGTAGAAGCGATCAAACAATACAAAACCCAGAGTAGAGATCAACCAGAACCAGCTGATGATGACCGTTGCTACGGCGCAACCTGGCCCGCCCATACCCTCGATACCAAGACCACCATAAATAAAGAGGAGATTGAGTGGCAACTTTAAACCAAGGCCAATGAGTTGAACTACCGTAATCACAGTAGGTCTAGAGACGGCATTGTGCAAAGCGATTAAGACGCGCATCGCCATACTTGCGGGCAATCCAATCGCCAGAATGCTGAGATAGAGGCGCGCTTTTCCTTCAATATCAAGAGTGACCTGCGAAATCTCCAATAGAAGATCTGCATTAAGCAGAATCACGCATCCCAGCAGCGTCAGGCCCAATGCTAGCCAGGTCGCTTGCCGAACCTCCTCACCAATCTCGCTAAACCGTTTAGCGCCAAAGAGTTGACCAGCAATTGGTGCAAGCGCAGAAATCACGCCAGTAACACCTACATAAATACTGATAAAAATCGCGGAAGCCATTGCTAGAGCAGCCAAATCATCGGCAGAGTAACGGGCTGTCATCGCAGTATCTAGTACGCCAAAGGCAATGACCGCTAATTGACCAATGAGTATGGGGCCCGCTAATTTCAGTAGGGAGGGGATATCCTCGCGCAAACGCGATAGCTTAAAGTGCAACACGATTTATTCTTTATTAGCGGACGTAATTTGGTAAAGACGTAAACGCTCATCGCGGTCAGCTGCGCGACGATCTTCCCAAAGTAATTCAATCTGCTTGTTATTCAGCCTGGCGTATGCCTTAGCTTCAAGTGAGCTGTGCGTTAACATGAGATTGCAGCTAGGATCATCGCGCAAAGGCAGTTTAGTAAAGTAGCTAAATGAGGCCAACTGAGCAGGACCTAAATTACTGGTATCAATGCATCCTGGTGTGTTGGCAATCATATTTACTAAGCGATCAGATACATAGCGATACGTCTTGGCGTAATTAATCGTCGGTAACCAAAGCGTCATTAACAATACCCACATGAGGGTAGTGCCAGAGGCAGAGATGATGAGGCAACGCCAGATTTCTTTTGGAGCACGTGAAGTTCTCCAGCGCACAATCGCCATCCATACGCCAGTAATGGCGATGGCAATCACCAGGCTAAAGTAATCAAGCTGCGCCTGAAAGCCTGGCAACAGTCGCGCTAAATTAGCTGCGGTTGATTCTGGATAGCCCGTGACTTTTGCTAACCAAATAATCCAAATAGCCAAAGCAATTAGGGTAAAGCTAAACATCGCAAACCAATCAATGAAGCTAATGAGATTTCGCTTGAGAATCGGCAGGCTAAATGCAGCAATAATGGAGAGGCTCGGAATCAGAATAATGAGATCATGTTCATTGGCCTCCAGCCTGAATACAACATAAATCAAGCAAGCGATAAATAAACTGAGCGGAATACAAAGATGGGGGGCACGCCATTGACCTGCTTTTTTAGCGCGGCCCCAATGGGCGAGAGAGATAATTGCCAATGGCCACACCGGCCAAGCGTAAGCCCAAAAGTTCACACCTAAAAATCCCAGCGATTCAATTGAAGGGGTAGCGCGCATTTCTGGCATATTGCGCCAGCCTTCTTCAGCAATATGACGCCACTCGGGAGTGAGGTTGCCGAGATACCAAAGTGACGGCCAAATAGCAAAGCCAATTAAGCCTAGAAAGGTGCTGGTTAAGGTCCAACGGAAACGGAGCTTAGCATTACTTGCGATCACAGCAATGATGGTGGAGCTCACAATCAGTAAGCTCAGCGTGAGATTGCTCGAGAGCGCCACGATGGCAATGCCAAGGCCAGTCCATAAACCGCCTTGCCATGGTTTATCCAGGCCACGGACAGTGCCGTACAAGACAATAGTGATGCCCATGAGTTGCGCCATCATGGGTGTAGTTTCATGTGTGCGTTGTGCAAGACCGACACAAGCTAAGAAAATCAGTAATGCGCCATCAGCGAGTGTCATGCCATAGTTTTTGCGACCTGGTTGACCACCCACAGCCAATGCAATCGGCTGCACTTCTTGACGACGACCCAAAAGATAGGTGGCATACCAAATTGCCAAAGCGGCTGCAAAGAAGCAGACTGCTGAATAGAGCCGCGCAGCATTGGCCATACCAATGAATGGGCCAAACCAATCCATGAGGGTTGCGCCTAACCAATACGGGAATGGCGCTCCAAGAGAAACATCACGTCCTGCTAGATGCGGAACAATCCAATCTAAGGCTTTACCTTGTTGCAAAGTCCACATGCCACCAAATCCGATGGCATCTTCATTCTTCCAAGGATCGCGCGCAAACAGACCGGCAAGACCATAGATCAAGGTCAACGCAAAAATAATCATGCGAGGAATCGAGGTGGTGGCAGCGGCGGTGAGTTTAACCATGCGTGAGGTTCAAGTAGAGCAATACAAATGAATACAGAGAAAACAAGAAACAAAAAAGGCAGCAAACGCTGCCTTGATTATCTCGCAGGGGAGGGTGAATGCCCAGCCCCTATATTGAGTAAGTCTATTAAGAAGCCTTCTTCTTAGCTGGCTTTTCAGCCGCCTTAGCTTCTGCAGCAGCTGCTTTTTTCTCAGCAGTTTTAGCAGCACCATCACCAGCTGCTTTAGCAACGGCTTTAGTACCGAATTTCTGACGGAATTTCTCAACACGACCGGCAGTATCCATAATCTTCTGGGTACCAGTGTAGAAAGGGTGTGACTCAGATGAAGTCTCGATCTTGGACAAAGGATATTCCTTGCCATCTTCCCACTTGATTGTCTCTCTAGTAGACATAGTGGAGCGAGTCTTGAAGCTGAAGTTATTAGAAACATCTACAAAGACGATTTCACGATATTCGGGGTGAATGCCAGGTTTCATTATTAAGTCCTATTAGCAGGCAGCCGTGAGGGGGAGGTATAGAAACACCAGACCCAAATACTTACCCAAGTTAAATGCAAATTAGTACAGCGATAAAGGCGAAATTATGCCATGAAATCAACAACAAAGCGCACTTTAACCTACTCTGAGAGGCTAATTTAGCCGCCCTTGCGCATTAAATCGAAGAATTCACCATTATTTTTGGTTGATTTGAGCTTATCCACAATGAAGTTCATCGCCTCAATATCGTCCATATCGGCCAATAATTTACGGAGAACCCAGATTTTCTGGAGGTTTTCTGCCTTAACCAACAACTCTTCACGACGGGTGCCGGACTTATTGAGGTTAATCGATGGATACACACGGCGCTCTGCCAAACGACGCTCAAGGTGTACTTCCATATTGCCAGTGCCTTTGAACTCTTCGTAAATCAAGTCATCCATACGGCTACCAGTTTCAATCAAAGCGGTAGCGATGATGGTGAGTGAACCGCCTTCTTCCACGTTACGGGCAGCACCAAAGAAACGCTTAGGGCGTTGTAGAGCATTGGCATCCACACCACCAGAGAGTACTTTTCCTGAGGAAGGGATGACGGTGTTGTAGGCGCGAGCGAGACGAGTAATGGAGTCGAGCAAGATGATGACGTCTTTTTTCATTTCCACCAAACGCTTGGCTTTTTCAATCACCATCTCGGCTACTTGAACGTGACGTACGGCTGGCTCATCAAAGGTAGAGGCAACCACTTCACCGCGCACGGAACGTTGCATCTCAGTCACTTCTTCAGGGCGCTCATCTACTAGTAAGACGATCAAAATCGCATCCGGATTGTTTGCGGCAATGGCATGCGCAATGTGCTGCATCATCACGGTCTTACCGGATTTAGGTGAAGAGACGATCAAGCCACGCTGGCCATAGCCAATCGGGGAGATCATATCGATGATGCGGCCAGTAAGATTCTCTTCTGCCTTAATATCGCGCTCTAGTTGAACCACGCGATTCGGATGTAAAGGCGTTAAGTTCTCGAACATGATGCGGTTCTTCAAAGCCTCTGGAGGCAAACCATTGATCTTGTCTACCTTGACCAGCGCAAAGTAACGCTCGCCATCTTTAGGGGTGCGAACCTCGCCTTCAACGCTGTCACCGGTGTGCAGGTTAAAGCGACGGATCTGCGCAGGGGAGATATAAATGTCGTCTGGAGAAGCCATGTAAGAGGCATCTGGAGAGCGTAAGAAACCAAAGCCATCTGGCAATACTTCTAAAGTACCGTCACCGAAAACCGACTCACCTTCCTTGGCGCGCTTTTTCAGAATGGCAAACATCAATTCTTGTTTGCGCATGCGCTGGGTGTTTTCGATCTCCAGGCTAGCTGCCATTTCTAGTAGGGCGGATACGTGGAGTACTTTAAGTTCGGATAATTGCATGTGGTTCTCGGGTGTTGATTAGGAGTTAGATGTGTTTTGGGATATCGCTGTCTAGATGGATATCAGACAGATTTGGGGAAAAACAAGAATTTGGGGGGAATTTGCTAAGAAAGTGAGCACTGTAAGTGCGTTGAAGTACTGATGAACTAGATACTACACTAAAAAACAATAAAGGAAAGCGAAAACACAGGCTCACCCAGTGAACCTGTGATCGAAGATGATTTACAGATGACTATCAATAAAGGCGGTCAACTGGGATTTGGCCAAAGCGCCTACTTTTTGAGCAGCAACGGTGCCGTTCTTAAAGAGGATCAATGTCGGAATGCCCCGAATGTTGAACTGGGCGGGAACGCCTTGGTTCTCATCGACGTTCATTTTGGCGATTTGGATCTTGTCACCATATTCGTTAGAGAGCTCTTCGAGGATAGGGCCGATCATCTTGCAAGGGCCACACCACTCAGCCCAGAAGTCGAGCAATACCGGTTTATCGGATTTGAGAACATCTTGCTCGAATGAAGCGTCAGTTACATATTTAATGCCGGCACCCATGAAAATTCCTTATTTAGTCTTATTTGGTTATATCGTTACAAAGCTTATATTAGCAATAAGCGACGCTTTCTGCCCAAAACTTGAAAAACTGCTCCAAAACTACACCCCAATCTTGCCTGCATGAATCACCCATTTCCGACCCTTTCTGATCAGCAGCAGCCTCATGCTTGGGCCATTACGCCCAATGCAGATGCCTTGGAGGAGCTCGCCAAGGGTATTTGGGATTGTGCAAAGCAAACGAATCAGCGCCCCTTAGTGGTGCTCAGTACTGCTGGTCCCTTAATGGGGGTCAGAGCCGCTCTGGAAAAGTATCGACCCCAGAATCTGCCAAGCCAAATTGCTTTCCTTCCGCAGGTGATGAGCTTTAACGATTGGTTAGAAGCAGCACCAGGCGCGTGGAAGTTTCCTAAAAAACAAACGGATCTCGAGCGCTGGCTAGCGGTATATCTCAACGTGCGCAAACATCCTACTTTACAAAGTTGGTTTAAGGCCGAGAGTGAATCCGGAGCTTGGGGTTTAGCGCAAGCCGTGATTGATGCCTGTGATGCCTTATCCGAAGCAGTGGTTCCACAGATGCAGGGCGAGATCAATGCTTTAGTGCAAAGTCGCACGCTCGATGCAGATGCTTGGGTTAAGAAAGTGGAAGTGCTGCTAGATCAAGCGATCGCAAAAGCTTATGTAGGCCTTTCTCGTAAAGTCGTTGATCAAGAGTCAATTGTTTTGCTCGCGTTCTGGCGCTTCCTCAGTAGCCCTGGCAATCCGGTGATGCGAAAACATTTCGCTCTAGCGGCGCATCTTGAGGCGGCTAGTGCGAATCAAAGTCAATCTCAAGATCAGCCGCGACCATTAATCTGGGTTCAAACAGCAGACCCCAAACCCATTGATCAAGAGACGATCTCTCAATATCTTGCGGACTATGCGCAATTTGCACCGGTAGTTCATGTAGGGGTAGATTGGCATTCAGTTGCACTCTGGTCTGAAGCCTTGGTTGGCTTAGATACTGGCGCAGATACAGAAGGGCAACTACTACCAGCAGATGAAGCGCAGAGTGCGCTCATTAATCGCAATATTCAAGCGAGTGCTCATGAGGGGTGGCGCTTGATTGCCGCTAGTCGTTTTGAGGAGTTAGCCTGGGCTGCAGCTAAATCTATCGAGACCCATTTAATTGCTGGTAAGACCAATATCGCGCTAGTTGCGCAAGATCGTTTAGCGGCTCGAAGGGCGCGTGCATTATTGGCACGCTTTGGCCCTAGTCTGCGCATCCGCGATGAAACCGGTTGGAAGCTATCCACCACGCGTGCTGCGGCAGCACTCAATAGTTACTTAGAATTAATCCGCTCGCCCAAGGAAGGACCGAGCGCTAGCGCCTTACTCGACTTTTTACAAAACCCGTATTTTGATATTGCCCATGCTTTGCAAAAGACCCCTGAGTCCTGTATTAGTTTGATCGCGCAATTGGAAGACATCTTGATTGCCAGTCAAGCCAAGTCAGGTTGGGAAACATTTAGGATGGCGATTGAGCGTGCTAACGCTAATGCCTCATCACAAGGTAGCGTGCCGTATGAGGCACTCTTGCAACTGATGAACTGCTTGCAGAAACAACATACTCAGTGGCAAGCACTCAAACTCGATTGCGCTAACGCCTATGCACTTTTGCAAACCCATTTGCAGGATATGGGAATGGCGCAGCAACTAGAAGCTGATTCTGCTGGCAAGCAATTACTCGAAGTCTTGAAGTCATTCGATCTGGATGCGGGCCCTTATCAGAAGGTCACGATGCGTTTACCAGAATGGCTGAGCTTACTCAAGACGGTCATTGAAGAAGCCTCGTATCAAGAGGCTGGTACTGAGGCGCAAGCAACTTTGAGTATTTTGCCCTTGAGCTCAACGCGTTTACGGGAGTTTGATGCGGTCGTATTGGTCGGTTGCGATGAACAGCAGTTGCCGGCGTTCTCAGAGCCGCCATTATTTTTCTCAGACGCACTCAATCGCTTACTCAAAGCATCCACCATCACCGCGCAGTACATTCAGCAGGCAAGAGATTTGTCCCAACTACTAGTCTCTTGTCCACAAGTCGATTTGCTCTGGCAAAGTAAAAGTAAAAGCGGTGAGCCACTCAGGCCATCAGCGTGGATTAGTCGTTTGCGCACTCAACTTCCGCATTGGCCCATCTTAGAAGCTACACCGGATACTCATGTGGACCAGTCAAAGCCATTGCAAGAGGCAGTGACTACTGTGAGTGCAGAGATTGCTTTACCGGTGAGTATGTCACCCAGTGCTTATAAGGCTTTGAGAGATTGTCCTTATCGCTACTATGTGCGGAGTATTTTAGGTTTACGGCAGGCAAAAGAATTCGAAGAAGGTTTTGATGCGTCATTAGCTGGACAGGTGTTGCATTCCTTGCTGAAGAACTTCTTTCAGGCCTTAAAAATCGAAGAGCAAGAATCCCATTCGAATATTGATCAAGATGTGGATGCACGAAGACTTTGGATGCAAGAGCACCTCACCAAGCATTCAGAAAAAGAATTTGAGCGCTTGATCAAAGGTGATGCCAGAGTAATGGGTACTTTGCGAGATTGGCAAAAACAAATCCCTAGCTTTATTGATTGGCAATTAAAGCGTGAGGCAGCAGGTTGGCAATATCACAATGCCGAGTTATCGGTAGGTTTCATGGTGACGTTGACTGATCCCGATGGAGTGCATAGAGAGATTCAGATTGCGGGTCGCGCTGACCGCTTTGATGTGAACTCGAATGATCCCGCTATCGCAGCAGTCATGGATTACAAGAACCAAGGCATGACCAAAATAAAGAAGCGGGCAGAGCGTTTATTGGATGATCCGCAATTACTCATCTATGCCCGCGCTATTAATGAGGGCGCATTATCAGCCCATCTTCCTGGGCGTACTATTGAACAGGCGGAGTGGGTTTCATTAAAGGCAGACATTAAAAAGGCGGATGACAAGATCGTCAGAGTCCACTCGGTTGAGAATATGCCAGAGATGATGGCGCAATTTTCAGAGCAGCTTAGTGAGGATCTGGAAGTGCTGTGGGCGCGTAAGCCCATGAAAGCCTTTGCACCCGATAGCGTTTGTCAATATTGCGAAGCCAGAGGCATTTGCAGAAAGGGGATGTGGTGAGCGAAAAGTTTGATTACTCCGTCGCCTGTAACCCGAACAACTCGGTCATTGTGTCCGCCTGCGCAGGTAGTGGTAAGACCTGGTTATTGGTTGCCAGAATGGTTCGCTTATTGCTGGCGGGCGCGAAGCCTCAAGAGATCCTAGCGCTGACTTTTACCCGTAAGGCGGCGCAAGAGATGCGTGAACGCTTATACAGTTTACTAGAACAGTTTTCTCAATTGAGTGATGCACAATTGATTCATGAGCTGACAATTAGAGGCTTGGATGAAGAAGAAGCTCAGAAATTATTACCGCAAGCAAAGGGGCTTTACCTCAAAGTATTGATGAGCCCGCAATCGATTGTGATAGATACCTTTCATGGTTGGTTTGGCAGACTCCTTGGGGCAGCGCCGATCTCCGCTGAGGTGCAGCCTGGCTTTAATCTGCGTGAAGATGCCAAGCGCTTACAAGAAGAGTGCATGCAAGACTGGTGGGGAGACTTACCTGCGGATCTCAAAAAACACTATGACGTCTTACTCAAAGAGTTTGGCGCCTTTGAGACCGATAAGTTCTTAATGGGTAACTACAGTCTCTTCAAACAAAGAGGGGCATGGACATTCTTCTTGGCTTCTTGCAAAGCCAAAGGCATTACGCCAGCTGAGGCGCTAGCCCAATTCCTGCCTGATCTTGCATTACCAAACCCCTTAGAAGAATTCTGGCGTCGCCCGGGTGCAAAAGCAGATTTACAAGTGATGCTGGAGTGCTTTAGTAATGGCACTCCCACTCAACAGAAAAGAGTGCCGCTCATTCAGAAAGCGATTGCCCTGCATGCAGTCGATGGATCAATTCTCGAGATTGCCAATGTGTGGCAAAGCTGCTTCCTCACCCAAAAAGGGACCCCGTTGGAAGATATCGCAAAAATCTCTGCACCAATGCAGAAATACCTTGCTGCGACTGGTGGCGACCCGATACAGATCACCTCCATTCGAAATAGCTGGATAGATGCCTATCAAGCCTGGTTCATCTGGCAAAACAACCAAGATGCTGAAGCGGTCAATACTGCCTGGTTTGCCATGAGCGAAGCCATGCTCGCGCATTTGCAAAAGACCAAAGACGCTATGCGAGTGCGCGACTTTGACGATTTAGAAATTGGCGTAAGTCAGCTGATGGCCGATCCTGCTAATGCCGCTTACCTACAAGCCAGACTAGATGCCAAGTACAGCCACATTCTGATTGATGAGTTTCAGGACACTAA
Source organism: Polynucleobacter sp. CS-Odin-A6 (assembly GCF_018882095.1). Taxonomy (GTDB): domain Bacteria; phylum Pseudomonadota; class Gammaproteobacteria; order Burkholderiales; family Burkholderiaceae; genus Polynucleobacter. Next base: position 833,285 of record NZ_JACVPD010000001.1, read on the forward strand.
TCCATTGCAATGGCAAATTTTGCGTTCTTGGTTAGAGGGTTATGGCCAAGATGGATCGCGGCCTAGCGTCTTTATTGTGGGAGATCCTAAGCAGTCGATTTATCGCTTCCGCCGTGCCGACCCTAGGTTGTTTACTAGTGCAACCACTTTCCTAGAGTCAACCCTGCAGGCGAAGCCTTTGCAGAAGAACACCACTCGCAGAAATGCCACAGCAATTAATGATACTGTAAACAAGATCTTTTTAGGCGAATCAGTGCCATCAACTTATCAGTTCTCTAAGCAAAGTACGGATTGGAAAGCGCCATTAGAGGGTATTGCAAAGGAAGAGTTTGCCTTTCAAGGTGAAGCTAAGTTATTGCCGCTGATCGAGCGTATCGAAGCAGTGCAGGCTGATCGCACTGGCAGTGCACTCGATAATCCAATCGAAGATGCTGGGCTCACCGTAGCAGTGCAGCAACGCTATTGGGAAGGTCAACAAGTAAGCCGCTTAATTGCGCATGTGTTGGCAACGCGTCAAGTGATTGATCGGAAAGATGGCATTGAGTACTGGCGCCCGGCAAGAGGAAGTGATTTCATTTTGTTGGTTAAACGCCGTGCTTATTTATCCCAATTTGAGCGAGCGCTGCGTGAAGCTGGTCTAGCGTATGACAGTTCACGCTTAGGCGGTTTACTCAATACTTTAGAGATTGATGATCTCATTGCTTTGCTGACGGTCTTAGTTTCACCAAGACATGATTTGCCTTTGGCACAAGTACTCCGTAGCCCTATCTTTAGTTTGACTGAGCAGCAAATGCAAATGCTGAGTAGCCAAGTGGGAGATACCTATAACCAAACTCAAACTTCTTGGTGGGATGCGTTGCAAAGTAGTTCCGATGGCGCTCTCCAAAAGGCGGCGCGTTACTTAGAGCGCTGGCGAGGTCTAGGCGAACTCTTACCCGTACATGACTTACTTGATCTGATTTATCAAGAAAGTAATTTGCGCGTGAGTTATGCGGTTGCTTCTCAAAATTTAGCGCGTGCTCAAGTGTTAGCCAATTTGGATGCGTTCTTAGAGCTCGCCTTAAATCAAGATGGCGGTCGCTATCCCAGCCTGAGTCGCTTTATAGATGAGATTAATGCCATGCGGCGGGGCGATGATGATGAAACGCCTGATGAAGGTGATGCAGATGCAGGAGGCGAGACCGAAGAAGAGATTGGTGAAGTAGATTTTGATAGTGAAGTATCGGAAGAAGATCGGCACAAGCGCGTCCGCCTCATGACCATCCATGGCGCCAAGGGATTGGAAGCCCCATTTGTCATCATGCTCGATACCAACCATACCGAATGGAAGGCGCCAAATCGTGGGGTGTTACTCGATTGGTCACCCGATGAGACTAGCCCCAGCCACCTTTCTCTTTATACCGCTAAATCGCTCACGGCAAAACGCGAAGTTATCTATCAAAAAGAAAATGAAGTCAGCCAAAACGAAAATTGGAATGTCCTTTACGTTGCTATGACTCGGGCACAACAAGGTTTGTGGATCAGTGGCGTGCAATCCCATATTAAGGAAGGAATCCATGAAAAATCTTGGTATGGCAGAGCGCTTGCTGCCGGTATAGAAACGGTCGATATTGCGGAGTGGGGTGATGATCAGCCTACGCAGAAGCCAGAGTCCACAGCACAAGGGAGTGAAGCATTTCAGATCAATCACTTCCAGCTATCGTGGGATGCCGCTAAGCAATCCCATCAAGAAACGATTTCTAATATTGAGAGTGGTGCGCTAGCTGCGAGCACCAAGGCAAAACAGCAGGCGCAACTAGCAGAGCAGTCTGACCCAGAAATCCTGGAAGAGGGAACGCATTTCCATCAATTGCTGGAGTTCTTAACCACGAACTCAGGCACTCGAGTAAACGTATCTATGCCAAGCGAGCCAGAGCTCATGAATTGGCTCAGCATTGATCAAGCGCAGGCGAAAAAACTAATAGAGCGTGTGCAACTTGTATTGGATACGCCCACACTAAAGCCTTACCTCACCGAAGGCCAGTGGCTGCAAGCTTGGAATGAGCTTGATATTGCTGACCAGTACGGTAGAGGCTACCGCATCGATCGCTTAGTTGAGTTTGACGATCACCTCGCCATTCTCGATTACAAGCTCACCATTCCAGAGGAGGGGAGTGAGGCGTACAACAAATACCGCAAGCAACTGAATAACTACAAACAAGAGCTGGGCAGAATTCGTCCGGACAAGCCAGCTAAAGCCTTTTTAATCTCTGCCAAAGGTGAAATTTCTGAAGTGGTTTAGGCCCTTACCCCCTTGAAATCCCCTATAAAACCCCCATATAACTAGGGAATAGTAAAAACCCCAAAAATAGGGATAATGAAAATCTGAAGCAACATCCTACAAGGAGTCGTGATGAACATTCGTAAAGTACTTAATCTATTTATTAGCGTATTCGCTGCGGCGGTATTGCTAACTAGTAATGCCGCATTTGCTGAGGCAACTTTGACAGAGGTCTATCAAGCGGTGCAATCTGGGCAGATGGCTAAAGCCGATGCCATGATGAAAGAAGTGCTGCAAAACCACCCTAATAGTGCAAAGGCGCACTATGTAGCGGCTGAGCTTTCCCTGAAAGAGGGTAAGGTGGATGTAGCACGCAATCATTTCATGACAGCGCAAAACCTCGCGCCAGGCTTGCCTTTTGCTCAACCAGAATCTGTGCAAAAACTCCAAGTACAACTGGCTAACACTGCAACTGCAGGTGGTTCGGCTGCTAGCGCATCCTCCTCCATCTTTAGCAATCCACTCTTCTGGGGTTTGATCGCTGTCTTGGTAGTAGGCGTCATCATTGTGATGAGACGTCGTAAAGCTGAAGCAGTACAGGTCTATAACGCACCAAGCGCTGGTTACCCCGGCACCCCAGGTGGTCCTGCTGGACAGCCTGGCGGTCCTTATCCTGGTGGCCCTGGTTACCCTGGAGCTCCAGCTGGTGGTATGGGTAGTGGCTTAATGGGTAGTCTGGCAACTGGCGCAGCTTTAGGTGCTGGTATGTATGCTGGCCAAGCATTGGCGAGCAATCTGATGGGTGGCCACGATAACGGTCATTCCAACACCAATGCCAACCCGAACATGAATCAAGTCGGCGGTCCCGCATCTACAGATCCTAATTTCGGTGTACGCGATGCCGGCTCTTGGGATGATGGTGGATCCAGCTCATGGGATGACGGCGGTGGCGATTTTATGAGTGACGTGTAAGCTCACCAGTAGAAATAAAAAACCACCGAAAACAACGGTGGTTTTTTATTGCCAAAGAAGAGTTACATCAGCAGCATTACAGCGAATCCAGTCTCTTACTTAATCATGCCTGCATTCTTGGCATCTTCCATTGCTTGAGGAGTCTTCTCTTTCATAAAGGCGGGCATCTTTGCCAATGGGATATCGACCAAGATAAATCCAGAGTCCTCTAACTTCTTCTTGGTTTCAGGATCGGCATTGAGTTGTGCAAAGTAGTCAGACATCTTTTGCTGCAATACCAGTGGAGTTGCTTTAGGTACGGCAACACCCCGATAAGCACCATCTACCCAATTCAGGCCTAGCTCTTTAAAGGTGGGTACATCCGGTAGGGCTGGATTCCGTTTCTCAGTAGCGATCGCTAGGGTGCGCACTTTGCCTTTTTGCTGAATCGCCAGCGGTAAGTAGCCCATCGCACCATCTACGTGCATTCCAATTAAGGCGGTAATTAAATCTCCCGTACCCTTAAAAGGAACGTAATTAATTTTGACACCGGCTAATTTATTCAAGCGCTCTACGGCCATATGGTTTGCCGAGTATTGTGCAGAGCCTGCCAGATTGAGCTTGCCAGGTTCTTTCTTAGCGGCTGCAATAAATTCTTGATAGGTCTTATAGGGGCTATCAGCAGAGACCATCAAGGCATCTGGAGTGAAGTGGTAGTAGTAGATGGCATTGATGTCATCAGTTTTGTACTGAATGCCTTCTTGTAATGGCTGCAAGATGGTATGAGGAATATTGACTCCGACTACCGTAGTGCCATCAGCAGGATAGGTATTTAGAGCACTCCATACCAAAGCACCGCCAGCGCCCGCACGATTAATCACTACCATCGGTTGCTTGAATTTCTTGGCGGAGATCTCTGCTTGATAGCGCGCTACTAGATCAGATTCTCCAGCAGGTGGAAACGGGATGATGTACTGAATGGTCTTATCAGGAAATGGCTGAGCATGCACAACAGAGATAACGCTCAATGCTAGTACAGCAACTTTAACGAATGAAAACACCTTCATTTTGATATCTCCTGAATTACTGCATTAGTAACATCACTCATCATTGCTGTTCCCCCTAAATCACGGGTGTGCAACTGCGGATTAGCGGTGACAGTTTCAATGGCTTTCATTAACTTAGTAGCCATCTCTTTTTCTCCTAAGAAATCGAGCATCATGACGGCCGACCAAAAAGTACCAATCGGGTTAGCAAGACCTTGACCCATGATGTCAAAAGCGGAACCATGAATCGGTTCAAACATGGAGGGGTAACGCCGCTCTGGATCTAAGTTAGCGGTAGGTGCAATACCTAAACTACCAGCTAGTGCTGCTGCTAAATCGCTCAGTACGTCCGCATGCAGGTTGGTAGCCACAATCGTATCTAAAGACTCAGGGCGATTCACCATCCGAGCAGTAGCGGCATCGACTAACTCTTTATCCCAAGTCACATCCGGAAAGTCTTTTGCAACGATCTTGGCAATGTCATCCCACATCACCATGCCATGGCGCTGGGCATTGGATTTAGTAATGACGGTGAGGTGCTTGCGAGGGCGCGACTGCGCGAGCTTAAATGCAAAGCGCTGAATCCGTTCTACGCCCACACGCGTCATGATGCTCATATCGGAAGCCACTTCAATCGGATGGCCTTGATGTGCTCTGCCACCGACACCAGAGTATTCCCCTTCAGAGTTCTCGCGCACAATAACCCAATTCAGTTGGTGCGGTTTGCAATGGCGTAGTGGGGTTTCAATTCCGGGGAGAATGCGAGTGGGTCTGACATTGGCGTATTGATCAAAGCCTTGGCAAATCTTTAGGCGCAAACCCCACAAAGTAATGTGATCAGGAATATCCGGATCGCCAGCCGATCCAAACAAAATGGCATCTTTAGACCGTAGAGGTTCAAGACCATCATCGGGCATCATGATGCCGTGCTTGCGGTAGTAATCTCCACCCCAATCAAAGTGCTCAAATTGAAAGGCTACTTCAGGATGTTTGTTGCTTAAGGCATTCAAGACCTTTTCGCATTCAGGAATTACTTCTTTGCCGATACCGTCGCCTGGAATAGAGGCGATTTTGTAAGTCTTCATTGCTCTCCTAATACTGTGTTTTTTATGTGTAAATCGGCTTTAGCGCTGATTTCAAGGCTCATTATGTGGTTCTTCCCCCGCTAAAGAACTTGGGGTTTATGAGTAGAAACAGGCACCATAGGTAGCAAAACAACAAAAATAGAGTCGTTTTGGTGGTTTTTACATATACTGTATGGATATACAGTATATTAATGACTATGACGACTCAGATGACCCCCTTAAAAGTGACCTTAAGCCAAGCCCCACAGGCCTTGGCAGCGAATTCTGCCTATGAGTTCACGCTCTTAAGTCACCGGATTTCAGCGGGATTTCCGAGTCCAGCGGCGGATTATGCTGAGGAAGGTCTCGATCTCAATAGCTATTTAGTTAAAAACAAGCCAGCGACCTTCATGTTCACCGTACAGGGTGATTCGATGATGGGTGCGGGTATTTGTGATGGCGACAAGGTAGTAGTCGATAAAGCCCTCAAGCCAAAACATAAAGACATCGTGGTGGCGGTAGTGGACAGCGAGTACACCATCAAGCGCCTGTATCAGTTGCGTGGCAAAACAGAGCTCCAGCCTGAGAACCCGAACTACGAAGCCATTACCTTTAATGAGAACAGCGAACTCCAAATTTGGGGTGTCGTGGTCGGGGTAGTGCGCAAGTACAGCCACGCCAGCAGCAGAAATGGGAAATCATCATGAGCAACATGAACGCCATGAGTACCCTCCATCAAGCAGGCCAAACTCAGCAGCTCTTTGCGCTCGTCGATGTCAATAACTTCTATGTATCGTGCGAGCGGGTCTTTGCTCCGAAATTAGAGGATGTGCCAATGGTGGTGCTCTCTAATAATGATGGTTGCGCTGTAGCGCGTAGTGCTGAAGTCAAAGCACTGGGTGTGAAGATGGGTACCCCTTGGTTTCAGATAAAAGATTTGGCCAAGCAGCATGGTATCCAAGCCTACTCTTCGAACTACACCTTGTATGGTGATATGAGCAGCAGGGTGGTCGAGGTGTTGCAGAAGTTCACACCCAATTTAGAGGTCTACAGTATTGATGAGAGTTTTCTGGCAATTGAGACTGTGCTCAAGCAATATAAAGATCCCACTAGCCTAGGCCAAATAATCAAACAAGCGGTTAAAGATACGACTGGCTTGCCAGTCTGCGTTGGTGTTGGTGCCAGTAAGACGCTTGCCAAACTCGCCAATCACTTAGCTAAAAAGAATCCACAGTTTACTGGCGTGTGCGACATCAGCTCCATGCCTAAAGCAATGCTCTACCAATGGATGGCAGAAACAGCAGTGGGTGAAGTGTGGGGTATTGGAGGCAAGACTGCTAAGAAACTCAAAGAGCTCAAGATCCATAGCATCTTTGATTTAGTGCAAATCTCGCCACAGACTATGCGCCAACAATTTGGCGTAGTGATGGAGCGGATCTGCTATGAATTGCGTGGCGTCTCTTGTTTACAGTTAGAAGAAGTAGCGCCTGCTAAACAGCAAATTATTGCCTCACGCAGTTTTGGTAAGCCAGTGACATCTATGGAGGAGGTGGCGGAGTCTGTCGCTACCCATACTGCTAGAGGTGCCGAGAAACTCAGAAGTCAAAAGTCTGTCACGGGCGCGCTCACTGTTTTTGTGCAAACCAACCCACACAAACCGTTTGAGCCACAACACTATCAAAGTATTACGGTTGCTTTAGCAGATCCGAGCGATAACACCTTAACGCTGACCAGTGCGGCATTAAAGGGTCTCCAGCAAATCTACAAGACTGGCTTTAAGTACAAGAAGGCAGGCGTCATTTTTAACCTCTTGGCTGATAAGCCCACTATGCAGCAATCCCTATTTGATGACATGGAAGTCAAGGGTAAATCCGCCGGCCTCATGAAAGCAATGGATTCGATTAATAGTCGCTTTGGTAATGCCGTCATCAGATCTGCAGCAGCAGGCACTAAAGAAACCAAGCAAGACTGGCAAATGCGATCAGGCAATAAGTCACCCAACTACACCACGCAGTGGGATGAGTTGCCGGTGGTGAGGTAGAAGCGCGAGATGAAAAAATACCAAAAAATAAGCAATCAAAAACTCATTTTCACTAGCTCATTTCATGAGCTTTTGATTGGCTATTCTGAATTCGTAGCAGTCATTTAAAGACATCACAGGAGAAATATATGAACACACTAAATAACTTGATGAACAACTTCAATGGCATCTCATTGCTAGTAATCATCGCTCTGTCCTATTGCGCAGTGTTGAAAAACACCAAGCGTCATGAAGGTGAAACAAAGACCGTCTTTAATCATCACTATCGCTAAAGATTAGTCTGCAGTAATTAATAAAGCAAGACTCAAAGATCAAGCAGCAGGCCTGGAAGGGGGATAAGGAAATCACGGATTCCTTATTCCCTAGTAAAGGCGAGCATCAGGGATAGCCTTTATTCCGTTACAGCTATCTGCCACAAATATCAGTAAAATACTGGCATGACTGAAGATAAACAAACCTTCCTAGATAAACAACTACGCCCCTTACCGCGTTGGATATTTATGTCCCGCTGGTTGCAGGCGCCGCTTTATATTGGTCTGATTGTTGCCCAAGGCGTATATGTCTGGCAGTTTTGGTTAGAGCTTGTCCATCTTGTTTCGAAGATGGCAGACAAGTCCATGAACGAAACCGCAATCATGCTGGTGGTCTTAGGATTAATCGATGTAGTGATGATCTCTAACCTATTGGTGATGGTCATTATTGGAGGATGGGAAACCTTCGTCTCTCGTTTGGAATTGGAGAACCATCCCGATCAGCCCGAGTGGCTCTCTCACGTGAACGCAGGTGTGCTCAAAGTAAAACTGGCAACTGCGATCATTGGTATTTCATCGATCCACTTGCTCAAGACCTTCATCAATGCAGCATCCTATGATGAAAAAACGCTCATGTGGCAAACCTTAATCCACGTTACCTTTGTGCTGTCAGCCGTTGCGATTGCCTATACAGAAAAGCTGGTAACTTCGGCTCATAAGCAACACTAGGCAAGCATTAAATAAGGTTAAGCTTAAGCCTCTAAAGCTTTGCGTAAAAAGGGTGACAAATTATCCTGACGTAGCATCCACTGTTTATAGTCAGATGGCACTTGGCTAATCAGTTCACCCTTGTGTTTACCAAAAGGCATGATAGTCGGAATGCGTGCCTTCTCTGACATTTCCCATAAAGCATCTAAAGAAGCAGGGTGCAAACGATCAATGATTTGACCCAAAATTTTGGAGCAGATCCATACATCCGCTAATGCACTATGGGCATTACGTAATTGTTCTTTAGCAGTGGCGCGCTCAAAGTAATAAAGCAGGGCGCTTTGAGTATGACTATCTAACTCAGGCCAAAGGCTACGCGCCAGTGCCAGCGTACAAATCCGTTTAACTTCAGGACTACCAATCGCTTCCCAGTCAAAATCCACGTTATGACCAATGATATAATTGGTACCAGCAGGCAATCGAAATGAGCTGCTGGCAGGGCAATTAATCAATTCCTCATCGAGGATATGGTGGGTTGCCAAAGCACCTAAGCTAATCGGCTTACCAGGGTTGTAACGCTGTACCCAAGGATTGTCAACAGCGAGTGGGTTGATAGAAGTAATATCTAAAGATGCCGCTTCAATAATGACCGCATCGTTTTTATCGGTTGCTTCAACATCAAAAATAATGGCTTGGGACATGAGTGCTCTTAATAGTTCAAATTAGATTCCATTGTGCCCGCATTTTTATATTCAAGCACTTAAAAATGACGAGGCTCAATCTATGAGCTTATCGATTTTTATACTGAATTTATCCAATCCACAAAGGAGAAATCATGCGTGATTACACATACTTGGGCGGTGCCCGTTTTACGATCAACAATATCTTCCGTAGCTTGCGCTTTGATGTGGATAGGCTTGATCTAAGCTGGTCCGAAGATCAGAAGCCTGATTTTATTAGAGGGTTTCGTATCGTCGATAACGAAGAGCCCAATACGGTGACCCTTGAAGGAGAAGATGCGGATAACCTGGTCTTTAGTTTGGCTTATGCCTTCAACAAGCAAGATGGCTTTGAGGCCTTTAGAGCAGCTGTTGATGACTACCTAAAGGTTGCTCTGACAACCAAGCAATATCTAATTACTGGTCAAAAAAAAGATCCAGCAGGAAAGGCAGAAACATCTGAGTCAGTAATTCATTAGATTTTTAAAGAAGATAGGGTGGGGCTAAACCGAATTACTAAGCTTTGAAGTGTTCGTTGAATTAGACCGCTAGGAAACCATTAAATAAGGGAATTTTTGGCAATATCTTTTTGAGCTTCAGCCCTGCATGAAACAAATCATATTTGGATTGCATTTCAATCCAAAGTTGTGGTCCATTGCCCAAGAAAGTACCCAGCCTTAAGGCAAGCTCCGGCGTAACACCACTTTTTTCTGAGAGAACAGCATGCAGAGTTTGTCTTGAGACTCCAAGATGTCTTGAGAATTCCGTGACAGAGATTCCTAAGGTTGGGAACACATCCTCTCGCAGAATGGCTCCAGGGTGGGTCGGTGATCTTTTATGCATAAGTAAGTGTAAGGCGGTACTTTACACTTGTAAATACTTAGAAAGCAAAGGTTTATTAGTAGCTGCTTAACGCCTTCGCTAATTCCGCCTTCACCTTTGACTTGAGACTAGCCGGCCCAATCACCTCAACACCAGAGCCATGCTTCATGATGTCCCGAATGAGTTCTGGATCTTGGTCAAAATCAAACTCAAGGGTGTAGTAACCATTTTTATCAAAGCTACCTACTTGTTGGCCATGCCAATGCTCTCCCGCTACCCAACGTGAATGCTCGGGAGTAAAGCGCAACTTCGCTCTTTGAGTGGCCTTACCAGAGAAGATGCCGTAGCTCTCAGCAAAATGTTCGTGACATTCTTTCTCGCTGAGTTCTTGCGCTTTTTTATTGGTGAGCACTGCATCCCGAATGCCATCAATCGCAAAGCTGCGTAAGTCATTCCGTAAATGGCAATAGGCATCAAGATACCAGTTCTCACGGTAATAGATTAGGCGCTGAGGCGAGATCTCGCGAGTCGTGTCCTCATCCTTCCCCTTGGAGTAGTAAGCAATATCCAGACGATTACGCTTAAGTAGGGCGGCACCAATCTCAGAGAAGTTCTCAATGGAGTTCTTACGCGAGCCCATGCCAATGACTTTGATCCGTTTGCGTAGTTCTTTTGCAGAGGTTTCGCTTTGACCCAAAATGCCATCAATGATTACCGTCAGAGGTTCGATGTGGGGGCCGATTAAGCCACCTTGATCTAGCGAGGAGAGTAAGTGCTGCATCAACACCAGGGCAGTAGCTTCTTTTTCAGAGAACCAGAGTCCAGGCATCTCAATCTTATTGATGTCGCTACCTTCCTTAAACCGATAACCGCCTAAAAAGCGGTCATACTCAATCTCGGCCTTAGAGCGTGATCGTAAGTACTCTAAGTCACGTTTAAAAGTCGCCTTCGAGATCTCAAGCTCATCTAAGAAGACCTCAATTGGCACACATTTACGCTGCTGAATCAGGTACTTAATACGGTGCAAGCGTTCCGGATCACTCATAAGGACTCCAAAAGGTGTTTTTATAGTTTTAAGAACTATAAGTACTTTATAGCTCATTTAATGAGCTTGGAACTCATTAATTTATAAAAATAGCAAAAACACAACAAAGCCAAACGAGGAGGTGTAGACGATCAAATTCACCTGCGTAGGTTTGCATTATTTAGCAGGTGAGTAACCGATCCGATTGCCAGTGTTATCAAAGACATTGGTTACGCCTTGGGGAGACTGGTTCTCGAAGCCAATGCGCTTACCGCTGTTGTCATAAACCCCATTAGAAGAGTTCCAGTTATTGGGACTGTTCTGCCAATTGTTCGGGCTGTTTTGCCAGTTATTCGAAGAGTTATTCCAATTATTGGGTGAGTTGCTCCAGTTATTGGCTTGAGCTAAACAGACGCTACAAAATAGGGAGCTCAATAAAAAAGCAAGTACGCGTTTCATGATTACCAACCTTTCAGGTGGGGGTTTGTGGAGCTTGACGTGGCGCATTGATAGTGGAATTAGGTGCTGCATAAATAGGCGCGGTAGAAGTGCCTTGATAAGCGCCCCCAGGACTATAGAAATTAGTCTGCCCGTTATCCGTCTGAAATGACTGTACGTTTTGACCTGTGGCGTTGTAGACATTGGTTACACCACTTGGAGAGCTTTGGCTGTAACCCAAGTAGTTGCCAGTGGAGCTATAAACGGCTTGGGCAGAGGTACTGCGTACGAATAAAACAGCCTGAGCAATTAAAAAGAGGGCAATAAGGTATTTCATGGGGATCTCCAAAAAAGATTTCATGAAGTCAGAATAAAAACCCCAAAGCTCACCTAATGAGCTATCTGCTCTAGAAAATGAAATAACTCATTAATTTCATAAAGAGCTCCATGCTAAGTTCCCTAGTCTTTATTACCATCCTGCCATTGCAGATATCGCCCAACGGTCATTCTCCTACGCCAATCACAAGACCGTTAGCTGTAGCTGCCTTTGTCGATAGCGCCAGTATTATTGGATTACCTAAGTTCAAACTCAGGGATGCCAAAGGTAATTTGTACTTCCCGCACAAAGCCATGTATCAAGAACCTTCAGCCACCGTCCAGCAGCATGCTGGTGTGCCCATGGTGAGTGATGTGACCGTACGCAAGGCTTATATCAATTCGTATGTGCGACGTTAGGAGCTCTGAGGAGGAGATCTAAAACTGTTTGTACAAGATCTCATGGTGTTCTCTAAAGGCATGAGCAAAGGCCATTCAGTAAAGAATCTATTTGATCTTGATTGGGATCGTGGCGAGGTAAGACCAGCGTTTGTTGATGAGATGAAGTTGACTACTTTATGCAGGTTTGCATCTTAGGTATTTAGAAGCCATATCCATTAAAACAATGGACATTCTTTTTTTAGGCTCGAATTTAGGAGTTTTTCTTTAATTTTCCTAATTAATGTGTAATATATTACACAATTTATGCGATAATAAATCTATGAACTTACGTGAAATTGGTCTCAAAGTCGGGCAGCGCCGCACTGATCTGGGTTTATCTCAGGATCGGTTGGCAAAGCTTTGCGGTCTTTCAAGATCGACTATTCATCATTTGGAGAAGGGTACTTTGAATGATTTGGGTGCAGCCAAACTACTAGCCTTGCTATCTTTGTTGGGGTTGGATGTCATCACGCAGGAGCACAGTAAAAAACATCATGGTTTAGATATGGCTAGTAAAACTGCCAGTGTTAGCTACAAGACCAAGCTTCAAAGTAACGATTTATCCCATTCCTTAGCGAGCGGAGAATTACCAGAAAGTATTTATCCACATGTAGCAACATTGCTTGATGAAGCGCCATTAGCAATTATTGTATCCGCGGTTGAAGAGGCGGCAGCAGATAACCACATTCCACCTAAGCTCATTTGGAAGAATATTTATCGGTGGACACAAGAGATGTATTCACCAAGATCAGCCTGGGCTTAATGATGAATAAGGTGATTGAGCGTGATTTACCCAACGGCGTGTGGAAAGATTTACTTCCTCATGCACTTTCTATTATTGAAGATATCAAGAGTTATGGAAACTCTAATCCATTTTGGACTTTTGGTGGTGGTACGGTATTGATGCTTCGCTATCAACATCGTCTTAGTAAAGACATTGATATCTTTGTTCCCGACCCCCAATATTTGGGTTTCGTTACGCCACGTCTAAGTGATGTTGCTGCAGCAGTTAGTACTCAGTATGTTGAAGATCAAAGCTCTTATGTCAAGTTAATTCGCCCTGAAGGTGAGATTGATTTTGTAGCCTCGCCTAACCTAACTGACTACCCATTTGAGATGTGGAATATAAATGGACAACATATTCGAGTAGAAACTGCTGCAGAAATCGTCGCTAAGAAATTATGGCATCGTGGTGATAGGGCTACGGCTCGCGACCTCTTTGATCTTTCTTTAGTGATTGAGCAAGAACCAGAAGCCCTTATTAAGGCAGCCAAGTTTTTACTAAAGCATGCTGATTTATTCATCGATCAGATTACTAGCAGAAAGATCGTATTAGAAAGACAGTTTGCTGAAATTGATACCCTAACTTACAAGCCAAGATACGATGATGCTGCTGGGAGAGCAACTACATTCTTGAGATCACTTCAAAAAGCTGAGACATGAAAATGACCAAACGTATCTTATTTAATGAGATCAACGAAGGGTTTGAGCGCCTTAATAAGGCTCGCCTTGGGAAGACAATCTTACGCTCGGTAGAGCGAGACTTTAAACCCGCGGTAATAATTAATGCTGAGGAGGTAGTGGCGATTAGAGAGCAATTGATTCAGGTACAGTTAAGAAAATTACCTCAGTCTAATCGGTAGCTCGACTGATATGTATCTTCTTAGCCATCATAGCCTTGGTCGGATCTTGCTTAATCATTTCTTGTTCAATTTGCCAGGCCATGATTCTCTTGATCGCCACTGCACTGTTTTGTTTTGTAAAACTAAATCTAATCTAAACAAAGACTTATAAATAGGGTGGATGAGCCTGACCCCCGGCACTGACAGAATTGGGTTTGGCTGCTTCGTTCCCGACCTGACCAGGTTATCCAAACCGCCATGCGAGGAGGCCCATCCAATTCCATTTTAGCTTGTTAGAATGTAATACATGACAGCATTGGCTCTAGCCCGTTCGTGGCGCCCTAAAACTTTCCCTGAATTACTTGGCCAAGACCATGTAGTAAAGGCCCTTAGTCATGCTCTAGATCAGGGCCGCCTACACCACGCTTGGCTCTTTACAGGCACTCGTGGGGTTGGCAAGACGACAATCTCACGCATTATGGCCAAGGCCCTCAATTGCATTGGTGAGGATGGCTTGGGCAAGATGACTTCAACACCCTGTGGAAAATGTCCAGCCTGTTTGGGTATAGATCAAGGTCGTTTTGTTGATTATGTTGAGATGGATGCTGCGAGTAATCGCGGAATTGATGATATCCGTGATTTGCTCGAAAAAGCCGCCTATGCCCCAGCAAATGCCCGTTTCAAGGTCTACATGATTGACGAAGTACATATGCTTAGTAAAGAGGCATTTAATGCGCTTCTGAAAACCCTAGAAGAGCCTCCCGAGCATATCAAGTTCATTTTGGCGACTACCGATCCCCAAAAAATCCCTGTCACTATTTTGTCGCGTTGCTTGCAGTTCAACCTCAAGCAAATGCCCGTACCACTCATTGTTGAGCACCTAGAAAAAGTCCTCGCCGCAGAAAAAGTTGATTACGAAACTAATGCACTACGAGTATTAGCAAAAGGAGCGCAAGGCTCCATGCGCGATGCCTTATCACTCACAGATCAAGCCATCGCATATGCCGCTGGTAAAGTCTCTGAAGAAGCAGTGCGCGGTATGCTGGGCACCTTAGATGATGCGTACCTCATTCGGATATTAGATTCATTGATTGCTAAAGACGGTGCTACCTTGCTTGCTATTAGCAATGAGATGGGCGAACGCAGTATGTCTTTCTCATTAGCGCTGGCTGATCTATCTAGCCTCATTCAGAAAATTGCTGCTGCACAAATAGTTCCTGAATCCGTTTTAGAAGATTGGCCTGAAGCAGCGGAGATTCATCGCTTGGCAAGTGCACTTACCAAAGAAGAGGCACAACTCTTCTACCAAATCAGTATTACGAGCCGGCCTGATTTATCTCTAGCGCCCGATGAGCAAACCGGCTTTGCAATGACGCTCTTACGCATGCTGGCCTTTCGTCCCGGAAATGAAACGCCGAGTAGAGTAGGCGCTACAGCTGGTGGTTCAGCCCCACCAGTAGCATCAGCACCTAAAGCATTTAGTCCAGCCAATCAAACTGCCGCTCCAGCTAGATCTTCTGCTTCACCATCAGCTGCCGTAAAGCCTGCAGTTGCTGCATCAACCCCAGTATCTTCTCCACCAGCATCTATAACAGCAACTGCAGCCGACCGCCCAGACTGGCATGCCTTGATGCGTCAGCTACCGGTAAAAGGTTTGGTACAGCAGTTAGCCTTTCAGACAGAATTGCAAGATTGGGATGACGCGCCAGCAGGTGTGCGTGCAACCGTAGTAACGGCTATGCCACAACTAGCCTCTGATGCCTCCGTTGGGAGACTTGCTGATGCATTGACTGCGCACTTTGGTAAGCCAGTCAAAGTAATGATTGAGAAGGGAACTGCTGAAGCTAAAACGGTAGCTAAAGTGGATGCCCAGGTTCATCAAGAGAAAAGACAAAATGCAGAGCAAATGATTGCTCAAGATCCCTTCATATTGCAATTAGAAAAAGAGTTTGGTGCCAAGGTCGTTGGCGGCTCTGTGAAGCCTCTCTAACTGCATTTCACTAATAACTGTTCACTATTAACACTGATTCATAAAAGGAAATAAAGCAATGATGAAAGGCGGCCTTGCTGGTTTGATGAAACAAGCCCAGCAGATGCAAGAGAAGATGAAAGTAGCGCAAGAGCAGTTGGCTGCGCTCGAAGTGACTGGCCAAGCCGCTGGTGGTTTAGTCAAAGTTACTATCTCTGGTAAACACGAAATGAAACGCGTACAGATCGATCCAGGTGCAATGGATGATCGTGAGATGCTCGAAGATTTATTAGTAACTGCCTATACAGAAGCGTTCAAGCAAGTTGAAGCGGCTAGCTCACAAGTCATGTCTGGAGCAACAGCGGGTATGCCGATGCCTCCTGGATTTAAGTTGCCGTTTTAATCATTAATAGAAAACGGTTTATTTAATGGCGCGCCATGAAGCCCCACAAGATGCCCTTGGTCGTTTGATTGAGGCTCTCAGAGTATTGCCAGGAGTGGGCCCCAAGTCTGCACAACGCATGGCGTTTTACTTACTTCAGCATGACCGCAATGGTGCCGCCATATTAGCCAAGTCATTAGGTGAAGCAGTAGAGACTGTAGGCCACTGCGCTCGTTGTAATACTTTTTCAGAAACCCAAATCTGTATCACTTGTATTGATGATCGCCGAGATTCATCGCTGCTTTGCATTGTGGAAACACCGGCTGACCAAGTGATGATGGAACAGACGCTGAGCTTTAAGGGAAACTACTTTGTCTTGATGGGTCGTATCTCACCCCTCGATGGCATGGGTCCAAATGAAATTCATTTTGATCGACTGCTCAATCGTATTGAAGCACCCGATACTGGATTGCCCGTAAGAGAAGTGGTGCTGGCAACGAATTTCACAAGTGAAGGTGAGGCTACAGCCCACTACATTGGTGAGATGCTCAAAGCCAAAGGCATCAAAGTCACCAGAATTGCCAGAGGCATTCCGGTTGGTGGAGAGCTTGAATATGTGGATGCAGGCACCTTGGCTAGAGCGTTGATGGATCGCCGCACAGTAGGCTAGTTTTCCTAAAAACCCTTTTGTGATTAGCGTTGAATGCCAGACGCTATTTCAATAAAATCTTTCCTTAGTATTTAATTGAAGATGCCCTAATTTCTAGGGTATTTCTCAACTTACTTTTTTTTATTAATGTTGTTCTAGCTGCGTTCCCTTATCAATTCGTCAAAATTGCTATACTTGTATAGCAAAAATAGGGAGGGCATATGTTGGCAATACGATTACCCAAGGAAATTGAATTGAGATTAGATTATTTAGCCAAGGCCACTGGCAGAACTAAAACCTTCTATGCCCGAGAGGCAATACTGACCTACTTAGAGGATTTAGAAGACCTATATCTGGCAGATAAAGGGATGAAGGCGCTAAAAAGTGGCAAAGTAAAAGCTATTCCATTGGATCAAGTGGAGCGAAATCTTGGTTTGGCTGATTGAGTTTCTTCCATCAGCAGAAAAACAATTGAGCAAGTTAGATCGTAAGGTAGCTAAAAGAATTTTAGAGTTTTGTAGGAATCGGCTCGCTGCACAGGTCGATCCAAGAAATCTTGGCGAAGCTTTAAAAGGAACGTTATATGGTAATTACTGGCGTTATCGAGTGGGTGATCACCGAATTATTGCCTCCATCCGAGATAAAGAGATCAACATTCTCATTGTAAGTGTTGGTGACCGTAAGCACATCTACAAATAATGCCTAAAGTGATTCGGATATCTCACGACCTAGTTATGCAAGCCAGAAAAGCTAGGGAGGTAAACGGAAGATCACCATCGCAACAAATTGAGCATTGGGTGCGCTTCGGAAAACTGGCTGAAGACCATTCAGAATTAACACCTCAAATGTTGCTTGATATCCTCAATACCAATTCTCTTAAGCCCATTCGTCACTAAAGAGACACAAATTCTAGGTAAATTGCCCCGTTTTGGGGATAATCCGTTTTGTGTCTTTGCGCGACTTCAATCCCGCACCGTGCCTTTCTAATTAGCTTTACTGGTTACTGGCCATTGATGCTACTTATTGTGAAATTGTGAATGACCCACAAGTCCTATCTTCTCCTGTTGAGTTTGCTTGCTGCAGTTTGTAGTACAAATGCGCTCGCTCAAAAAGCAGGATCGGGTTCAGACCAAGTTGCTACATTTGCTGCCCCCATTGAAGATATACCCACTGAAGGAACGCTCTTTGGTTTACCAGTGAACATTCACGGTCAAACAACTTACATTAACCAGCGCTACAACAATTTCACCTCATCCTATTCTGGTCAGAACAGTTTGAATGCTCAGAAATCGATGAGCTACACCTGGTCAGGTACATTATTCTTTGGTGCTCGCATTGCACCGAATACCGATGTGTATTTCAATCCAGAAGTTGTTTCTGGAGTGCCATTTTCTGGCTTAACCGGTTTGGCTGGTTTTACAAATGGCGAAGCAACCAAAGCGGGCGGAGCCCAAGCGAAGTTTTATTCTGCCCGCGCCTTTGCACGTCATACGATTAATCAAGAGGGCGACAAAGTCGTGCTCGAGAACGAAGCCAATCAAATTACGCAGACTGTGAGTAGCAATCGCGTAGTGCTCACTGGCGGTCAGTTCTCTACGCTCGATATCTTTGATGACAGTCGTTACGCCAAAGATCCCCGGGTACAGTTCATGAACTGGGGCAATATGACCTATCTCGCCTATGACTATGCAGCCGATGCGCGTGGCTACAGCTGGGGCTTAGCAGGGGAGTGGTATCTCGATAACTGGGTGATGCGTGCATCACGCATGTTGGCTCCTAAGTCTCCTAATGGCCGTGATCTGAATTGGCAAATCTTTAACAACTATGGTGATCAGATTGAGGTAGAACGTCAACACCATATTGCCGACCTACCAGGTAAGGTCAGCGTATTGGCCTATCGCAACAAAATGATCTTGGCCCGGTTTGAGGATGCGACAAATTATGTGATCCAGAACAATGCCCAGGGAACACAGGCTATTAATAATGTCCGCACCAGCAATCAATTTAAAACCGGTATTGGTATTCATGGTGAGCAAGCCTTGACCAAAGATCTGGGTGTCTATGCACGTGCCTTCACATCGGATGGCCATACAGAAACCATGTCCTTTACTGAAGCAGATAACTCGCTCTCGATTGGTATGGGTATGAATGGCACAAGCTGGCAGCGCCCCCATGACAGCATCGGTGTCTCCATGATGCAAAATGGTTTATCTAGCTACCGTCGCAGCTATCTGCAAGCAGGCGGCGTTTCTTATTTCATTGGCGACTATGCCAGCCGAAATCAAACGATCTCTTACACACCAGAGCGCATTGGTGAGGTCTATTACAACGCGACGGTAGTTAAGAACGTCCTTGCTGGACTGAACTTCCAACACATCATCAATCCAGCCTATAACTCTGCCCGTGGCCCGGTAAACATCCTCTCTTTTAGGATTCATGCGGAGTTTTGAGTATTTGAGGGTGCTGAGATTTCATTATTTCTTTTAGAATCAATAAGATAGAAATCCTCTATTAATAGACTTTTGGCTTTTCTCACCTATAATCACCCAAACCCCCTGTAAAGACAGATAAATCTGCATCTGGGGCTATAAAAACAGCATTAGTACAGATTTAGAGGCAGTCGATTTGATTCACGCCCAGATTAAAACGAGCGAATTGATTATTCCGAACATCACCCCCTTCAAGCGGGCAATCTGTGCTGTCGCATCTGTGTTTTTAATCCCCTCAGTTTGTGCGCAATCATCCCCTGCCAGCGTGACGGTTCAGACGAATGAATCCAAAGCGCTATTGTCTGCGCCTCCAATTGTAGGTAATGACACTGGTGCGGCAAATGCAGCCTCCCTATTTGCTCCAGTTACTCCTAGCAATATGCCGAAGATTTACGCCAAGGGCGCACCTTCTGGCCCGGCTGAAATGGATTTGCGTCAACTGTGGACCGAGTTAAAGATTAACAATCCGCAACTATCCTCTTTGCGTGAATCTTACTTATCTGCCAAAGCAACCGTGCCCCAGATTAATGCACCAGCCAATCCCCAGGTTGGTCTGGTCTGGTCTGGTATGCCAGTGAACTCGCCATTTGCTTTGGGTGGCGCTAATGCACCAAGTCCTTCAAACCCGGGGGGTGGGGGTATTAGTAGCAACAATTCAATTTCTATTGCTCAGCCATTTCAGTTCCCAGGCAAGAAGAGTTTGGCTGCAGATATTGCCAACACCAATGCTGAGGCGCTTCTGGCCCAGAGTGAATCCACCTATTTGCAATTGGGTGCCCAGCTATCGACTTTGTATTACGGCGCTCTGGCATCCCAAAAACAATTGCAAGTCTTAAAAGAATCTGTGATGCGTTTGGAGATGATCAAGAACGTCGCTAAAGCACGTTATTCCAATAATGCCGCTGCTTACGTGGAATATCTCAACGCGCAGGTCTCGCAAAGTGCGGCCCAAGCTGATCAATTTAACGTAGAGCGTCAACTACAAGTGGCGCTCAACAATATCAATACCTTGGTCGGTCGCCACTCACGAGAGAAGTTAGTCTTGCGTGGTGATGTGCGTCGGGCGATGACTAGCGTGCCAACCTTAGTTGAATTGGAGGATTATGCTGAAACGAGTCATCCCTCCTTAAAGAGTTCCGCATTACAACTCGATGCAGCCCGCAAGGGCGTCGATTTAGCAAAGAAAGCCTATTTACCAGACTTTCAGGTAATTGGATCGTCTTTCACTCCCCGAGGCCCTTTTTCTGCAAACAATGGCGCAATGTTTTATCAGCTAGAGCTAGACCTGATCATTCCGCTGTATTTCTTCACCAAGGAGAAATACGGAGTAGAGCAGGCGCAACGGAATCAAGCGGCCGCTGAAGCGGGTAATATTTCGAATCGGCAGCAAATTGTGTTGGCCGTGAATAGTGCTTTTGCAGCTTATGAGCAAGCGAAGAATCAAACCCAATTCTTGAAAGAGCGTCAAGTGCCTCAAGCAGATGCTGCTTATAAGGTAGGTTTAACGCAGTATTCTAATAATGGTCAGGGATTTAATGATTTACTGACAGCGCAGACTCAATTGCGTAACCTCGAAGTTCAATTAGCGCTAGCGGAGAGCAATCTTCTGCAGGCCCAAGCAGTATTGCTAGTGACCTCTGGCAAAGAACCTTTTTAAGGAGCAGTGTTGAAAGACAAAATTCTTTCTTTTTTGCAATCTGGGCTCAAGACCTCGAAGCGCCTATGGGGCGAACTACTCCATCACGCTAGCGTCAAATTAGAGGAGCTACGAACATCGTACTGGGCCTTAGAGGCTTCGACCCGTGCCCGCATTCGCTTTGCTGCGATTAGCATTTCCATTCTGATGTTCGGTATCGTGATTGGCTTGGCGGTCAATGTAAATCGCCCCGTCAAGATAGAGAAGACGGATAAGAGTTTAAAGATTGAAAAAACGGGTTCGATGGAATTGCGTTTGCCAGGAGTTGAACTCAATCCTAATATTTATATTTTTCAAACCGCAGTCAAAGTTCCCGTTCCTGTCGAGTTAAATGTTCCTGGACGTCTGGCATTTAATGCTGAAAAGTCCAAAGTACTGTCGGCTCGAGCGCCTGGCCGAGTTGAGCGTATTTATGCATTCGATGGAGCGAATGTCAGCATCGGTTCTCCGGTAATCGAGCTTTATAGCCCCGACTTTATTTCTGCCCAACAGGAATATTTATTGTCATCAAAGATGGCAAAAATCCTTGAAGCAAATAAGTCCATGAGTGATCTCATGGCAGATGCCTCCATTACCCAACAGGCTGCAGCCAATCGGATACGCAACCTGGGTGTTGGCGAGGGAGATATTAAAGGGCTGGAGAAGAATGGTAAAACTCAGGCGAACCTAGTGATGCGTTCGCCATTAGAGGGTATCGTTGTCAAGCGTTCCGTTGAGCCAGGTTCAATTGTGAACGCAGGAGATGTTCTGGTTACCCTCGCAAATCCGCGTGAGCTGTGGTTCCTGGGGAGTGTTTATGAGCAGGATATCCGCAAAATTCAGAAGGGCCAGACGATTATTTTGCGCTCTCAATCCTACCCAGATCGGGAGTTCACCGCGGTTGCCAATTACATTTCCCCAGTGATTGACCCTGAGACGCATGCCCTATTAATTCGTTGTGACGTAGAGAATGCAGAAGGTTTGTTGCGTCCAGATATGTATGTTAGCGCCAAGTTAAAAGTCGGTGATGCTGAGGCGGTAGTAGTTCCTCAGACAGCTATCGTGCGGGTGCGCGAAATGCGTTACGTCATCATCAAAACAGCCTCTGATACTTTTCGTCGATTTGCAATTAAGGGCTATGACTTAGATGGCAAGCGATTTGCTGTGACCGAAGGGTTGGAGCCAGGCATGCAAGTGCTGACTGACGGCGCAGTCTTGCTGAATGATCGCTTTGCAAAGCAGGAGGAATAAGTGAGTTTCGTCACCTCATTTATTCGGGGGGTTTTAGAAAAACGCGTCATCATCATGGTCGCTGCTGGTATCTTGCTGTGTTTGGGGGCCTTTAGCCTGAAGCAGTTGCCAATTCAGCCTTATCCTGGTGTTGCACCTCTAACCATTCAAGCCATTTCTCAGTGGCCTGGACGCAGCACGACAGAGGTCGAGCAGCAAGTCACTATTCCAGTTGAAAATGCCTTAGCTGGTATCCCCGGCGTAAAGACATTTCGCTCGGTTTCTCTTTTTGGGCTTTCAGTTGTTACTCTGAAATTTAATGACAGTGCTGATGCCTTTAAAGCTCGGCAGATATTCTTTTCCAGTCTTGCCAATGTCAATTTTCCGCCGGGAGTGAACTCCAGTGTTAGCCCAGACTCTGATGCGACGGGTGAGATCTTGCGCTATCAAGTTAAATCAGACTACGCCTCACCAACCCGTTTAAAAACACTACAGAACTACGAGATCTATAAAGAGCTCAAGCAAACTCCTGGCGTTGCTGATGTTTCTTCTTTTGGTGGCAAAGTTCGCCAATATCAAGTAATCGTTAGCCCTGAGAGCTTGCAATCCAAAAATGTCACGGTCCCTCAGCTAATTGAGGCGTTGTCTAAAGCGAATGACAATATCGGTGGTGGTATTTTGCCCAGTGGAGAGCAGCAATTTGTAGTTCGTGGCGTGGGCTTATTAAGAAATATTGAGGATATCAAGCAGGTAGTCATTGCTGTGAACAAGGGCGTACCAGTTCGTATAGGGGATGTCGCTACAGTTCAAATTGGCAATGCACCACGCTTAGGCCTGTTTCAGTTTGATGAAAATCCTGATTCTGTTGAGGGTATTGTCTATCTGCGCCGTGGTGAAAATGCCTCTGAAGTTTTGGCCCGCGTACGTGAAAGAATTACCAACATAAATGACCACATTTTGCCTCCGGGCATTGAGGTCAAGCCTTTCTATGACCGTCAGGTATTGCTGGACATTACGGTTGGTACCGTCAAACACACCATGTTTTTTGGTATCACCATGGTGTTGGTCTTGCTTTATATTTTCTTGGGCAATATGCGAGCTGCTGCGGTAGTAGCCGCAGTTATTCCGCTGGCACTCTGTTTTTCTTTCATTCAGATGTACATCTTTAATGTACCTGCCAATTTAATTTCTCTGGGGGCCATTGACTTTGGGGTGATCGTAGATGCGGCAGTGATTGTCACTGAAAACGTGATGCGTCACTTAGAAGAAAGAGGCAGCAGACTGAAGCAAAGCATCATTCTCGCGACCAGTGAAGTGCAAAGAGCCATGGTGTATTCAACCAGCATCATTATTGTTGCCTACTCACCACTATTTTTGATGGGCGGAGTAGAAGGGATCATCTTCAAGCCAATGGCCTTCACCATGGGCTTTGCTTTAGTTGCCTCCATCATCTTGAGCTTAACCTTTTTGCCAGCTGCTATTTCCTTAGTGTTTGGTGATAATTTTCATCACTCGCCACCTAAATTTATTACTTGGATGCTTGAGCGGTATAGGCCATTGCTACGAAAGTGGATGGATCACCCAAGGCATGTGATTGCCGTTTCCGTGTTTATTTTAGGATTGACCCTACTGAGCGCTACCCGCTTAGGCACTGCATTCCTGCCGACTCTCGAAGAAAACAATATCTGGCTGCGGGTGACTCTACCCAATACCGTTGACTTGGATTATTCAATCAAAGTGTCGAATCAATTGCGTGAACTTTTCTTAAAGCAGCCGGAGCTGGAAAAAGTGGCGGTACAAATTGGCCGACCTGATGATGGGACTGATTCCACAGGCGTATTTAATCAAGAATATGGTTTATATCTTAAATCTCCTGATGAAATGCCAAAGGGATCTAATAAGGCGCTTTTGCTGGAGCATCTCCAGGCCGAGCTTACCAAGATTCCTGGGGTCAATTTCAGTTTCTCTCAGTACATTCAGGACAACGTCAATGAAGCGCTCTCGGGTGTCAAGGGCGAAAACTCCGTCAAGATTTATGGCTCAGATTTAGATGTCTTAAACGATAAGGCCCACGAAGTGGTTGCACAGTTGAAGAAAGTACGCGGCATCGAAGATGAGAATATCTTAAAAGAATTGGGCCAGCCAACACTCAATATTCAGATTGACCGAGTTGCCGCTGCCCGTTACGGCATCAATGTTAGTGATATTCAAACCGTGGTAGCGAACGCGATTGGCGGCGCTCCAGTCTCTAACTTTTTGGAAGATGAAAAAACGTTTGGTATTGCCGTTCGTTTGAATGAGGCGAGCCGAAACGATATTCCAGATGTAGCCAGCTTGTTGATTGATTCTCCCAACGGGCAAAAAGTGCCCTTATCGATGGTCGCCAATGTCAAGTTGACCGATGGACCCTTCTTTATCTATCGTGAAGCAGGTAAGCGTTATATTGCTGTCATCTTTAGTGTCAGGGGTAGAGATTTGGGTGGCGCAGTTGAGGATGCCAAGTACTTGGTTGAGAAAAATGTCACCTTACCAACTAACTACATGATTTCATGGGATGGTCAATTTAATCAAATGAAGGCTGCCCAGCAAAAGCTGATGGTGATTATTCCATTGACCTTACTTGCAATCTTTTTATTGCTAGTTGCTGCCCTGGGTAACATTCGTGATGCAACAGTGGTGTTGGTTAATGTGCCTTTTGCTGCCATTGGCGGAATTATTGCCCTGCACTTGGGCGGTGAAACGTTGAGCATTTCTGCACTCTTTGGTTTCTTATCTTTATTCGGTATTGCTATCCAAGACGGGGTGATTTTGATTTCGTATATTAATAAAACAATTGCTCATGAGCATGGCGCTATGAAAGATGCCATGGTTGATGGTGCCGCCCTTAGAGTGCGGCCCGTATTAATGACCGCGATGCTTGCAGGCCTCGGACTTTTGCCCGCAGCCTTATCTCATTCCATTGGCTCTGAGGCTCAACGACCGCTGGCGCTAGTGATTGTTGGTGGCATGATCACTACGACGATCCTCACTTTATTAGTACTGCCTGTTCTCTATGCTTGGGTCAGAGGGAGAAGTCAAGGTAGGGGTAAAGGCAGTACCCTAGGCAACACTGATGGCAAACCTACTCCTAGACTGGTTTAATCATGATGGACAATAAAATTCCCCACATCCTCATCTCCAATGATGATGGCTATCTTGCGCCGGGCCTTTTGGCCTTAGTGAATGCAATCCGTCCATTAGGGCGAGTTACCGTAATTGCACCCGAGCAAAATCACAGTGGCGCCTCAAATTCATTAACGTTATCACGACCCCTATCGATTCATCGCGTGGCTGGTGGAGAGCGTGATGGGTTTCTATTTATCAATGGCACTCCAACTGATTGCGTGCACATTGCGATGACGGGTTTCTTGGATGAGAAACCCGACCTCGTGATCTCCGGTATTAATCAAGGTGAGAACATGGGTGAAGATACTTTGTATTCTGGTACCGTGGCTGCTGCAGTTGAAGGCGTGATGTTTGGTGTGCCTGGCATTGCCTTCTCCCAAATTGATCGGGGTTGGAATCGGATTGAAGATGCTGCCAAAGCGGCACACGATATCGTTGCGCAAATGCTAGTTTCTAAACTGGCGCACGCAGAAGGCGCCGCTACCTTACTGAATGTGAATATCCCCAATCGCCCCTATGCGGATCTGTATCGCTGGCGCGTGACGCGTTTAGGCAATCGCCATCATTCACAGCCGGTAGTCGTGCAAAAAAGCCCGCGCGGTGATTTGATTTACTGGATTGGTGCGGCAGGGGATGCGAAAGATAGTTCAGAGGGTACTGATTTTCATGCAATTGAGGATGGTTGCATTTCGATTACCCCCATGCAGTTGGATCTCACCCATCATGCCCGCTTGGCTGCGATGCGGGTTAATGGTTGGGACCGCGGTTGAAGTCTTCTGCTGAGCGCAACGCCGGACATCGGCAGTCCTTAGCCGCTAAAGTCTTGGCGGCTGGAGTAAGGCACGGTAAAACATTAGAGGCAATTGCCACGGTGCCACGCCATGCCTTTATGGATGCTGGGATGCATCCTCAAGCCTATGAAGATACCGCCTTACCGATTGGGCATTCTCAAACGATTTCTAAGCCATCCGTCGTGGCGCGCATGATCGAGCTTTTGCATAAGCGTGGACATACCCTCGGCAAGGTTTTAGAGATTGGCACTGGCTGTGGCTATCAAGCAGCCGTTCTGAGCTTATTGTCTGATGAGGTGTACTCGATTGAGCGGATTCGTCCTCTGCACGATATGGCAAGAGAGAAGCTGCGACCTTTTCGGATTAAAAATCTACGCCTGATTTATGGCGACGGAATCTTAGGATTACCTCAGGCTGCCCCTTTTGATGGGATCATTCTGGCTGCTGCTGGATTAGGTATTCCGGATGCCTTATTGGATCAGCTGGCTATTGGTGGCCGCCTGGTAGCCCCCGTTGCCAAAAATGAAAAAGAGCAGCAATTGATCATGGTAGAGCGTATGAGCTCGCAGCGCTACCAAAGGACTGTTCTGGACGAGGTCTTTTTTGTCCCCTTACAATCAGGGGTAGTATGAAAAAAACCTTTAACCCAATGTCCAAATACGTCCTTTTAGTCTTGGCGGTCATCTCTCTTGCACTCAACGCGGGCTGTTCAACCACGCCCAGAGCCAAGCCAGCGAATGTAGTGGACCGAAGTGGGGGCAGTTCCGAAACTACGCCTCCTGGCTATTACCGTGTCAAACGGGGTGACACCTTGGCACGCATTGCTTTGGACAATGGGCAATCTCCGCGTGATGTAGCGCAATGGAACAATATGGCCAACCCCAATCTGATCGAAATTGGAGATCTGATCTTGGTGAAGCCGCCAGCTGGTTCAATGCCTGCAGCTAAGCCAACATCCAAACCGGACACACCCAAGGTGGATGCCTCTAATACCCCGCAGCCAGAAGCGTCAAAAGACATAGTTGCTGAGCCAGGTATTCGTTTGTCATCGCCAGCCAAAGGCAAAGTCAGCGAGGATTTCAGTGAAAAAACCAAAGGGATTGATATCGCCGGTAAGTTAGGTGATCCGATTACTGCTGCTGCCGATGGAAAGGTTGTTTACGCTGGCAATAGTTTGCGTGGCTATGGCAATCTTGTGATTATTAAACATGACAATACCTATCTCACGGCTTACGCTCACAATCGCACGCTCTTAGTAAAAGAGGGTGACGCCGTCAAAAAAGGGCAGAAGATTGCGGAGATGGGCGATACCGATGCCAACTCAATCAAGCTTCATTTTGAATTGCGCGTCAATGGCAAGCCAGTAAATCCAACGCCATATTTGCAGTAACTGCTGTTTAAGTAGGCCTCAATCATGGCAACCGTACTCGTATTTGATATTGAAACTATTCCTGATGTGGCGGGCCTGCGTCGTCTCGAAGATTATCCAGATTCGATGCTTGACAGCGAGGTTGCAAGCAAAGCAATGGCTGCTCGAGCAGAAAAAACCGGTAGTGATTTTCTGCCGCTCTATCTGCAGCGCATTTGTGCTATCTCTTGCGTCATTCGTAGGACGACTAAAGAAGGCACGCCTCAAATCAAAGTCGGCACATTAGGCACGGCTCAAGATGATGAGAAGGTATTGATTCAGACTTTCTTTGAGCTCGTTGAAAAATATACTCCCCAGCTGGTTTCTTGGAACGGTAGTGGCTTTGATTTACCGGTACTGCATTACCGCGCTTTAGCTAATCACATACAAGCTCCGCGCTATTGGGAGATGGGTGAGAGCCAGGAAAATGATAGCCGTGAATTTAAGTGGAACAACTACATCAGTCGTTACCACATGCGTCACCTTGACCTGATGGATCTCTTGGCAAAATTTAATGGCCGAGCCAATGCACCATTGGATGGTTTGGCTAAATTGTGTGGCTTTCCTGGCAAGATGGGGATGGATGGCAGTCAGGTATGGCCTGCCTATCTAGACGGGAAGATTGATGATATTCGTCGTTATTGCGAAACTGATGTGGTGAATACCTATTTAATGTATTGCCGCTTTCAATTGATGCGCGGTGGTTTCTCGATGGCAGAGTACCAAGAAGAAATCACTTTCGTTAAAGCGTATTTAGAAAAAGAGTCTAAAGAACCCAACGGTGCCCAGTGGCAAGAATACCTACTCGGTTTTGCTCCGGATGCGTAGAGGCGAAAAGCCGGTTCATATTGAAGTCACTGAGCCTATCCGCGTAGAGTCTCTGGATCTGGATGCCCAAGGAATTGCGCGCTTAGCCCCCAACGAAGAAGAGACCGCTCAAGGCCACAGTGGCAAAGTCATTTTTATTCAAGGTGCGCTACCAACGGAGTTAGTGACATATGTGGTGACGCGTGAGAAGGCTCGCTTCAGCAAGGCTAAAGTACTCAATATTCTGAAGCCTGCTGTCTTTAGGGCAGAGCCTAAATGCAAAGCCTTTGGTATCTGTGGCGGTTGCACGATGCAGCATTTAGATATTCGAGCACAGGTGGCGATGAAGCAGCGCGTGCTTGAGGATGACTTAAAGCACATCGCTAAAGTAACCCCCGAAGAAATCCTGCGCCCAATGGGTGGACCGGCATGGGAGTATCGACATCGCGCGCGCTTAAGTGCCGTCAACCGTTCCATCAAAAAAGGCACAGTACTGATTGGCTTTCATGAGGGTAAGAGTGCTTATGTTGCTGACATGACTGCTTGTGAGATTTTGCCGAAGTCTATTTCTGATTTACTCCCTGAAATGCGTAAATTAGTCAACGCCTTATCTATTCTTGATCGCATGCCCCAAATCGAAATTGCAGTGGGCGAGCCTGAGGATCCGAATTCAGATGACCCTAAAAAAACAAAACCCGTCACTGCATTAGTTTTCCGTAATTTATTACCGTTAACGCCAGCAGATGAACAACTCCTGAGGGATTTTGCTGATGAGCACGAAGTATGGGTATGGTTGCAACCCAAGGGAATCGAAACCGTTGCACCATTCCACCCTTTAACCGGCAAGCTTTGCTATCGTCTCCCAGAGTTTGAAGTAGAGATGCCGTTTAAGCCTGCTGACTTTACGCAAGTTAATCACCTGATGAATCGTGCTTTAGTGAGTAGGGCAGTCCGGTTGTTAGAAGTGCAGCCCACTGACCGTGTGCTGGATTTGTTCTGTGGCATTGGTAATTTCACACTCCCCTTAGCGAGAAGGGCGAATGCTGTTTTGGGTATTGAGGGTCTAGAAAGCCTCACAACGCGGGCTAAAGAAAATGCCGAGCACAATCAACTGGCTGATAAAGCGCGCTTTATGCAAAGCAACCTATTCGAAGTCACGACGGAAACGATTGCCTCTTGGGGTAAGGCGAATCGCTGGTTGATGGATCCCCCGCGTGAAGGTGCGATGGAGATCTGTCAGGCATTAACGCAATTGCATGAGCAAGGCAGTAATCTGCCACCACAGCGTATTGTGTACGTCTCTTGTAATCCAAAAACCTTAGCTAGAGATACCGATATCCTGTGCCATCTGGCTGGCTACGTGCTCAAGGGTGCAGGAATTGTGAATATGTTCCCGCACACCTCGCATGTCGAGTCTATGGCCGTCTTTGAGCGCCTGTTATGATCCAGCGATGATCCAGCGATGATCCACTCATGATCTATTGAGGTGCATGATGCATGATTGTGGTGCAATGTGGTGGTACAAGGTTCTCATGAAAGCGTAGTTTGAAATGAAGCAGAGCAGCCATTCTGCATCAACCATCATCTGCCTTAGGAGCTTGTTATGAAAACCTCAGATAGTTTTGCCATCCTCTTGATTTTATTTGCCCTGGCATTTGCAATTAACCTGTTCGTAGGCAACTAAAAAGGCGCCCGCAGGCGCCTTTGAAGTGGACTCAGTATTTCTACTGAGGATTACTTAGTCACGATTTCCGCCAACAATGCCCAATAATGCGAGCAAGTTGGTGAAGACGTTGTACACATCTAAGTAGATAGCTAAAGTAGCCATCACGTAGTTAGTTTCACCGCCATTGATGACGCGCTGAACGTCGACCAAGATGAAGGCAGAGAAAATGGCGATTGCCAATATCATCACAGTCAACATCAGAGCAGGCAACTGCAACCAGATGTTGGCCAATGAGGCAACGATCAGGAGCAATACACCTACCATCAACCATTTGCCCATACCGGAGAAATCACTCTTGCTCACAGTAGCAATCGTTGCCATCACTGCAAAAATCGATGCAGTGCCGCCGAATGCCAGCATGATTAAGGTAGCGCCATTACTGAAGCTATTTAAGGTGTAACCCACCAGGCCGGACATCATGATGCCCATAAAGAAGGTGAAACCTAGCAGCAGCAGGACGCCGGCACCGGTGTCCTTGTTTTTCTCAATCGCCCAGAAAAAGCCAAAAGCAATTGCCATAAAGACGATGAAGCCCAAGAAGGGGCTACTCGCCATAAAGTTCAATCCGAATGCAACGCCAAGCCATGCACCAATCACAGTAGGCACCATTGATAGTGCTAATAGTGCATAGGTGTTGCGCAATACGCGGTTGCGTATTTGGAGGGTACTAACCGAACCAGTTTGCCCAAAGCCGTAAGAGTTAAGATCGCTCACAATGACTCCTTCTTCAAAGTAATTACACTAGTCCACTAGGGACTCTTAGAACTAAGTATAGACAAAATAGGCAAATTTCAAGTCCCCCCTGAAAAGAACTACAAATTGAAGGGTTATACCCTGTAAATTCAATAGCTTAGCCCTGCTTCCGATAGGGTAAATATGCTCAGCCGATGTATAATTCGGGGGTCGCTGATTTTCTGGCGCGCTGTAGGTGGGAAGGAGGTCATTCTCTGTAATACCTCTTTTTGCGCTATTTCAGCTTATATTTTTGAATTCACTATTGGAGTCTTACATGGCTATTGAGCGCACCCTTTCGATTATCAAACCTGATGCGGTAGCAAAAAACGTGATTGGTAAGATCTATGACCGTTTCGAATCTGCTGGTTTGAAGATTATTGCGTCGAGAATGGCACATTTGTCACAAGCAGAAGCGGAGCAGTTCTACGCAGTTCACTCAGCACGTCCTTTCTTTAAGGATTTGGTGAGCTTCATGATTTCCGGTCCTGTCATGATTCAGGTATTGGAAGGCGAAGGCGCTATTCTGAAGAATCGTGATTTGATGGGCGCTACTGATCCTAAGAAGGCTGACGCCGGTACCATCCGTGCCGATTTCGCTGACAGCATCGATGCAAACGCGGTTCATGGTTCTGACGCTCCTGAAACTGCCGCTGTTGAAGTGGCATTCTTCTTCGCTGGCATGAATGTTTTCAATCGTTAATCGGCGATTGCAAACGAACACGCTATTGAATATAGATAAGTAGTCGCATTGACCTCCCCGCGCGTAAATCTCTTAGATTTTGACGCTGACCAAATGGCAGCGTATGTCGCGGGGTTAAATGAAAAGCCTTTTCGGGCGAAACAACTTATGCAGTGGATACACCAACGTGGTGTATCTAACATCAACGACATGAGTGATCTAGCAAAAAGCTTTCGAGCAACGCTGCTAGATAAAGTCGAAGTCCTTTCTCTTCCGGTAATTAAAGATGAACACGCCACCGATGGCACCCGCAAGTGGTTGCTGGATGTGGGCGCTGGCAATGCCGTGGAGTCAGTCTTTATTCCTGAAGATGATCGCGGCACGCTGTGTATTTCCTCTCAAGCTGGTTGCGCTGTTAATTGCCGTTTCTGCTCCACTGGTCGTCAAGGCTTCTCACGTAACCTTACTGCCGGAGAAATCATCGGCCAGCTCTGGTTCGCTGAGCACTTGTTGCGCAACGATCCCAATGCAATTCGCCGTATCGAGGAATATCCAACCCCAGGCTGGGAACATACTGGCCGTGTCATCTCTAATGTCGTGATGATGGGTATGGGCGAGCCTCTGCTGAACTACGACAACGTAGTAACTGCCTTACGCTTAATGCTGGACGATAAAGCCTATGGTTTATCACGTCGTCGCGTCACGGTTTCTACTTCCGGCGTCGTGCCGATGATTGATCGCTTGGCACAGGATTGCCCAGTAGCATTAGCCGTATCTTTGCACGCACCAAACGATCAGTTGCGCGACCAACTAGTTCCCCTGAATCTGAAATACCCCCTAAGAGAATTACTTGCCGCTTGCGAACGCTATTTGCCTTTCGCGCCAAGAGATTTCTTAACCTTTGAATACTGCATGCTCGACGGAGTCAATGACTCTGACATTCAGGCAAAAGAACTCGTGCGCTTATTAGCCAACATTAAATGTAAGGTCAACCTCATTCCTTTCAATCCTTTCCCAGAGTCTGGATTAAAGCGCTCATCAGCTCAACGCATTCATGCCTTTGCTAGCATTTTGTTAGACGCCGGTATGGTTGCAACGGTTAGAAAAACACGAGGCGATGATATTGCCGCCGCCTGCGGTCAGTTGGCAGGTGATGTTGTAGACCGTACTCGGGTGCGTGAACGTGCTATTCATGAGAATCAAATCAAACTTGATGAAGAGGCTGATGCAAAAGTAGACGCAGACGATCTTGACCTTGATGAAGAAGAACAAGAACCAGAGTATCAATCTGAGCGCTCAGTGCAATGGCTCAAAAAATTAGACGACTAACGTAACTAGCGATTTTCAACATCTTCAATATTCCCCAATATTCCCAATGAGTAATTCATCTAACCATCTTCCGCCGCTTCCCCTAGGTCCAGCGTCTAAGAGAACAACACGTCAAGCTACTGTTGCTTGGAAAACCAATATCGTCACCATCGGTGGGGATGCGCCTGTGCGTGTTCAATCGATGACGAATACCGATACGGCAGATGCGGTTGGGACAGCGATTCAGGTAAAAGAACTGGCTCGCGCGGGATCAGAGATGGTGCGAATTACAGTGGATACACCGGCAGCCGCCGCGGCAGTGCCTTATATCCGTGAACAGTTAGACAAGATGGATGTGTTCGTACCTTTGATTGGCGACTTCCATTACAACGGCCATACTTTGTTAAGCGACTATCCAGAGTGTGCCAAGGCTTTATCCAAATACCGTATTAATCCGGGTAATGTCGGTAAGGGTGCTAAACGCGATACGCAATTTGCGCAAATGATTGAAGCGGCTTGTAAATATGACAAGCCCGTTCGGATTGGTGTGAACTGGGGTAGTTTGGACCAAGACTTGCTGGCTAGCATCATGGATAGCAATGCTGCCTTAGCAGATCCGAAGACTGCTCAAGAAGTCATGATTGAATCCTTAATTCAGTCGGCCTTGCAATCAGCAGAAAAGGCAGTGGAGTTGGGTATGAGCCCCAATCAAATTATCTTGTCTTGCAAAGTGAGTAATGTGCAGGATTTAGTGGCGGTGTATCGAGATCTTTCCCGCCGTTCAGATTTTCCCTTGCATTTAGGTTTAACGGAAGCCGGTATGGGCAGTAAAGGCATCGTATCTTCTACTGCCGCATTGGGAATCTTGTTGCAAGAGGGCATTGGTGACACCATTCGCGTTTCTTTAACTCCTGATCCAGGCGCACCGCGTGAGAATGAAATTATTGTGGCCCAAGAGATTTTGCAAACCATGGGCTTACGTAATTTCACGCCGATGGTGATTGCTTGTCCGGGTTGTGGCAGAACGACCAGCACGACCTTCCAGGAATTGGCTGCCAATATTCAGTCTTACCTCCGCCAACAAATGCCACTGTGGAAGAAAACCCACCCTGGTGTAGAGGCGATGAATGTGGCTGTGATGGGTTGCATCGTTAACGGCCCAGGTGAAAGTAAGCACGCCAATATCGGCATCTCTTTACCGGG
Source organism: Polynucleobacter sp. CS-Odin-A6 (assembly GCF_018882095.1). Classification (GTDB taxonomy): domain Bacteria; phylum Pseudomonadota; class Gammaproteobacteria; order Burkholderiales; family Burkholderiaceae; genus Polynucleobacter. The sequence continues at coordinate 867,203 of NZ_JACVPD010000001.1, forward strand.
TACCGGAGAAACGCCAGCGGCACCCGTATTCGTTGATGGCGTGAAAGTAAAAACACTGCGTGGTGATAATATTGCCCAAGACTTCCAAGTGATTGTGGATGAGTACGTCAACCAAAATTACGCGCCGAAGTAAATTAGAGACGAAAAAATAAAAGAATCAAAACAAGAATAATAAAAATAAAGAATCGCACCAACGAAATCATGACTGACCAAACCAACTCCGCTAAAACCCAAAAGATTCCGAAGATTAATGGCGTGCGTGGCATGAATGATTTATTGCCAGCAGATGCTGCGCAGTGGACCCATCTCGAGCATGTCTTGCGCGATCTTACGCGTGCTTATGGTTATGAGTTCTTGCGTACGCCGATTGTGGAAGCAACAGCTGTTTTCCAGCGGGGCATTGGTGAGGTGACGGATATCGTTGAAAAGGAAATGTATTCCTTTGAAGATCGTCTGAATGGTGAGCAGCTCACCTTGCGCCCTGAAGGTACAGCCGCATTAGTGCGTTCCGTGATTGAAAATAATTTATTGTACGAGGGACCAAAGCGTCTTTGGTATACCGGACCAATGTTCCGTCACGAGCGCCCACAACGGGGTCGTTATCGCCAGTTTCATCAGTTTGGTATTGAGGCACTCGGTTTTGCTGGTCCTGACATCGATGCAGAAATTATTTTGATGGGTCAGCGTTTGTGGGATGAGCTCGGACTGCAAGGCGTGCGTCTGGAGATCAATTCTTTAGGCCAAGCCAATGAGCGCGCTGAGCATCGTGCTGCCTTAGTGATTTATTTCCAAAAAAACAAAGAACAATTAGATGAGGATTCACAACGTCGTTTACTCACTAATCCATTGCGTATCTTGGATTCTAAAAATCCGGCGATGCAAGATCTGATTGAAGGTGCACCTAAGCTATTGGATTTCCTGGGTGAAGAATCACTAAAGCATTTTGAGGGCGTGCAGGCATTGCTCAAGGCAAACAATATCCCTTGCAAGATCAACCCCCGTTTAGTCCGTGGTCTGGATTATTACAACCTGACTGTCTTTGAGTGGATCACCGAAGAATTAGGTGCTCAAGGCACTATAGCTGGTGGTGGACGCTATGACCCCTTAATTGAGCGCATGGGTGGCAAAGATGCGCCAGCCTGCGGATGGGCAATGGGCATGGAGCGGGTACTCGAGTTGATGAAAGTATCTGGTTCATTGCCAGAACCTCAAGCCCAATGTGATGTTTTCGTGATTCACCAAGGCGGTGAAACTCTGACTACTGCCATGATTATTGCCGAGCGCCTGCGGAGCGCCGGAATCGATGCCATCTTGTTTTGCCCTCCAGATGGCCAAACAGCGAGCTTTAAGTCCCAAATGAAGAAGGCGGATGCCAGTGGGGCAGCCTATGGTGTCATCATTGGGCCAGATGAATTGGCGAAGAACGAGGCCCAACTCAAGGATTTGCGTAGAAGCGGTGAACAGAGAGCGGTACCCTTAGATGGCGTAGTGGAAGCGATCATTGATGCCATCGTGGGCGCCACCGAATAGAATAACCTGATTGATTATTAAAGTCGTATTCAAATATTGTAATTTTTACTGTAATTATTAGCCTGGATTGACATGCCTTTAGACCTAGAAGAACAAGAACAAGTAGATCAACTAAAAGCCTTCTGGCAAAAGTATCGCAATCTCATCACTAGCGTGGTGACGGCTGCTTTATTTGCTTATGCTGGCTATAGCGGATATCAGTGGTGGCGAACAAGCCAAGCTACTGCGGCTTCTCAGTTATATGAGACGATGATTGCCGCCATTAATAAGGGCGACAAGGATCAAACCTTGCGCGCTGCGGATGATTTGCAAAAGCAGTTTTCGAGCACACCCTATGCTGCGATGTCTAGTTTGATTGCGGCAAAGATCGCTTCAGATGCAGGTGATTCTGCCAAGGCTATGGACTATTTGCGTTGGGCTGCTAAAAATTCGTCTGACCAGGGTTATTTGGCTTTAGCGAAGTTACGCTTGATTTCGCAATTGATTGAACAAGGTGCTGCAAAGGATTTTTCTGAAGCGGATACCATTCTTAAAGAAAAGCCAGTAGCCGGCTTTGAGGCTCTTTGGTTAGAGCGTCGTGGCGATTGGTACTTGGCTCAACAGAATATTCCTGAAGCGCGTAAGAGTTATGAAGCGGCTTGGGCGCAGTTAAACCAAGCAAAAGAATTCCCTGAAGAGGCGCGTCGTCTTCTGAAGGTTAAATTGGATGCCGTCGGAGGAGTAGCTCAGTGATGATGGATTGCAAACAGCTAGCAAAGTTAACAAGCACAGCCCTAGTACTGGGCTCAGTTGTTGTAGCCTTAACAGCTTGCTCTGGTGGTTCAAGGGTTCGCAAGCCGGCTGAGCTTGTTCCGGTAAGCAATCAATTTGATCTTTCTCCGGTGTGGTCAACCAGCGTTGGTTCATCTGAAGGATTTAATTTCCATCCCGCAGTAGCAAGTGATGCGGTTTATGCAGCATCCCATCGCGGTAACTTGGCCAAAATTAATTTGAATACCGGCAATAAAGTATGGGAAGTATCCGTACCGGAACGGCTATCTATTGGTCCGGGATCTGATGGGCGCACGACTGCAGTCGTGACTACTAAGGGTACAGTCTATGCCTACGACGATACCGGTAAGCCGATTTGGAATATCAGTATCGGTAGCGAAGTGTTATCTGAGCCAGTGGTTGCTGGCGGGGTCGTAATTATTAGGACATTAGATAATCGCTTTGTTGGTTTGGATACTCAAACGGGTGTGCGTAAGTGGACCTATCAACGCCAACAGTCCGCGTTATCTTTGCGTGTAGGTTACGGCATGCTTGCGATTGGTAATGAAGTGATTGTGACTGGCTTTGCCGGCGGTCGTTTTGGCATGATTGCCATTGCCAACGGTGGTCTCATTTGGGAGACCCCGGTCTCGTTTCCGAAAGGCTTTTCTGAAATTGAGCGCTTAAACGATGTCACCGCTAAACCCAGCATGGAGGGCGAGATTATTTGCGCCGTCTCCTATCAAGGCCGCATTGGTTGTGGACAAGCCCGCACCGGTAACTTACTGTGGTTCAAGGATTACTCAAGCTATACCGGCACTGCCCAAAGTCCTGATTTAGTGTTTTCATCTAACGAAAAGTCCGGTGTCACTGCGTTTGCGGTGAAAGATGGCTCAACAGTGTGGGAAAACACTCAGCTGACATTCAGAGATGTCGGTGAATCAATGGCGGTAGGCAGAGTGCTACTCCTTGGTGATGCGCAGGGTTATGTGCATGCACTCTCACAAGCGAAAGGCGAAATGCTGGCGCGCATTCGTCATGACAGCAGTCCCATCACAGCCGCACCGATTGCGGTGAACGGACTCATCTTGATTCAATCTCAGGGTGGAAAACTAGCGGCGTACAGTCCAAAATGAATCCAGTCATCACGATTGTCGGCCGTCCCAATGTCGGTAAGTCAACTCTCTTTAACCGCTTAACGCGTTCACGCGATGCGCTCGTCGCTGATTTTTCAGGTCTGACTCGAGATCGTCACTACGGCAAAGGCCGTATTGGTGAGCGTCCCTTTATTTGTGTTGATACGGGCGGTTTTGAGCCCGTAGCCAAGACTGGCATTGTTGCGGAGATGGCTAAGCAAACCAAGCAAGCGGTAGCGGAATCCGACATCATTATTTTCTTGGTGGATGGTCGCTTAGGAATGGCGCCACAAGATCATGTGATTGCCAATTTCTTGCGCAAGACTGGTCGGCCAGTGATCTTGGCAGTCAACAAAACCGAAGGTATGCAAGCTGGCGTTGTCACAGCAGACTTTCATGAGCTGGGTTTAGGCGAGCCGTTTCCGATTTCATCTGCGCACGGTGATGGTGTGCGGGGTTTGATTGACGATGCTTTAGATTCTTTAGGTATCCCTGAGCCAGAACCAGAAGAGCAAGACAATGATCCTAATCGCCCAATGAAAATTGCGGTGGTCGGTCGTCCGAATGTGGGTAAATCGACCTTGATCAATAAATTGATCGGTGAAGAGCGCGTCATTGCTTTTGATATGCCCGGCACAACCCGCGATGCGATTGAAGTGCCGTTTGAGCGCAATGGCAAACCATACATCTTGATTGATACCGCGGGCCTGCGTCGCCGTGGCAAAGTATTTGAAGCGATTGAGAAATTCTCCGTCGTAAAAACCTTGCAAGCGATTGCCGATTGCAATGTCGTGATCTTGATGCTCGATGCTCAGCAAGATATTTCAGAGCAAGATGCTCATATTGCCGGGTTTATTGTGGAAGCAGGGCGAGCCTTGGTAGTGGCTGTTAATAAGTGGGATGGACTAGATTCTTATGTGAAGGAACGTGCTCGCTTAGAGATTGCGCAAAAGCTCCGCTTTCTGGATTTTGCGAATGTACATCCGATCTCTGCTAAAAAAGGCACGGGTCTTAAAGAGCTCTTTAAGGATGTGGATCTGGCTTATGCCGCAGCGATGGCTAAATTACCCACCCCAAAACTCACGCGCATCTTGCAAGAGGCGATTGAGCACCAGCAGCCTAAGCGTGTGGGCATGGGTCGTCCCAAATTGCGCTATGCCCACCAAGGCGGTATGAACCCCCCGATTGTGGTGATTCATGGAACATCCTTAAGCGGTGTCACTGATAGTTATAAGCGCTATCTGGAAGGCCGCTTTAGGGAGGTGTTTAAGTTAATCGGCACCCCCTTACGTATTCAGATGAATACTTCTAAAAACCCATACGTTGATGGGGATAAAGGCAAAAAAGGCAAAAAGTAAGCAATCGGCGTAGAGTTTTAGGTATGTACTGTAGGAAGGGCTTGATTTTCCCAAATCAGGCCCCCTATGACATCAGTAATCTACAAAAAGCAAGACTCCATAAATTAAAAAAGCATCTAAAAATTCATTAAGGAGCAGTATGAGCAAGGCCAAAATCGAACTACTACAGGATCCCTTTCTCAATGCGCTGCGCAAAGAGCATGTTCCTGTTTCCATCTATCTCGTGAACGGCATTAAGCTGCAGGGCAATATTGAGTCTTTTGATCAGTACGTGGTGCTCTTGCGCAATACCGTAACCCAGATGGTTTATAAACATGCCATCTCCACGATAGTTCCTGCACGTGCAGTGGATTTCCGTACGGAAGAACCTGGCTCTGTATAAAACTGGGGTAGATGCGGCTCGCGCCGTCCTTGTCGGAGTGGATACCGGGCGAGAAGATTTTGCAGACAGCATGGCTGAGCTGAGCCTTTTGGCTGATAGCGCCGGCTCTATACCGATAGCCAGTGTGATTGCGCGCAAGGGTAAAACCGATCCGGCTTTATTCATTGGATCTGGCAAGGCCAATGAAGTCAAAAAATTGATGGAAGAGCAAGGCGCCGAGTTGGTGATCTTTAACCATCCCTTATCCCCAACCCAACAACGCAATCTCGAGCGGCATATCGGTTTTCATGTGATGGACCGGACAGGTCTTATTTTGGATATCTTTAGCCAAAGAGCGCAAAGCCATATTGGTAAAACTCAGGTGGAGCTAGCACAAGTGCGTTATCAGATGTCCAGATTGGTTCGCGCCTGGAGCCATTTGGAGCGTCAACGCGGTGGTATTGGTGTCCGTGGCGGTCCTGGCGAAACCCAGATGGAGTTAGACCGACGGATCTTAGCTACCAAAGCGAAGCGTTTAGAAAATGAGTTGGAAAAGCTCCAGCGCCAGCAAAGAACCCAAAGAAGGGCTCGTAATCGCAAGGGTATTTTCTCAGTCTCTTTGGTTGGTTATACCAATGCGGGTAAATCTAGCCTATTTAATGCCCTTACAAAAGCAGGGACTTATGCGGCCGATCAGCTTTTTGCCACGCTGGACACCACTTCCAGGAAGGTTCACCTTGAGGAAGCGGGCTCGATTGTCGTATCCGATACGGTGGGTTTCATCCGAGAATTGCCCCATCAGCTCGTAGAAGCTTTTCGGGCAACCCTGGATGAAACGATCCATGCTGACCTGATCTTGCATGTCATTGATGCCTGTAGCCCAGTTGCCCGCGAGCAAAAAGCCGAAGTAGAGGCGGTTTTAAGAGAAATTGGGGCGGATGACATCCCTCGTATCGAGATCATGAATAAAATTGATCAGATGCCGCAGACCTTTACTGAGGGCGCTGTTTTGATACGGGATTCCGAGGGGATTCCGAGCCAGATTTTCCTCTCCGCCAAGACTGGCTTGGGCCTTGATTTATTGCGTTCAGCTCTCGCCGAATGCTCTCAAATGACTGATAGAATAAGGGTCGAGCAAAATCGCGCTAAGGTCCAAATGGCCCCTGACGAGTTTTTAACTCCTTTACCCGTAAGACCAGAGACTTCTGAATTTAATCCCATTCCTAACCGAAAATATTCACCTAATGATGCGTAAATTTCTTGAGATGTTCTCAGTGAATGATCCAGGCTGGGGCAATAGTCACCCAGGCAACGGATCAAAGAATGCCAAAGACGGGCAGGAAAATGATCAAGCTCCTAAAACAGAGCCGGGGAATCCTGATGCGGATAAGCCTGTAGAGGCTCAACCAAAGAATTCGCCTGCTAAACCAGACGGCCCTCCAGATCTCGATGAGTTATGGCGTGATTTCAACGATCGCATCAGCAGTATCTTTGGCGGCAAGAAAAAGCCAGGCGGAACTGCAGGCAAGCCAGCTAATAGGCCGAACAGTACAGATATTCCTCCACCATCTCAGCGTGGCAACGGTGGTGGTAATGGTGGTGGCGGTGGCGGCGGCTTTAATGCCCCCAATTTCAATTTCACCAATCCATTTAGCTCCAAGACAACCGTCGTGTTGGCTGCAGGTAGTGTTTTCTTAATTTGGATCCTTGGTGGCTTCTTCATTATTCAAGAGGGCCAGTCTGGCGTGGTCACTACTTTTGGTAAGTACTCCTATACCGCAGGGCCTGGCATTAACTGGCGCATGCCTTGGCCCGTTCAAGCTGAGCAAATTGTCAATGTTTCAGGTGTGCGTTCTGTAGAAGTGGGCCGCTCAATTTTGATTAAGGCAACTAATCAAAAAGATACCTCTATGCTCACCGAAGATGAAAACATCATCGATGTCCGTTTCGCAGTTCAATACCGCTTAAAAGATGCCACTGATTATTTATTTAATAATCGCGATCCTGATGCCACCGTGGTGCAAGCCGCAGAAACTGCGGTCCGTGAAATTGTGGCGCGTAGCAAGATGGATACCGTACTTTATGAAGGTCGTGAAAAGATTGCGATTGATTTAGCCGCCTCGATACAAAAAATCCTCGACAGCTATAAAACAGGTATCTATGTTACGAGCGTGACTGTTCAAAACGTTCAACCTCCGGAGCAAGTGCAGGCTTCATTTGATGATGCTGTAAAAGCAGGGCAAGACCAGGAGCGCCTGAAGAGTGAAGGTCAGGCATATGCTAATGACATCATTCCACGCGCCAAAGGCACAGCTGATCGACTTATTCAAGAGGCGGAAGGTTACAAAGCCCGCGTGATGGCTACAGCGGAAGGTGATGCTGCTCGCTTCAAGCAAGTGTATGTTGAATATGCAAAAGCACCTGCCGTTACACGCGATCGCATGTACATTGACAGCATGCGCGAAATGTATAACAACGTCACTAAGGTTTTGGTGGATACAACTAAGAACAACAGCCTTTTATATTTACCGCTAGATAAATTGGTTGCTCAAGTTAGTGCAGAAAGTAATCAAGTGGCAACAGGACAAGCGCCTGCGAGTACCCCTACGGGCTCAGTCACTGTAGGCGGCGCAACGGGTAATCCTGCAGCTCCATCCCCCATTATCAATAGCCCGCTGAACCCAAATTCAGGAGCTGCTAATAATGCTGCCGATAAACGTGATGGTCTACGTAGTCGTGATCGGGAGGTTAGATAATGAACGCAAATCGTCTCTTAGCTAGTATTGCAGGACTAATTGCCCTAATTTATGTTTTGTCATCAAGCATCTTCGTGGTTGATCAACGCAACTTCGCTGTGGTGTTCTCATTCGGACAAATTGTGCGCGTGATTGAGCAACCTGGCCTGCAGATTAAATATCCAGCGCCATTTGAAAGCGTCCGTTTTTTTGATCGCCGTATCTTAACGATCGATACTCCTGAAGCAGAGCGCTTCATTACCTCTGAGAAGAAAAATCTCTTGGTGGATTCTTATGTGAAATGGCGTATTGTTGATCCCCGTAAATTTTTTGTTAGCTTTAAGGGTGATGAGCGTTTGGCGCAAGATCGCCTAACTCAGTTAGTACGCTCCGCTTTGAATGAAGAATTTACAAAGCGCACGGTTAGGGAGATCATCTCCGATCAACGTGAAGAAGTGATGCAGGGTATTCGTAAAAAAGTAGCGGTGGATGCGTCTGATATCGGTGTAGAAATCGTGGATGTTCGCCTCAAGCGCGTAGATCTCTTGGCGGAAATTAGTGATTCTGTTTACCGCCGCATGGAAGCAGAACGTAAACGCGTTGCCAATGAGTTGCGCTCTACTGGTGCGGCAGAGTCGGATAAGATTCGCGCCAATGCAGAGCGTCAACGCGACACGATTTTGGCTGAGGCTTATCGTGACGCACAGAAGATCAAAGGTTTGGGTGATGCAAAAGCGACCGCCTTGTATGCGGAAGCATTTGGGCGCGACCCTCAGTTTGCGCAGTTCTATCAAAGTCTTGAGGCTTACCGAAGCTCATTTAAAGACAAGAAGGATGTGATGGTGGTCGAACCGAATGGTGAGTTCTTTAAGTTCATGCATAAAAAAAATTAATAGTGAATATTTCAGATCATGAATCGTTGGTTACTTCCTGAAGATATTGCTGATGTTTTACCAGCGGAGGCTCGTCGGGTAGAGACTCTGCGTCGTGCCATCCTGGATTTATATCAGTCCTATGGTTATGAGTTAGTTGCACCTCCGATTTTGGAGTTTCTAGATTCTTTGTTAACCGGCACTGGCTCTGATCTCAATTTGCAAACCTTCAAGTTGGTCGATCAGCTATCTGGCCGCACTCTCGGACTGCGCGCTGACATGACGCCGCAAGTGGCGCGAATCGATGCCCACTTGCTCAATCGCGAAGGCGTTACCCGTCTTTGTTATGCCGGTTCTATTGCGCATGCCCGCACTCCGGTAGGCAGCTCTGCTCGTGAAGAGCTGCAGCTAGGTGCCGAGATTTATGGCTGCGCCACTTGGGAAGCCGATTTTGAAGCAATCTCTTTGTTGTTGAAGACTCTGAGTGTTGCTGGCTTAAATAAAGTCTACTTAGATCTCTCGCATGCCGGTGTGCTCGAAGGGATTCTGGATGGTCAAGCAGTTGGGAAGACTGATATCGAGACTCTCTATGGCCTGTTGCAAAGCAAGGATCGTCCCCAATTATCGATTTGGGCCAAATCTTTACCTGCCGCGTCCGCACAAGCATTAATGACTTTGACGGAGTTAAACGGCCCTTGTGCGCAAGTTTTAGCTGATGCTAAAAAGTCTTTACCAAAAAATAAATTAATCGATGCGGCTCTGGCCCAATTAGAAAAATTGGTAGCTGCTACTGAGGCATTTTCTAGCGACGTTGAGCTCAGTATTGATCTTAGCATTGATCTAGCAGACCTACGAGGTTATCAATATCACAGCGGAGTCATGTTTGCAGCTTATGTTGATAAGTTGCCTCAGCCCATTGCACGCGGCGGCAGATACGATCATGTTGGTCAGGCGTTTGGGCGTTCTCGTCCCGCAACCGGCTTTTCTATGGACTTGCTGACCCTGGCTAGCTTATCTCCCTTGGCAAAGCGTAAGCCTGCCATTGCTGCGCCTTGGATTGATGATGCCGCATTAGCAATCCAGATTGCGCAATTGCGTCAGGCAGGTGAAGTAGTCATTCAGGTGCTGACTGGGGATGCCGTAGAGACTGCTGAATATCTTTGTGATCGTGAGCTAGTAAAGCAGGGTGGCTCATGGGAAGTAAAAAAGAAGTAAAAGAATTAAAAAATAAAGTAATAAAAAATAAAGCAATTTTTAATAATGTAGTCATTCTGTAATTACTTTTTGGATTTTCTGAATATGTCTTCTAAGCAACAAGCCCGTGGTCGTAACGTCGTTGTCATTGGCACCCAGTGGGGTGATGAAGGCAAAGGCAAGGTGGTGGATTGGTTAACTGATCATGCGCAAGCTGTAGTGCGTTTTCAGGGTGGACATAACGCAGGCCACACTTTAATTATTGGTGATAAGAAAACCATTCTGCGTTTGATCCCCTCCGGTATCATGCATCAGAATGTCATCTGCTATATCGGTAATGGTGTGGTGCTTTCTCCAGAAGCGCTCTTTAAAGAGATTGGTGAGTTAGAGGCTGCAGGCTTGAATGTCCAATCCCGTTTAAAGATTTCTGAAGCAACGACCTTGATCCTCCCCTACCACGTCGCCATTGATCATGCGCGTGAGAAAAAACGGGGTGACGCGAAGATTGGTACAACGGGTCGCGGCATTGGACCGGCCTATGAGGATAAGGTGGCGCGGCGTGCTCTACGCGTGCAAGACTTGTTCTACCCCGAGAAGTTTGCTGCCCAGTTGCGTGAGAACTTGGAATATCACAATTTCATGCTCACCAATTACTATGGTGCAGAGCCAGTGGATTTTCAAAAGACTTTGGAAGAAGCGATGTCCTACGCCGAGCGCATCAAGCCAATGGTGGTTGATGTCTCCAGCGCTTTGTATGCCGCTGAACAAGCAGGTCAAAACTTATTATTCGAAGGTGCTCAAGGTACTTTATTAGATATCGATCACGGTACCTATCCTTACGTGACATCCAGTAACTGTGTAGCAGGCAATGCTGCTGCAGGATCTGGCGTTGGACCTGACTCTTTGCAATACATCTTGGGTATCACGAAGGCCTATTGCACGCGCGTTGGCGCTGGACCATTCCCAAGCGAGCTATATGACTTTGATAATCCAGCAAAACAAGATCCGGTTGGTATCCGCCTGGCAGAGGTAGGTAAAGAGTTTGGTTCGGTTACTGGGCGCCCACGTCGTACGGGTTGGTTAGATGCTGCTGCACTCAAGCGCTCCATTCAGATCAATGGTTTATCCGGTCTTTGCATTACTAAGCTAGACGTATTAGATGGCTTTGAGACGATTCGTCTGTGCGTTGGTTACACCTTGGATGGGCAACATTTTGATGTATTGCCGCGTGGTGCTGAAGCCGTTGCGCGTTGTGAGCCGATTTATGAGGACTTCCCAGGCTGGAAGGGAACGACTTTTGGGATTCGTGAATGGGACAAGCTCCCAATAGAAGCGCAGAAGTTCCTGCGTCGTATCGAAGAAGTGGCAGGAAAGCCGATCGCGATGGTCTCAACCGGACCCGAACGTGATGAAACGATTCTTCTGCAACATCCTTTTAAGGCTTCATAAGATCATTCTTATTTAGTTTCTTGAATATTTAATTTATATATTTGCTTGGGGTTTTAAATGACTGTACGTACACAATGTAATAGCCTGCAAGTGGCTACACCGCTATTTCGTTTTATTGAAGATCAAGTTCTGCCTGGTACAGGTATTTCGAGCGCAGACTTTTGGAAGGGTTTTGAAGAGATCGTTAAAGATTTAGGCCCGAAAAATGAAGCCTTGCTAGCTAAGCGTGATCGCCTTCAATTGGATTTAGATCAATGGCATAAAGCCAATCCAGGCCCGATTACTGATATGCCAGCTTATCGTCAGTATCTGCATAAAATCGGCTACATCGATGAGGTACCCGACACCGTTGTGGCTTCTACTCAGAATGTAGATGATGAACTCGCTCTTCAGGCAGGCCCTCAACTCGTTGTGCCTGTGCTGAATGCACGCTATGCCTTAAATGCGGCCAATGCCCGTTGGGGTTCTTTGTATGACGCGCTATACGGCACGGATGTGTTGTCTGAAGAAGATGGCGCTAGCAAAACTGGTGCATTTAATCCGATTCGCGGCGCCAAGGTAGTGGCTTATGCCCGGGCTTTCTTAGATAAAGCGGTGCCACTGTCAAAAGGTTCTCATAGTGAGGTAGTAGCTTACGCCGTCGCGGATAATAAGTTGTCCGTCAAGCTCAAAGACGGTAGCACCACTGGCTTAGTTGATGAAAAGCAGTTTGTTGGTTATCAAGGTAATGCTGCCGCACCATCTTCTATTCTGCTTCGTAATAACGGCATTCACATTGATATTGAAATCGATAAAACCAAATCGATTGGTGCTACTGATATCGCTGGCGTCAATGATGTGGTGCTCGAAGCAGCGCTCTCGACTATTCTGGACTTAGAAGACTCCGTAGCAGTAGTAGATGCTGACGATAAAGTGCTCGCCTATGAGAACTGGTTAGGTATTCTGAATGGGACTTTGGTTGAGGAAGTCAGCAAAGGCGGCAAGACCTTTACTCGTAGATTGAATCCAGATCGACAATATACAGCGGGCATTGGTGCGGTAAATGCTAAAAATGGCATCGTCACTTTGCATGGCCGCTCATTACTATTCCTCCGTAACGTAGGTCACTTGATGACTAACCCAGCGATCCTGACTGGTGAAGGTAAAGAAATTTATGAAGGCATCTTGGATGCTGTAGTCACAGTGCTGATTGCTTTGTATGATATTAAGCGGCCAGCAAGCCAAGCAATTGGTAATACCCGTAAAGGCTCTGTTTATATTGTGAAGCCAAAAATGCATAGCCCAGAAGAGGTTGCCTTTGCTGGTGAACTCTTTGGCCGTGTTGAGAAATTACTGGGACTGCCTGAGAATACTGTGAAACTCGGCATCATGGATGAAGAGCGTCGCATGAGTGTCAACATTAAAGCGGCGATTGCAGCAGCAGGCCCGCGTGTTGCTTTTATTAATACTGGGTTCTTAGACCGCACTGGTGATGAAATTCATACAGGGATGTATGCCGGCGCGATGGTGCGCAAAGGGAAAATGAAGGTCAGTAAATGGTTTAACGCGTATGAGCGCCGTAACGTATTAGCTGGCTTAAACTGTGGTTTAAGAGGCCGTGCCCAGATTGGTAAAGGCATGTGGCCTGCACCAGATCTGATGAAGGATATGGTTGAGCAAAAAATCGCCCATCCTCAAGCGGGTGCAAATACTGCTTGGGTGCCTTCTCCAACGGCTGCCACTTTACATGCAATGCACTATCACCAAGTAGACGTTGCGAAAATACAAGCCGATATGGAAAAGCAAGACACTGCCGCTGAATATGAATCTCTCATGGATAATTTATTAACGGTACCAGTTGCGCTAGAGCCTGATTGGACTAAAGAAGAGATTCGGGAAGCGCTCAATAATAATTGCCAAGGTATCTTGGGATATGTCGTTCGCTGGATTGATCAGGGTGTTGGTTGCTCAAAGGTGCCTGATATTTACAACGTCGGATTGATGGAAGACCGCGCGACATTGCGTATTTCTAGTCAGCACATTGCCAACTGGTTGTTGCACAACATTGTGACCGAAGCCGATGTCAACGAAGCTTTGCAGCGGATGGCTACGATTGTTGATACGCAAAATGCCAATGACCCGTTGTACAAGCCAATGATGCCGGATTACAAAAATTCTACCGCCTATAAAGCTGCTAGTGATTTGATTTTCAAAGGCCTCGAGCAGCCGAATGGCTACACTGAGCCCTTGCTTCATGCCTGGCGTTTGGAAGTGAAGAAGGCAAATGCCTAAGGCAATCTGATCTTCATCGTAGACTAAGATGGATTTGTCGTGAGACAAGTCCATTTTTTCTTTTTTAGATATCCTATGCTGAACCATCTCTTTATTGCGATCCTAATCCCAATTTCAATTCCATTCCTAATTCCGTGTTTAGCTTTTTAAATCCTTTTTCAAGACCTACTGCTACGCAAAGGCAGTTGCTTGGCTTTTCCCTTAACGATGGGGGTAGGGAAGAGGCTGGCTTTAAGGGTGGTGCTGGTGATTGTGTTGTGAGAGCCATTGCGATTGCTACCCATCTACCGTATTTGCAAGTTTATGAGGACCTTCGGGTGGCTAATCAGAGTTATGCCGACCAAAGGAATAACCAATTGGCAAGAAGATTAAATGCCAAAGGGGCATCTCCCCGCAATGGTAACCATCGTAATGTCTTTCATAGTTACATTCTGGGTCAGGGATTTGATTGGGTTCCAACGATGAAGGTTGGGGGAGGCTGCCAGGTGCATTTGCTGGCTAATGAGCTACCCTCTGGAAGATTAATTGTGAGAGTTTCTAAGCACTTAACGGCTGTTATTGATAGGGTTATTCAAGATACGCACAATCCCTCACGGGGTGGAAAGCGCTGTGTTTATGGCTACTACATCCAGCGCACGCAATAAGTATTAAAAAGCCCCAAAAGAGAAAGCCCCAAATGAAAAAGCCCCTGAGAAATCCAGAGGCTTATTTTCTTAAAAGACCATACACGGCCTAAATTGGGGTCAAATCAGTTAATGATTACCAATTTCCGCTGGTTTTACGTGATTTCTGTTCCATTGCTTTGGCTTCGGCAAATGATTCAGCCAAGATGCTAAAAAAGTCTTTGATTGCATACAAAGGCTTAGAGCTAAAGAGGGGTGCTTGGTTCAGCTTTACAGTATTTGAATGTGCCATTAGGGGCTCCTTAAGGGTTAACCCTGATTATGCCCTAAATCCAGAGATTGCATCAAGCTCGCCAACGCAGCTTAATACGCCTTGGTATGACGGTATTTTTGATCCCAGGCTTGTTTATAGGTAGTAGTCATGCCAATCATGATGGAAGTAGTCCATGCCAATGCAAAAAGTCCGCTGAAGGAAATGAAGAATGCAAAGGTTTTCCAGCCATCCCTTAGGTTATCGGATTCAAATCCAACAGTGGTGTAACAACTCCCTGCAAAAAGAATGGCATCAATGGGCTGGCTCATTAATCCTAAGCCAATAATGAATATCGCCCAAATAAGAATCTCCGTCAGGTGAAACATGGCCAGGAAAACAAAAGCGGCATAGAAATGGAAAAAGACCCGGTTGTATTGGGACAGCTTAATATTTTGACGTGTGAGGCGCTCAAAGCGCATATAGACATGATTAATGGCGCTACCATGAAATATTAGGATAAAAATAAGGCAAGCAATCCCCCACGCAGAATCTCGAAAAAGTTGCAAAAAGGGAAAGTCGGAAAATGCGGTAATGATATTCATGGGCAGCAATATTCTTTAACGAGATGAGTCAAGATCAAATGGGGCGGTTTATAGAATCCGCTAGCAGTTGAATCATTGAGGGATGATAATGGAGTATTTCCCAAATCAAGTAAAGAAACCATTGACCGAGCAGCACATGCCAAGAGGAAAGCGGAAAGAGCAATTTTTCTTAATCTCTTTAGCTGGAATACAGTTCACTCACATCTTAGACTTCATGATCATGATGCCTTTGGGCCCTGAATTTATTCGGGAGCTCAACATCAATACCCATCAATTTGGGCTCTTACTCTCTTCATATACTTTTGCCGCTGCCATTGCTGGTGTATTGGCCACCTACTTTATTGATCGATTTGAGAGAAGGATATTGTTGCTGAGCTTATATGCCTGCTTCATTATTGCGACCTTGATCTGTGGTTTAGCTCCGGATTACCATTCACTATTTATTGCACGAGCTTTTGCTGGTGCCTTCGGCGGAATTCTAGGCTCTTTAGTGCAAACCATTGTTGCCGATTCCATTCCCTTTGAGCGTAGGGGTAAGGCCTTGGGAGTGGTGATGTCTGCCTTCTCGGTATCTACGGTTGCCGGTGTACCGCTCAGTCTACTGTTAGCGAATAACATCCCATCCTTAGGTTGGCGTGCCCCATTTATTTTTATTGCCTTGATATCTTGCGTCATTTTGTACTTGGCTTATCGCAATATCCCCAGGATCGTCGGTCATTTAGATCAAGTTCATGAGGGTAGTCGTCTGAGTCAGGTATGGAATGTGTTTATTGCGCACCAACATTTAAGGGTGTTTGTTTTCATGGCGCTAATCATGATCACCGGCTTTTCTGTCATTCCTTATATCGCCCTTTATCTCACCTCCAATGTGGGGATCAGTAATGCCTATATTCCATTGATCTATCTGAGTGGCGGCATTGCTACCTTAATGAGTTCTAGATTAGTTGGGCATCTGGCTGACCGCTATGGCAAGGTGAAGATCTTCAAAATATTGGCTATCGCTAGCCTCATTCCTTTGCTGGTCACCACCAACCTGATGCCTGTGCCTCTATGGGTAGTTTTGCTTAATTCAACTGCATTTTTCGTCCTGATCTCCGGTCGGATGATTCCAGCCATGGCGATTGCCAGTCAAATGGTAGAGGCTAAAATCCGCGGTACTTTTATGAGTCTCATCGGCTCTGTGCAGATGTTATCCAATGGCTTAGCTTCAGTCATTGCCGGAGTGGTTGTGACGATTGGTGCTGATGGGAAAATGGAGCATTACAACGTCGTTGGTTATGGGGCAGCGGCGTGCGGCTTGCTGACCTTCTGGTTGGTAGGATATATTCATACCGATAAACCAGCCAAAGCCATAGCCAATGCGAAAACCCCGACCAAAACCACAGCGACATAAATAACAAGCAAATTTATTTTTAAGGAAAAGAAATTCCGATGATTACATTTAAAAGACCGGATGGCTCAACCGTTGAAGCCTATTTAGCAGAACCAGCTAATACACAACAAACCAATGCACAACAAGCACCAGGGATAGTGGTGATTCAGGAGTGGTGGGGTCTTGATGATGAGATTCGATCGGTTGCTGATCGTTTGGCAAAGGCAGGATATAGAGCCTTAGTTCCTGATCTGTATCGTGGCAAACTCGCTTTAGAAGCCAAGGAAGCTGAGCACTTAATGGGCGACCTCAACTTTGGAGATGCTGCAAGCCAGGACATCCGTGGGGCTGTCCAGTATCTCAAGTCAACGGGAAGCGCTAAGGTCGCAGTGACTGGTTTTTGCATGGGTGGAGCACTAACAGTATTAGCAGCTGGTCTCGTTCCAGAATGCGATGGGACTGTTGTTTGGTATGGCTATCCGCCATTAGAGTATGTTGATGCCCAAGCGATTCAAAAGCCGATGTTGGCACACTGGGCGCTTCATGATGAGTTTTTCTCTATTGCTGGAGTAGATCAGTTGGAGCAGAAATTAAAAGCAGCGGGCGTGAATTATGATTTCCAGCGCTACGATGCCAAGCATGCCTTCGCAAATCCAAAGTCGGACTCTAGACATCTGCCGCCATTGCAATACAACTCGGCAGCTGCGGATTTAGCTTGGGAGCGCACAATGGCTTTCTTAAAAACTCAACTATCTTAATCAGTAATGCATTACTGAGTACTTCATTTGCCAATCTATATCATGCATCTTTTTGCCGAAAACCTCGCGGTTGAACTTTCTTCCTACTATCGCAATCTCGCATTAGGGCATGGCGTAATTCCGAAGGTCTTTACATTAGTCAATGGAGCAGGGGATCAATACCTCTTTTTTATTGATGACCTGCGCATGGATCAAGATGAAGAAAACCAATTTCTAGCCTACATCGTTCAAGAGCATGAGGCAGTTTGCTATGCCAGAGGAACGTTGGTTATTTTGGAGAAGACTCAGCAGTTGATCGAATTTGCTGTGATTGATCAAGATGATGCTGAGGCGATTGTATGTTCTGCACAATTGACTCGGGATCTCGACGACAAGCCAGTGGGACTAAGTGAGTTTGAAAAGACCTTAGCCCCAAAAAAGACAATCTTCTTCAGTGGCCTGTTTGAGCCCATTGAGCTCTCAGAGGATAAGGCGGAGGAGTTTGAAGGTCTCTGGGATGTAATGAAGCCCAAGATCTTGCATCGCACTATGGGCATCTAAGTGACATCTGATCTAAATGTCCCAAATCGCCCAATAGTTGTGTATATTAAAATCGTTTTAATTAAATGCCATTTTTCATGCAACGAAAGCAAATATGATTTCTAAAGTCTTCAAGGCGATTTTAGTTAGCGCAATTGGATTGCTTGTCTCTAGCGCATATGCTCAGTCAGATGGCTCCCCAATACCTAAAGTTTCTGAACAATGGCGTTTTGAGGTCACCCCATATCTATGGTCACCTGGGATTAGCTCAACATTATTTTTTAATGACAAATATTTGACTACAGCATCTTTGTCATCAAGCGATGTTCTGGGTAATCTAAAAACGGGTGGCATGATTGCAGCAGAGGCTCATTATGGTAATTGGGGAATAATGGGCGATTTAGTTTCTGCAACTTTGCAACAAAATCAAACTATCAGCACCACAGTACCTACCGCTCAAGGAGCAGTTCCCGCTAAATTTGCTACTACCGCAACATTGCAGCAGACAATTCTGACCGGAGCTGCAACATATACCGTTATTAACAACCAAGACGCCTATTTTGATGGTTTAGTGGGTGCACGAAGCATTGGAATGACAGCGACTCTTGGCTTGGTTTTAGACGGAACTTCATTGCGTGCCAGCGACTCAAAATCAACCTCAACTGTTGACCCAATTGTGGGATTCAAAGGTAGGTATCGTTTGGCTAATTCTAGCTGGTATATCCCTGTGTACGCAGATATTGGTGGAGGTGGTGGCACAACGAATATGACATGGCAAGGAATGATTGGCGTAGGTAAGACTTTTGACAAATGGATCGACGTCTCCTTAGCATATCGGGCTTTATACTATGACATGAATAGTAACGGTTTATTGCAAAAAACCACTATGAAAGGTCCGCAGTTAGCGGCCACCTTTAACTTTTAACTTTTATTATTTCCCATCGGGCGGCTTTTCTTTGGGCGTCTGCTTTGGGTCTAGTTGTCATTCAAAGACTAGCGGATTTATTATCCTAAGTGTTTATAGAACGCTTTCGACAATCATCAGGCGCTCAAATATGACAAATGATTATTTTAGGGGTTTGAAAACTATAAAAAGAGAATCTAGATAGTGTTTCAGAAGTTTAGTTCCTAATGATATTTTTTGTTAATATCGCATGAATTAATAACATCAAAACACAATATGAAATCACTTCTACGTAGCCTGACTCTCGCATGCATATGCCTTAATTTTTCAAGCGTATTTGCAGAACCGCCTGTGGCGCCTTTTTATGAATCATTAAAAACGATCAAGCCCGCTGGCAAGCTTGGGCAAATTATTAAGCAAGAGAAAATCAAAACATCCGTTAAAGGTGCTCAAGCTTGGAAGATTGCTTATATCTCCTCTGATTTAAATGGGCAAAAAACCATTGTTACTGGATTGGTAGTAGCGCCAGTGGGCGCAGCACCAAAAGAAGGCAGGCCCATTATGTCTTGGGCTCATGGCACAACTGGCGCCGCTCAAAACTGTGGCCCCTCCCAAGTACTAGATCCTGTTGTTCCCTTGAATGAGTATTTCCTCCTCGGTGGAAACTCTTGGACAGACTATGGCATTCCAAGTATTGCTGAATTTATCAATGAGGGATATGTCGTTGTAGCAACAGACTACCAAGGGCAGGGCGGTGGTGGGAGACATCAATACGCTCTAGCTGCTACCAACTCGATGGATACGATTGATGCCGCAAGAGCTGCAAGTTCTATGAAGGAAACTGGTGCCGGTAAAAAAACCATTATCTATGGCTGGTCACAAGGAGGTGCTGTTTCTATAGCAGCGGCCAGCATGCCAGAATATTTTGCTAAAAAAGGAACAGCCTCTGACAATCTCGAATTAATTGGTACCGTAGCTATGGCACCTGATGATATTGGGATCATGATTCCTGGTGCGACTGACAATCAAGCTAGTGCCCAAAAGTCTCTGGATGGATTAATTAAGATGTTCTCAGGCAATGTCTTCAATTTTGCTCATATGGCCATGAGCATGTGGGGCGTACAAGCGGCTAATCCGAATTTAAAGTTGACCGATATTTTTACCCAAGATGGGGCTAAGGCACTTGATGAAGTGATTAGCAATAAATGTATGCACGCTTTTGCCGATACGCTCAATTACAACTACAGTACCCAATACAAGACTTTGTTAAAAGATCAGTCGAGTAATGCGCTGGAGTGGACGAAGACCATGATTAGAGGCAGCGTGAATCCCATTAAACCCATTGCGCCAGTAGTCATTTATTGGGGCAATAAGGATGTGACAAATCCCCCAATCATGGGAAAACTGTATCAAGAGCAGATGTGCAAACTGGGTGGCAATGTGAATAGGGTTGAGTTACCAGGTGACAATGACCACTTTACAACCCCAGGATCATCTAAGTCTCTGTATCTCAGCTGGATCAAAGATCGCTTGGCTGCAAAACCTGCCACAAACAATTGTGTGCTAGCAGCTCAGTTACCTAGTTAGTCAAACAGCGGGGGTTGTTTATTGGATAAACGCCCCCATGTAGTCACTGTGTAGTTTTATATAGAAATGGCCAGTTTTCTCCACAATGGCCTTTTGGTAACAGGCGCAAAGCGCCATTAAACCTTGTTTGGTGCCCAGGAAGGGACTCGAACCCCCACAACCTTACGATCGCCAGCACCTGAAGCTGGTGCGTCTACCAATTTCGCCACCTGGGCAAGCCGTTATTATAAAGGTACATGCCGTTTGGCTCACTTCATCACCTTATTGGGCTTTTTCCCTTCTGACTTGATGGTTTGATACAGTAGCCTAGTTAAGTAACAACATTGAAATATAAGGCATGTTTTGCCGAAGGAAATGAATGCGTAAAGCAAAAAACTTGGTCCCACGAGAGGCTGACCGTCTAGGTACAGTCCAAGGTCACCGAGATGGATTTGGATTTGTAATCCCAGACGATGGCGGAGAAGATGTTTTTCTGTCTGAAAGAGAAATGTCGCGCGTCATGCACGCCGACAGAGTGAGTGTCAGAGTATTAGGAACGGACCGCCGTGGTCGCCCAGAGGGTCAAATTGTTGACGTGATTTTGCATGCCAACAAGGTAGTCATTGGACGCCTCTTAAATGAGAACGGTGTATTGATCGTTGCGCCAGAAGATAAGCGTATTGGCCATGACATTTTGATTCCACCAAAAGGCCAGGGTGATGCCAAGTTAGGCCAGGTAGTCAGTGTCGAAATTATTGATTACCCCGATAGCTATAGACAAGCGGTTGGTCGGGTGGTTGAAGTGCTCGGTGAGATTGATGATCCCGGTATGGAAATCGAAATCGCTGTGCGTAAGTATGGCGTTCCCCATGAGTTCTCAAACGCTGCTAAAAAAGAGGCGGCGGCATTGCCGGATACTGTTCAGCAAGCGGATCTAGAGGGTCGGGTAGATTTACGGGATGTACCACTGGTCACAATTGACGGTGCTGATGCCCGCGACTTTGATGATGCGGTGTATTGCGAACCAGTAATGTATGGCAAGAGTAAGGCGTGGCGTTTGATCGTAGCCATTGCGGATGTCTCTCATTATGTTAAGCCGGGTCACCCATTAGATGATGAAGGTCTCTTACGGGCGACCTCTGTGTATTTCCCGAGACGCGTCATTCCTATGCTGCCCGAGAAAATCTCTAATGGACTATGTTCATTAAATCCTGGAGTAGATCGCCTGTGCATGGTTTGCGACTCAGTCGTGGACAATAATGGCATCGTGTTGGCATATCAGTTCTATCCAGCAGTAATGCATTCTGCACAGCGCTTTACATACGATATCGTGTGGGAGATCCTGTCAAATAGTAAAGGTCCTGAAGCAACCCGCTTTTCTGAGTTCAGACCTTTATTAACGAATCTCTATTTACTGTATAAGATCTTGTTAGATGCCCGTCAAAAGCGGGGCGCTATTGAGTTTGAAACCACTGAGACTCAAATTATCAGTAACGAGCTTGGCAAGATTCTCCGCATTGAGCCGCGTCTTCGCAATGATGCGCACCGCTTAATTGAAGAGTGTATGTTGACCGCGAACGTCTGTGCAGCCGATTTTATTGATAAAAATAAGCACCTGAGTTTGTACCGTGTTCATGGTGAGCCTTCTGAAGAGAAGTTAATGACCTTGCGTCAGGTATTACGTACCTCCGGTCTGTCACTAGATGGCGGCGAAAAGCCGAAGCCGAGAGATTTCGCTAAGCTCATGCGCGAAATCAAGGATCGCCCTGACGTGAATATGTTGCAGACAGTTGTATTGCGCGCGATGCAACAGGCGATGTATCAGCCTGATAATGAAGGCCACTTCGGCCTGGCCTATCCCGCGTACTCTCATTTCACAAGCCCCATTCGGCGCTACCCGGATCTCTTAACGCATCGGGTGATTAAAGCCATCCTAGCCAAGAAGCCCTATGTACCGGCATTGCCGCCAACCGTTCCTTTAAATCTCACCTTACCTCGCAAAGGCAAGGGTCGTGAAAATGCCGTAAATGCCAAGAAATCTCTTAGTGATGCGAAAGAGGCTGCTGCTTCAGGTTCACGTTCACCTAAGCTGCCGAAGGGGGCTAATGCGGCATTGCCGATTTGGGGTCAATTGGGAGTGCACTGCTCATCGAATGAGCGCCGTGCAGACGAAGCTTCACGAGATGTCGAAGCGTGGTTGAAGTGTTACTATATGCGTGATCATCTAGGCCAAGAATATGCCGGCAACGTGACTGGCGTAGCCACTTTTGGATTATTTGTTCAGTTAGAAAACCTCTTTGTTGAGGGCATGATTCATGTCACTGAACTGGGTGGCGATTACTTCCAGTACGACGAAGCGCGTCAAGAGTTGCGTGGTGAGAGAACGGGTATTCGTTATCGCTTAGGCGATCGCGTCCATGTCTTGGTCAGCCGTGTTGATTTAGATGCGCGCAAGATCGAATTTAGCCTGGTGAAGTCAGTTGGTCTAGAGCCTGGGGGTACAACCAATCGCCGTCAAATTGTCTTGGCAAGCGATACTGGCAGACCCAATAAGAAGGCCGCGGCCAAGAAAGGCCATTCTGGCAGCAAAGAGCCGCAAAAGCATGCAGGTGTCAATGTCAATGCGGCTAAATCTGCCGGTAATCTGGGGGCCAGTCAATCAAAAAATAAGGCGGGTCGAAGTGCTAGCCAAGTTTCAAAAACGGGCAAACCGATCAGACCTACTGGAAAACCGGCTGGCACAAAACCCCCTGTACGGAGTACTAAGGCGCGACGTAAATAAGTAGTACTGAAGAATCGAGATCAAGTAAAAAATGAAGCAAATATTAGTAGGTTTTCATGCGGTGCAAGCGCGCTTACGGGTAGACCCAGATAGTCTGAAGTCAGTGTATTTTGATCCCAGTCGGCGTGATCGTCGGATGGGTGATTTCTTAAAGCAGGCTGAAGAAGTCCTCGGAGAAAGATTACATGCGGCTGATGCTGAGCGCCTGCATAAGTTGGCTGGCCATGATCGCCATCAAGGCGTGGTAGCCCTAGCTGAGAAGATGACGATTGCCCGCACTATTACTGAGGTGGTAGAAGATGCTGAAAGCAATCAAAATAAGGTGATGTTCCTAGTCCTAGACGGCGTTACTGATCCCCATAACTTTGGCGCGTGCTTGCGCGTAGCTGACGGTGCAGGTGTAGATGCAGTAGTGATTCCGAAGGATCGTTCAGCTTCAATTAATGCCACAGTGAGCAAGGTCTCTAGTGGCGCCTCTGAGGTGATGCCTGTCATTACTGTCACCAATTTAGTTCGTAGTATGAAAGAGATGCAAGAGGCCGGCGTTTGGTTAATTGGCACCGATGATGAAGCAGAAAAATCAATCTATGACCTTGACCTCACAGGCCCGATCGGCATTGTGATGGGTGCAGAGGGCGAGGGCATGCGGCGCTTAACGCGTGAGAACTGCGATGAGTTGGTGCGCATTCCAATGAAGGGTGTTGTTGAAAGTCTGAATGTTTCTGTTGCCAGTGGCGTATGCTTGTATGAGGCACTTCGGCAACGCTTAGCCAAAGAGCCTAAGTAAGTCTCAATCGCAATTTACTCCAGAGGCCGCTATGAAATGCAATATCGGACGTACTGATCGTATCCTGCGAATCGCTATCGGTATTATCTTGATGGGTCTGGCTGCTTTCGAAGTCATCGGTCCTTGGGGATGGTTTGGCATCCTGCCCTTGTTTACTGGAGTGATGGGCGTCTGCTCGGCCTATAGCTTATTAGGGATTAATACGCTTAAGAAATAAATTCGCGAGTGATGAATTCATTAACTAATGAACGGCTTTAAAAACTCTGCTAGTTCATCCGGCGGCAATGCGCCACTTACTCGTTTTATTTCCTTGCCACCTTTAAAGCCTGCGATGGTGGGGATCGATCGGATATTCCATTGAGACCCGAGAAGCTCTTCTGCTTCGGTATCTACTTTTACAAACAGAATTTGATTGGCATGGGCAATGGCAGCTCTCTCAAAGATAGGTCCAAATAGCTTGCAAGGCGCACACCATGTTGCCCAAAAATCCACTACCACTGGCATGACTGTTTGGGTCACTAGTTCATTAAAGTTTTCTGCAGTGGCATTGATTGGTAGCGAAAGTAGTTCCTCTTTGCAGGCGCCGCAGATGGGAGTCTGGTTGAGTTTTTCAGCAGGAACACGATTTCCTTTTGAGCAATGCGGGCAATGAACAATCATGTGATTTCTTTCATTCACTGATGATAAGCTCTAACTTATCAGTATCAATACAAAAATTCCGAATTCCTTCAGCCAACTTCTCTGTCGCCATCGCATCATTATTTAGCTGCAATCTAAAACTAGACTCATCAAGCTTCAGAGGGGAGATCTGCTCACTCGCCAAAGCACTTGCAGCCTGACTAGCATCGAGCTTCTTCTCAACCACAGCTGTGCTCTTCTGAAGATCACCTAAAAGCTCTGGACTGATGGTGAGCAAGTCACAACCAGCGAGCTCTAATATTTGATTCGTGTTACGAAAACTCGCACCCATAATTTCAGTAGCAATACCAAAGTGTTTGTAATAGTGAAAGATGCGTTTTACTGAGGTGACGCCAGGATCATTAGCGCCGCCATGAATGGCATCACTCCAATTGCTGCCCAGTTTAGTTTTGTGCCAATCCGTAATGCGCCCGACAAATGGGGAGATCAATGTTGCATGAACTGCCCCGCAGGCAGCCGCCTGCACCAAAGAGAAGAGTAATGTCATGTTGCAATGAATGCCTTCGGCTTCCAAGACCTTCGCTGCCTGAATGCCTTCCCAGGTGCCGGCTAACTTAATTAAGATGCGATTTCGATCAATGCCATGGGATTCGTACAGTGAGATGAGATGCCGAGCCTTCTGAATCGTTGCCTCGGTATCAAATGAAAGCCGAGCATCTACTTCAGTCGAAACCCTGCCAGGGATGATCTTCAAAATCTCGAGTCCAAAGGCAACCAGGATGTAGTCCACCAGCTCAACCGGTTTCATGCCTGGGTGTGCTGATTTCACCTGATGAACCAAGGCCTGATAGTTGGCTTGCTGAGCAGCCTTAAGGATCAAGGAAGGGTTGGTAGTAGCATCCTGTGGCTGGTATTCCTCCATACGCTCAAAATCGCCCGTATCGGCTACGACGGTCGTCAGTTTTTTAAGTTGCTGCAGTTGGCTTGGGGTAGAAGTAGGAGAGGTCATCAGGATCTTCGTCAATCGGGATTAATTAATGTCGGCTTTATATTGAATATCATATGATAGATGTATCAATAACACTGTTCCAGTACAGACAAAGGCATCTAGGAAGCCCATGAATCAAGATCAACTCAAGCAATTGGTAGGGGAGGCAGCGCGTGACGAGGTGTTAAAGCTTCCCGCTGGTCAGGTATTGGGTATTGGCACGGGCTCTACTGCCAATTGCTTTATCGATGCCCTGGCAGCCTATCGGAGTCATTTCTCTGGAGCGGTATCGAGCTCCAATGCCACTACCGAACGTCTCCTAAAGCATGGTTTTCAGGTTTTAGATCCTAATGACGTAAATGTTTTACCTGTTTACGTTGATGGCGCTGATGAAATCGATCCCGCTGGACATATGATCAAAGGTGGCGGCGGTGCTTTAACCCGAGAAAAGATCATTGCTTCCATGGCTAAGCAATTTATCTGTATTTGCGATGCCTCCAAACAGGTTTCCGTATTGGGTAGCTTTGCCTTACCGGTGGAAATTATTCCTCTGTCTAGGGGAATTGTTGCTCAAGAGCTGGCAAAGCTGGGCGGTACAGTGAGCCTCAGAATGGCCAAAGTGACGCGTACGGATTTAGACCAGACTCCGAGCGAGCCTTTTGTAACGGATAACGGCGGCTGGATTTTAGATATTGCCGGTCTACAAATAACAAACCCGCTGGCACTAGAGTCTCAAATCAATCAAATCGCGGGTGTGATTACAGTCGGCTTGTTCGCAAAAGAGAAGGCCAACATTCTCCTGGTGAGTAATGCAGCTGGCGTGAGTAAAGTCACTTTCTAATTAAAAAACCCGACGGGGCAGCAAGCTGATCCATCGGGTTTGTTTGCCATGAAGAACATGGCGGAGACAAAAGGAAGAGATTGAGTTCCTGATGTCCAATAAGCATATAGATATGCTTACGTGTAGTGGCTTGCGCCAATGTAGTTAGTCACAAAAGCTGACCAGCTACCAATTCATCCTATTCCCCTCAAACTCAATCGTCAAGGGATAGCAAAAATATTTATTCAGTAGGTGGAACGTAGCCCTGAGCTAAGTCTGCACCACCTTCAAAGAAGTGTTTTTCAACTTGCTTGAGAAGATATTGGCGCGCACGGGGATCTGCCATATTGAGCCGATTCTCATTAATCAACATCGTCTGATGTTTTAACCAATCTGCCCAAGCCTCTTTAGAAACTTGATTCCAAATCTTTTTACCAAGATCACCAGGCAATGGAGCAAAGTCCATCCCTTCAGCTTCTTTATTGAGTTTGATACATTGAACCATGCGTGCCATCTGTAATACCTTTCAAATACTGTTGAGTGTTTAGAGATCTGAGGTCAGAGTTCCGAAGTTAAAGCTCCGAAGTTAAAGCTCCGAAGTTAAAGCTCTTTAGTGAGAACCATCGACTTGCGATCCCAGTTGTAAATTTGTTTTCTTTCTTCCGGCAGATCATCTACGGAGGCACGCTTAAAGCCGCGCTTTAAAAACCAATGCTCCGTTCTGGTCGTCAAGACGAAGAGCTTTTTAATGCCCTCCAGTTTTGCCCGCATTTCCACCCGCTTCAGTAAACGCTCTCCATCGCCCGAGCCTTGGACGTCTGGATCCACTGCTAAGCAAGCAAGCTCACCTACACCATTAGGGAAGGGGAAGAGGGCGGCGCAGCCAAACAGAACGCGATCATGCTCAATCACCGAGAAGCGTTGAATATCTCGCTCAATCACATCTTGACCGCGAGCAGCCAAAATACCTTCATCTTCAAGCGGACTTGTGAGCTGCAAAATGCCACCCACATCATCTTGATTGGCTTCACGTAGATTTTCAATATCGGAGGAGGCGAGCATCATGCCAATACCATCATGAGTAAAGAGCTCTTCTAAGAGCGCACCATCTCGATTACAAGGTAAGAAGTGCACACGGCTAACGCCCGCCCGAATAGCTCTACCAGCAATATTCAGTAAGCTCTTCAGCCCCAGATCGAGCTCTTGGTGACTGGCTATATACTCATTCAGCTGCGGCATGGAGAGCTCAGTAATGTAATCACCTTCCGCATCCTTTAGGCCAGCATGGGGGCTTAAAAAGATGAGCTTATCTGCTTTGAGTGCGGCAGCGGTAGAAGCAGCGACATCTTCAAAAGCCAAATTAAATGCTTGACCTGTTGGCGAGAAACCTAACGGCGATAGCAACACAATCTTATTGCTATCGAGTGAAAGCTTGATTGAAGTAGAGTCGACCTTGCGCACCAGACCGGTATGAATGTAATCCGTTCCCTCAACTACACCCACTGGCATCGCAGTAATAAAGTTACCCGAGATCACCGAGATGCGAGATCCTGCCATGGGAGTATTGGGAAGTCCACGGCTAAATGCCGCTTCAATATCTAGGCGCAATTCACCAGCAGCCTCTTTGGAGCACTCTAAGGCGGCGGCATCCGTAATCCGATAACTGTGCATGGCGCTTTTGCCAAACTGACTCTTGATGTTCCGGAGCATGAGCTGCTCTTCAATTTGCGGACGGATGCCATGAACCAACACAATCCGCATACCCATGGCATGCAACATGGCGATATCTTCAATCAGGTTTTCTAGACCAATTTCTTGGACTAATTCACCAGCAAAGGCAATAACAAAGGTCTTTTCACGGAAGCTATGAATATAGGGCGCAACGTCACGCAGCCATCCTACAAAAGGAAAGTTGGAGCTGGATTCTTCGGCATTTGAGCCGGGGTTTGGTGCATTTGTTGGCATAGTGAGAAAATTATAGGGTGCAAGAGCCTATAAACCAACAAAAACCCAAAGCAAGCCCTGCGACTGTGCCTGCTTCCAACACCCCGAGACGACTTGAGATTCGCTTTCCGGAGGAGTTGCCGGTCTCTGGCCAGCGTCAAATCATCAAAGATGCCCTGAGCGCACATCAAGTTGTCATTGTCTGTGGTGAGACGGGCTCAGGTAAAACAACCCAATTACCCAAGATTTGCTTAGACCTTGGCAGAGGCACCATGAATGGGGGCAAGCTCATTGGGCATACTCAGCCTCGCCGGATTGCTGCCACCGCGACTGCTAAGCGTATCGCGCAAGAGCTAGGCACCCCGATTGGCCAGGATGTGGGCTACCAGATCCGTTTTGCCGATAAGACCAGTCAAGGTGCTTCGATCAAGTTAATGACCGATGGCATTTTGCTGGCAGAGACGCAACGCGATCCTCAGCTGCGCGCTTATGACACGCTCATCATCGATGAGGCTCATGAACGTAGTCTCAATATTGATTTTCTATTGGGCTATTTGCGCCAGTTACTGCCGAAGCGCCCAGACCTCAAGCTGATCATTACTTCCGCCACGATTGACGCTCAACGCTTCTCTGAGCATTTTGCGGTGCACGGTAAATCTGCTCCCGTAATCGAGGTGAGTGGGCGACTCTTTCCGGTAGAGCAGCGATATGAGCCGCTTGAGCCTGATGCAAAGCCGGATGGCAAGAAAGTATTTAAGGAAGTAAAAGAACTTCCGGACGCGGTAGTAGAGGCCATCTCTAATGTGTGGCGAGAGGGAGCATTGGGAGCCGGTGATGTACTGGTCTTTTTACCGGGGGAGCGAGAAATTCGGGATTGTGCTGAAACCCTCAGAAAAGACCATGTACTACAACAGCGCTTTCATCCGGAGATCTTGAGTCTCTTCGCCCGGCAATCAGTTGCTGAACAAGAGCGCGTCTTTAATCCAGGTAATGGTCGGCGCATCATTCTGACCACCAATGTGGCTGAGACTTCTTTAACGGTTCCCAATATTCGCTATGTGGTGGATAGCGGCCTAGCACGAGTCAAGCGCTACTCCTATCGTAATAAAGTAGAGCAATTGCAGATTGAGTCCATCTCTCAAGCGGCGGCCAATCAAAGAGCAGGCCGTTGTGGACGCGTATCAGATGGTATTTGTATTCGTCTTTATAGCGAGCAGGATTATTTAGGGCGCGCCAAATTTACTGATCCAGAAATCTTACGCAGCTCCTTAGCAGCAGTGTTGCTGCGCATGAGCTCTCTGCGCTTACCCAGAATTCAAGAATTTCCCTTTATTGATAAGCCATTGGGTCGTGCCATTGCCGATGGAGTCCAGCTCTTAGATGAGTTGGGTGCAATTGTGTATGACGATGTGGCTGCTGCTGATATCAAGGATATCAACCACAGCTTCAAGCTAACACCGATTGGCAAACAATTAGCAGACCTACCCCTCGATCCACGGATCGGTCGGATGCTCTTAGCCGCCAAAGAACAACAGGCATTACGTGAAGTCACCATCATTGCTTCTGCTCTAGCTACGCAAGATCCCCGCGATCGACCGATGGACCAAGCTGCTGCTGCCGATCAAGCCCACCTTCAATTTGCTGATGAGCGTTCTGAGTTCCTCAGCTATGTCAAGCTGTGGGATTGGTATCAGGATGCACTAAAACACAAACACAGCAATCGTCAGTTAGAAAATCTCTGCAAGAGTAAATTTTTGTCGCCAAGACGTTTGCGTGAATGGCGGGATGTTCATGGCCAACTGCATACGATGTTGGGTGAAAAAGGCTGGAAAGAAAATCCATCCGCTGCCACCTATGAACAGGTCCATCTCTCCTTATTAACTGGCTTGTTAGGCTATGTTGCTAAAAAAGAAGAGGATGAAAAATCACAAGAGCGTGGTAGTAAGACTGGTGGCTACATTGGTGCACGCGGTATCCGTCCATTTATTTGGCCAGGTTCCACGATTGGTAAGAAAGCCGGAGCTTGGATTCTGGCGGGGGAACTTCAAGAAACCAATCGCATGTATGCGCGGACGATTGCCAAGATTGAGCCTCAGTGGGTTGAAAAAGTAGCCGCTCATCGCCTCATCAAGTCTCTCAGTGAGCCCTTTTGGGATAGTCGTCAAGGCGAGGTCATGGCATTTGAGCGGGGCACCCTCTACGGATTACCCATCTATCACGGACGTCGAGTGCGTTATGAGGCACATAACCCTGAAGATGCGCGGACGTTATTTATTAGCCAGGCTTTAGTCCAAGAAGAAATGTTTGGACGCATGGATACTCCTGCATTAATGCGAGAAACAGAAGCGGATGCCAGAAAAAAATACCCTGGTAGTTTTGAATTTTTCTGGCATAACCGCAGGCTTATAAAGGAGATCGAGGCCTTGGAGCATCGCTCACGTCGGCCGGATGTCTTGGTGGATGATGATCTGTTATTTGCTTTTTATGATTCACGGATTCCGCCAGAGGTTCTCAGTAGAGAGAGCATGAAGGCTTGGCTGAGAAAGACTTCCCAAAAAGACGACGCCACTCTGGAATCAAGTGATAGTCTCCTGCGTTTATCTAAAGCAGACTTAATGCGCCACGAGGCTGCTGGTATTACAGTAGATCGTTATCCTAAAAAGATGATGGTCGGCGGTAGTGATCTGAGTTTGACTTATCACTTTGAACCAGGCAGTCCCAAAGATGGTGTCACCTTAGTTGTGCCTTTGACGCTGCTCAATCAAGTGGATGGGCGCCGTTGTGAGTGGTTAGTGCCAGGCATGTGTGAAGAAAAAATACAGCTCTTACTGAAGTCACTCCCCCAAAAATTACGTCGTCACTGTGTTCCCTTGCCAGAGTATGCCAAATCCTTCCTAGAGCGGAGGCTGACAGAAAGGCAGTTTGGCATTGGCGACTTCTTGGATAGCTTGATTACTGATATCAGGCAGGAGCGTGGTTTAGAAATTAAACGCTCCGACTTTAGGCCAGAAGCTTTACCCATCCATTCTTCAATGAATTTTCGTTTAGTCGATGAGCATGGACGGCAACTGGAGTTAGAGCGAAATCTAGTGCGGCTTCGTGCGGAGTATGGAGAAACCGCTCGTACTGCCTTTCAGGCGATTGCTCAGCAAGCCATTCATGAAGAGCTGGGTGCGGATAGTGCGCCAACCGATGCTAGCGTAGCTAGTAAAGTGAATCCATCAAACGCTAGCTCTGCGGTGAAAAAGGTAGAGCAGGGCGGCTATCGCAGTTGGGACTTTGGCGAGCTCCCTGAGACGCTAGAAATTCAGAAGGGCAATCGCACTTTATTTGGCTATCCCGCATTAGTGGATCGGATTGAAGCCTGTGATCTCGAAGTATTTGATGATTTACTTGAAGCTAGAAAACATCACTGGCAAGGCCTGCGTCGACTGTTTGCTTTATCGAATAAAGACACGCTTAAAGCACTGCAAAAACAGCTCCCTGGAATTCGTGAGCTTGGTCTGCTATTTATCAATATAGGTTCAGTCGATGACTTAATTGAGCAAATACTCCATCTCGCTCTAGAGAGGGCATTTATGAATGACCCATTACCTGTGAATGCGGAGCAATTCGCGGAGCGTCTCCAAGCAGGAAAACCCCGCTTAGCCTTAATCGCTCAAGAAATATCGAAGCATGCATTAGCGGCCTTACAGGCCAATGCCGATCTGCAGAAAAAACTGGCGCAGGCAAAAGCGGCTTCATCGAGCGCTTATGGGGACATACAGACTCAAGTGCAAGGCTTAATTTTTCCCAGATTTATCTCAGATACGCCTTATGCGCAGCTGGTTCATTTCCCTAGGTACCTGAAGGCTATTGTTTTGCGTATTGATAAGTTGCGCTCCAATCCGAGTAGAGATGCCCAGTGTCAAAAAGAGTGGGAGTCTGTTGCTCGCCCTTGGCAAAAACTTCTTCAAGGTAGTCGTGGATCTGCTGCCTATGCAATGACTGAAGACCAGGCGCTAACCGATTTTCGCTGGCAGTTAGAGGAATTGAGGGTTGCCTTGTATGCCCAAGAGTTAAAAACGCCAACCCCAATGTCTCTCAAACGTCTCGAAAAAGTGCTTGCTAGCTTGCGTTAGGTCAAAGGAGCCTATTTGCACTCGCTCCAGAGTGGGCTCAATTGCTTACAATGTAGGATATGCATATATTTATCAGTAAAGCCAGATTTGGCGCTATTTCAGCCCTGGCAACATTTGCCTTCCTTGGCCCTCACGGCGCCGTATTGGCTCAAACATCATCAGTAGTGGATGCCAAGGCAGAGCCCAAGATAGCGATTGTCTTAAATTCGGGTGAGGCAACTGTGAGCTTGATTGATATGCCGACTCGTAAGGTGATTAAGACTGTCCCGGTTGGTAAAGAGCCTCACCATCTGATGATGACTCCCGACCAAAAGACGTTACTGGTGGCGAACGCTGCTGGTGATAATGTGACTCTAATGAATCCTGTGAGCGGTGAGTTGACAGGAAGAATCTCAGATATCATTGATCCATACCATATTGGCTACTCACCGAACTATAAATGGTTTGTTGCCAACGGTAATCGCTTAGATCGGGTGGATGTGTATCATGCGCAAGGCGCCGATTTGAAGCTAGCCAAATCAATCAAGCTTGGTAAGACACCAAGTCACGTAGCATTTACAGCAGATAGTAAAATCGCGTTCATTACCTTGCAGGACTCCAATGAGCTGGCTGCAATTGACTTAGATACTCAAACGGTAATTTGGAAAATGACTACGGGTAAAGTGCCAGCTGGCATTTGGATGACGCCTGGTGATCAGTATTTACTGGTTGGCATTACTGGTGAAGACAATGTCCAGGTAATCGATTGGAAAAATCGTAAAGAGGTAAAACGAATTTTTACTGGTAAGGGAGCCCATAACTTCCGTCCGCAAGGTGATAAAAAGCACGTCTTTGTGAGTAATCGCATTGCCTCAACCATTAGCTTAATTAATATGCAGACTTTAGAAAAAGTCGGTGATATTACTGGGCTACCTGCGGGACCAGATGATATGGAGATTACTCCTGATGGCAAGACTTTATGGGTGACCCTGCGCTTCTCTAAAAAAGTAGGCGTGATTGATATCCCTTCTATGAAGCTGGTCTCTGTCATACCAGTTGGTAAGTCGCCGCACGGCGTATTCTTTACCCCGCGCGCTGGTTGGGAGTAATTTCAGTACATGCAGATGAAAGTGACTTTGGCGAGATTGGTGACGCTACTTTCATTGGCGATATTTCCAGTCCTGGTCTCTGCACAAGAGGGGCAGTGTAAAAAAACGGTTTACCTAACCTTTGATACCGGCAATATGTCAGTGGCGCAAACAGTCGCCGATATATTGCATCGTCAGAACATCAAAGTGACTTTTTTCCTTTCGAATGAAAAAACTAGCCGCGGTGATTTTGCCTTAGATGATTCTTGGAAGTCGTATTGGCAGGATCGCGTAAAAGAGGGTCATCACTTTGGCAGCCATACCTACGATCATGTCTACTTTATTAAAGACGGCCCTGGCGCAGAAATCTTTGCCAAGCCGCAATTTGGTCCTAAGGCAGGGATCATGAGTCTGTATAACGAAGCAAGTTACTGCCGAGAAATTAGAAGGGTGGATGATCGATTTAAGGAGCTCACTGATGCCAGCCTACAAAAAATTTGGCGCGCTCCTGGCGGTAAAGCATCGCCCCGTTCCATTCGGATGGGAACCCAGTGTGGTTATCAGCATATTGGCTGGAGTCCTGCGGGATTTTTGGGTGATGAGCTAAGTTCCCAGACGCACTCCAATCCGGTGCTACTGGATCAAGCGAGCAGAAAGATGCAGGATGGGGATATTGCGATGGCTCATCTGGGAATTTGGTCCCGAAAGGATCCTTGGGCACCGGCCGTTTTAGAGCAACTCATTATTAATCTCAAAAATCGTGGCTTTTGTTTTGCAACTCTGCCAAAACTGGATAAATAGGTCAAAATAAACACATGTGGCCTAATTTACTCACTCCAATTTCTGATGCTTACGCCGGTATTCAGGAATTTCTATTCACCAATATTGCAACCCCTATTTTGTATCAGTTTGATCTGATGGCAATGGCGGAGGATGTTTATGATGGTCTGGATTGGTTTCTATTTGGCTGCATTCAAATTCTGTTAATTGTTGTTGTCTTGCGGACCTGGGAAAAGCTTGCTCCTGCAGAGATTCAGGAGCGATCTTCTAATGCTTCTAAAGCGGATGTGATTTACACGCTCTTTCATCGATTGGGTATTTTTCACGGCTTAATATTTATTGCTTTGTCGGGATTCTTTTTTGGGATTGACTCGGTATTGCATGACTTTCGTTTCGGCAGGCTCAATGTAGAGTCTTGGTATCCGCCGATCACTGCGATTCCGTTGGTGAGCTTTTGCATCTACTTGGTATTACTAGATTTTGTAGAGTACCTTTACCATCGCGCTTCACATACTTTTAATTGGTGGTGGCAACTACATGCCCTTCATCACAGCCAAACTCAGATGACTGCCTGGTCTGATGATCGTAATCATATTTTGGACGATATCATGCATGCGCTGGTATTTGCTTTCTTTGCTTTGTTGTTTGGTGTTTCTCCAAGCCAATTTATTGTTTTAGTGGTTATTAGTCAGCTCATTCAAAGCTGGCAACATGCCAATATTAAAGTCGACCTTGGAGTAGGAAAGTATTTTTTAGTCTCTCCTCTGTTTCATCGTATGCATCACGCAGTTGGTTATGGTCATGAGGCTCAAGGAAAGCCCGGTATTCTCGGTGGATGTAATTTTGGAGTCTTATTTCCCTGGTGGGATATGTTGTTCAAAACGGCAATCTTTACGAAGCTAGTTCACCCAACCGGTGTGAGGGATCTCTCGCTCTCATCCCATGTGTTGCAGCAACAGTGGCAGAGTTTGAAACATGCTACTCGTGAAATTTTTCCTAAACATTAATTATGTTCTACACATCTCCGGATGTTGGTAGGAACTTGATAGGAATAGATGGATAACATGCAGCTGGTATTGAAGTCCTTTGGCTTAGCTTTGGTTGGCACCATGCACCCCAAAATGCTCTGGCTGAGCTTGCGTCCATTTCTGATTGTGTCTGTCTTGTGGGGCTGCTTCATTTGGCTAACTTGGACCCCTGCATTAGAACTGCTCAGTATTTTTTTGACGACCTCAATTTTTACAAGTTGGATTCAGGATGGTTTGATTTGGGCAGGCTTTGAAAATGCACGCGCATGGATTGCGCCACTCTTTTTTGTCATGCTATTAATCCCCTTGATCTCGATTAGCTTGCTGGTCTTTATTGCCCTTACCACTGTGCCAGCCATTGTAAAAATGGTGACTCGCCAATCTGCCTATCAGGACATAGATAAGAAAAAGGGTGGGGGCCTCTTAGGTAGCTTCATCTATACCATTTGGTCAGCTTTCATTTGCTTGGCTCTAGTCATGTTGACTTTACCGGTATGGTGGCTGCCGCCATTGGTTGCAGTACTGCCACCATTAATCTGGGGTTGGTTAACGATGCGTCTGATGTCTTATGACGTGCTGGCACAGCATGCCAGTCCTCAAGAGCGGGACACGCTTTTGCAGCAACACCGTTGGCCACTGTTGGCGATGGGGATTGTCTCCGGCATGCTCGGTGCTGTACCCACCTTTTTTTGGGCTACCTCAGCATTAGCGCTGGTCTTGTTTCCGATTGTCAGCTTTGTAGCGCTCTGGGTCTATTCTCTGATCTTCGTGTTTGCTGCACTTTGGTTTGCCCATTACTTGCTTGAAGCCTTAAAAGAGTTGCGCAGAATAGAATTAGATCAGCCCCTCAATATTGAGGCACATGTAATTGATGGGGAGCTCCCGAGCCATGGTTGACGCATTAAAGCAGTTTGCGATTGATGTGCCTGATGTGAAGGCGCGTCGTTTTGGATTAATTGTGATCGGCGATGAAATTCTGTCTGGTCGTCGTCAAGATAAACATCTGAGCAAATTGATTGAGCTCCTAAATGAACGTGGTCTCAGCCTTTCTTGGGCGAAGTATGTCGCAGATGATCCCGAGCAAATTACGGCTACGCTCAAAGAGAGCTTTGCTAGTGGCGATGTTGTCTTTAGTACAGGTGGTATTGGAGCCACTCCAGATGATCACACTCGGCGGTGTGCTGCTTTAGCCTTAGGTACCAAAACAGCATTGCATCCGACTGCTCAATCGTTGATCGCAGGACGTATTCAATCGATGGCGGAAGGAGATCCTAGCAAGGCGGATCTCAATACTCCTGAGAACCAACATCGTTTTAAAATGGGTGAGTTTCCGATGGGCAGCGACATTATTCCGAATCCCTACAATCAGATTCCGGGCTTTTCTATTCAAGAGCACTATTTTGTCCCGGGCTTTCCGGTAATGGCTGCGCCAATGATGGCTTGGTGCTTGGATGCCTACTATCAAAATCTATTTCATCAAGAAAACTGGGCGGAGCAGAGTTTTATTGTTCCCAAAGGCATTGAATCCAACTTAACCCCATTGATGGAGCGTATTGAGGTCAACTTTCCTGGGGTAAAAGTCTTTAGTCTTCCGTCAGTCGGCGATCCATCCAAGGGCAGTATTTATGCGGATCGCCATATTGAGCTGGGGATTAAGGGTAATGCCCAGCTTCTTGATAGCGCTTGGATTGCACTTCGTGCCGGAACCGAGGCCTTGGGCTATGAAATTTATGATATTTCTCAATCCTCATAAGCACTAAATTGGTGCAATAATGGCGTCTTTTAGACTTTTGAACACTATTTGAGCACTTAATTAGTGCAATAATGTGTATTCCCGTTTGTTTGCTTCAGTAAATTAGATGCATTGCAAAGGCATATTTAATGCCTGGAATGAGCAAGGGTGTACACCTTAAGTTTGTATTCCGAATTCAGTTAATAGAGGAGATTTGCATGACGAAGACCGTCGCTGATGTGATGAAGTTAGTTAAAGAGAAAGAATGTACTTTCGTTGATTTCCGCTTTGTTGATACAAAGGGTAAAGAGCAACACACCACGGTACCTATTTCCCATTTTGACGAAGAGAAATTTACAAGCGGGCACGCGTTTGACGGATCATCTATTGCTGGGTGGAAAGGGATTGAAGCATCTGACATGCTGCTAATGCCCGATCCGAAGGCTTGTTACATCGACCCATTTTATGAAGAGCCAACCCTAGTCATTACTTGCGATGTTGTTGAGCCATCAGACATGCAGGGATATGATCGCGATCCTCGCTCTATTGCGAAGCGTGCTGAGTCCTATTTAAAGAGCACTGGCTTAGGCGATACCGCCTTTTTTGGTCCAGAGCCAGAATTCTTTATTTTTGATGGCGTCCGTTGGGGTGCTGACATGCAAGGCTGTTTTGTAAAGGTGGATTCTGAAGAAGCTCCATGGTCTTCAGGTGCTGAAATCGAAGGCGGTAACACAGGTCATCGTCCAGGCAAAAAAGGCGGTTACTTCCCAGTTTCTCCAGTAGATTCATTCCAGGATATGCGTTCTGAAATGTGTTTGATCTTGGAGTCATTAGGTATTCCTGTCGAAGTACATCACCATGAAGTGGCTGGTCAAGGTCAAAATGAATTAGGTACCAAGTTCAGCACATTGGTTCAGCGTGCTGACTGGACTATTTGGCAAAAATACGTTATTCAAAACGTAGCACACGCTTATGGCAAGACAGCAACTTTCATGCCTAAGCCGATCGTTGGCGACAACGGTTCTGGTATGCATGTACACCAATCTATTTGGAAGAACGGTGAGAACTTGTTTGCTGGTAAAGGTTACGCAGGTTTATCGGAATTTGCCTTGTTCTATATCGGCGGCATCATTAAGCACGCTAAGGCGCTGAATGCGATTACTAATCCAGGTACAAATTCCTACAAGCGCTTAGTTCCAGGCTTTGAGGCTCCAGTGAAATTGGCGTACTCTGCACGTAACCGTTCTGCGTCAATTCGTATTCCGCACGTTTCTAACCCTAAAGGTCGTCGTATTGAAACGCGCTTCCCTGATCCATTGGCTAACCCATACCTCTGCTTCTCTGCACTGATGATGGCTGGTTTAGATGGTGTTCAGAATAAGATTCACCCAGGCGAAGCTGC
Source organism: Polynucleobacter sp. CS-Odin-A6 (assembly GCF_018882095.1). Classification (GTDB taxonomy): domain Bacteria; phylum Pseudomonadota; class Gammaproteobacteria; order Burkholderiales; family Burkholderiaceae; genus Polynucleobacter. Next base: position 905,546 of record NZ_JACVPD010000001.1, read on the forward strand.
TGATAAGAACTTGTATGACTTGCCACCAGAAGAAGATGCAAAGATTCCAACTGTTTGTGCTAGCTTAGAAGAAGCATTAGATGCCTTGAACAAAGACCGTGAGTTCTTGACTCGTGGCGGTGTCTTTACTAATTCCATGATCGATGCCTATATCGCATTGAAGATGGAAGATGTCACTCGTTTCCGTATGACTACACATCCGATCGAATTCGATATGTACTACTCCCTGTAAGCGAAGTAGAGATGTTGAGCGCAGGTCTCTTGCGCAATTCGTTAAAAGGGGCAGCTTCGGCTGCTCCTTTTTTTCCGACATTGCTCGAACAAATGCCTAATGCCATCGTCGTATTTGAGGCAGAGAGCCAGCAATTGGTTTATGTGAATCCCGCTGCAGAATCTGCGCTAGATCTTTCCCGTAAATCGCTTGAAGGGCATTCTGTGAGCAACTTGTTTGGAGACAACGAGTTACTTAAACACATGATTGATGAGGTTAAAGCAGGGCATGTGTCCGCCCAGCGTCAAGAGCTAGTCTTGCACTCCTTGCCGGGGAGCATTCATCAGGACTCTATTCCGGCCCATGTAGTCGTTGCTAGTCTAGAAGATCCCTCGCTCATCATGATGGAGTGGTTTCCGATTGACCAACAGTTGCGTAGCGAGCGTGATGAACGCGTGACTCAGCAGGTTGAAGCAAATAAGCAATTAATGCGGAACTTAGCACACGAAATTAAAAATCCATTGGGGGGTATTCGTGGTGCCGCCCAATTGCTTGAGTATGAACTGCCAGAAAAAGGCTTGCGCGAATATACCCAAGTTATTATTAAAGAATCTGATCGCCTCCAGGACCTGGTAGATCGTCTGCTGGCACCGCATCGTAAAGCACATGCGATGGAGTTATTCAATGTACATGAAGCCTTGGAGCGTGTACGAAGCTTAGTGTTAGCTGAATTCCCAAAAGGACTCAAGATTATTCGTAGCTATGACACGAGTCTGCCAGAAATACTGGGTGATCGCGAGCAGTTAATCCAAGCAGTCTTAAATATTGCCCATAATGCAGCTCAAGCACTTTCGGTAGAAATTGCGCAAGGTAATGCTCAAATTGAATTCAAAACCAGAGTGGCGCGATCAGTCACGATTTCCAAGCAACGCTACAAGATGGCGATGGACTTGCATGTGATTGATAACGGCCCTGGTGTTCCAGAAGATATTCGTGAACGCATTTTCTTTCCCTTAGTCTCTGGTAGGGATGGGGGGAGTGGTCTTGGCCTTACTTTGGCTCAAACTTTTGTTCAACAGCATCAGGGTTTCATCGCTTGTGACAGCAGTCCAGGACGGACTGATTTCCATATTCAAATTCCTTACCGTAGGCAGGAGAAACCATTATGAAACCCGTTTGGATCGTGGACGATGATCAATCAATTCGGTGGGTGCTAGAAAAAGCACTCACTCGTGAGAATATCCCCCATAAAAGTTTCTCCAATCCTAATGATGTGCTGGATGCATTGGATAAGGAAGCCCCCATTGTTTTGATTTCAGATATTCGTATGCCGCGGGGTAACGGTCTTGATCTATTACAAAACGTCAAAGAAACCCATCCTCTGTTGCCTGTCATCATCATGACGGCGTATTCTGATTTAGATTCAGCGGTATCGTCTTTCCAGGGCGGTGCATTTGAATACCTCACCAAGCCATTTGATATTGATAAAGCGGTAGAGTTGATTCGTCGCGCCATGGAGCAAAGTGAGCGTAATCAATCTGGCAATAAAGAGATGAATGGCTGGAGACAGGACTCCACTGAAATTATTGGCCAAGCACCGGCGATGCAGGAAGTCTTTAGAGCCATCGGACGTCTTGCCCAATCGCATTCAACAGTATTAATTACGGGCGAATCTGGTACTGGTAAAGAGTTAGTGGCCCAAGCTTTGCATAAACACAGCCCTCGTGCCAAAGGCCCATTTGTTAGTTTTAGTACGGCAGCAGTTCCAAAAGATTTACTCGAGTCAGAATTATTTGGTCATGAGCGGGGCGCCTTTCAAGGGGCATTAACTCTACGTCGTGGTCGTTTTGAGCAGGCCGATGGCGGCACCTTATTTTTAGATGAAATTGGTGAAATCCCTTTTGACCTGCAGACCCGTTTATTGCGTGCATTAACTGATGGTCATTTTTATCGTGTTGGCGGTCAAGATCCAATCAAGGCCAATGTCCGCATCATTGCATCAACGCACCAAAACCTGGAAGCGCGCGTTGCTGCCGGCGCCTTTCGTGAAGACTTATTGCATCGCTTAAATGTCATTCGTCTACGGATGCCCGCCTTACGTGAACGCGCAGAAGATATCCCTGTGTTGGCTAGCCATTTCATGTTGGCATGCGCAAAGTCCTTAGGGGTAGAACCCAAAAAGCTGTCTGATGAGGTTTTAAAAGAGATTGCTGTAATGCCTTTTCCTGGCAATGTACGTCAATTAGAGAACCTGTGTCATTGGTTAACGGTCATGACGCCGTCAAATGTGATTGGCAGTAGTGATTTGCCATCTGACATCTTGGCGCAAGCTAGTGAGCAGCCTGTCGCAGTAGCGGGAGAGTCTAGTGCTGCTAATTTAGCATTGCGAAGTGGGATAGTTGATTGGGAGAGTGGCTTAGGGCGCTTAGCAGTCAAAATGCTGCAAGACGGGGATACTGAAGTGTATGACGTTCTCTGCTCTAAATTTGAGAAGGCTGTACTGCAAGCTGCGCTCGAGGTGACTCGCGGTAGACGTGTCGAGGCAGCTCAGAGACTGGGTATTGGTCGTAATACGATTACTCGCAAGTTACAGGAGCTAGGCATCGATGACTGAGTCAGTTCGTATTGCTGCCTGGAATGTGAATTCACTAAAGGTGCGTTTACCTCAAGTTCTTAAATGGTTACAAGATCAAGAAAGAGCAAAGCAGCCCATTGATGCTCTATGTTTGCAAGAGCTCAAGTTAACCGATGATAAATACCCTCATCTTGTATTAGAGGAGGCCGGATATCTGAGTTTGGCTGCTGGACAAAAGACGTACAACGGTGTTGCCATTATTGTTCGCAAAGCAGCCTTGGCCCCTATTGCGTCTGATGCAAGTACCACCTTCTTAAAGCCCATCAGAAATATTCCAGGAAATACGGACGAGCAACAGCGTCTCTTAGCGGCAACAATACCTTTTGCAGGAATGCAGCCTATCAGACTTATCTCAGCCTACTTTCCGAATGGCCAGTCACCTGAGAGTGATAAGTTTGTTTATAAGCTAGCGTGGCTTCAAGCTCTCGAGACTTGGTTAAAAGAGGAGCTTAGTCAAAATAGCCGCTTGGCATTATTGGGCGATTTTAATATTGCCCCAACTGATGTCGATGTATACGATCCCTCGAAATGGATAGGGCAGAACTTAGTTTCTCCTCCAGAGCGTGAAGCATTCCAAAGACTGCTGGAGCTCGGATTAACGGATTCTTTCCGGATGTTTGAGCAAGCACCCAAATCCTTTAGTTGGTGGGATTACCGTATGATGGGCTTTAGACGTAATGCAGGCATGCGCATTGATCACATCCTCTTAAGTGAGAACCTGAAAGACAGGTGCTCAGCGAGCACTATTGATAAAGAGCCCCGTACCTGGGAGCAACCTTCAGACCACACCCCTGTTATTGCGGAAATCAAAAAGACCTAAATTTAGTCGGCCTGCAGTAAAAAAAGATCCTAGATAGATAGACCAAAAACTTTATAGAAGAACTCTCGACCGAGTTTTTTTACTTAAGTTATTAAGTGTGTTGGGTAGCGCACTGTTTTTTTCAAGCAATTCTTTAGCATGGCTAATAGATCATTTTGTCTAATTTAGATGCTAAGGAGCTGGTTTCGATGGATAAGACTAAAGAAAATAATTTGTATGAGGTGCTAAAGGACTTTGACGAGGCTATGTTAGCAACCCACAGCGCTACTAGAATTCATGCGCGGCCTATGAAAATAGCGCGACTCGATGAAAATATGACGACTTATCTCCTAACGGATCAGAATTCAATTAAGGTTGATGAAATTACGGCTAACTCTCATGCTGTACTAATCTTTCAAGGTGCTAGGAAATTTGCTACTGTGAACGGTGAGCTAGTGGTAGATGATGATCGCACCTTGATCGAGACGATGTGGAAAGAAACTTGGAAGGTATGGTTTCCACTCGGAAAATCCGACCCTAATATTGCATTATTAAAATTTACTGCACACGAAGGTGAGTTTTGGGACAGTACGGGCATTCAAGGGTTGAAATATATTTATGCTGCTGCCAAGGCCTATGTGGCTGGCGAAAGGCCAAAACTAGATTCCGAGCAGCACTCCAAAGTTAGTATTACCTAAGACCGCTTAGGGCATGAGTGATATCAGACAGAGTAATTTCCCGAAATTAATAGCCCATACGTAAAAATATTGGAAGTATTAAAGCTTCCCTAGGTGGAGACCTAACTTTATTTCACTTCTAATGCATCATTAATGGTGCTTAAGAAAGTAGAGACCCGAATCGGTTTTTCAATCAGTCCACTAAATCCGGTGTCAGTAATTTTTTTTATTTCATCAGGCATAACTGATGCAGTAAATGCCAAAACAGGCACTTTATCGAATCCAGATTTTTGTCTCAATAGTTTGAAGCAATCGACCCCACTAATTCCAGGTAGGCCGATATCCATCAAAATGAGATCAGGCATGAAGGCGTCTACTTTAGATAGACATGCCTCGCAGTCTTCAGCATGCTCAACTTCATGACCATTGAAAGTCAGAATATCCCGTGATAGTTCAAGATTGAGCTGATTATCTTCAACGATCAAAATTTTAGCCATCTGTTGACCCCTTACTCATTACAGGAATATTGAAGCTAAAGGTAGAGCCTTGACCTAGCTCTGAAACTAAATGGATTTCCCCGCCATGCATTTCAATTAAGCGTTTTACGATAGCAAGACCTAAACCAGTTCCCTCTTGATTTTTAGTGACTGAGCTATTAACCTGCTTGAATTCATCAAACACCGCTTCCTGATCTTCCTGGGCGATTCCAATACCAGAATCAGATATAGCCACTTCTAAATTTTGATCATTGCATATTACATTCAGCTGTACTTTTCCGCCTTCAGGGGTAAATTTAATGGCATTAGTTAATAGGTTCAATAGAATTTGACGCAATGCTCTCTCGTCGGCATAGAATTCTCCTAAGCTATCAATTCCAGTGTTTGTGAACTCAATGGTTTTCTTTTTTGCCCTGACATTCAAGATGTTAATGACAAGCTCAAAAACCTTACTGAGTTTAAATTGACTCTTATGTAATTCAAATTGACCTGCTTCAATCTTAGAGAGATCTAATACATCATTAATAAGCTCTAGAAGGTGCTGTCCAGAATTATTAATATTCCGAACATAGTCTACTTGCTTGGGATTAAGATCACCAAAATACTTTTCTAGAAGCACCTCTGAAAATCCGATAATTGAATTTAGTGGGGTCCTTAATTCATGAGACATGTTGGCCAAAAACTCAGACTTATGCTGATTCGCCTCGATTAGCTTGCTATTGTTGTAAGTAATTTCAGTGTTTTGGTGAAGGATTACTTTTTCATAATTCAATACCGAAAAATAAGCTCTCCAAATAAATACTCCAAGAATGATGAGAATAGCCAAAAAAGCAGCAATAAAAAATATCAGCGTTTTGATTTGTAAGGCAATCAATGCTTCATCGTTTTTATTTTTCAATGTTTCAATTTTGATAAGGCCTAAATCAACTCCCAGATTAATTTTGTAAAAGGTCGTCAGTTTATCGTTGTCTAATGTCTGAATGAAAGGCTTATTGTCAAATTTAGGGATCTCCATATTTTGACTTGAAACAAGCACCTTCAATTTTTGATCGTCATCACGATAAAGACCAGACAGTACCCCGCCAGACATATTAGAGACAGATACAGCAGAAACATCATCATTCGAAAATATTTGCCGAATATGAGATTCAATTCCGGCGTAGTCTTTAGTTATTAAAAGATCTACTACTGCATTAGAAAGGCTTTTAGAATGGTTTTGGGCAGCATAAAACTTTTGCTCAAGTAGTGATTGTTTAAATTGCAAATAAGTGTAGAGACCGCCAGTAATGATGACGACCATCAACACTATAGAAGTAATAAGGACTGGCCAAATACTCCTAGTTTGAAAGACTTTTAATTTTGGTAGCTTCAGTCTATTGAGCATACTTCTCTAAATGCAATTCCTCGATATTGTTAAAATCAGCTGTTGTCACTTTTTTGGGGTGCTCAATCCCCACCGCTGCCAGATCCTTCTTACAAGTTTCATCATCAGCGCAATTGATAAAGGATTGTAAAAAGACCTTACGAATATTTTCTGAAATGGTGGGTTTAGTGGCTATAGGATGAGGGGTAAATTTTTGCGTTGTGTAGATAACCTTAAGCTGGTCTTGTATCTCTTTTGGCTCCGAATCTAGAGTCGATCTGAGGCCGCCTCCTGCAGCTGTATCTCCCGCAATCACTGAACGGTAGACATTACCATGAGTTTTAACAAATACAGGTTGAATGGTGATTCCCTTTTTTGCAAATTCTCCCCGCACAAGTAAAGAAGCGCCAAATGCGTTGGGAGCAGGAAATGCCACTTTCTTACCGTTTAGACTTTTCAAGGGGGTTTCGGGATTCGTTGCTTTTTCCACAACTAAACCAGATAGCAGGTTCTTACTTTCTGCCAACAAAGGGTTGTATTTTTGCTTTTTCAAAGCCACTAGGAAATGGTATGGATTTGCGTAGATGAAATCGGGTCTACCGTTACTGAAATCTGACTCGAATTCTGGAATATCTTTTGGCACGATGAGCTCAAAACACAGGCCACTTTTTTTGCCTACTTTATCCAAAAGAGGTCCCCAAGTTGAAAAAATTTGACTGGGGGGAAATTGCGGAACCACTTCGAAGGTCAACACGTTCTTTGACTGCTGATCTCCTAGGCATTCAGCGCCAAAGGCGGCGTTGCTGAATAAAGATACAGCAAAAAGAAGAGGGGCAATGGCTTTGAGATTCATGATTGTCATTTTAAGGGTTTTTAGCTGTGTGTGATCCATAACTATTATCAAATCTGTATCTTATTCTAGGGCCTCCCGAATATAAGCTTGGAGCCTGTTCCTTAAGCGGCTGATAAGGTCCAGGTATCCGCGACCCTGGCCGCTCTAGCCTTGGACAAGTAAGAAATACTAAAACTACCTTTTGGCGGAGTTTCATAGGATGTTAGCTATGGGCCTATAAGCAGCTAAAAGTAGGAATAAACCGCAAAGCCCCAAATCGGCCATTGAGATTCAGGCTCATTACGATCCTAATACACCTTAATTATTTCTGTCATCAAGACTCTGTACAGTCAAAAGCTTGATATTGATGAATCCGAATAACTGTTGATAGGTATGGTTGGATGAAAAAAAAGATTTTCAATGTGCTGATGGAGGCAAAAGTAAAAGTCATTCAGTGGATTCGACCTCCTAATCATTATTTCACCGCAACTGTTGCTCAAGTTGTTCAAGAGGCTGCCGCCTTAACGGCCTCACAATCTATGCCGCTGGAAAGCAATCTAGAGGCACCTCCCGTTACACCAATAAGAGTAGTTAGCATTGCACCTGAAACCCGATACTTTCAGATCCGAGATGAACAGCATCCTCGGAAAATTGCCTATACCGTTTCAGGAGACATGAATGCAGAAAACATTTTAGTTTGTTTGCCAGGATTGCTTGAAACAAAGACATCCTTTTTAGTCATTCATGATTACTTTTTGAAGTTTGAAAATTATAAAGTCATTAGCGTTGATTTTTCAGGCAGAGGCGAGTCTGACTATATTGATGAATGTGGGGCCTACAAAATGTCTTTATACCTCTCGGATGTGAGCGAATTAATTCAATGGGCTATATTGGTTGGAGGTAAGACGCATCAAAGACTCACCATTCTTGGCACTAGTATGGGCGGAGTTTTAGCAATGCATCTTACAAAGATTTTTGATAAAAAGATTAACGCTATCGTTCTTAACGATATCGCCTTAACGGTTAATTGGACTGCTTTGTATACCCTATATAAGTCAATGAAAAATGAGCTGGGCTTCAAAGAGATTCGAGAGCTTGCCAAAGAATTAAGTGTTGACGAAAAAGCAATCGCTGATGTGCAGCTCCCTGGGCATTTTGATCTCTCATATCGTGCCGATGTTTGGGGCATGAATTTTCATGAGGCACTAGAGGGCTTTAAAGGTAAGGTTGGACTGGTCTATGGCAGGGAGTCTAAGATATGCACTGAGCAACGTGTTCAGGAGATAAGGGCGTTGATTCCTCGATTAAATACCTTTGAGGTTTTAAATGCAGGCCATCCAGTACCATTTGACGATCTAGTATGTGACTTTATACATTCGCAAATGAGTCAAAGGCCGATTGCTCGCCCCAAAGACCTGGTGAACTAAGGTGTCGATTTAAATAAGCTTCGCTGCCTAATCATCATCTCTAACAGCGATTCTTCCAAGAGTATCTAAATCGGACTCATCTACTACCAAATAATCATCCTCAATGACCGTTGCGCCCTCTAAGTGCTCGATGTATTCTCGAATGGCGTAATAGGGCGCAATATGGACGTGATCATCGTCTTGATGATCCCAAATCTTATAGCGATAGACTGTTAATTTCATTTAATTTTGACCTTCGTAAAAATTAAGATCCGAGGCGATGATTTTTATATCGACTTGCATAGGCTTTACGAGTCTCAGCCCAGGCTAAAATCGCTTTAATAATCAAGCGTTTTAGTTTTGTCATGATCTAAAACCCCCCATAAGTGGTGTAGTAGAGATAGTCACGAGTAAGCTGCTCCACTTGCTGATGGCTATTGGGGTTATGGCTGTTGATGAACTGTTCCAAATCATTGCTTTTGGTCTGGTTACCAAAAACTAGACTAAAGAGGCTCAATAATTGTGTCATTTACGGCTCCTTTGATAGATAATGTTAGGGTTACTACCTATTAAGTATGTGCCTTATTAATGAATCTTGTATGACGGTTACATAACTTTTTAGCCTTAAAAAAATTAAGTTCATTTGTAGTCAATTTGTCATAAAACTTCAGAAATTCTAAAAAAGCATCAAAGCTATCAATCTGCAGTCAAAAATCCTCCAAATTAAAATCAAAACGTAATTCCATCAAGAAGAGATATCAAATGAGTGCTTTAAAAGAGGCTATCGAGAAATTACAAAAATCTGGAGATATCAGGCTGTCTGATTTAAAGGCTCTCAAATTAAAAGATTTAGATGCTCTTTTAGAAGAAATCAAGCACTGGTGCCTTTATGGAAATGGTAAGCCTGAGAAGCTTGGTAAGAAGCATAAAGAGCATTAAGGAGAGTGGTAGCCAAAACCCAAAGTCCAATTGGGCTCCGCTACGCCGTAATAAAAAAGCCACCTCTTTGAACTGACCCCCAAAAGTTGGACACCATGTCCAACCAAGGGGGTTTTGTTTTATGAGCAAGTACAGCAAGCAGTTCAAGCTAAAGGTAGTTAAAGAGTTTCTAAAGTCAGGTGGTCTTAAGCGGGT